>JANRIU010000044.1:0-11009 GCA_033764615.1 Gemmatimonadales bacterium | reverse complement strand
CGCGGGAGTTGCGGCGGCGGTACTTCCCGGAGGATGCGGGGTGGGAGGTGCGGCAGGGGTCGGCGCTGGACGCGGGGTTCGTGCGGGGGCTGGGGCAGTTCGACGTGGTGTACTCGTGGGGCGTGCTCCATCACACGGGCGCCATGTGGGACGCCATCCACATCGCGCAGCAGGCGGTGGCACCGGGCGGCGAGTTCTTCATCGCCATCTACAACGACCAGGGGGCGTGGTCGCACCGCTGGAAGCGGATCAAGCGCTTCTACTGCAGCGGGCCGGTGGGGAAGTGGCTGGTGCTCGGCACCTTCGTGCCGTGGTGGCTGCTGCGCGGCTTCATCGCCGACGTGGTCTGGGGCCGCAACCCCTTCGCGCCATACCTCGAGTACCGGAAGGGGCGCGGGATGTCGGTGGTGCACGACTGGAAGGACTGGCTCGGCGGGTACCCGTTCGAGGTCGCGAAGCCCGAGGAGATCGTCGACGACTTCCAGGCGCGCGGCTTCCGGCTCCGCACCATGCGCACGCAGCGCGGCATGGAAGGCTGCAACGAGTTCGTCTTCCAGCTCGAGCGGCCGGCCGGCGCGTGATGCGGTGGCTCCGCGCCGCGTCACGAGCGCTCCCGCTCGTGCTGCTCGCGCTGACGTGGCTCGCCGTGCTCACGTCGTACCGGCCCCTGCATCGCTTCCTGGCGAGTGACACCCCGCCGCCCGGCGACCCCGGCGCGCCGGACAGCGTCCTCGCGGCGATCGGGCGCTGGACGTTCACGACCCCGCCGGGCATCTCGCCCGAGGCGCTGCCGGCGCGGCTCGACGACCTCCGCGCCGGTCGGGCGATCCCCGTGCCGGGCTCGGGTTCGCTCCGTCATGGTCCCGTCCGCTCGGCGTCCGACCTCGACATGCCGGGGCGACCCACCGACGAGCTGCGCGTCGCCAGCCTCGACGGCGCGGCGATGCTGCTGCACGCCCCCGTCCACCTCCGCCGCGCCGCGGACGATTCGATCGCCCTGGAGCACCTGCTCGGGCTGGCCGCCGTCGAGCGCGGGCGCCGACTTCCCCTGGGCCACCTGTGGAACGATCACGCGATCGCGGCGCGCGTGGCCGTGATCGCGGAGGTGTGGCGCCGGCACAGGGGTCGGCTGGGCGCTGCCGACCGGGAGGCCGTCCTGCGCCTCGCGCTGCGGGACGGTGAGCGCCTCGCGTCGCCGCCCATGTACATGGCAGCGACCAACCACGGATTGATGCAGGCCATCGCCCTGCTCCAGCTGGCCACCGCGTTCCCCGGGCTCGGCCCCAGCCCGGCATGGGACGGCGTGGCGCGAGCGCGCATCGGGAGCTTCGTGCCGTACTACGTGGCGAGTGATGGCGTGGTGCTCGAGCACTCCGCCGGCTATCAGGAACTGGGTGTGCGACTGCTGGCCATCGCCGAGTCCACGGCCCGGGTCGCGGGGCGTCCGCTCGACGCGGGTGTCTCCGAGCGCCGTGCCCTCGCGCAACGCGTGCTCGGTACGCTGCTCCGTGCTGACGGCTCGCTCCCGGTGACCGGGGACACCGAGCACCGCGTCGGCGGGGTCGTGCCCCGAGGGTGGTGCGAGCTGCCCTGCGCCGCGCCGTCGCGGGACACGCTGGCGGTCATGCCGGTCGGCGGCCTGGCGATCTGGAAGGAGGGGGCGGCGCGTGTCGGCGGCGAGGAGCACATGCTCGTCGTCGGTGGACGCTTCATGGGGCACGCCCACCGCCACAGCGACGACCTGTCGGTGCACTATCGCACGTCGGGGACGGAGTGGCTCTCCGCGTCGGGGTACTGGCCGTACGGCGGCGGGGAGCGCGACGACGCGGTCGGGTGGAATGCCGCCAACGGCCCGCATGTCCGCGGAGAGTCATGGCGCGATGATCGGCGTACCAGGCTCGAGGCGGTCGGCCGGGCGGGCGGCATCGTGGCGGTCCGCGCGTCCAGCGCCACCTCCTCCGGCACGCTGTTCACGAGGACCGTCATCCGGCTCGGTCCGGATTCGCTGCTCCTGCTGGATGCCTGGCGCGGGGCGCCGGCGGCCGGCGTGCTCACGGCATGGCAGGCGGGCCCCGATGTCACGCTCGAGGCGGATGGCGACGCGTGGCGCCTCGCGTCGAGGGCGGGCGAGCGATCACTGCGGGTGGCCGGCGACGTGGCACTTGAGCGCACCATCGTCTCGGGTGACCGGGCGACCTGGCTCGGATGGCAGGTGCACGCGCGCGTGCCGACGCCGTGGCCCACGCTCGCCGTCGCGGCGCGAGCGCCCGAAGGACGGGTCGTGGTCGCGCTGGGCACGTGGGGGCGGGGCATGCGCCTCGCCGCGCCCACCGTATCGGGGGACGCGAGCGTGCTGCGCATGGTCGCAGGGGCCGACACGCTGGCGATCGAGGTGGGCCCCGCCGCGGTCACGGTCCGGTCGGCGCGTCGTGGTCCGATCGGCACCGTCACGCTCGACCCCGTCCCGTATCCGGCGGTCGAGCGCCGGGCGATCGACAGCCTGTTCTCCGCGGCCGTCGCCGCACACCCGATCCGGTACGACGAGCTGCCGATCCGCCTCAAGGTGACGCTGCTCCTGCTCGGCGGGCTGGTGATGCTGGAGGTGGGGTCGGCGTTGGCACGGCTCTGGTCGCCGGTGGCGGAGGGGGCGCTCCGCGCGCTCGCGCTGGTCGCGATCGCCGGCGCCGCCGTCGTCGTCATCCAGCGGCTCGGCACGGTCTTCTTCTCGGTCGTGCCCTGAGGCGGCGCGGACGCTCAGTCCGCGTCGTCCACCCGGATCGCCTCCACGGGGCAGTGCTGCACGTACGACCCGTCGATCGGCGACCATTCGTGGCGGGGCTCCAGCACCTCCGGCACCTGGCCCGGCGCGCCGCGGAAGACGCGCGGCGCCCACAGCCCGCACTCCCCGCACCCGATGCAGCGCCCCGCGTCGATGCTGATCCGAACCGCGCGGCGGGGGTACACCCCGTTCTCCAGCGCGAACAATCCCCCCGGCAGCGCGTCCAGCGCGTCCAGCGCGGCCGCCATCGCCCGGTGCCCCTCCTCGATGAGGAAGGGCGTGTGCTCGAAGCTGAACATCCCCACCTGTTCGACGCGCGGATGCACGAGCACGAGCGGCGGATCGCTCCAGCGCCGCAGCACGCCCTCCATCTGGGTCCGCATCACCAGCTCGAGGCCGCGCGTGTACGTGGCGGCGAAGCCCTGCGTCTCGACCGCGCGGCGCCGGATCATCCCGCTGTTCAGGTTCACCGCGATCACCGGCCCCGTCCCCGCCATCGCCGAGAGGCGCACCGGCAGGTTCTCGACGATCGCGCCGTCGACGTAGTGCCGGCCGCGGATCTCGCGCGGCGGGAAGATGCCGGGCAGCGCGCAGGAGGCGAACACGGCGTCGGCGACGGGGATGTCATCGAGGCCGGGGAGGCCCCACAGCACCTGCGCCCCCGCGTTCAGGTCGACCGTGTTGACGAGGAGGCGCGCCTGGAGCTGCCTGAAGGTGAGCGTGCCGAGCAGCTCGTGCACGAGCGCCTGAAGCGGCTCGGCACGGTAGAGCGCGGGCGAGCGGAGGCGCCGAAGCGCCATGTCCAGGTGGGCGAGGCGGAAGAGGTCGTGCCGCTGCAGCTGCAGGGCGCGTTCGGCGAGCATGTTGGGCCCGAGGCCCGACGCCCAGCCCGCCGCGACGAGCGCGCCGACCGACGAGCCGACGAGCAGCGTCGGCTCCAGGCCGCGCTGCTCGAGCGCGCGGAGCACGCCGACGTGCGCAAGCCCCTTCATGCCGCCTCCGCTCAGCACGAGCGTGAACGGCCGTGCGTGTGCCGAGGTCACGGTCGGCCGCGCGGGATCGCCATGCCTCGCAACTTACGCGGCTCCGCACCGATGCCGCCGGGCCCCCGGCTCCCGACCCTCACCGCCTCCGTCGGCGCGCCGCCGGCCCGCCGCGCACCAGCGGCACGGTGACGGTGGTGCGCAGCGTCGCCGCATCCGCCGGCACCCAGTACGCCTCCGCCCCGACGCGCACCCCGCCCACCGGCACCTCCACCCCGCCGAAGAGCGCCGCGCGCGTGAGCGATGCGACGACGAGCGTCGAGTCGCGCTGCCCGCCGGCCGTCACGCGGTCCACCTGCAGCGATGGCCGCAGCCGGGCGACGCCGACGCCGAGGTGCGGCCGGAGCCGCCCCGCGCCGGCGGCGACGAGGTCGACCCCCAGCGTGTTCGGCGACCACCGGTCGTCGGAGCGCTGGCCGCCGGCGCACGGGCCGGGAGCGGTGAGCGAGGCGTCGGGGCAGGTGATCGGCGCCCGCGCGCTGCCGAAGAGCCAGTGGCCGCGCAGCGTGAGGCTGCCGCGCCCGCGCGGGCCGACGACGGTGCGCGCGAGCGCCACGCCCCAGAGGTCCGTGCGCACGCCGGCGACGCGCGTCACCGGCGGCAGCCAGCTCGCCTCGAGGGTCCAGCCCCGGCCGAACTGCACCGCCAGCCGCGGGCGTGCCACCACGCCGAGGGGCGTCGCGTTCTCGGGTCCCTTGCCGGGCTGGCAGGTGGATGGGATCGCCACCGAGGGGTCGACCGACGGCGCGAGCGCGGATTCGAGCACCAGCGCGATCCGCCCGTCGGCCGGCGGGTCGGGCGCGCGCCCGCCGGTGAAGGTGAGCGGCAGCGCCGCCATCGCGAGCATGCGCGCCTCGTTCGACCCCGGGCCGGGGTCGCACCGCTGCGCGTGCAGCGGCGCCGCCGCCAGCGCGCCGAGCAGCAGCGCGCCGTCCGCCATCCGCGGCGGCACTACGGGTTCACCGTGATCGTCCCCCGCATGCCGCTCGTGGGCGTGCCGTGCACGCTGCAGTAGTACGTGTAGGTGCCCGCGGTCGCGAACGTGACGGCGTAGCTGAAGCCGCTGTTCTGGACGTCGGCCTGGCCCTGGAAGAGCGTCGCGCCCGTCGGCACGATGTTGTGGTTGCTGCCGCGCCAGAGGAACGTCACGCTGGTGTTCCGCGCGACCGTGAGCGCGGCCGGGTTGAACGCGTTCCCCCCGTCGCCGACCCAGATCGTGTTCGCCGGCGGGCTGGTGGCGCCGCCGCCCCCGCCGCCACCTCCCCCGCCGCCCCCGGGTGCGGTGTTCGAGCTCCCGCAGCCCGTGAGGACGAGCAGCGCGGCGACGAGCGGGAGCGGATGGCGGGCGGGCATGATGCCTCCTGGCAAGGACGGTCAGTCGAGCAGCAAGCGGACGTGGTGCTTCTTCCCCTTGCGCACGATAACCGAGCGGACACCGTCCGCCACGGAGACGTCTTCCTCGGTGAGCCGCGCGGTCGGCGACGTCACGGCGGTGCCGTTCACGTAGTAGCCGCGCTGCTCGATGCCGCGGCGCGCCTCCGCCTTCGAGCTGGCCAGCCCGGCCGCGATGAGCGCATCCACCACGAGCACCTCGGCGGGGTCGCGCGCCGCGAGGCGCGCGGTCGGCATCGCGGCGAGCAGCGCGGGGTCGCTCGCGTCCCCCGCGAAGAGGGCGCGCGCGGTCGCCTCCGCCTCGCGCGTCGCCGCCGCGCCGTGCACGAGCGTCGTCACCTCCGCGGCGAGCCGCCGCTGCGCGGCGCGCGCCGCGGGATCGGCCCGCTGCGCCGCCATCACCGCCGCCACCTCGTCGAGGGGCAGGAAGGTGAAGAGCCGCAGCAGGCGCTCGACGTCGCGGTCGTCGGTGTTGAGCCAGAACTGGTGGAACGCGTACGGGCTCGTGCGCGCCGGGTCGAGCCACACCGAGCCGCCCTCGGTCTTGCCGAACTTCGTGCCGCTCGCGGTGAGCAGCAGCGGCACGGTGAGCCCGTGCGCCTCGCCGCCGGTCACGCGGCCGATGAGCTCGATGCCGGCGGTGATGTTCCCCCACTGGTCGCTGCCGCCCATCTGCAGCGCGCACCCCTCGGCGCGGTGCAGGTGCAGGAAGTCGTACGCCTGGACGAGCATGTACGAGAACTCGGTGTACGAGATCCCCGTCTCCATGCGGCTGCGCACCGACTCCTTCTGCAGCATGTAGTTGATCGTGAAGTGCTTGCCGGTGTCGCGCAGGAAGTCGAGGAAGCCGAGGCCCGCGAGCCAGTCGGCGTTGTCGCGGAGGCGCGCGGCGGCCGGGCCGTCGAAGGCGAGGAAGCGGCCGAGCTGCGCGGCGAGCGCGCGCGCGTTGGCCGCCACCTGCTCGCGCGAGAGCATCGGTCGCTCGCTCCGCTTGCCGCTCGGGTCGCCGACGAGCGCGGTGCCGCCGCCGACGAGCGCGATCGGCGTGCCGCCGTGGCGCTGCAGCCAGCCGAGGGCCATCACGGGGAGCAGGTGCCCGACGTGCAGCGAGTCGCCGGTGGGATCGAAGCCGACGTAGGCGGTGACCGTGCCCTGCGCGAGCCGGTCGCGGAGGCCGGGCGTCGTGTCCTGCACGAAGCCGCGGGCCTCGAGCGTCTCGAGGAGCGTCATGCGCGCAATGCTACGCGGGTCCGTGGCGCGGGGCCACGGTTCAGGCGGCGGGGGCGACGTCCTCCGGCGGGTACCGCAGGTCGGCGTTCAGCGCATGCCCGCGCTCGAGGTACCAGCGCACCATGCGCGCGAGCCCCTCCTCGATCGGCACCGGCTGGCGGAAGCCCGCGGCCTCGAGCTTCGTCCGCTCGAAGCGCGTCTGCGTCTCCGCCACCTTGATGATCCGCGCGCTCGAGATGCCGAGGTCCTTCCCGGTGACCTTCGTCACCAGGTCGAACGGCAGCGCCAGCGTCGTCGCGAGGCCGAGCGGCAGCCCCGCGCCGGGCTCGCCGCGGCCGAGCGCCCGGTGGATCGCCGCGACGATCTGGCGGCTCGTGAGGTGCGGCTCGTCGCACGCGTTGAAGACCTCGAACGCGCCGCGCGCCGGCCGGTCGGCGAGGTACAGCATCGCCGCCACCAGGTTCTCGACGTAGGCGAGGCTCTTGATGTTGCGGCCCGGCCCCACCTGCAGGAACAGCCGCCGGTGGATCTGCCGGATGAGGCGGAAGACGTTCGTGAAGTTGTCGGTGCCGAACACCACGGCCGGCCGCACCACCAGCGCGCGGCGCGCCGGGTCCGCCGCGGCCCACTGCTGCAGCACGCGCTCGCCGGCCAGCTTGGAGGCGCCGTACGGGGTGTCGGGGCGGCACGGGCCATCCTCGGTCTTCGGCTCCGGCACGTCGCCGTAGGTCGCGACGGTGCTGGTGAACACGAGGTCCGTCACGCCGGCGGCGCCGCACGCCTCGGCGAGGGTGCGGGTGCCGGCCTCGTTCACGCCGTAGAACGTGCGCTCGCTGATGCCGAAGTCGTAGTGCGCGGCCGCGAGGTGGAAGACGCGCGAGCAGCCGGCGACGGCGCGCGCGCACGCCGCCGGGTCGCGCACGTCGCCCGTGACGAGCTCGACGCCGTCCGGCGGCGCGGGCCGCGGCACGAGGTCGAGCAGGCGCACCCGCTCGCCGCGCGCGAGGAGCGCGCGCGTGAGGTGCCGTCCGATGAAGCCGGTCCCGCCCGTCACGAGGATCGTCATGCGTCGTCCCGCGCGCCGCCTACGCGGCGCGCCCTCCCACCGGTCGATGTTGGTGCCACACGTCCCAGCGCCCCCGCAGGCCGTTGCCGAGGGCGACGAGCGGTGCCGTCGCGAGCCGCAGCGCCCAGCCCGCGCGGTCGAGCAGCCGGGCCGCCATCGCGGGGCGGGCCAGCGCGAGCAGCGCGAGCGCCGCCGCCCCGAGCCCCGCGCCGGCGAGCGCCACGCGCGGCGCCGCCAGGGCCGCCCAGAGTCCCGCCGCGCCCGCGGCGAGGAGCGCCAGCAGCGGCGTGGCGATGCGCACGAGCTTGTGCAGCACGAAGTGCAGCCACGTCGGGTTCCGCCAGGGCAGGAGGATCGCGGGGCGCAGCGCGATCACCTGCAGCAGCCCCGTCAGCGTCCGCACGCGCCGCTGGTACTGCTGGTCGCGGCTGAACTTGCGGTGGTCCAGCGCCAGCGCCCCCGGCGCGAAGGTGACGCGGTGGCCCCGCATCACGAGGTCGGTGGTGTGGAACAGGTCCTCGGAGATGATACCGGCCGGGGGCGGCGTCCACAGGGCCTTGCGCGCCAGCACGATCGCGCCCGACGTCGTCACGATCGAGTGCAGCGCCGACTGCCCCGTGCGGATGGCGAGCTCCAGCCGCCAGAACAGGTCGATGAAGCCGTCGCCCGCCTGCTGGTCGAGCGCGCCCGAGACCGCGGCCACGCGCGGCGCGCCGATGGCGCGGACGAGCTGCTGCAGCGTGTCCGGGAGGAAGCGCTGCGTCGAGTCGGCGAAGAGCACGAGCTCGTGCGCGGCCGCCGCCACGCCGGCCACGAGCGCCGTCCCCTTGCCGCCCGGCGGCCCGCCCGTCACCACCACCACCGACGGGCCCAGCGCCGCCCGCATCGCCGCCGCGCGGTCGGCCACGGCATGGTCGAGGGCGACCACGATCTCGAGGCGGTCGGCGGGATATGCCATCGCCCGCAGGTTGGCGACCCGCGCCTCCAGCACCTCGGGCGGCTCGCGCGTGGCGATGACGACGCTCACGGCGGGCCACTCGGCGGGGTCGGCGAGCGGCGCCCGCGGTCGCGCGCCGATCCACCCCATCACGGCCGGATAGGCGACCCAGCCGAGGAGCAGCAGGCCGAACGCGGCGGCGGCGAGGACGAGGAGCCAGGACATCGGGAGGAGTATCGGCGGGGGCGGCCCGGGGGGCGAGCGACGCGGCGTGACGGCCGCGGGGCGCATGGTATGTTCCGAAGCGCCAAGGTAGACGCGCCCCGGAAGCCCGGCAATCCTGACCGTCCACGCGAGCCCGCTCCGCCTGATCGCCCCGTCCCGCTCCGCATGACCGCCCGTCCGCCCGGCCGCCGCCGCCGGACCTGGCTCGGGCCCACCGTCCGCCGCCGCCTCGTCGTCGCCGTGCTCGCCCTCGGCACCTTCGCCGTGGCGATCATCGTGGCCGCATGGACGCAGGCCTGCGCCGGCAACGCCTGCCCGTCCATCGAGGGGCTCGACCGGTACGACCCCGCGCAGGCGTCCAAGGTGTACGCCGCCGACGGGCGCCTCATCACCGACCTCGGCCTCGAGCGGCGCACGGTCGTGCCGCTCGCCGAGATGGCGCCCGCGGTGCTCGAGGCGTTCCTCACCACCGAGGACAAGCGCTTCTACGAGCACAGCGGTATCGACTGGTACCGCGTCTTCGGCGCGGCCAAGGGCGCGCTCACCACCGGCCGCGTCACCGGCGCCTCCACGATCACGATGCAGCTCGCCGGCAACCTCTGGCCCGACCGCATCAACCGCCGCGACCGCTCGTTCCGCCGCAAGTTCCGCGAGGCGAAGGTCGCGCTCCAGATCGAGCGCACCTACTCGAAGGACAAGATCCTCGAGCTGTACCTGAACCAGATCGACCTCGGCAACCGCGCGTTCGGCGTGGAGGCGGCGGCGCAGCGCTACTTCGGGAAGTCGGTGCGCGAGCTCAACGTCGCCGAGGCCGCCACGCTCGCCGCGATCCCCAAGGGGCCCGGCATCTACAACCCGCGCCGCCATCCCGACCTCTCGGTCCGCCGGCGCAACCTCATCATCGGCCTCCTGCGCGACGCCGGCTCGCTCGGCGCCGAGGACGCCGAGCGGTGGAAGGCGTACCCGCTGCTGCTCTCGTCGCGCTCGGACTTCAGCGGCGTCGCCGACTACTTCGTCGAGTACATCCGCCAGCAGCTCGACGCGCGCTTCGGCAGCGACCTCTACCGGCAGGGGCTGCGCATCTACACCACGCTCGACCTCGAGATGCAGCTCGCCGCCGAGCGCGCGCTGGAGGCGCAGCTGGAGGCGATCGAGAACGGGCGCTACGGGAAGTTCCCGCACCGCACGTACGCGCAGTGGCAGGAGCAGCGGAAGGACGAGGGGAATGACGGGCAGGGCACCTCGCCCTACCTCCAGGGCCTCGTGCTCACGATCGAGGCGCGCACCGGCTACATCCGCGCGATGGTCGGCGGCCGGGACTTCGAGGACAGCAAGTTCAACCGCGTCACGCAGGCGCGCCGGCAGCCGGGCTCCACCTTCAAGCCCGTCGTCTACTCGGCGGCCGTCGAGTCGGGGATCCCGCTGTCGCGCCTCGTGGTGGACGAGCCGTACGCGGTCGAGCCCGGGCCGGGCCAGGAGCTGTGGCAGCCGCAGAACTACGACAACAGGTTCGACGGCACGATGACGCTGCGGCGCGCGCTCTTCGAGTCGCGCAACATCCCCGCCGTGAAGCTCGGCCGCGAGATCGGCGAGGAGACGGTGGTCGCCGAGGCTCGGAAGTTCGGCCTCACGACGCCGATCCTCGCGGTCCCCTCGGTGCACCTGGGCTCCGCCGACGTGATGCCGCTGGAGATGATCGCGGCCTACACCGCGTTCGCGAACCTCGGCGAGCGGACCGTGCCGTCCGCCGTGCTGCGCGTGGAGGACCGGAGCGGGCGCATCGTCTGGCAGCCCGGCGTCCGCCGCGAGCCCGTCCTGCCGCCGGAAGCGGCCTGGCTCCTGACCGACGTGCTGCGTGACGTGGTGCGGCGCGGCACCGCGGCGGGGACCGTCGGCGCGCAGATCACCTTCCCCGCGGGCGGCAAGACGGGCACCACCAACGACGGCATGGACGTCTGGTTCGTCGGCTTCACGCCGGACCTGGTGACGGGCGTGTGGATCGGCTTCGACCAGCCGAGGAAGATCATGGCGAACGCGCAGGGCGGGCGGCTCGCCGCGCCGGCGTGGACGACGCTCATGCGCGAGGTGTACGAGCGCCGGCCGGTGCCGGCGCCCTGGGGACGGCCGGACGGGCTGACGGTCGCGGAGATCGACCGGGTGACCGGGCAGCGCGCCACCGAGCGCACGCCGATCGCCGATCGCGACGTGGAGAGCTTCATCCCGGGCACCGAGCCGGGCGGCAGCAACATCGCCCCGCCCACCGGCCCGCCCGTGCCCGCGCCGGCCCCCGCGCCCGCACCGGCCCAGCCGACCCCGCCCGCGCCCCCCGCGCCCCCC
>JANRIU010000040.1:0-20439 GCA_033764615.1 Gemmatimonadales bacterium | reverse complement strand
CATGGCGCGGCGTCGCCATCGCCGTCCACCTCCGCGGAGGCGGCGGTCGCGGACGGTGCGGCGGCGGGGCGGGCCGGCGCTGCGACCGTGCGCCACGTGACGGCGCGGCCCGCCGAGGGGCGCGGCGCGAGCGGCACCGCGGCGTCTTCCGGCGCGACGACCATCAGGGGCCCCGCCGGCAGCGCGCGCTCGGCGCGCTGCACGAGCGTCCAGAGGTCTGCGGCCGTGTCGGCCGGCAGCGGCTCGACGGTGGCACCGGCGTCCCGCAGGGAGTCGAGCAGCGCGAGCGCCGGGAGCCTGCCGTCGGCGCCGAGCAGCGCGGGGGCGACGAGCACGCGCGCCGCCGCGGCGGCGCCCGCGCGCGGCGTCGGCTCCGCGAGGCCGAGGGCGAGGAGCGCCAGCACGAGGCAGCGCGCGAGCAGGAGCCACGGGTCGCGGAGCGCGAGCGAGCGCGCCCGCGCGAGCGGCGACGGCACGATGAGCCGCACGGAGCCGACCTTCACCCGGTCGGCCGGCACGCGGCTCCAGAGGTGGATGGCGATCGGCACGGCGAGGCCGAGCAGGCCCCAGAGCCAGAGCGGGGAGGCGAGCGTCATCGGGCGGCGCGGGCGTCAGCCCGCGCGGTCGCGGAGCGCGAGGTAGGTGCGGAGGGCGCCGTCGAGCGGCTGGTCCACCTGCACGCGCGCATGCCGCGCCTCGGCCGAGCCGAGCGCCGCCTCGAGGGCGGCGTCGCGCGCGGCGCGCGCGCGGAGGTACGTGGCGCGGACCGCGGCGGGGTCGGCCTCGATGATCGCGCCGGTCTCCAGGTCCTCGAAGGCCCTCGGCGCATCCCAGCCGAGCGCGCGCTCGCGCGGGCCGACGAGCTCGAAGACGAGCCGCTCGTGGCGCGGGCTCGCGCGGCGGAGCGCGGCGCGGATCTCGTCCGCGTCCTCGTCGAGGTCGCTCACGAGCACGTCGAGCCCCGCGCCACCCTCGCCGGAGCCCGGCAGGAAGACGTCCGCGGCCTCGGCGGGCCAGCGGCCGCGCGGCTCGAGCCCTTCGAGCGTGTGGAGCACGCGGCTCAGCTGCTGGTCGCCGTGGCGCGCGGGGAGGCGCGACACGCCGCCGCCGGCCACCACGACCAGCGCGACCGCGTCGCCCTGTCGCCGTGCGAGCAGCGCGAGGCTCGCGACGAGGAAGCGGGCGTAGTCGAACTTCGAGAGGCCGTCCTCCTGGTGCGCCATCGACGCGGAGGCGTCGAGCAGGAGGCGCACGGTGAAGCTCCGCTCCGTCTCGGCCTCGCGCACGTGCAGGCGGTCGGAGCGCGCGTACATGCGCCAGTCGACGCGCCGCAGGTCGTCGCCCGGCTGGTACGAGCGGTACTGGGCGAACTCCATGCCGGCGCCGGGCAGGCGCGAGCGGTGGAGGCCGTCCAGCACCCCGTCGACCGCCACGCGCGCCGCGAGGCGCAGGTCGCCGAGGGCCGCGAGGGCGGCGGGGTCGAGGAAGCGCGAGCCGGGCAGGCGGCCGGCGCGCGGGGCGGACGGCGCCGCGGTGCCCGCGTCGCCCTCCGAGTGCGCGTCCGGCCGTCCGCCCGACCGCATCAGGCGAGCGGGCTCCGCGGGCGCGGGACGGCGCCGAGGAGCGTGCGCGTCACGGCGTCGGCATCGATCCCCTCGCCCTCGGCGCGGAAGTTCACGAGCACGCGGTGGCGGAGCACGGGAAGGGCGACGGCCTCGAGGTCGGCGAGGGTGACGGCGAAGCGGCCCTCCAGGAGCGCGCGTGCCTTGGCGCCGAGCACGAGCGCCTGGCCCGCGCGCGGGCCCGCGCCCCAGCGCACGTACTGCCGCACCGCGTTCACCGGCGAGTCGGCGGGGCGGGTGGCGCGCACGAGGCGCGCCGCCCACGCGAGCAGGTCGTCGGAGACGGGGACGCCGCGCACCGCGCGCTGCAGCTGCAGGATCTGCGCGCCGGTGATCACGGGCTCGGCCGCGCCCGCGAGGCGGCCCGTCGTGCGGCGCAGCACCTCCACCTCCTCCGCCTCGCTCGGGTAGCCGATGCGGACGTTCAGCAGGAAGCGGTCGAGCTGCGCCTCCGGGAGCGGGTAGGTGCCGGCCTGCTCGATCGGGTTCTGCGTGGCGAGCACGAAGAACGGCTTCTCGAGCGTGTACGTCGTGCCGCCGTACGTCACCTCGCGCTCCTGCATCGCCTCCAGCAGCGCGGCCTGCGTCTTCGGCGGCGTGCGGTTGATCTCGTCGGCGAGGACGATCTGCGCGAAGATCGGCCCGCGCTGGAAGCGGAATTGCCGCCGCCCCGTCTGCGGGTCCTCCTCGAGCACCTCGGTGCCGACGATGTCCGTCGGCATGAGGTCGGGCGTGAACTGGATGCGCCGGAACGAGAGGTGCACCAGCTCGGCCAGCGTGCGGATCATCAGCGTCTTCGCGAGGCCCGGCACCCCCTCCAGCAGCGCGTGGCCGCCGGCGAGGAACGCCACGAGCAGCTCGTCCACCGCCGCGCGCTGGCCCACGATCACGCGCGCGATCCCCTCGCGGAGCGCGCCGAGCTGGCGCGCGAGCGCCTCGGCGTCCGCTTCCGTCATCCCCTGCACCGGGTCCACCACCGTCACGCGTCGCTCCTCAGGCCGTGGCGGTCATCGCGTGGAGCACGATGTTCACGCCGAACTTGGTGTTGTCCTCCGCCAGGAACCGCTTGTTGCGGAAGTCGTAGTCCCATTCGCAGCCGTAGTCCTTGTTGCTGTAGAGGACGGCGAGGCGCCCGTCGAGCACCACGCCCTTCAGGTGGTCGTGTACGAGGTCGTCGCCCCAGCCGTTCAGCTCGAGCGCCGTCGGCGGCGGCCCGTCGGGGAAGCGGAAGAAGGCCGAGTAGAGCGGGTGCGTGTTCGGCAGCTTCACCAGCGCGCCGGGGCCGAAGCAGCGGCGCATCTCCTCCTCGAACGACTTGGCGAAGAGGCCGTCGATGTCGTGGTTGCAGTCGTCCGCGAAGACGAAGCCACCGTGCGTCACGAGCCGGACGAAGTTGGCCCGCTCCTGCCGCGAGAACTGCACGAGCCGGTGCCCCGCCATGTAGGCGAATGGCGCCTCGAAGACGCGGGGCGAGCCGAGCGGGACGACGCGCTCCCGCTCGGCGATCGGCACGGTGGTGTACTCCGCCAGCGCGTGCAGCAGGTTCGCCGGCATGCGCTGGTCCACGTCCCAGTTGCCGGACGTGTACTGCAGGCGCGTGAAGGTGAACTCGCGCCGGCGCGCGCCGAACACGCGCGCCACGGCCTCCGCACGCGCATCCAGCGCCACGGCCGCCGCGCCGAGGAGCGTGGCGCGGACGAGGGCGCGGCGGGTGAGGGCGGGCGGGCGGACGGGCGGACGGGCGGACGAAAACCCGGGCGCATCGTCGCCGGTCCCGCGCGCCACCGCCCCGTCCGCCGGTCCGCCCGTCCGCCCGTCCGCCACCTAGACCGCGTCCGACAGGCTCGTGAACGTGAAGTCCCGGACGCGCATCGGCGGGATGAGCGACACGGGCCCCCCCTCGCCGCCGCCGACGCGCACGGGGGCGCCGAGGGCGTCGATGTTGTTGAGCATGATGACCGGCGACTCGTTGAAGCGCAGGTTCTTCACCGCGTGCTTCACCCTCCCGTCCTCGACGAAGAAGGTGCCGTCGCGCGTGAGGCCGGTGAGCAGCACCGTCTGCGGGTCGACCATGCGGATGTACCAGGTGCGCGTGACGAGGATGCCGCGCTTCGTGTCGCGCACGAGGTCGTCCACCGTGCCGCTGCCGCCCGCCATGAGCAGGTTGGTCGGCGGGGGGACGGCGTCCTTCCCCTGCTTCCGCGCCCAGAAGCGCGAGTAGAAGAGCTGCTGCACCGTGCCATCCTTCACCCAGTCCACGCGCTGCTGCGCCCGCCCGTCGCCGGACCACGGCGCCGAGGGGATCACCGGGTGGGTCGGGTCGGACCAGATCTGCACGCGGCCGTCGAACAGCTTCTCGCCGACGCGCGTGCCGCCGCCCTTGCGGGTGAGGAAGCTGCGCCCCTCGTCGGCGTTGCGGGCGTCCATGTTGAAGAACATGAACGAGAGCAGGTCGACGGTGGCGAGCGGCTCCATGATCACTGTGTACTTGCCCGGCTCGATCGCCTTCGCCTCGCGGCTCGCCAGCGCCTTCGCCTGCGCGAGGCCGGAGACCTTCCCGGCGTCGAGCTCGGCGACGTCGTTGAACGTCTGGCTCGCGTAGCCGGAGCCCGTGCCGTCGTCGGTGCGCACGGTGACGGTGTACTCGCCGCCGGTGGAGCGGTGGTAGGCGAAGAGGCCGGCGGAGTTCGCCATCGCCGACCAGGCGGCGCCGTCCTCCAGGAAGCCGGCCGCGGTGCACTGGCCGCGCTTCGCCGGCTCGATGGACGCCTTCGCCTGCGCCGCGCGCTCGGCGGGCGTGTACGCGGCGGTGCGCTCCACGAAGGCGTGCGGCACCGCCGAGTACCGCTGCGGGCCGAGCGGCGGCTGGAACTCCGGGTCCTCGGGGGCGAGCCGCGCCAGCTCCTCGGAGCGCCGGACCGCGCGCTCGATGGAGGCGTCGTCGAATTCGTTGAGCGTCACCGTCCCCTGCCGCTGCCCGAAGCTCGACTGCACCACCATCGACAGGTCGTCGGTGACGCCGGCGGTGGAGACCGCGTTCCGCGCGTAGCGCACGTTGCCGCGGGTGGAACCGTCGAGGTTCACTTCGCAGGCATCGGCCTTCGAGTACGCGAGGGCCTTCTGCAGCAGCGCCTTCGCCTCGGCCTCGGTGAATCCGGCCATCAGATCTTCCTCGCGGTGTTGATCACGTTGATGCCGTTGAAGCGGGCCGTGGACGAGCCGTGCGAGACCGCCGAGACCTGCCCCGGCTGGCCCTTGCCATCGAAGAAGGAGCCGCCGAGGCGGTAGTCGCGGCGGTCGCCGATGGCGGCGCATGCGTTCCAGAACTCCTGCGTGTTCGCCTGGTACGCGACGTCGCGGAGCGGGCCGACGATCTTCCCCTTGCTGATCTCGTAGAACAGCTGGCCGCCGAACTGGAAGTTGTAGCGCTGCTGGTCGATCGAGAACGACCCGTCGCCGATGATGTAGATCCCCTTGTCGACGCCGGCGATCATCTGTGCCACCGAGAGCGGCTTCGTCCCCGGCTCGAGCGACACGTTCGGCATGCGCTGGAACTGGATGGACGACCAGTTGTCGGCGTAGCAGCAGCCGTCGGAGGCGTCCTGGCCGAGGATGTGCGCCTGGTCGCGGATCTTCTGGTAGTTGACGAGGACGCCGTCCTTCACGAGGTGCCAGCGCTTCGTCTCGACCCCCTCGTCGTCCCAGCCAACGGCGCCGAGGGAGCCCGGCTGCTGCTTGTCGGCGACCAGGTTCACGAGCGGCGAGCCGTACTTGAACGCCTTCGAGCGCCACTTGTCGAGCGTGGCGAAGCTCGTGCCGGCGTAGTTGGCCTCGTAGCCGAGGACCCGGTCGAGCTCGAGCGGGTGGCCGACCGACTCGTGGATCGTGAGCCACAGGTGCGACGGATCGAGGACGAGGTCGTACTTGCCGGCGACGACCGACTTCGCCTTCAGCTTCTCCTGCGCCTCGCGCGCGGCGTTCCCGCAGTCCTCCACCATGTCGTAGCTGGAGGCGTAGAGCGTGTTGCGCGGGAGCTTCACCTTGCCGGCGGGCTTCGCGTCCAGGTAGTCGTAGCCGCGACCGACCGGCGCCGAGAACGACTGGCGGGTCTCGAACTTGCCGGACTCCTTGTCGACGATCGTGCAGACGAAGACCGGCCAGATCCGGTGGACGTCCTGGTCGATGTAGCTCCCCTCCGTGCTCGCGAAGTACTTCTGCTCGTTCACCTGGAAGAGCAGGGCGTCCACGAACGACGCGCCCCCCTTGAGCCCCGCCTCGGCGGCGGCGCGCAGGAGGTCGGCCTTCTCGGAGATGGGGACGTCGAAGGCGCTCCGGGTGAGCGGCGTCTTCCAGCTCACCTCGCCGAACCCCTTCTGCGGGGCCAGCTTCACCGGCTCGGCGGCGATCGCGGCGTTCGCCCTGGCGACGGCCACGGCCTGGCGGGCCGCCCGGGCCACCGCGTCGGGGGTGACGGTGTTCGTGGCGGCGAAGCCCCAGGAGCCGGCGGCGAGGACGCGGATGCCGCAGCCGAACGACTCGGTGTTCGTGATGCCCTGGATCTTCACGTCGCGGGCGGTGATGAACTGGCGGAGGTAGCGGCCGATCCGGACGTCGGCGTAGGTGGCGCCGGCGGAGCGGGCCGCCTCCAGCGCGGCATCGGCCAGGGCCTTGCGGTCGGCCGTGGCGATCGGCGTGAGGGCGCCCGACCAGTCGGCCGGGAGCACCCGATGGAGCGGGTCGCGCAGGGCGCCGGCGACGAGGCCGGCGAACGCGCCCGAGGAGTGCAGGAAATCGCGACGCTGCATGGCGGTTCCGATGGAGGGGACCCGACATTCTACGTGGGGAAGGGGGCGGGCGTTTCGCTTCGCGGGCGGACTGGCGGACTGGCGGACTGGCGGATGCCAGGAGCCGGTCCGCCCGTCCGCCCGTCCGCCTTCTACACCGCGTCCGACAGGCTGCTGAACGTGAAGTCGCGGATCCGCATCGGCGGGACGACCGCCGGGAGGAACGTCTCCGTGTTCCGGACGCGGACGGGCTTCCCCATCTCGTCCAGGTTGTTCAGCATGATCACCGGCGACTCGTTGAAGCGCAGGTTCTTCACGGCGTGCTTGATCTGGCCGTCCTCGATGTAGAACGTGCCGTCGCGCGTGAGGCCGGTGTAGAGGAGCGTGCGCGGGTCGACCGGCCGGATGTACCAGGTGCGCGTGACGAGGATGCCGCGCTGGGTGCCGCGGATGAGGTCCTCGAGGCTCGCCGTGCCGCCGTTGAAGATCATGTTGGCGGGGCCGGGGACGCCGGCGACGCCCTGCTTCTGCGCCCAGTAGCGCGAGTAGGCGAGGTTCTTCACCACGCCGTTCTCGATGAAGACGGTGCGCCCGCGGGCGCGGCCATCGCTGCCGCCGCCGCCGAAGAAGCCGCCGCCGCCCCCGCCGCCCGCCCACGGGCCGGCCGCCGCGACCGGGTCCATCGGGTCGGAGACGATGGTGATCCGCTCGTCGACGAGCTTCTCGCCGAGGCGGGTGCCGCCGCCCCGCTTCGAGAGGAAGCTGCGCCCCTCGTCGGCGGTACGGGCGTCCATGCCGCCGACCATCGGCTGGAGCAGGTCGACGAGCGCCGCCGGCTCCATCACCACGGTGTACTTGCCGGGCTCGATCGCCTTCGCCTCGCGGCTCGCCTTGGCCTTCTCGCTGGCGATGCGCGCAGCGGCCTGCGCGTCGAGGCCCGCGACATCGATCGCGTCCTGCGTGGCGAAGCCCGAGCCGAGCTCGTCGCGCGTGCGGCTCGTGATCGTGAACGTCGCGCGCGTCTGGCGATGGAAGCCGAAGAGGCCGTTCGAGTTCGCGACCGCCACCGAGCCCTGCTCCTGCACGTAGAAGCCGGCGCCGACGCAGTCGGCCGCCTTGCACGCGTCCACCGCGTCCTTCGCGAAGCGGGCGCGGTCGTCGGCGCTGAACGCCGCCGTGCGGTCCGACCAGGCCGGGGTCCTCTGGTATTCCTGCGGCCCGATCGGCGGCATGTACTCCGGGTCCTCGGGGGCGAGCCTCGCCAGCTCCTCCGCCTTCCGGACGCACCGCTCGAGCGAGGCGTCGTCGAAGTCGTTGGTGCTGGAGGTGCCGCTCCGCTTGCCGAACGTCACCGTGACGCCGAGCGTCGTGTTGCGCGTGGTGCCGGCGGTGCTCACCGCGCCGCGCGCGGTGCGGACGTTCGACTCCTCGCTGCTCCCGACCGCCAGCGAGCACGTCTCCGCCTTGGAGAGCTTCAGCACCTTCTCCGCGATGGCCCGCGCCTGGGCCTCCGTCAGCAGCGCCATCAGATCTTCCTCGCCGTGTTGATCACGTTGATGCCGTTGAAGCGCGCGGTCGCCGAGCCGTGGGAGACGGCGTTGGACTGGCCGGGCTGCCCCTTGCCGTCGTTGAACGCGCCGCCGAGGCGGTAGTCGCGCTGGTCGCAGATCGCCGAGCAGGCGTTCCAGAACTCGAGCGTGTTCGCCTGGTACGCCACGTCCTTCAGCATCCCGGTGATCTTCCCCTTGCTGATCTCGTAGAACAGCTTGCCGCCGAACTGGAAGTTGTAGCGCTGCTGGTCGATGGAGAACGAGCCGTCGCCGACGATGTAGATCCCCTTGTCGACGCCGGCGATCATCTGCTCGACCGAGAGGGGCTTCTTCCCCGCCTGCAGCGAGACGTTCGGCATGCGCTGGAACTGCACGTCCTGCCAGCTCTGCGCGTAGCAGCAGCCGTGGCTCTCCTTGAGGCCGATGACGTGGGCCTGGTCGCGGATCGCCTGCACGCCGACGTAGGTGCCGTCCTTCACGAGGTCCCACTGCTTCGTCTTCACGCCCTCGTCGTCCCAGCCGACCGCGCCGAGGGAGCCCGGCTGCAGCTTGTCGGCGACGAAGTTCACGATCGGCGAGCCGTAGCGGAACTTCCTCGACTGGAGCTTGTCGAGCGTCGCGAAGCTGGTGCCGGCGTAGTTCGCCTCGTAGCCGAGGATCCGGTCGAGCTCGGTGGGGTGGCCGACCGACTCGTGGATGGTGAGCCAGAGGTGCGACGGGTCGAGCACGAGGTCGTACTTGCCCGGCACCACGCTCTTCGCGCCGACCTTCTCCTTCGCCTGCTCGGCGGCGAGGCGCGCGTCCTCGACCATGTCGTAGAACTTCGAGTAGACGAGGCCGGTCGGGAGCTTCACCTTGCCGGCCGGGCGGCCGGAGACGTACTCCCAGCCCATGCCGACGGGGGCCGAGAGGGCGGCGCGCTGCTGGAACTGGCCGCCCATCATGTCGACCACCACCACCTGGAAGTTCGGGAAGAGGCGGTGGATGTCCTGGTCGATGTAGGAGCCGTCGGTGCTGGCGAAGTACTTCTGCTCGTTCACGCAGGCGATCTGCGCGGTCATGAAGTTGGCGCCGGCCTTGAGGCCCGCCTCGCTGGCGGCCTTCAGCAGGTCGACCTTCTCCGCGATCGGCACGTCGAATGCGCTCTTCTCGATCGGCGTCTTCCAGCTGACCTCGCCGAAGCCCTTCTGCGGGGCGAGCTGCACGGGCTCGCCGCCCATGATGCTGTTCGCCTTGGCGATGGCGACCGCCTCGCGCGCCGCGGCGGCGATGCCGTCGGGCGTGAGGTCGTTGGTGGCCGCGAAGCCCCAGCACCCCTTCGCGATCACGCGGACGCCCGCGCCCATCGACTCGGTGTCGGCGACGTTCTGGACCTTGCCGTCGCGCGCCACCACGAACTGGTTCAGGTACCGGCCGATGCGGACGTCGGCGTAGGTGGCGCCCGCGCTGCGGGCCGCCTCCAGCGCGGTGTCCGCGAGGCGCTTCTTGTCGGCGGTGGCGATGGGGGTGAGGGCGCCGCGGACGACCGAGCCGGGCAGCACGCCCGGCATGGCCGCCAGCCCGGCGCCCGCACCGGTCAGCATGAGGAAATCTCGACGCTCCACGTGGTGCTCCCAGGGCGTTGCGAGGTGGGTTGGGGATTTCGGACCGTAAAGCATAGACGCGCGGCCGGCGCGCGGTGTTGCGGGCGACGGCCCCGCGCTCCGCCCGCCGCCTACCCCAGCTTCCGTCCCGTGTTCAGCACGTTGACGCCGTCCACCCGCGTCGTCGGACAGCCGTGGCTCACGGCGCTCACCTGGCTCGGCTGCCCCTTCCCGTCGAAGAAGCTGCCGCCCAGGCGGTAGTCGCGCTGGTCGCAGAGGGCGGTGACGGCGTTCCAGAACTCGGTGGTGTTGCTCTGGTACGCGACGTCGGCGAGCTGGCCGGTGATCTTCCCGCCCCTGATCTCGTAGAACAGCTGGCCGCCGAACTGGAAGTTGTACCGCTGCTGGTCGATGGAGTACGAGCCGCGGCCGAGGATGTAGATGCCGCGGTCGACCCCGGCGATCATCTGCGCCGGCGTGAGCGCCTTCTTCCCCGCCTGCAGGGAGACGTTGGGCATCCGCTGGAACTGGACGTCGCCCCACGTCTGCGCGAAGGAGCAGCCGTGGCTCTCGGCGTGGCCGAGGATGTGCGCCTGGTCGCGCGTCGCCTGGTAGTCGACGAGGATGCCGTCCTTCACCAGCGGCCAGCGCCGGCACTTCACCCCCTCGTCGTCCCAGCCCACGGTGCCGAGGCCGCGCGCGTCGGTCTTGTCGGCAACGAAGTTCACGAGCGGGGAGCCGTAGCGGAACGCCTTCGACCGCCACTTGTCGAGCGTCGCGAAGCTGGTGCCGGCGTAGTTGGCCTCGTAGCCGAGGACGCGGTCGAGCTCGAGCGGGTGGCCGACCGACTCGTGGATGGTGAGGAAGAGGTGCGTCGGGTCGAGGACCAGGTCGTACCTCCCGGGCACGACCGGCTTCGCCGCCAGCTTCTCCTTCGCCTGCTCGGCGGCGAGGCGCGCGTCCTCCACGAGGTCGTAGCTCGTGTCGTACAGCATGGTGGCGGGGCCGGCGCGCTTGCCGGCGGGACGGCCGAGCAGGTACTCCCAGCCCATGCCGACCGGGGCGCCGAGGCCGTCCCGGCTCGCGAACTTCCCGGAGGCGCGGTCGACGACGGTGACGGTGAACGTGGGCCAGAGGCGGTGCACGTCCTGGTCGATGTAGCTCCCGTCGGTGCTGGCGAAGTACTTCTGCTCGTTGACGAGGAAGAGCGACGCGTTGACGAACGACGCCCCCGCCCTGAGCGCGCCCTCGCTCGCCGCGGCGAGGAGCGCGGCCTTCTCGGCGACGGGGACGTCGAACGCGTTCACCTCGATCGGCGTGCGCCAGCGGACCTCGCCCGTCCCCTTCGTGGCGGCGAGGCGCACCGGCTCGGCCTGGAGCGCGGCGTTGGCGCGCGCGATGGCGGCCGCCTCGCGGGCGCAGGCGGCGAGGCCGTCGGGGGTGAGCTCGTTGGTGGCGGCGAAGCCCCACGTGCCGCGCACCAGCACGCGCACGCCCGCGCCGACCGACTCGGTGTCCGCGATGTTCTGCACCTTGCCGTCGCGCGCCTGCACCGACTGGTTGAGGTACCGGCCGATGCGCACGTCGGCGTACGTCGCGCCGGCGCCGCGGGCCGCGTCGAGCGCGGTGTCGGCGAGGCGGCGGCGGTCGGCGGCGAGCACGGGGGTGAGGCTGAGGCGCGGCGCGGCGAGCGCGGCCGAGGCGACGAGCAGGAACGGGCGGCGGTGCATGCGGGCATCCGGGGCGTGCGGTGGGCGCGGGCGCGTCAGGCGCAGGCGGGAAGGTAGCGGCGGGGGTCCCGGGGATGGGGCCGGCGCCGCCGCGCCGGCCCGCCGGTGGCCCCCGCTAGAACGTGACCGCCGCGGAGAGCTTGTAGAAGTCGCCCCGCGCACCGTCGAGGATGTTGGCGCCGGTCGTGAAGCGCGCCGTGACGTTCATCGGCAGCGCGAACTGCACGTAGCCGCCGAGCCACTGGTACGTGTTCGCCGCCCGGCCGCCCGGCGCCGTCGTCCGCGAGTTGCGCAGCTGCTCGTAGTGACCGCCCACCGACACGATCTTCGCGAACTTCACGCCCGCGTTCGCCCAGAAGTGGATGAAGTCGAGCTGCACCGGCCCCACCGAGCGGAGCGCCCGGTAGTACCCCGAGTACCACTCGGCCTCGTACCGCGCGTCGGCGTAGTTGACCGTGAGGCTCGGGACGACGCCATCGAACGCGTTCGGGCTGCCGCCCGTCGGCGCCCCGGACAGCAGGGAGCCGTGCGTGAAGCCGAGCTGCGGCTTGATGGCGAGCTTGTCCTGCATCGAGCGGAAGCGCACGCCCGCGCCGAACTCGGTCCAGAGGTTCCCGCCGCTCGCCGGACCGCCGACGTTGAAGGCGGGGATGGTCCAGAGGATGCCGTAGAAGGCGAAGTCGGTCCTGGGCGCGACCTCGTACGTCCCGGCGAAGGTCGGATAGAAGCCGAAGAAGTTGTCCTGGTTGGTGGCCAGGGTGAACGAGGCGGCCGGCTTCTTCTCCTGGGCCCCGAGGGCGGCCGGCGCCGAGAGGAGGAGCAGGACGGTGACGAGGGGATGACCACGGGACGGCATGGTGCGCGCTCTCCTTGCTGGGGGGACGGGTGCGCCGGGCACGAGCCCGGCCGACGAACGCCCCCGTGTCCGGCCAGTCGGACACGGGGGCGCGTTCGTGATGTACGAACCAGCCTGCGCGGGTCAGTCGGGCACGGACAGCCTGGGAACGCTCCCGAACCCTTCGGGGCTCGGGAGCGGTCGATTACAGGAATCGGGCATCCGGGGATGCCCCGCGGTCGGCTGGATGCGCATCACGGTGATGCCAGTGTATTTGTTGGTTTGCGGGCTGTCAACTCGCAATTGCATCTATGGCACAATTCTAGGTACAGATAGGCGCATTATTGGCGTTTAGTTCTCTCTTTGGCGGCAATACAAGCAGAAATCGCGCGTTACAACATACACTTTGTCTCACAAAGTTATAGCTGAACGCATCCGCCAATCGTGCGCCGCGCCGGGCCCGGTCGCACAGCGCCGATTGTTTCCGCCCGCCCCCCGCCCGTCTCCCGGGGAGTATCATTCAGGACCGTGGCGACCGACGACTCCACCTGCGACTACGACCCCGACGACGTGACGACCACTCCGGCCAAGGCCGCCGAGCCCGCGAAGAAGAAGCCGAAGGTCGACTGGTCTCAGGCGTGGCCGCAGGCGCGCGAGCTGCTCTGGCAGCACCGCCAGCGGCTCCTCGTCGGCTTCGGGCTGATGCTGGTCAACCGCGTCTGCGGTCTCGTGCTGCCGGCGAGCTCGAAGTACTTCATCGACCACCTCGCCGACCCCGGCGCCGGGACGCTGCTCACGCCGCTCGCCGGCGCCGTGCTGGCCGCGACGGCGGTGCAGGCGGTGACGGCGTTCGCGCTCTCGCAGGTGCTCGGCGTCGCGGCGCAGCGCGCCATCACCGACATGCGCCGCCGCGTGCAGTCGCACATCATCCGCCTCCCCGTCCGTCGCTTCGACGCCACGCAGACCGGTCAGCTCGTCAGCCGGATCATGGCCGACGCCGAGGGGATCCGGAACCTGATCGGCACGGGGCTCGCCCAGCTCGTCGGCGGGCTGCTCACCGCCGCCGTCGCGCTCGGCGTCCTCTTCTGGCTCGACTGGCGCCTCACCGCGCTCACCATCGTCGTGCTCGGCGCGTTCGGCGGCGGGCTCGCGTACGCCTTCAAGGTGCTGCGCCCGCTCTTCCGCGAGCGCGGGCAGATCCAGGCGGAGGTGACCGCACGGCTCGTCGAGTCGCTCGGCGGGATCCGGGTGGTGAAGGGGTACGTCGCCGAGCGGCGCGAGGAGTACACGTTCACCAAGGGCGCCAACCGGCTGTTCCGGAACATCGCGCGGAGCATGACGGGCGTCTCGGCGACGAGCGCGGGGAGCACGGTCGCGATCGGCCTGGTGGGCGGGATGGTGATCGTGATCGGCGGCGGGTCGGTGGCCGCCGGGCGCATGACGGTGGGCGACCTCGTGATGTACATCTTCTTCATCGGCCTCACCGCCGCGCCGCTCGTGCAGCTCGCGTCGATCGGCACGCAGGTGACGGAGGCGTTCGCGGGGCTCGACCGCATCCGCGAGATCCTGGGGTACGCCACCGAGGACGACGAGGACGCCGAGCGCGCGCCGCTTGAGGGGATCCGCGGCGACGTCCGGTTCGACGGGGTGCGCTTCGAGTACGAGGCGGGCGTGCCGGTGCTCAAGGGCGTGTCGTTCGACGCGCCGGCCGGCACCACGACGGCGCTGGTCGGCTCGTCCGGGTCGGGGAAGAGCACCACGCTTTCGCTCGTCATGGCGTTCGCGCGGCCGACCGAGGGGCGGATCCTCATCGACGGGCATGACCTGCGCGACATCCGGCTCCGCGACTACCGCGCGCAGCTCGGCATGGTGCTGCAGGACAACTTCCTGTTCGACGGCACCGTCGCCGAGAACATCCGCTTCTCGCGCCCCGACGCCACGCGCGCCGACGTGGAGCGGGTGGCGCGGATCGCGCACTGCCACGAGTTCATCAGCGGCTTCCCGCAGGGATACGACACGGTCGTCGGCGAGCGCGGCGTGAAGCTCTCGGGCGGGCAGCGGCAGCGCGTCGCCATCGCCCGCGCGATCCTGGCCGACCCGAGCATCCTGATCCTGGACGAGGCGACGAGCTCGCTCGACAGCGAGGCGGAGGCGGGGATCCAGGCGGCGCTCCGGAAGCTGCGCGAGGGGCGGACGACGTTCGTGATCGCGCACCGGCTCTCGACGATCACGAGCGCCGACCAGATCCTGGTGATGGAGGAGGGCGAGGTCGTGGAGCGGGGGACGCACGCCGAGCTGCTGGCGCAGGGCGGCCGGTACCGCGAGCTGTACGACCGGCAGTACCGCACCGAGCTCGACCGCTTCGTCAACCCGGGCGAGGAGCTGCCCGACCCCGAGGCCGTCCCCGCGCGCCCTGCCGCGCCGGCCGCGGCGCGCTGAGGCTCAGCGGTACCGGAGCGGCTCCGTCGCGTCGAGCGCGCGGAGCCGCCCGGCGAGCGCGTCGAGGTACGCGGCGCGCTCCCCGTCCCCCACCCGCGCCGCCGACCACGCCACGAAGCGCGGCAGCACCCGGAAGCCCGCGAAGTCCAGGGCGCCGTACTCCACGGCGTGCAGCAGCGTGTCGAGCGACCCCGCCTTCTCCGGCACGAAGTTCGCCTCGGGGCCGCCGGTCGTGAGCGAGAGCATCGCCGTCTTCCGGAAGCCGAACGGCCCCGTCGCGTGCGACTGCCCCGGACCGTAGGCGAAGCCGAACGCGAAGACGCGGTCGATCCACCCCTTCAGCATCGCGGGCACGCCGAACCACCAGAGCGGGAACTGCAGCAGCACGAAGTCGGCGCGCGCGAGGCGGTCGACCTCGCGCTGCAGCAGGGGCTCGAAGCCGCGCGTGCCCGCGGCGTGGCGCTGCCACGTCTGGTAGTGGAAGTCGCCGGCCGGTGGGTCGGTGAAGTCGGCGGGGCCGCCACGCGGGTCGAAGCCGTCGCGGTGCAGGTCGCTCAGCTCCACCGTGTGGCCTGCCGCCTCCAGCGTGTCGACGGCGCGCGCGGCGAGCGCCGCGTTGAACGATCCCGGGTCCGGGTGCGCGAGGACGACGAGCGCGTGCATGGCCGGCTAGAGCTCGCCGTCGAGCGCGAGGCGGTGGAAGTAGTGCTCCACCTCGCCCTGGTGCTCGAGCAGCCAGTCGATCGTCGGCTCGCCGCGCATCGCCTTGCCGAGCGCCTTGGCGGTGGCGGCGCGGTGCGTCTCGAAGAGGACCCTGGGGTCGAAGTCGTCGGCGTCGAGGAACGCCGGGTCGAGCCACACGGCGACGATGATGCCGAGGTCGTTCGCCTTCTCCCTCGGGATGTCGCCCGCGCGCACGGCGTCGAGCACGCCGTGGGCGATGGCGGCCTGCACCGTGCCCATCAGCACGTTCGTGTAGCGCGTGCTGGTCACGGTGACCTTGCTCACCATGATCGTCGCCGGCTTCACCTGCACGTCGCTGTTGAGGATCGCGAAGACCTTGCTGTGCCCCTTCACCTGCTCGCCGATGAGGTGCGCCATCGCGGTGCCGACGGGGCCGTCCAGCTCGCCGATGATCACCTCCGGCTCGGCCGCGGACCACGCGGGCTCGGCTTCGACGAGGGCTTCACCGGTGCGGAGGATGATGCGGTCGGCCATGGACACGGACTCGTGGGTTGGGGGTGGGAGAAGCTAGGAGGGCCGGCGGGCCGGCGGGGAGGCGGCCCGACTGCCGCGCTCCGGGGCGCGAGCGTCCGCCCCGCCGGCCCGCCTCCCCGCCTGCCGCCTCAGAACTCCAGGTTGAGCCCGATGCTCGGGAAGACGCCGAGGCTCGTGTTGAACTCCGCCGCGCCGAGGCGCGGGTTCCACTCGAGGCGGTCGATGTTGCGGCGGCCGTAGATGTTCTGCACGTCCACGTAGAAGATCAGCTGCGACCCGCCGAGGGTCCAGCGGCGGTCGACGCGCACGTCGAGCGCATGGAAGACCGGCACGCGCTCGGCGTTGTAGCGGCCGAAGTCGAGCGTCCCCGCGAGCGGGCCGGCGGCGACGAACGGCGTGTACGGGCGGCCGGTGGCGGCGCGGAACTTGGTCGCGAGCTCCCAGCGCGGGTTCGGCCGCCAGCCGAGCAGCGCGGTGCCGATGAGCCGCGTGTCGAACGGGCCGTCGCGCCACGCGCCGTCGAGCGCGCGGAACTGCGTGCGGTTGACGCTCGCGCTCAGGAGCCCGAACCAGCGCGTGTCGCTCAGCTTCTTCTGCACGAACAGCTCCGCGCCGAATGCGCGCCCGTCGCCGGTGCTGCGGAGCGGCTCGAGGCCGAACGGGATGTCGCTCGACACGTCCTCGAAGCCCGTCGGGGCGAGCACCGCGTTCGGCCGCCAGAGCCGGACCGGGTAGTCGGCGTACCGCTTGGCGTAGGCCTCCACCTGCAGCTTCACGTCGGGCCGCAGCTGGCGCTGGATGCCCAGCACCGCCTGGTCGGCGGTCCACGGCTGGAGCGTGCCGTTGCCCACGTCGCCCGCGAGCCAGATGAAGCTCGGCGCCTGCACGAAGCGCCCGGCGCTCGCGGTGAGCGCCGTGCGGTCGTCCACCGCCCACGTCACCGCGAGCCGCGGCGAGACGCGCAGCGCGTTGCCGAGGAAGGCGTACCAGTCGGCGCGGAGCCCGGGCGAGAGGCGGAGCCGGTCGGTGATGCGCCAGTTGAGCGAGGCGAAGCCCGCGGTGCGGAACGCGGAGAACGCCGTGTCGCGGTCGAGCGGCCGCGGGACGCCGAGCTCGTCGCGCCGGCGGTCGCCGGGGAGGAGCAGGTCGTAGCGGAGGCCGTCGGCGAACTTCGTCACCGTGCCGACGTTGAGGTCGACGCGCGGGCCGAGCGCGCCGAGCCACTCGGCGCGCAGCGAGTTCTCCCCCTCGGAGGAGCGGTTCTCGAACACGCGCGTGAGCAGCGTGTCGTTCTGGAAGGTCGCGAAGCGCGTGAAGGTTCGGCCGAGCGTGACCGTGAGCTGGCTCGCCTCGCCGGCGCGCTTCCACGTGAGGCCCGAGAAGTACTGCGTCTGGTCGAGGCTCGGGATGGTGCGGTTGTCGAAGCGGTTGTCCGGCGTGTCGTTGTTGA
Source organism: Gemmatimonadales bacterium (assembly GCA_033764615.1). GTDB lineage: Bacteria > Gemmatimonadota > Gemmatimonadetes > Gemmatimonadales > GWC2-71-9 > JANRIU01. Next base: position 3,228 of record JANRIU010000040.1, on the reverse strand, counting down.
ACGACAGGTCGTTCAGCGCGCCGATGGCGAGGAACGAGAGCGTGTTCCGCCGGTCGAGTCGCTGCACCGTCTTGAACTGCAGGTCCCAGAACGTCGGGATGAAGTTGAATCCGACCGCGCTGAAGATGAGGTCGAGGTAGCTGCGGCGCAGCGAGGCGATGAAGTTCCCCGACCGGCCGAGCGGCCCCTCGAGGTTCCCCGCGAAGCCGGTGGCGGCGAGGTTGAGCTCGCCGGCGAGCCGCTGCTCGTTCCCCTCGCGCAGCGTCAGGTTGGTGACGGACGCCGTGCGGTCGCCGAAGCGGACGTCGAAGCCGCCGGTGGAGAACGTCACGTCCTGCACGAGGTCGATGTTGATGAGCGAGATCGGCCCGCCGGTGGAGCCCTGCGAGCCGAAGTGGTTGATGTTGGGGACCTCGAGGTTGTCCACGAGGAAGAGGTTCTCGACGGGCGCGCCGCCGCGCACGACGAGGTCGTTGCGGCCGCCCGTCGTCACGCCGACGCCCGGGAGCAGCGCCACCGAGCGCACGACGTCCTCCTGCACGCCGGGCGCGCGCCGCACCTCCTCGGCGCCGAGCGACTGCAGCGAGGGCTGCGCGTCGTCGGCCGGGGCGAAGTAGCGCGGTGCCGCGGCCTCCAGCTCGCCGAGCTGCACGGGGGCCTCGCGCAGCGTGAAGAGCAGCGTCGCGGGCTTGGCGGGGGAGACGGGGATGTCCGTCTGCACCTGCGGCTCGAAGCCGATGGCGCTCACGCGCACGCGCACGATCCCCGGCGCCACGCCGGTGAGCAGGGCGCGACCCTCGGCCGACGTCGTCGCCCGGCGCGCCTGCCCGATCACCTCCACGGTCGCCTCCGGCACGGGGAGCGCGCCCTGCGCCTTCACCACGCGTACCTCGATCGTCCCCGCCTGCTGCGCGCGCGCCGCCGGCGCCGCCGTCATCAGCGCCAGCGCCACCGCCGCCAGCCGCCCCATCATCCCGCTCCAGCGCATGCCGTGCTCCTGCCAGGTTCTGGTGTCGCGCGGACCCGGGACGGGTCCGCGAAGGGCGGAGAGGATAGCGGGTGGTTTTCTGTATAGCAAGTGATATATTCCATCCACCATGTCACGCCGCCCGGGCACCCCCAACGCCGATCATGCCGCCACCCGCCGCGCCCTGGCGGGGCGGCTCGCCGAGGCGCTCGTGGCGGAGCAGGCGGCGGGGCTGAGCGAACGCGCGCTGGCGCGCGCGGCCGGCGTGAGCGTGCCGACGCTGCGACACTACTTCGGCGACCGGGACGGGGCGGTGTGGGCGGCGCTGTCCCGCATCCGCGAGGACGGGGAGCCGTACCTGGTGCAGGCGGCGGTGCCGCCGCCGGGGGCGGACGCGGGCACGTCCGTGCGGGCGCTGCTGCGCTTCGTGCTCGCCGGGCTGGAGGCCGGGGTGGGGCGCGCCCATGTGCTGGGCCTCGGGGCCGGGCTCGACTCGGCGGTGCTCGGCCCCGGGTACCTGTCGCAGCTGCTGGAGCCGACGCTCGACGCCACCGAGCGGCGCCTCGCCGTGCATGCCGCCTGCGGCGACCTCGCCATCCCCGACCTGCGTGCGGCCGCGATCGGCCTCGTCGCCCCGCTCGTGGTGGCGTGGCTGCACCAGCGGCCGCTTGGCGGCGCCGCCGTGCGGCGGCTCGACCTGGAGGGGTTCACCGAGGCGCACGCGGACGCGTTCATGCGGGCGTACGCGCCCGCGCCGCGTGTCAGGCGCCGGTCGGCACGCCGCGCCAGCTGACCTTCGGCGAGGCGTAGTGCACCGCGTGCGCCGGCTCCATGACGAGCCGGCGCTCGGGGAAGCGGAGGGCGCAGAGGTAGCCGCCGAAGACGCAGCCGCCATCGATGTTGAGCGTGTGGTGCATGCGGAGCGGTTCGCGCACGGGTGTGTGCCCGTACACGGCGAGCGGCTCCCCCTCGCCCTCGCGCCATCCCTCGGTCCAGCTCGTGTCGCGCACGGGGAAGCCGTTCTCGTCGGTGCCGCGCACGACGCCGAACGCGGTCTGCGCATACGTCGCCTCGTCGGTGCGCCCGACGGCGTCGCGCGCGAGCGCGGCGTGGAACACGACGAGCTGCCCGCCGCCCAGCACCAGCACGCGCGGCAGCCCCTCGAGGAAGGCGCGGATGCGCGCTGCCAGCGCGTCCCGGTCGGGCTCGGCGTCCAGCTGCGCGAGCGTGGCATCCAGGCCGTGGCTGATCTCGACGTGCTTGCCGCGCAGGTGGCGGAGGAGCTTGAGGCAGTGGTTCCCCGGCACGGCGAGCGCCGTGCCCGCGGCGTGCATCGCCATGACGCGGCGGAAGACGCCGGGCGTATCGGGGCCGCGGTCGGCGAAGTCGCCGACGAACACGGCGAGCCGCCCGTCCGGGTGATGGCGCGTGCCGTCGTCGGTCGGTGGCGCCCAGCCGAGCCGGTCGAGCAGCGCGTCGAGCTCGGCGCGGCAGCCGTGCACGTCGCCGATCACGTCGTACGGCCCGGGGTGCGGCAGCGCCGCCGGCAGCTCGTAGCGCACGACGGGCAGCAGGTCGGTGTCCTCGTGCGCGAAGAACACGACGCGCGTCCACCCCTCGTGGCGCCACTCGGCGTCGAACGCATCCACGAGCCGCACCTGCTCCCGCAGCACCTTCGACGGGAGGACGCGATTCCCCTCGCGGTTGCGGTACTGCGCGAGCTCGGCGGGGACCCGGAAGCAGACGGCGAGCGTGGCGCGGCCGTGCTGCGCGGCGAGCTGCAGCACGCGCCGGCGCCGCTCGGGCAGGAGGAAGGCGCCGTCGACGACGGTGGTGACGGCGCGGCGCGCGCGCGCGTCCAGCGCGACGAGCAGCAGGTCGAACGCCTCGTCGCCGAGCTGGCGGTCCCAGGAGGAGGTGGAGCCGGCGACGAGGCGGCGGAAGTCGTCGAGGGCGAGGATCTGCTCGCTCTCGAAGTTGCGCTGGACCCAGCGCGTCTTCCCCGAGCCCGCGGCGCCGATCGTCACCACGAGGGCGCTGGCTGGGATGCGGAGGATCCGCTGGTCGAACGGCACGTCGTTCACCCTTGCAAGATACCGGCGGGGCCGGGCGCCTCAACTGCCGACGCCTCAACATCTTGCGCCCTCCGGTCGATACCTGCGGGATGCTGCGCTCGCTGCTCGGCCTCCTCCGGCCGTCATCGCCCGCTCCGGCTCCCGCCCCCGCCCCGGCCCGCGCGCCGGTGGCGCGGGCGAGCGCGC
>JANRIU010000039.1:0-19837 GCA_033764615.1 Gemmatimonadales bacterium | reverse complement strand
GGGGCCGCCGGCTCGCGCGGCGGCGCCGCGTCGCGCGGGGGCAGGGCGAGGGCGGCGCGCGCGCGCCAGAGCGCCATCGCCTCCGCGGACGGGTCGAGACGGCTCGCGCGCTGGCGCAGGTCCTCCCGCTCGGCCGACTGGAGCACCTCGAGCGAGCGCCCGTGCCGCACGAGGCGGCCGATGAGTTCCGCCCGCGCGGCGTAGCCGTCGGTGCGCAGGCACGGCTCGCCGCCGGCGCGCAGCATGTTCCGCACGCAGACGAGGCGTCCGGCGACGAAGCCGGTGAACAGGTCGGTGACCTCCGGCACGCCGATGCGGCTGCGCACGAGCAGCGGGCCGAAGCGGCGCAGCCAGCGCCGGCCGCGCGGCGCCGCGTCGGGCAGTCGGCCCTCCACCACCACGACGTCCGTCCCGCCATCGAGCGCGCGCATCACGTCCGGCAGCATCGCGGGGGCGTGCGCGAAGTCCGCATGCATCACCACCGCGACGTCCCGCTTGAGGCGGTCGCTCCGGGCGACGGCGAGGCGCAGCAGCGCCTCGGTGCTGCGCGCCGTGCCGAGCCGCCCGGGCTGCCGCACGACGGTCAGCGGGAGCGCGCGCTGGTAGGACGCGAGCACCTCGGCGGTGGCATCGGTGGAGCCGTCGTCGGCGACGAGGAACTCGTACTCCCGCGGCGCCTGGCTGAAGACCTGCCGGATGCGCCACAGGAGCAGGCCGACGGTGGCGGCCTCATCGTGGGAGGGAACGCAGACGTACAGCATGCAGGCCCCAAGGATAGCGGCGCGCCGGACGGCCGCGGAGGGTGGTTGACTCGGGGGGTGGGTGGTCGATAGTTGAAGGAGCGGGGCCGGGAGCCGGGGGGGCGGGAGCCAAGGGGGGGAGCGATGATCAGGGGGGATTGCCGCGCGCGACTCGACGCGCGCGACCTGGAGTTGTGCGTGCTGCTGCTGAGTCGCGGCTCGGTGTTCGAGCGGCGCCGGTGGGAGCGGCGGCTCGCGACGGAGGGGCCGGACGCGCTCTTCGACCAGCCGGAGCTGGCGGAGCGGTTGCGGCAGGTGCGCACCATCCTCGTGCCGTCGGAGCCGCTGTACTTCTACGTCACGCTGCGCGCGGCGCTGCGGCGCGCGGGGCTCGATTCGCGCGAGCTCGCGGACTACCTGGCCGCGCTGCTGGTGGAGTTCGGCCGGCGCGACCGCGCCTTCCGCATCGACTGGCACGACGACCAGCAGCACCGGTACGTGATCGACATCCTGGCCGACCTGGAGAGCACGGGCGGGGCGCGGCGCTTCAAGGTGCTGGTGCACCTCGGGAACTACACGCTCTGGCTCTCGGGGGTGTTCCGCGCGTGGATCGAGGCGCGGCGGCTGCGGCGGGGCGGGCCCGACGTGTCGTACTACGAGCGGATGGGGCAGCGCGGCTTCGCGCTCGCGTCGGAGGACCCGCATGCGGACGTGTTCGGCCTGGCGGACGTGCTCGGGCTCGCGGCGGCGCGCTTCCCCGCGGTGCGCTCGGCCCTCAACGGCGTCGCCGAGGAGACGTGGTGGCGGCGCTCGGCGTGAGGGACGCCGGGCTCAGGCGGCCGGCGCAGCGCGGCGTGCCCGCGCCGCCTCGAGGAAGGCGCCGAACAGCCGCTCCTCAGGCGCGTGCACCTCGGCGTGCATCTCCTCCGGATGCCACTGCACTCCCACCAGCCAGCCGTCGTCGTCGGTCCCCTCGATGCCTTCCACCAGGCCATCCGGCGCGTGCGCCGTGGCCACGAGCCCGTGGCCGAGGGTGCGCACGGCCTGGTGGTGGAACGAGTTCACGCCGAGCGGCGCGGTGCCGAGGATCGCGGCGAGGCGCGAGCCCGGCGTGCAGGCAACCTCGTGCATGCGCTGGTTCCGTGCGAGGCCGGGGCGGTGGTCGACGGGGCCGGGGTGCTCGGTCGGCAGGTCCTGCCAGAGGGTGCCGCCGCAGGCGACGTTGATCACCTGGATGCCGCGGCAGATGCCGAGGATGGGGAGGCGGCGGTCCCGCGCGGCCTCGAAGAGCGCGAGCTCGAAGGTGTCGCGCTCGGTGCTCACCTCGCCGAGGTGGGGGGAGGCGGCGGCGCCGTAGAGCGCGGGATCGAGGTCCTCGCCGCCCGAGAGCAGCAGGGCGTCCGCGCCGTCGAGCGCGTCGGCCGCGCGGGCGGCGCCCATCAGCGGCGAGAGGATGAGCGGCGCCGCACCCGCCTTCACCAGGCTGCGGACGTAGGCGCCGTTCACGCCCGCCAGCTCGTGGTGGCCGGGGTGGGCGCGCGTCACGCCGGAGACCGCGATGCGCGGGACCATTCAGCGGCGCAGCGAATCCGGGAAGAACGGGCAGTTCGCGTCCTCGTAGACCTTCGGGTCGAGCTGGATGCCGACGAGCGGCACCTCCGCGCTGCCGATGGCGACCGTGCCGAGCTGGGGTGCGCCCTCGATGGGGGCCGACTCGAAGAGCATCACGCCGCGCACCGCCTCGGCGGGGTCGAGCACGAGCACGCCGAACTGGATGCGCGCCCTGGGCGGCAGCGTCCCCTCGATGCCGATCACGAGCCCCTGCGGCGTGCGGCCGACCACGCCGCGGTAGGCGGGGCCGGCGGCGAGGCGCGCCGTGACGAGCGGCGGGAGCTTCGCCGGGGGGACGGAGAGCGTCTGGTTGGGGACGGAGAACTGGCTGAGCAGCGTCACCGGGCCGGCGACGGCCGCGATGCCGCAGGCGGCGGCCCCGCCGCCGCGCGGGCGCTCGCCGCCGCAGGCCCCGAGGGCGAACAGCACGAGCAGGGCGAGGAGTGGCCGGGTCATGCGGAGCAAAGATAACTTTGCGCCTTCCCTCGCCCCGGCGGTCCCCAGGCCATGTCCGTCTTCGACCGGTTCCTCAACCGTGACGCGCTGCACGAGGCGGTGCTGAGCGCCACCGTCGGCCTGCGCGACCTGCGCGAGGGCGCGGAGGCGACGGCGCACGAGCTCGCCCGTGAAGAGGCCGAGCTGGCCACTGTGGAGCGCCGTGGCCGGATGGCCGCCGAGATCGATGATGGCGAGACCGCCGAGGTCGCCGAGCGCTTCGCGGCGAAGCATCGCGAGAAGGTGGCGGTGCTGCGTCAGAAGCACGCGGCGCAGCTCGCGGAGGTCACGCTGGCCGAGAAGGAGCTGGCCGAGATGAAGGCGGCGCTCCGGCAGCGCGGGCCGGACCCCGCGGTGGGCCGCGCGGCGGCGGAGGCCTCGCTGGACGACGACGTGTCCGGATTCCGCGAGCGGCAGCAGCACCTCGAGGCCGCCGTCGACGCGCAGCTCGAGGCGCTGAAGCGCAAGCTGCGCCGGGACGACGCGTGAGGGGCCGCGTGTTCGCGGTGGCGGCGCTGCTCGCGCTGCCCGCCGGCCCGGTCGCGGCGCAGCGGCGTCCCGCTCCGGCGCACGGGCAGAAGCTGGTGGCGACGTACTCGATCGTGGCGTGGGACTCGGTCACGGGCGACCTCGGCGTCGCGGTGCAGTCCAAGTTCCCGAACGTGGGCGGGATCGTGCCGTGGGCGCGCGCGGGCGTCGGCGCGGTCGCGACGCAGTCGCTCGCCAACGTGGCGTACGGCGAGCGCGGCCTCGAGCTGCTTGCGGCGGGGCGCACGGCCGAGCAGGCGCTCCGCGCCGTGATGCAGGGCGACACGCTCCTCGACGACCGGCAGGTGGGGATGGTGGACGCGCGCGGCAACGCCGCGAGCTTCTCGGGGACGCGCACCTTCGCCTGGTCGGGCGCGCGGGTGGGGGCGCGGGACGGCCGCGGGAGCGTGGCGGGCGCTCCGGGGCAGGTGATCGCCGGCCGGCACTTCGCCGCGCAGGCGAACATCATGGTCTCCGACCGGACGGTCGCGAACATGGCGGAGACGTTCGCCCGGAGCCGTGGGGCGCTCGCCGACCGGCTGATGGCGGCGCTGGTGGCGGGCCAGCAGGGAGGCGGCGACAAGCGCGGGATGCAGTCGGCGGCGCTGCTCGTGGTGCGCCGCGGCGGGGGCTACCTCGGCGCCAACGACCGCTTCATCGACATCCGCGTCTACGACGCGGCCGACCCGATCGCCGAGCTGCAGCGGCTGCTGGCGCTGCACACGCTGCACTTCCTGCCGAGCGCGCCGGCCGACCTCGTGCCGCTCGACCGCGCGACGGTCGCGCGGCTGGAGCCGATCCTGCTGCGCGAGCCGGCGAAGGGCGACAAGTGGCTGAAGGCGCCGCAGGGCTCGGCGACGCCGGCGTTCCTCGCGGCGCTCCGCGACTTCATGTACTGGGAGAACTACGACGTGCGCGTGCGCATGGACGGGAAGATCGACCGCGTGGTGCTGCGCGACATCCTGGCCAAGCGCGGCCAGCGGTGAGCGGCGACCGCGCCTTCTTCGGCCACCCGCGCGGGCTGGCCACGCTGTTCTTCACGGAGCTCTGGGAGCGGTTCAGCTACTACGGGATGCGCGCGCTGCTCATCCTGTTCATGACGGCGCCGCTCGCGGCCGGCGGGCTGGCGTTCGAGACGTCCAAGGCGGCCGTCATCTACGGCACCTACACCGCGTCGGTGTACCTCGGCTCGCTGCCGGGCGGGTGGATCGCGGACAACGTGCTGGGGCTCCGGCGCGCGACGCTGTGGGGGGGCATCATCATCGCGTGCGGGCATGTCCTGCTGGCGATCCCGTCGGAGGCGACGTTCTTCGCCGGGCTCGCGACGGTGATCGCGGGGACGAGCCTGCTCAAGCCCAACATCAGCACCATCGTCGGGCAGCTGTACGCGCCCGACGACGCCCGGCGCGACGCGGGCTTCTCCCTCTACTACATGGGGATCAACCTCGGCGCGTTCCTGGCGCCGCTGGTGACGACGTGGCTGGCGCAGTCGCCGGGGTTCCGCGCGACGCTCGCCGGGTGGGGACTCGAGCCGGAGTCGGCGTGGCACTGGGGGTTCGGGGCGGCGGCGGTCGGGATGTTCGCGGGGGTGGTGCAGTTCGTGCTCGGGCAGCGGCACGTCGGCGCCGACACCGGCCTCCCCACGGGCGCGGCGGCGGAGCGGGCGCGGCGGCGGCTCCTCCTCGGCCTCGGCGGCTTCGCGGTCGCGGCGGCCGTGCTCGGCGCGCTGGTGGCGACGGGCGCGCTGGCCATCTCGGCGGAGGCGGCGGGGCGCGCGTTCGCCGTCGCGGAGTTCGCGCTGTGCATCGGCCTGTTCGGCTGGATGTTCCTCGTCGCGGAGTGGACGCCGGACGAGCGGAAGCGCCTCCTCGTGGTGTTCGTGCTGTTCCTCGCGTCGTGCGTGTTCTGGTCGGTGTTCGAGCAGGCGGGGTCGACGCTCAACCTCTTCGCCGACCGCAGCACGCGGAACGAGGTGCTGGGGTTCGCGTTCCCGTCGGGCTGGTGGCAGTCGGTCAACTCGTTCTGGATCATCACGCTGGCGCCGGTGCTCTCGTGGGTGTGGCTCAGGCTCGGGCCCCGCGAGCCGTCGAGCCCGGCGAAGTTCGTGCTGTCGCTCACGCTGATCTCGGCGAGCTTCTTCCTGATGATGGCGGGTGCGCGGCTCGCGACCGATGGCGCTCGCGTGAGCGCGCTCTTCCTCCTTGGCACCTACCTGATGCACAGCGTGGGCGAGCTCTGCCTGAGCCCGGTCGGCATGAGCGCGATGACGCGGCTCGCGCCGGCGCGGATGCAGGGCCTGATGATGGGGGTGTGGTTCCTCTCGATCTCGGTGGGGAACCTGATCGGCGGCCAGGTGGCGAGCGTGTACGAGCGCTTCGCGCTGCCGACGCTCTTCGGCGCCGTGGCGGCGTACGCGGGGCTCTTCGCGGTGGTGCTGCTGCTGCTCGTGCGCCCGATCGGACGGATGCTGCGGGCGTAGCGCGTTTTCCTGCACCGCCGGTGCCACGATTCCGGTACCGGTGTCCGGCGGGGGGCATGCGATGATGGCGCATGCCCCCTTGCGCTTCCCCCAACGCCGAGCTGAGCGTATGGACATGGTACAGGTGCCCGCGGGACCGTGGACGGTCTCGAAGCTGTTCGCGTGGTGGCCGGAAGACTCGCCGAACCGGTACGAGCTGCTGGATGGCGAGCTCGTGATCCTGCGGCCGCCGCGGTTCGCGCATCAGTATGCGGCCGGAACGCTGGCGTTCCTGCTTCGCATGCATCTGGGGGAGGAGGGCCCGCTGCTCGTGGTCGGCCCCGGCGCCTCGACGTACGACGAGCGCAACTTCGTCCTGCCGGACCTGATGGTCGTGCAGCGACCGCCGCTGGGGGAGGAGGCGACGTGGGAGAACACGTGGCCGCCCGCGCTGATGATCGAGGTCGCCTCGCCGAGCACCGTGCGCCGGGACCGGGGGATCAAGCGGCGGCTCGCGCTGGAGCATGGGGTGGCGGAGTACTGGGTGGTCGAGCTTCGGCGCCAGCAGGTGGAGCGGTGGCGCGCCGCGGACGAGGCGCCCGAGGTCTGCCGCGACGCGATCCGATGGGAGGGCGGGGCGGTGCCGTTCGTCCTCGAGCTGCCGACCTTCTTCGAGCGGGTGCGGTACGGGCGCTGAGCGACGCGCCCGCGGCGGCGCGCCTCAGCTGAAGCGGCGTTCGAAGACCAGCACGTCCATGCCGAGTTCCGCGTCGAACGTCTCGCCGACGTGCTGGAGGCCTGCTCGGCGCGCGACGGTCATGCTCGCGAAGTGGCCGTGCGGGATGGTGGCGCGCAGCACGTGCGCACCTGACTCGGCGGCGCGCTGCATCGCCCACCACGCCATCTCGCTGGCGTAGCCCTGACGCTCGAGCGTCGGGTACACCGAGTAGCCGAGCACGAGGACGCCCGGCTCCGGCACGCGATACAGCCCCACCGACCCGACGAGCCAGCCTGCGGCGTGGTCGACGCCCAGCCACGCATCGCCGAGGGAGGTGCCGCCGGCGAGCGCCTCGCGGAGGGGGCGGAGCACATCGTGCATGAGCGGTGGCGGGCCGAACGGCGGGGGGATGCGCGCGTCGAGGAGTCCTTCGAGCCCGGCTTCGTCGCCGTCGAGGAAGGCGTCGAAGTGGGGAAGGTCGAATGGGATGAAGCGGAGCCGAGGGGGCCGCGCCGTCAGGGGAAGCGCTCCGCGCCGGGGGAAGGTGGGGCGGCAGGCCGCGCGTCACTCCGCGACCGGCCCCTTGAACACCCTGAACAGATACCACAGGCTCGGCGCGAGGACGACCACCCCCGCGCCGAGTGCGGCGAGGACGAGCTGCAGCGTGCGCTCGGGCGCGGCGGCGGCGGCGAGGTCGAGCGCCGGGGGGAGCAGGTACGGATACTGCGCCAGCGCCCAGCCCCAGAGGATGAAGCAGACCTGCACCACCGCGGCGGCGCGCGCGAGCGCGTAGCGCCGCGCCCAGAGCGCGGCGAGCGCCGTGCCCGCGCTGGCGGCCGTCACCAGCTGGCCTGGGAGCGCGAAGGCCCGCTGGGCGAAGACGCGCTGCCAGACGAGCGGCGCGTTGTCACGCGAGAGCCAGAGCGCCACGGCCGCCCCGACGAAGACTAGCGCTCCCGCGATGAGCGCGCGCCGGCGGAAATCCTCCTGCAGGTGGGCATCGGGCGCCTCGCAGCAGAGGTACACGGCGGCGAGGAACGAGAAGAGGACGAGTGCGAGCAGCCCGATGGCGAGCTGGAACGGGCCGAGCCACGGTCGCACGAACGCGTCCGGGAACGCCTGCCCGGGCCGCACCGGCTGCACCTCGCCCGCCACGACCGCACCGACGCACATGCCGAGCAGCACGGGCGTGACGATGGACGCGATGGAGAAGATGCGGCCCCAGCGCGCCTGCACGTCGTCGGCCTGGCTGTCGTACGTGCGGAAGACGAACGCGGAGCCTCGCGCCACGATGCCGACCAGCATGAGCGTGAGCGGGATGTGCAGCGTCACCGACAGGCGCGCGAAGACGGCGGGGAAGCAGGTGAAGAGCAGCACCACCACGAGGATCAGCCAGACGTGGTTGGCTTCCCAGATGGGGCCGATCGCATCGGCGATGAGCGCCCGCTGGCGTGCGCGCCGCTCGCCGGTGGCGAAGAAGTCCCACACGCCGCCGCCGAAGTCGGCGCCGGCGAGCAGCACGTAGGCGGTGAGCGAGACGACGATGGCCCCCGCGAGCAGGTGCGGCAGCAGCGGCTCCGGGAGCCAGCTCACCCGGCGGGCGCCTCCGCGGGCCGCGCGGCCGGCACGTAGTGACGGCGCCACTCGGCGACGTCGGGGCTCTTCACGATCTGGCGCCAGAGCAGGAACGCGACGGCGACGGCCAGCAGCGCGTAGAGCGCCAGGAAGAACACGAGCGGCCAGACGAGCCCCGGCATCGGCGTCACCGCCTCGGCGGTGCGCAGCACGCCGTGGATGATCCAGGGCTGGCGTCCGACCTCGGTCACCATCCAGCCCGCCTCCGTGGCGACGAAGCCGAGCGGCGTCATCGCCAGCACGGCGCGCAGGAACCACGGCGATGCGTTGAGCGGCTGGCGCCGCACGGCGCGCAGCAGGGCCCAGAGCGCCACGAGCGCCATCGCCGACCCGCAGGCGACCATCAGCTGGAACGAGAGGTGCACGGTGGTCACGTGCGGCCACTCGTCGCGCGGGATCGCGTCGAGGCCGCGCACCGTGGCGTCCACGTCGTTGAAGGCGAGGAAGGAGAGCCCCTTGGGGATCTCGAGGCCGTAGCGGACGGTGCCGGTGGCTTCGTCCGGCAGGCCGCCGATGAGCAGCGGCGCGCCCGCCGTGGTGGTGAAGAGCGCCTCCATCGCCGCGAGCTTCGCGGGCTGGTGCTCGGCGACGAACTGCGCCGAGTGGTGGCCCGAGAGCGGCTGCGCGAGCGACGCGGGCACCGCCACCCAGAGCGCGAGCTCGAGCGCGCGACGGTGGAAGAGGTTGCGCCCGTCCCGCAGCAGCATGAACGCGTGCACCCCGGCGACCGCGAACGCGGTGGCCGCGTAGGCGGCGAGCGTCATGTGCAGCGTCTGCGAGAACGCGGCCGGCGTCATGAGGGCCGCGATCGGGTCGATCCCGGTCGGGCGTCCGTCGACCATGGTGAAGCCGGTGGGGGCATTCATCCACGCGTTGGCGATCACCACGAAGATCCCGGACAGGGCGCCGCTCACCGCGACGAGCACGCCAGCCCACAGGTGCGCGCGCGGCGGGATGCGGTCCCAGCCGTAGAGGTAGACGCCGAGGAAGATCGCCTCGACGAAGAAGGCGAAGCCCTCGAGCGAGAACGGCATGCCGATGATCGGCCCGGCGAACTCCATGAAGCCGGGCCAGAGGAGGCCGAGCTCGAAGGAGAGGATCGTCCCGGAGACGGCGCCGACCGCGAACATGATGGCGGTCCCCTTCGACCAGCGCTTGGCGAGGTCGAGGTAGAGCGCGTCACCGGTCACCTGCCAGCGCCGCTCCGCGACCACCATCAGCAGCGGCATGGCGATGCCGATGCAGGCGAAGATGATGTGGAAGCCGAGGGAGGCGGCCATCTGGGAGCGGGCCGCGAAGAGGTCGGTCATGAGGGAAGTTTCGGATTGTGAATGATTTCACAAGTCATCATGTGAAGTTATTCACAATGGAGTGATGAGGCAAGTTCGGGGGGCCAGAAGGCCAGAAGGCCAGAAGGCCAGGAGGCCAGAGGCGGGGGCCCCCGGTGTCGCGCTGGCGGAGGGCGGAGTGGGATGGTCAGCCGGCGCGGGCGGCAGGGGAGACAGGGAGCACCTCGCCGTCGGCGATCGCCCAGATCGCCTCGGTGCCGTCCGGCTCGAGCACGCCGCCGCCGGTCAGGCTGCCGAACGCGGGCAGGAGGCCGACGTCCGCACCGAAGGCGAAGCACGGGAGCGTGAGGCGCTGGCGGCCGCGGCCGGCGAGTCGGACCACCGGATGCACGTGGCCGGCGAGTACGTAGCCACGCGGGTCGGGCGCGGGGTGGTGCCGAAGCACGAACGGGCCGAGGGGATGCGGTTCGTCGACGCAGGTCACGCGGAGCTCGGCGGGCGGGTCGCCCGCGTGCCAGTCGTGGTTGCCGCGGACGAGCGTGATGGCGAGGTCGGGGTGGGTCGCGCGCCAGGTGGCGAGGCGGGCGAGGGTGGCGGCGTCGCGGCCGCGCCGCGCGTGGAAGAGGTCGCCGAGGATGATGAGCGTGCGCGCGGCGGTGTCGGCGAGGAGCGCGTCGAGGCGCGCGAGGTCGTCGGCGGTCGTGCCGCGCGGGACGGGGATCCGGTCGGCGCGGAGCGTGGCGCCCTTCCCCCAGTGGAGGTCGGCGACGAGGAGCGTTTCCGCGTCCGCCCAGTGCAGCGCGCGCTCGGCGAGCAGCGCGAGCGACACGCCCGCGACGGTGTGCGCGACGGGCCGCGCGGCGGCGCGTCCGGTGGGCGGCATCGATCGCGGCGGTGCGGGCGGCGTCAGCGCGGCGCCGGGCCCGGCTCACCGGCCTGGCCGAGCATGGCGACCGGCTCCCCCTCGCGCATCGCCGGCGTGCCGATCACGTACAGCACCTCGCCGGCGAACGGCGCGCGCACCTCGGCGAGCTGGCGACCGGCGTAGTCGGTGACGCGGCCGACCAGCGTCCCGGCGGCGACGGTATGCCCGCGCTCCACGGCGGCGTGCCAGGTGCCGGTGGCGGGGCTCGTGAGCACGGTGGTGCGGACGAGCCAGATGGGGTGCGTCACGCGCTCCACCGGGCCGTCGAGCATGCGCAGGTGGCGCAGCAGGCGGAAGGCGCCGTCGACGTTCCGGCGCACCATCTCCTCATCGGGGACGCCGAGCCAGCCCGTCTCGGTGGTGATGGCGGGCTTGCCGCGCACCTGCGCGGTGTTCTGCGTGTAGAGCGAGCGCGCGCGGTCGCGCGGGCGGTCGTCGTCGACGACGATGCGGTCGTGGCCCCACGCGAGCGCGAGCTCGCGCGCGGCGCTGTCCACGGCGGGGTCGAGGCCGAGGCGGCTCCAGTAGGTGTAGGGGCGCAGCGACTCGTTGCCGTCGCCCGCGTGCATGTCCACCACGTAGTCGGCGCGGTCGATCACCTCGGTGGTGATGGCGTGGGCGATCCGTTCGCTCGAGGTGCCGTCAAGGCGGCCGGGGTAGACGCGGTTGAGGTTCTTGCCGTCGACCGGCGAGTAGTAGATGGTGCGCCCCGTGAAGCTCGGCATGTTCGCGACGTGCACGAGGATGAGCGTGCCCCGGAGCGCGGCCGGGTCGACCAGCGCCCGCACGCGCTGGAGCGCGACGATCGGCGCGGTCTCGCTGCCGTGCGTGCCGGCGATGAGTGCGAGCACGGGGCCGGGCGCGCGGCCGCGGATGACGCTCAGCGGGATCGTGGTGCCGGCGTCGCTGCCGGCGGGGACCGGGATGGCGCCGCTGACCGCCTCGCCCGGGCGGACCGTGAGGGGGCCGACACGCAACGGCGCGTCGGCGGGGGCGCGCTGCTGCGCGGCGAGGGGGGCGGCGAGGCCGGCTGCGAGGATGAGGAGCGCGTGTCTCGTCATGATCCGTTGAAGTATGCCGACTTTTTGGAGACCGCGCTCGAATGGCGCACCGGTCGGCAGCTCGGTCCATCGCGCAAGCAATCCGGCGGCCACCTCGCGCACCGCGCGCCCGTCGAGCGCGCTCTTCGCCCTCACACGACGATGGAGGTCGTCGGGGAGCTCGATGCTGGTCCTCATGGATGCTGCTGGTCGGCCTTGCGGTCCCGCGGCAACGCTCCCGCGTGTGCCATCCTCAGTCCCAGCGCGCCGGCGTGTCGCGCCACAGCGCGCCGATCGGCCGTCGGATGCCGCGCGCCAGCAGCAGGCGCACGTCCTGCTCCTCGGGCACCCGGCGCGCGTCCGTCAGGCGCCCGACCTCCTGCACCTCGCGCCAGGTGACGCGCAGGGCTGGGGCCGCGTCGGGTTCGTCGACGAGCAGCGTGATGTCGCCATCCTGCGGGCCAGGCCCCCAGGCGTGGAAGTCGCCGTGGATGCTGATCGGGTACGGCAGGCCGAGCCGATGCCGGTGGAGGGCGAGCGCGCCCGCCTTGCCGTAGTTGCTCCCGACGAGCGTCACGCGCCCACGCTCGTCCGCCGGGAGTGCGCGCAGCACCGCCGCCACCGACTCCGCCTCGGCGCGCCAGCCGAGCATGTCGGCATAGTCCTGCGGGAGCGCGAGCGCGACGCCGCGGTTCGTGTTGGTGCCGATGCCGAGTGCTGCCGTGTAGCGCGCCATGGCGTCCGGCGCGAGGCAGGGGATGCCGAGCGGCAGCGGCACGAGCGCGCATGCGGCGACGAGCGTCGGAAGCGCCAGCCGCAGCAGCAGGCGCCGGGCGGCGACGGCATCGGCCGCGGCGCGCTCCCAGGCGACGGCGCCCACGGCGATGAGCGCGGGCCAGGCGGGCGCCGCGTAGTAGTCCTTCCCGCCGAGGAGCAGCATGAGGCCGACGAGCGCGAGCGCGAAGAGGCCGGCGACGCGGGCGCCCACGTCGCCGCGCACGGCCGCGCGCGCGCCGAACGCGGCCGCCACGATCCCCGAGGCGAGCAGCACCAGCTGTCCACCGAGGAACGCCGATGGCGACACGCGCGCGAGCTGTGCCGCGCGGAGCGCGGCCATCGACCGGAGGAACGGCCAGTCGTTCGCCACCTGGCCGGCCAGGCTCGGCACGGCGAGGACGAGCGCGAGTCCTGCGGCGAGCCAGGGCCAGCGCGTCTCGAGCTGCCGGCGGAGCCGCGGCACCGCGAGCGCCGGGAGCAGCAGCGCGGCGCCGTGGAAGGCGACGGAGAACTTGGTGAGCGCGCCGAGGCCAAGGGCGAGGCCCGCGACGAGCCACCAGCGGGGCTCCTGCTCGCGCGCGGCGACGGCGAGCGCGGCGACGGCGAGCGTGGCCCAGCACTGGTCGAGGATGACGGGATGGAAGAGCACGGAGGGGCGCACGAAGACCGGTGCCGCGAGCATCGCGAGCCACGCCATGCCGATCGCGAAGGCGCCGCCGCCGAGCCGGCGCACGAGCCAGAGCACGATGCCGGTGAGGAGGCCGCCGGCCAGCGCCGCGGGCACGCGCACCGCCCACACGGCATCGCCGAAGGCGGCGACGCCGAGGCGGGTGAGCGCCGGCACGAGCGGCGGGAACTGCATGCCGAACCACGAGAGGTGGTCGCCCATGGCCGCGTAGAGCAGCTCGTCGCGGTGCCACTCCCACGCGGGGTGCAGCAGCAGCAGTGGCAGGGCGATGCGCGCGAGCAGGAGGAGCGCGAGGAGCGGCATCACCGCTGTACGCGGGCCAGCGCGGCGGGGTTTCCGGGTCGCTCGAGGGCGACGGTCATCCGCCGCACGCGATCGGCGAGCTTCTCGGAGCTGATCCGGTCGCGCGTGCGGTCGACGAGGATCGGGAACGCCAGCGGCGTCGGCCGGTCGGTGTCGACGATGGTGATGCGGCCCCTGGCGAGGCGCGCGAGCGTCGCGCCGAGGCGGCTCGCCTCGAGCTGGCGTTCGAGGACCTCGCGCTGCGCCTGGTGGAGGAGGAGGTTGTCGGGGTCGTAGCGGCTGAAGACGTCGTAGAGGAGCCCGCTCGACGCCTGCACCTGCCGCATCGACTTCGCCTGGCCCGGATAGCCCTGGAAGACGAGGCCAGCGACGCGCGCGATCTCGCGGAACTGCCGGCGCGCGAGCTCCGCCGCGTTGAGCGCCTGCGCGATGTCATGCAGCAGGTGGTCGGTACCGAGCAGGCCAGCGGCGAGCGCGGCCTCGAGCGGCGCGGGGTCGGCGCTCAGCAGCTCGACGCCGTAGTCGTTGCACGCGAACGTGAACGTGAGCGGCGCGTGCTGCGCAAGGCGGTACGCGAGCAGCGCGCCGAGCCCCTCGTGCACGAGGCGCCCCTCGAAGGGGAAGAACCAGAGGTGGTGCCCCTCCTTCGTCTCGCAGCGCTCGATGAGCAGCTCGTCGGGCGCGGGGATGCGGGAGCGCTCGGCCTGCAGCGCGAGGATCGGCCGCACGGCCTCCATCTCGGCGCCGAGGAAGCGGCCGGTGCGGGCCTCCTCCAGCTTGGCGCGCACGGCGAGCGAGAGCTCGCTGGAGAGCGGCATGCGCGCGCCGGCCCAGCGCGGCACCGCGCCCTGCACCGACTTCGCCTTCCGCACCCATGCCGTCATGTCGCGCACGCGGACGAACTCGAGCGGCTTGCCCGCGAAGATGAAGCGGTCGCCGGCCTTGAGCCGCGCGACGAACCCCTCCTCCACCGTGCCGAGCGAGCCGCCGGAGAGGTAGCGCACGGCGATGGAGGCGTCGCTCACGATGGTGCCGATGTTGAGCCGGTGCCGGAGGGCGACCTGCCGGTCGGTGACGACGAAGCGGCCGTCGACCTCGCGCACCTTCTGGTACTCGGGGTAGGCGCGCAGCGCGTCACCGCCGCGGGTGACGAAGTCGAGCACCCAGTCGAGCTCGCGCTCCTCCAGCCGCCCGTACGCGCGCGTGGCGCGGAGCTCCGCGAGCGCCTCGTCCCGGGTGAAGCCGCCGCCGAGGGCGAGCGTCACGAGGTGCTGGGCGAGGAGGTCGAGCGGCCGGTCGAGCGGCGAGCGCGCCTCCATCGCGCCGGCCTCGATGGCGTCGCGGGCGGCGGCGACCTCCACGAGCTCGAAGGCGTGCGTCGGGATGCAGAGGATGCGGGAGCCGCGGCCCGGCGCATGACCCGAGCGGCCGGCGCGCTGCAGCAGGCGCGCGCAGCCCTTGGGGCTGCCGACCTGGAGGACGAGGTCGACCGGCGCGAAGTCGACGCCGAGGTCGAGCGAGCTGGTGGCGACGACGCAGCGGTACCGCCCGGTGCGCAGGCCGTCCTCCGCGTCGAGCCGGCGCTTCGGCGCGATCGAGCCGTGGTGGAGCGCCACGTGCTCGAACCAGTCGGGGCGCGCGGTGAGGATCGACTGGTACCAGAGCTCGCACTGCGAGCGCGTGTTGGTGAACACGATGGCGCTCCGCGCCTCGGCGAGCTGCCCGAGCACGGCCGGGAGCAGCCGCGTGTTGAGGTGGCCCGCCCATGGGAAGCGCTCCATCTCGTCGGGGATGAGCGCCGCGATCTCCAGCTGCTTCGGCACGAGCCCGCGCACGAGGAGGCCCGGGTTGGGCGAGCCGTCGGGTGCGCGGCCGAGCAGCGTCTCGCGCGCCTCGTCGAGGTTGCCGAGGGTGGCCGAGAGTCCCCAGGTGCGCAGGTTCGGGCGGAGGCGCCGCAGGCGCGCCAGCGCCAGCTCCACCTGCACGCCGCGCTTGCTCGCCATCAGCTCGTGCCACTCGTCGACGACGACGCACTCGAGGTGGGCGAAGAGCTCCGGATGGTCGGCCCGGCAGAGCAGCAGCGAGAGGGACTCGGGCGTGGTGACGAGCGCGGTCGGGAGGCGCTCGCGCTGGCGGGCGCGGAGCGATGCCTTCGTGTCGCCGGTGCGCGACTCGACCGACCACGGGAGGCCGAGCGCCTCGACCGGCGTGCGGAGCGCCTGCTCCGTGTCGGCGGCGAGGGCGCGGAGCGGCGTGATCCAGAGCACGCGGAGCGGCGCCTGGCGCTCGCGCGCGCGCGGGCGCGGTGCGTCCGGGTACTCCTCCAGCCACTGCAGCACCGGGGCGAGCCACGCGGCGTACGTCTTGCCGGTGCCGGTGGCGGCGTGCACGAGCCCGCTGCCGCCGCGCGCGTAGTGGTCCCAGACCTCGCGCTGGAAGGGGAACGGCGTCCAGCTCCGCGACGCGAACCACGCGTCGAGGAGGGCGGACGGGCGGGCGGGCGGAGGGGCGGACGGGGTCACGTCGGCGCGCGGGTGGCGTCGAGGAGCGCGAGCACCTGCGCCAGCGTGTCGGCCTCGGCGGCGGGCTTGTCGCGCCGCCATCGCGCGATGCGGGGGAAGCGCACGGCGATGCCGCTCTTGTGCCTGGGGCTCGGCTGGAGCCCCTCGAAGGCGAGCTCGAAGACGAGCTGCGGCTCCACGGTGCGCACGGGGCCGAACCGCTCGAGCGTGTGCCGGCGCACGAAGCGGTCCACCTCGGCGATCTCGGCGTCGGTGAGGCCGGAGTATGCCTTCGCGATCGTGACGAGCGCGCCGTCCCTCCAGACGGCGAACGTGTAGTCGGTGAAGAGCCCCGCGCGGCGGCCGTGGCCCGGCTGGGCGGCGACGAGCACGGCGTCGATGGTGAGGGGCACCACCTTCCACTTCACCCAGTCGCCGCCGCGGCGGCCGCTGCCGTACGCCGATGCCCGGCGCTTGAGCATCAGCCCTTCGGCGGCGTGCGCGCGGGCCGCGTCGCGCGCGGCAGCGAGCGCAGGCCAGCCGTCGCCGGGGACTGGGGGCGAGAGGCCGATCGTCGCGCCGGTCGGCAGCGCGGCGACGAGCCCCTCGAGCGTGGCGCGGCGCTCGAGCAGCGGCCTGCCGCGCAGGTCGGCGCCGCCTGCCTCGAGCACGTCATAGGCGAGGAGGCGCACCGGCACCTGCGCGAGCAGCGTGCGGCCGACCTGCTTGCGGTTGAGGCGGCGCTGCAGCGCGGCGAACGGCTGCGGCGTTCCGTCGCCCCACGCCAGGAGCTCGCCGTCGAGCACCGTGCCGTCGGGCAGGAGTGCCGCGGTCTGCTCCACCTCGGGGAAGCGGCCGGCGAGCCGCTCCTCGCCGCGGCTCCACAGCACCGTGCGGCCGCGCCGCCGGACGACCTGCGCGCGGATGCCGTCCCACTTCCACTCGGCGAGCCAGCCGGCCGCGTCGCCGAGCGCGTCGGGGGCGCCGTCGAGCGGCTGCGCGAGGCAGAACGGGTACGGGCGCGACCAGTCCATGTCTTCGGTGGCCGGCGTCACGAGCCGCGTCCACCAGTCGGCGCCGGGCTCCCACGCGCCCATCAGGCGATGGCGGATCGCGTCGGCGTCGACGCCGCTCGCCTCCGCGATGGCGCGCACGACCAGGCCGTCCGAGACGCCGACGCGGAACGCGCCGGTGATGAGCTTGTTGAACACGAGGCGGCTCGCGCCGTCGAGCGCGGCCCACGCCTCGCGGAGCCGCGCGCGCTGCGCCTCCGGCGGCTGGCCGGCGAGGGCGAGCACGCGACCTTCCACCCATGCCGCCAGCGGCGCCTCGTCGGCGCCGTCGCCGGGCGGGACGAGGAGCGTGATCGTCTCGGCGAGGTCGCCGACCTGCGCGTAGCTCTCCTCGAAGAGCCAGTCGGGGACGCTGGCGAGCTCGGCGGCCCACGCGCGCAGGTCGCCCGCCTTCACGAGGCGCTTCGGCCGGCGGCCGAGGAGCATGTGCGTGGCCCATGCGGCATCGGCGGGCGGCGCGTCGCGATAGAACGCGACGAGCGCCGCCACCTTGGCGCTGGTGGCCGTGGTCGCGTCGAGCGCGGCGTAGAGGGCGGCGAAGCGGCGCATGCCCGGGGCGTGTCAGGCGGGGGCGGCGGGCGCGCCGGGCTCGTGGCCGGCCGCGGCGTCGCCCTCGTAGCGCGTGGCGAGCGCGCGCGCCTCGAGGCCGCGCTCCCGCAGCCAGCGCACGACGGGGCCCGTGAAGCCGTGGGTCACGAGCACGCGCGAGGCGCCCGTCGCGTCGATGGCGGCGAGCAGCTGCGGCCAGTCGACGTGGTCGGAGAGCGCGAAGCCCCGGTCGACGCCGCTGCGGCGGCGGTGGCCGCGCACCTGCATCCAGCCCGAGGCGAAGGCGGTCGCGGCCTCGCCGAAGCGCCGCGCCCACGTCGTGCCGCCCGCGCTCGGCGGCGCGAGCACGATGGCGCGGCGCCACGCGTCCGCGGGGCCGTCGGCGCCGCGACGGCGGCGGCCCCCCTCCTCCGGCAGCAGCGCGGGTTCGGCGGGCGGCAGCGCGACGCCCGCCGCGCGATACAGCTCGGTCATGCGCACGGCGGCGCCGTGCAGCAGGATCGGGCCGATGGAGGGGTCGAGGCCGGCGAGGAGCCGCTGCGCCTTGCCGAGCGCGTAGCCGAAGAGGAGCGAGCAGCGGCCGGCGTCGGTGTTGGCGCGCCACCAGGCGTTGATCTCGTCGCGCAGTTCCGCGGCGGGGCGCCAGCGGTAGACCGGCAGGCCGAAGGTGCTCTCGGTGATGAAGGTGTGGCAGCGCACCGGTTCCCAGGGGGCGCAGGTGGGGTCGGGCTCGGTCTTGTAGTCGCCGGAGGCGACCCAGACCTCGCCGCGGTGCTCCAGGCGCACCTGCGCGGAGCCGAGGATGTGGCCGGCCGGATGCAGCGAGACGCGGACGCCGCCGATCTCGCGCGTGACCCCGTACGGGAGCGCCTCGACGCGGCCCGCGTGGTCGTCCGGCAGGCGCGCCCGCGCGAGCGCGGCGCCGTCGGCGCTCACGAGGTAGGCGGCGCAGCCGGCGACCAGGTGGTCGCCGTGGGCATGCGTGACGATCGCGCGGTCGACGGGGCGCCACGGATCGACGAAGAAGCCGCCGGCGGCGCAGGAGAGGCCGCGGTCGGTGACCTCGAGCACGCCGCGGGTCAGCCCTCCGCGCGCGGCGGGGGCGGGGCGGTGAAGTGGCGCTCCACCCACGCATCGAGCGCGGCGAAGAGCTCGGCGATGTTGCGCGCGTTCTGGCCGAGGTCGCCCTCGCCGAGGCGGCTCGCGGAGCGGACGCGGAGGCGGGTGCCGCGGCCGTCGGCCTCGACCAGGATGTAGACGTCGTCCACGAAGCGGAAGATGCGCGTGGTGCGCGTCGCCCAGATCACGCTCGCGTTGTGGTCGGCGACGTGCCAGCGCGGCAGCTTGCGGATCGCGTCGAGCAGCGACTCGCGCACCAGCTCCGGCGGCGCGCCCAGCCGCTTGTCGGCGAGGAGCGAGTCGCGCGACGAGTCGCTGGTCACGGCGATGTTGCTGCCGGGTCCCTTCGCGAGCAGCGCGCGCACCTCCTCGGGCGTCGGCGCGCGGGAGACGGGCGGCGTGCCCGCGCACGCGCCCGCGAGGAGCGCGAGCAGCGCGAGGTAGATTGCCGTCTGACCTGAACCGGGGATCGTCATGCGTCGCATCGTCATCAGTCTCGGGGTGCTGGCCTGCGCGGCCGGGGTGTCGGCTGCCACGGCCCAGGCGCCGCGGGTGCGCATCACCGCGCCGAAGAAGAACGCCGTCACGGGGCCGGATGTCACGGTGTCGCTCGAGGCCACCGGGGTGCAGGTCGTCCCCGCCTCCGGCCTGAAGGAGGACGGGAAGGGGCACCATCACCTCTTCATCGACGCGCCACTCACGCCGGCGGACTCGATCATCCCGAAGACCGAGCAGATCGTGCACCTCGGCAGCGGTGCCGCGAGCTATGAGCTGAAGGGCCTGCCCCCCGGCAAGCATACCGTCATCGCGGTGTTCGCGTGGGGGAACCACGTGCCGGTGGCGGGAATGAAGCCGGACACGGTGACGTTCACCGTGCGGAAGTAGCGGCGCGGCATCCCGTCGCGCGGCCGCGCGTCATGCGGGCGGGACGGCTCAGCCGCCCGCCCGCAGCCACATCCGGGCGGCCACCGCCACGAGGAACGCGGCGAAGGCACGCTGCAGCGTCGCGCCCTCCAGCCGCTGCACCAGCGTCGCGCCGACGAGCGCGCCGACGGTGAGCCCCGCCGCGATCCAGAGCGATGCGCGGATCTCGATGTTCCCCGCCTGCCAGTACTTCCAGACGCCGAGGATGCCGACGGGCAGCAGCAGCGCGCCAAGGCTCGTGCCGGTGGCCTGCTTGATGGGCATCTTCGCGAAGAAGGCGAGCGCCGGCACGATGAGGATGCCGCCGCCGATGCCGAAGAGGCCGGCGAGCACGCCGGCGGTGAAGCCGATGGCGAGGAAGAGGGGGATGGACATGTCGAGTGGGGGACGGGAAGTCGCGGCAAAACGTCCGTCGTCAAGATACTGTCTCGAATCCGGAGCAGCTCTTGCGCCCCCCCCCCCCC
>JANRIU010000029.1:0-3990 GCA_033764615.1 Gemmatimonadales bacterium | reverse complement strand
CAGCGCGACCGCGCTCGCCGCGCCGGGCGCGGGTCCGGGTGCGGCCCTCGGTGGCGGGGCCGCGGCCGGCGCGCTGCCGGCGCCCGACGGCCTCGTCATCCCCGACCTCGCCGAGCCGCCGTCGGCCTCCAAGCTGCTGCGCACGAAGGTGCAGGAGTCCGCCACGTCGTCGCCGGACGTCGCCGCCCAGGTCGTGAAGACCTGGCTGATGGAGAGCTGATGCCGCCCCTGGCCACGAAGCCCTCGGCGCCCGAGACGCTCACCGGCCCCCAGAAGGCGGCCGTGTTCTGCATGGCGCTCGGGAAGGAGCAGGCGGCGAAGGTGATGCAGCTGCTGCCGCCTGCGGCGGTGGAGATCGTCGGCCGCGAGATCGCGGAGCTGCCCAACGTGCCGCCGCACCTCGTCGACGGCGTGCTCGAGGAGTATCGCGAGCTGGCGCGCGCCGTCACCTCGGTGGCGCACGGCGGCCTCGACTCGGCGCGCGAGATCCTCGAGGAGGCGCTCGGGCCGGCGCGGGCGAAGGAGGTCCTCGAGCGGATCAAGTCGCAGCTCTCCGACGCGGGCCTCAAGCGCCTCAAGAAGGCGACGCCGGACATCCTGCTCAGCATCCTGCGGGGTGAGCATCCGCAGACGATCGCCCTCATCCTCGCGCACCTCGAGAGCAAGCTGAGCGCGGCGATCATCGAGCAGCTCGAGCCGGAGCTGGCCGCCGACGTCCTCTACCGCGTGGCGCGGATGGACAAGGTCTCCCCGGAGATGGTGCACCTCGTCGAGTCCCAGCTCGCGAGCAAGGCCGACCTCTCGCTCACGACGGAGATGACGCTGTCCGGCGGGCCGCTCGCAGTGGCCAACGTGCTCAACATCGCGGGGCCGACGATGGAGAAGCAGCTGCTCGAGAGCATCGGCCGGAGGGACGCGAAGCTGGTGGAGGCGATCAAGGGCCTGATGTTCGTCTTCGAGGACCTGATCACGCTCGACAAGAAGGCGATGCAGCGGCTGCTGCGCGACGTGGACGGGCGCGAGCTCGCGATGGCGCTCAAGGTGGCGTCCGAGGAGCTCAAGCGGCACATCTTCGAGAACATGTCCGAGCGCGCGTCCGAGGCGCTGCGCGAGGAGATGGACATGCTGGGCCCGGTGAAGGTGAAGGACGTCGAGGCGGCGCACGGCCGGATCATCGGCATGGTGCGGAGCCTCGAGGAGGCCGGCGAGATCCAGCTCTCGGGCCGTGGCGGCGACACGGACGTGGTGGTCTGAGATGGGCGCCCAGCCCGCCTTCGCGCCGTTCACGCCCGCGGCCCCCGCGACGCCGCCGGCATCGCCGGCCGCGCCGACGGCGCGCTTCGCGGTGTGGCCCGCGCCCGAGCTCGGGCACGTGGCGCGCCGGCCCGAGCAGGAGGCGCCGCGCGCCGCCGAGCAGCTGGCGGAGGCCACGGCACAGGCCTACGAGCAGGGGTTCGCGGAGGGCGTCTCGGCCGCACGCGCGGAGGCCGACCGCCGCCTCGAGGGCGCGCTGCGGGCGCTGGCGGGCGCGGTCGACTCCCTCCTCGCGGTGCAGGCCGCCGTGCAGGAGGAGGTGGAGGAGCACCTCGCGGCGCTGGCGGTGGCGGTCGCGCAGCAGGTGGTGCAGCGCGAGCTCGCGACCGACCCGTCCTGGCTCCGCGACTGCGTCACGCGCGCGCTCGCAGGGCAGCCCGCGGAGACCGCCTTCGAGGTGCGGCTCCACCCCGACGACCTCGCCGCACTCGACGGGCACCTGGAGCTGTTCGCCCCCGGGGGCCGGCACCTCGACGTGCGCTGGGTGGCGGACCCCGCGCTCGAGCGCGGCGGCTACGTGGTGGAGACGCCGCATCGCGTCCTCGACGGCCGCCTCGATCCCGCGCTCGCGGACCTCTACCAGCGGCTCCGCGATGCCTGAGCTCGACCTCGCGCCCTGGGTGCGCGGCGCCCTCGGACGCCTTGGCGAGGCGCCCGCCTTCACCGTCTACGGCCGCGTGACGCGCGTCATCGGCCAGATCGTCGAGGCGTCGTCGCTGGACGTGCGCCTCGGCGAGCTCTGCCGCATCGAGCGCGCGGGCGCCGCGCGCGTCACGGCGCAGGTCGTCGGCTTCCATGAGCGCGGGATCCTGCTGATGCCGCTCCGCGACCTCGAGGGCGTGCAGCCCGGCGCCTCCGTGCGCCCGCTCGGCCGCGCGCTCGACGTCTCGGTGGGCGAGGGACTCATCGGCCGCATCGTCGACGGGCTCGGCCGGCCGATGGACGGGCTCGGCCCCATCGGGCGCGCGGAGCGGATGCCGCTCCACCGCGACCCGCCGAACCCGCTGAGCCGGGCCCGCATCCACCGCCCGCTCGCCACCGGCGTCCGCGCGCTCGACGGGCTCGTGACGATCGGGCGCGGGCAGCGCGTGGGGATCATGGCCGGCTCGGGCGTCGGGAAGTCGGTGCTGCTCGGCATGATCGCCCGGCGCGCCGAGGCGGACGTGAACGTGATCGCGCTGCTCGGCGAGCGTGGGCGCGAGGTGCGCGAGTTCATCGAGCGGGACCTCGGGCCGGAGGGGCTCGCCCGCTCGGTGGTGGTCGTCGCCACCAGCGACCAGAGTGCCGTCACCCGCGCCACCGGCGCCCTCGTCGCCACCGCGATCGCCGAGGGCTTCCGCGACCGCGGGCGCGACGTGCTGCTGATGGTGGACTCGGTGACCCGCGTCTGCATGGCGTGGCGCGAGACCGGGCTCGCCGCCGGCGAGCCGCCGACCACCAAGGGGTATCCGCCCAGCGTCTTCGCGCAGCTGCCGCGACTGCTCGAGCGCGCGGGCACCGCCGAGGCGGGCTCGATCACCGGCCTGTACACGGTGCTGGTGGAGGGCGACGACTTCAACGAGCCCGTGGCCGACGCGGCGCGCGGCATCCTCGACGGGCACGTGGTGCTCTCGCGCCGTCTCGCGGCGCAGAAGCACTTCCCCGCCATCGACGTGCTCGAGTCGGTGAGCCGCGTGCGCGACCACGTGATCGACGACGGGCACCGCCACGCGAGCAACGCGATGCTCCGTCTGGAGGCCGCGTACCGCGGCGCCGAGGACCTCATCGCCGTCGGCGCCTACCGGCCGGGCGCGGATGCCGCCGTGGACGCCGCCGTGCAGCTCCGCCAGGACGTGCTCGGCTTCGTGCGGCAGGCGCCGGACGAGGCCGCGACGTTCGACCGCACCCGCCAGCAGCTCACCCACCTCGCCGAACGCGCCGCGCAGGCCGGCGCCATGAGGGCCGCATGAAGCGCTTCCAGTTCCGCCTGGAGCGGCTGCTCCAGCTCCGTACCCGCGAGGAGGAGGAGCGCGCGCGCGACCTCGTCGCGGCGCGCCGCCAGGAGGCCGACGCGCGCGCCCGCGTGGAGGACGCGCGCCGGCGCCACGCCGACGCGCGCGGCCGGCTCGCGGACGCGACCGCCGACGCGCAGCCCGCCGGTGCGGTGCAGAACCTCGCGCTCGCCGTCGACGCCGCGGAGGGGCGGCTCCGCGCGGAGGAGCTCGCGGCGGGCGAGGCGACGCGCGTGGCGGAGGTGGTGCGGCAGGCGTTCGACGCGGCGCGCGCGGCGCGGCGTGCGCTCGAGCGCCTGAAGGAGACCCGGCGCGACACGTGGCTGCGCGACGCCGAGCGCACCGACCAGGCATGGACCGATGAGGTCGCCCTCCGGCGGGCGGCCACCGTGGAGCAGAGCTGATGCAGATCATCCTCGCAGGCTTCCTCGCCTTCCTCGTGGGTCTCAGCGGCGCGTCCGGCGCCATGCTCTGGAAGGCGCGCCAGGCCGCGCTCGCCGCGCCGCCGGCTGCCGCGCCCGCGGCCCACGCCGACTCCGCGCATGCGGCGGGTGACTCCGCGCATGCCGCGGGCGACAGCGCGCACGCCGCGGGCCCGGACAGCGCCCATGCGGCGACGGCGATCACGGGTGCCGCGCCGGCTCCCGCGCCGACGCCCGTCACGCCCGCCGCCGCGGCGCCCGCG
>JANRIU010000024.1:0-36075 GCA_033764615.1 Gemmatimonadales bacterium | reverse complement strand
CGCGGGCGGCGCGGGGGTCGGCTCGGGGGCGGCGGCCGGTGCCGCATCGAGCGGGCCGACGGGCGCCGGCGCGGGAGCGGCCACGAGCTCGACGCTGTACACCGGCGCACCCGGCGCCGGCGCCGCGCGCGCCACGAGCAGCGCCGCGACGAGCCCCACGTGCACCAGCAGCGTGCCCGCGAGGCCGGCCCCCACGTCCCCGCCGCGCACCGTCAGCGCCGGCGCGAGGCGCATCAGGGGCTCCCGGACGTGGCCGCGGGCGCGGGAGCGACCGTCTCGTCCTCGGCCACGAGCCCGACGTTCCGCACGCCGCTCGCGCGCACCACGGCCAGCACGCGCACCACCTCGCGGTACGGCGCGGCGCCATCGGCGCGCAGGTACACGGCCTCCGGCTTCCGCGTCGCCACGAGCGCCGCGAACGTCACGCGGAAGTCCTGGTAGCTGACCCGCGTCTCGTCCACGAAGATCGCGCCACCGCGGTCGACCGTGATCACGAGCCCCTCCTTCGGCGCGATCGGCCGCGCCTCCGCGCGCGGCAGCTCCACCTCCACCCCGCCCTGCATCAGCGGCGCCGTGATCATGAAGATGATCAGCAGCACCAGGATCACGTCGATGAGCGACGTCACGTTGATGTCGGCGTTGAGCGGCAGGTCGTCGCCGCCGGGCCGGAGGGAGCCGGCCACGCTAGACGAGCCCCTCGCGCGCCATGGCGCCGACCAGGTCGCTGCCGAAGCGGTCGAGCTCGCCGCCGAACGCGCGCACGCGGCTCACGAAGCCGTTGTAGGCGATCACCGCGGGGATGGCGGCGACGAGCCCCGCCGCCGTCGCCACCAGCGCCTCGGCGACGCCGGGCGCCACCGCCGAGAGGTTGCCCGACCCCTTGGACGCGATGCCGAGGAACGCGTTCATCACGCCGATGACGGTGCCGAGCAGGCCGAGGAGCGGGCTCGTGGAGCCGATGATGGCGAGCCACGCCAGGAACTTCGCCGCGCGGTCCCGCTCCTCGGCCACGACGCTGCCGAGCTGCAGCTTGAGCGCCTCGAGCTGCGTGACCGTGAGCGTCCCGCCGCCCGACCCCTCGCCCGCGCGCCCGCGGCGGAGGTCGCCGACGAAGGTGACCGCCTCGCGCAGCAGGCGCACGTACGGCGACGGCGGTAGCGCGGACGTCGCCTGGTACGCGTCGCGCAGCGTCGGCGCCTTCGCGAGCTCGGCGGCGAGGCGCGCCGACTGCCCGTGCAGCCGCCCGAGCTGCCACCACTTGAGCACGATCAGGAACCACGACACGAGCGAGAAGAGCGCCGTGATGCCGAGCACCACCTGCGTCTCGGGGCTCGAGACGAGCACCAGCTCGAGCGGGCTCGCCGGCACCGCCCGGCCCACCTGCAGCAGCATCACGGGCAGCCCGCGCGGAACCAGCGGACGAGCTCGCCCAGCGCGTCCTCGAACGGCCACGACGGCGACCAGCCGAGCACGCGGTGCGCCTTCGAGACGTCGAGGCAGCTGCGCGCCAGCTCGCCCTTGCGGGCCGCGACGTGCTGCACCTCGGGCGACCGGCCGAGGATGACCTGGCCCGCCGCCTCCGCGAGCGCGTTCACCGACCGCTCCGTGCCGGTCGCGATGTTGAACGCCCGCGCGTCGATCCCCTCGCCCTCGGGCAGCGTCGCCGTGCTGGCCGCGAGGTTGGCGCGCGCCACGTCCTTCACGAACACGAAGTCGCGCGTCTGCGTGCCGTCGCCGAAGACGGTGAGCCCCTGCCCCGCCAGCAGCCGCCCGATGAAGATCGAGCAGACGCCCGCCTCGGAGTTCGGGTCCTGCCGCGGGCCGAAGACGTTCGCGTACCGCAGCGCGACGGTCTCGAAGCCGTGCAGGCGGCTGAACGCATGCAGGTAGTACTCGCTGCTGAGCTTGGCCACGCCGTACGGCGCGAGCGGCGCCTTGGCCGTGGGCTCCGGCGTCGGGATCACGTCCGGGTCGCCATAGACGGTGCCGCCCGAGCTCGCGAAGAGCACGCGACGGACCCCGCCGGCCGCGGCGCCGTCCAGCAGGTTGAGCAGGCCGAGCAGGTTGATGTCGGCGTCGAGGACGGGCTGCGCCACCGAGACGCGCACGTCGATCTGCGCCGCGTGGTGGTTGAGCACGTCGAAGCCGCCGCCGGCCACGAGCGCGCGCGCCTCCGCCGAGCGCACGTCGGCCTGCACGAAGCGGGCGCCGCGCGGCACGTTCGTCGCCTTGCCGCGCGAGCAGTCGTCGAGGCACGTGACCTCCCAGCCGGCGGCGAGGTACGCCTCCGCGAGATGGGAGCCGATGAACCCCGCGCCGCCGGTGATCAGGACCTTGCCGCTCATGGAACCGGGTGACCTCCGAGAAGGGGACGTTCGTGCGCGCCGGAAGATAGGCGACTCCCGGAAGCGGACGCGGCGCGCCCGCCCGAGGGCGGACGCGCCGCGTGGGCCGCCGGTAGACGCCCCGCGCTCACCCCGGGAGCCGCGCCACCTGCTTCACGGGGGTGCCCGCCGGGATCACCGCCTCGCGCACCGAGAGGATGATCGCCGACGCGGTGCGCTCGCGCACGTGCACGACCTGCAGGCGGCCGATCGTCTCGGTCTGCGTGACGGTGCCATCGAGGCGCACCTCGGACGGCCGCGTGATCTCGAACAGGTCGCCCGGGCGCACGCCGTCCTTGCGGCCGCGGTCGATGAAGAGGAAGTGCTGCGGCTCCTTCAGCTCCTGCCGCCCCGGCCACGCCACCACCAGGCCGCGCACCCCGTCGCTGATCGGCGTCGCGCGCTGGCGCGGACCCGGCACGAACCGCTCCGCCGGCAGCGCGAGCTGCCCCTCGCGGATCGGGCCGAAGATCGCCAGCACCTCGGCCAGCGTCTTCCCCGACTCCGTGCCGACGACGCGCGCGAGGCCGCGCGCCTCCACGATGCGGCCGTGGTCGATCGTGCGCTCGCCCAGCTCCACCACCAGGATCGAGTCGCCCATCGTGTACTTCGCCCCTGCCGGCGGATCCAGCGCGATCACCTGCCCCGGGAAGGCGACCGCCCGCGCGTTCGGCGTCGACGCGATCTGCGCCTTGCTCGTGCGGCCGAGCACGCGGCCGAACGGCAGCGCCTGGTCCTCGGTGAGGAAGCCGGCCGCGTAGAACTCGTGCGGACGCAGCGGGCGGTAGTTGTCGAGGCGCACCGTCGTCAGGTACGCGCCGGGCGCCGTGAGCGTGTTCGCCCGGGGGAAGAGCGGCGTGGTGTCGGCCGGATCGGCCTCCACCGCCGGCATCGCCGGCCCCTCCGGCTGGGCCGGCGCCGCTGCCGGCGCGGCCGCCACCTGCTGCTTCAGCGTGTCCGCCGCGTCACCCGTCGCCGCCGCGCGCGCAGCCGACTCGGCCGAACCGTCGCGCTCCGCCGGCACCGCCGCGACCCCCTCGCCCGCCTGCAGCCGCAGCTCCTGCCCCGGATAGATCCAGTGCGGGTCGGCGACGCGGTCGGTGTTGAGCTTGTAGATGGCGGGCCAGAGGAACGGATCGTTCTGGTACTGGCGGGCGATGCCCCAGAGCGTGTCGCCGCGCTTGACGACGTGGGTCGACCCGCCGCCCGCCTGCACCTGCCCCTGCGCAGCGAGCGACGGCACGAGCGTGACGGCGGCCAGGAGCGCCGCAACGCCGACGATGGGACGGGATCGCATGAGACCCTCCGACGCGTGTAAGTGCAAGCCCTGCTTCAACTAATGTAGGGCGACCTCACAAAGCACGTCAACTGCGCTCCCGCCCCGGCCCGGGCGGCCTCAGAACGGCAGGTCGTCGTCCTCGTTGTCCAGCGCCTCCGGGAACTCCTCGAACGACTCCTTTGCCGCGCCACCCTTCGGCGCCGCGCCGCCGGCCGCCGCGGCCCGGGCGGGCGGGGCGTAGCTCCCCTCGCCCCCGCCGCTCGCGCGGCCGGAGAGCAGGACCAGCTCGTTGGCGCGGATCTCGGTCGTGTACTTGGTCTGGCCGTCCTTGTCCTGCCAGGAGCGATACTCGATGCTCCCCTCGATGTAGACCTTGTCGCCCTTCTTGCAGTACTGCTCGGCGATGTCGGCCAGCTTGGAGTAGGTGGAGTTCCAGAGCACCACGCGGTGCCACTCCGTCTTCTCCTGCTTCTGGCCCGCCTGGTCCTTCCACTGGCGGCTCGTCGCCACGGAGAGGTTGGCGACGCGACCGCCGTTCCCGGTGCTGCGCAACTCGGGGTCGGCGCCGAGGTTGCCGATGAGGGTGACCTTGTTGACGCTGCGGCTCATGGGTGCCTCCTGCTGGACGTGAGGGGTCGGTGCTGCGATGACCCCGCGACGGTACCACCTCGCTGCCGGGCCCGTGTCATCATTTTCGCGGCAGCCGCCAACCAAAAAACGCCACGGCCGCCCGCCGCGCCTAGGGGAGCGCCTTCCGCAGCACGAGCGCATCCTCGACGGGATCCCGATAATAGCCCCGGCGGCGGCCGACGCGCGCGAACCCCGCACGCTCGTACAGTTGCTGCGCCCGGGCGTTGCTGGCCCGCACCTCAAGGTACGCCGTGCGCGCGCCGCGCCGGCCGAGCGCCTCGAGTCCGCGCGCGAGCAGCCGCGACCCGATCCCACGGCCCTCCGCCTCGGGCGGCACCGCGAGGTTGAGCACCTCCCCCTCGTCGGTCATCGCGCGGCCCACGAAGTAGCCGAGCATCGTGCCGACGTCGTGCCCCACCCCCTCCGCGACCAGCACGAAGGTGGACGGCCCCGCGATCGCCTCGGCGAGCGAGTCGGCGCTCCACGGATCCGCGAAGACGCGCGCCTCGATCGCCGCGACGGCGCGGGCGTCAGCCGCGCGGGCCGGCCGGATCCGGCAGGGCTCGTCCATGCGCCGCCTCCCACTTCACCTGGGCCTCCGGGCGTCGCCCGTACACCGGCTCCCACGCCCGCACGTCCGCGACGAGGGCGGCGCCGCCCGCCATCGCGCCGAGCGCGAGGAGCGCGGCCGGCGCCGGGGGCGGGTCGTCGAGCCGGCGGACCGCGGCGCCGAGGCAGGAGGGCGGCAGCGCCTCGCGCGGCGCCACCACCGGCGCCTGCCGCACGGTCACCGCCCCAGCGGCCACGGCGTAGCACGCCACGTACACCTCGCCCCGGAGCGCGTCGAGCGTGACCGCCACCGTGCCGTCGGCACCGGCGAGCGCCGCGACCCCGCGCGCGAGCAGCGCGGGCGCCGCCCGGACCGCCACGCGCCCGTCGTGGGCCAGCGCCTTCGCCACGGCCGCCGCGACGCGCAGCCCGGTGAAGCTCCCCGGCCCGTCAGCCACCGTCACCTCCTCGAGGTCGGCGGGCGTGGCGCCGAGCTCGGCGAGGAGCGCGTCGGCGAGCGGCAGCAGCGCGCCCGCGTGGCGCCGGGCGCCGTCCACGAACGCCTCGCGCAGCTGCCCGTCGACCGCCACCGCGACGCCGAGCCGGTCGGTGGCGGTGTCGACGGCGAGCCGCACGCGCGGTGCGCTCACGGCCCCTCCAGCGCGCGGCGGGACGGGTCGTCGGGCAGGTGGGCCAGCGTGATCGCGTGCGTCGCCGTCGGCACCCAGCCGGCGGCGCGCTCGGGCCACTCGATGAGCAGCGCGTCCCCCTCGGCGAGGAGGCCGTCCCAGTCCAGGTCGATCGCCTCCTCGGGGGAGCCGAGGCGGTAGCAGTCGAGGTGGAAGACGGGCCCGCGCCGCCCCGCGTAGCGGTGCACCAGCGCGTAGGTCGGGCTGCTGGTCGGCTCGGTGACGCCGAGCCCGCGCGCGAGCGCGCGCACCAGCGTCGTCTTGCCGGCGCCGAGCTCGCCGCGGAGCGTGACGATCGCGCGAGGCGGGAGCGCGGCCCCGAGCGCCGCGCCCCACGCCGCGAGCTCGCCCTCCGTCATGCGGCGCATCAGCGCCGGGCCCGCCCGCGGCCGCCCCGCCGGCCGCTCCCGCCGCCGGCGCCCGCGGTGCCGCCGGCACGGCGCACCGACGGCGCCTCCAGCGCGCGCAGGTCGTTCAGCTCGTCGCGCAGCAGCGCGGCGGTCTCGAAGTCCAGGTTGGCGGCGGCCTCGCGCATCTCCTGCTCGAGGCGGCGCATCGTCGCCTCGCGCACCGCCGGGTCGCGCAGGTCGGTCGACGGCCCCTCCGCCACCGGCCGCTCCTCGCCACGCTCCCCCTTCTTCTCCGTCCGCGCGTCGGCGACGCGCGTGCTGAGCCGCACCTGCTCCAGGCTCTTCACGATCGACTGCGGCACGATGCCGTGCGCCGCGTTGTGCGCGCGCTGGATCTCGCGGCGGCGGTCCATCTCGTCGAGCGCGCGACGCATCGAGCCGGTGATGCTGTCGGCGTAGAGGATCGCCCGCCCCTCCACGTGCCGCGCCGCGCGGCCGATCGTCTGCACCAGCGAGCGGTCCGACCGGAGGAACCCCTCCTGGTCCGCGTCGAGGATCGCCACGAGCGACACCTCCGGCAGGTCGAGCCCCTCGCGCAGCAGGTTGATGCCGACGAGCACGTCGAAGTCGCCGAGGCGCAGCCCGCGCAGGATCTCCATCCGCTCGATGGCGTCGATGTCCGAGTGCAGGTAGCGCACCCGCACGCCGTGCTGCTGCAGGTAGTCGGTGAGGTCCTCGGCCATGCGCTTGGTGAGCGTCGTCACCAGCACGCGCTCGCTCCGCTCGGCGCGCAGGCGGATCTCGCGGAGCAGGTCGTCCACCTGCCCCTTCACCGGCCGCACCTCCACCTCGGGGTCGACGAGGCCGGTGGGGCGGATGATCTGCTCCACCACCTGGCCGCTCGAGAGCCCGAGCTCCAGCTCGCCGGGCGTGGCCGAGACCGCGATCATCTGCGGGATGAGCCGCATGAACTCGTCGAACTGCAGCGGCCGGTTGTCGAGCGCCGACGGGAGCCGGAAGCCGTACTCCACGAGCGTCGTCTTCCGTGCGCGGTCGCCGTTGAACATCCCGGCGATCTGCGGCAGCGAGACGTGGCTCTCGTCCACCACGCAGAGGAACTCCGCCGGGAAGTAATCGAGGAGGCAGGCGGGCCGCTCGCCGGGCTGCCGGCCCGTGAGGTGGCGCGAGTAGTTCTCGATGCCGGCGCACGTGCCCACCTCGAGCAGCATCTCCACGTCGAAGCCGGTGCGGCTCTCGAGGCGCTGCGCCTCCAGCAGCTTCCCCGCCTCCTTCAGCTCGCGCAGCCGCTCGCCCAGCTCGGCGCGGATCGCCTTCACCGCGCGCTCCACCGTGGGGCGCTGCGTGACGAAGTGGCGCGCCGGGTAGATCGCGCAGCGGTCGAGCACCGCGATCGTCTCGCCCGTGAGCGGGTCCACCTTGCTGATCCGCTCCACCGTGTCGCCCCACAGCTCGATGCGGATCGCCTGCTCGGCGTACGCGGGGAAGATCTCGATGGAATCGCCGCGCACGCGGAACGTGCCCTGCTCGAAGCTCACGTCGTTGCGGCCGTACTGGATGCGCACCAGCTCGCCCAGGATCACGTCCCGGCCGCGCTCCTCGCCCGCCTGCACGCTCACCATGAGCTTGCGGTACTCGACCGGGTCGCCGAGGCCGTAGATGGCGCTCACCGTCGCCACGATCACGACGTCCTCCCGCTCCATCAGCGACGACGTGGCGCGCAGGCGCAGCGACTCGATGTCCTCGTTGATCGACGCGTCCTTCTCGATGTAGACGTCGGTCGAGGGGACGTACGCCTCCGGCTGGTAGTAGTCGTAGTACGAGACGAAGTACTCGACCGCGTTGCGCGGGAGGAACTGCCGCAGCTCCCCGTAGAGCTGCGCCGCGAGCGTCTTGTTGTGCGAGAGCACGAGCGTCGGCTTCCCCGCGCGCGCGATGGTGTGCGCGAGCGTCATCGTCTTGCCGGAGCCGGTCACGCCGAGCAGCGTCTGGTACCGCTCGCCGCGGGCGAGGCCGGCCGAGAGCGCGTCGATCGCCTTCGGCTGGTCGCCGGCGGGCGTGAACGGGGCGACGACTTCGAAGGACGTGGCCATCCGGACGAATCTATTCGGGCTCTGTTCGGGATGCCAGCCTCGGGGGCCGACGGGCCGTCAGAGGCCGGCGAGTCCGGCGAGGATCGCCCAGTGCGCATCGCTCACCGGCATCACCGACAGGCGGCTCTGGCGGATGAGCCCGAGGTCGGCGAGGCGGCGGTCGGCCTTCATGGCGGCGAGCGGCACCTCGCGCGGCAGGCGCTTCCCCGCCTTCACGTCCACCACCACGATCCGCTCGTCGCCGGCGGCCGGGTCGGCGTACGGCGCGCTCGCGATCGTCGCGGCGCCGACGAGCGCCTTCCCCTCATTCGAGTGGTAGATGAGGGCGTGGTCGCCCTTCCGCATGCTGCGGAGGTAGATCAGCGCCTGCGGGTTGCGGACGCCGTCCCAGCGGGTGGTGCGGTCGGCGAGGAGCTGGTCGAAGCTGTAGACCGAGGGCTCGGTCTTGAGGATCCAGCGGTTCGGCATGCGGGCAAGGTAGCGGCGCCGGGCGCGCGCTCAGTGGGCCCCGGTCGCCTCGCGGCGCTCGACGTTGCCGACGCCCTTCACGCGGCGGATCGCCTTCAGGACCTTGCCGAGGTGCGGCAGGTTCTCGACCTCGACGAAGACGTTGCCGTAGATCGCGCCGTCGCGCGTGTGCAGGTCGGCGCCGCGGATGTTGGTGCCCGTGGCGCTGATCGCCGACATGATGTCGGCATAGAGGCCGCGGCGGTCGTCGCCCGTCACGGCGAGCTGCACCGCGAAGCTCTCCCCCTCGCTGGCCTCCCAGTCGATCTCCACGCGGCGGTCGTCCGCCTGGAGGGTGAGCAGGTTGGGGCAGTCCTCGCGATGGATGGAGATGCCGCGCCCCTGCGTGACGTAGCCCACCACGCGATCCCCCGGCACCGGCTGGCAGCACTGGGCGTAGCGCACCATCAGCCCGTCGACGCCCTGGATGCGGATGCCCCGCCCGAGGCGGATGCGGTCGATCACGCGGCCGAACGCCGTCGGCTTCTGCTCCACCAGCGCCTCGGCGGGGAGGTCGGGGTAGAGCTGCCGCACGACGAGGCCGAGCGCGATGTCGCCGCGGCCGATCGCGATGTCGAGCGACGCCGCATCGGTGAGGCCGAGCGCGGAGGCCGCCGCGTCGCGCCGCTCGTCGGACGGCACGTCCAGCCGGCGCCGCTTCAGCTCGCGCTCGAGGATCTCGTGGCCGAGCTGCTGGCTGACCTTCTCCTCCTCCTGCTTCACCCACTGCTTGATCTTGTGCCGGGCGCGCGCGGTGCGCACGTGGCTGAGCCAGTCGCGCGACGGCTTCGCGTTCGGCCCCGTGAGGATCTCGACCGTGTCGCCGTTCTTGAGCTCGCGGTGCAGCGGCGCGATCCGGCCGTTGATCTTCGCGCCCTGCGTGCGGAAGCCGACGTTCGTGTGCACGTGGAAGGCGAAGTCGATCGGCGTCGACCCCTTCGGCAGCCGCTTCACGTCGCCCTTCGGCGTGAAGATGAAGATCTCGTCCTGGTAGAGGTCGATCTTCAGGAACTCGAGGAACTCCTCGGGGCTGTGCGTGTCCTGCTGCAGCTCCAGCAGCTGGCGGAACCACGACAGGTGACGGTCGAGCTCGTCGGGCTTGCCGTCCTTCTTGTACACCCAGTGCGCCGCGATGCCGAACTCGGCGGTCTTGTGCATCTCCTGCGTGCGGATCTGCACCTCGTACAGGTTGCCGCCGGGGCCGAAGATCGTCGTGTGGAGCGACTGGTACCCGTTCGACTTCGGGCTCGCGATGTAGTCCTTGATCCGCTCCTGCAGCGGCGTCCAGACGTGGTGGATCACGCCGAGCACGTGGTAGCAGGCGGCGATGCTGGGGACGATGACGCGCACGGCCATGAGGTCGTAGATGTCCTCGAACCCCTTGCCGCGCTTCTTCATCTTCTGGTAGATCGACCAGAGGTGCTTGGGCCGGCCGGTGACCTCGAACTCGGCCACCCCGGCGATGCGCAGCTCGTACTCGAGCGGCGTGCGGAGCTTGAGGATCATCTGCTCGCGCACCGCGCGCTTCGCCTGCACGTGCTGCACCAGCGCGCGGTAGTCGTCAGGCTCGAGGAACTTGAAGGCGAGGTCCTCCAGCTCGGCCTTCACGCCGGCCATGCCGAAGCGGTGGGCGAGCGGTGCGTAGATCTCGCGCGTCTCGGTGGCGATGCGGCGCTGCTTCTCGGGTGCGAACGGGTCGAGCGTCCGCATGTTGTGCAGCCGGTCGGCGAGCTTGATGATGATGACCCGCGCGTCCCGCGCGATGGAGAGCAGCAGCTTGCGGTAGTTCTCGACCTGTTCCTCGGCGGTGGAGCGGAACGCGAGGTGCGAGATCTTCGTCAGCCCCTCCACGATCTCGCCCACCTCGGGCCCGAACTCGCGCGCGATCTCCTCCGCGCGCACCTCCGAGTCCTCCACCACGTCGTGCAGGAGCGCCGCGACGATGGAGGTGGTGTCGAGCAGCTGCTCGGCCAGGATCTGGGCCACGGCCACGGTGTGCGTGACGAAGTCCTCGCCCGACGCGCGCTTCTGGCCGCGGTGCGCCCGCTCCGCGAACCGCAGCGCCCGGTCGACCGTCTCGACGTCGAGGCGGTCGCCATGCTGCGCGACGTAGGCGCGGAAGTCGCGCACGACGTCCGGCCCCGGCACCTCGACGGGCGCGGGGCGGAGCTCGGATGCGGCCTTCGGGGCGACGCCAAGGTCGCCCTCGACGGCCGGGGTCGCCGGGGGAGGCATGCGGAATGTATCGGACGGGGGACGGCTGTCCAGCAAGGGGGCGGGACGGCAGGCGGGTCGGCGGGCTTCGGGGTCGCCGGTGGCCGCCGGCCCGCCGGCCGTCCTACACCATCCCCTGCTCCGCGAAGGAGAGGTACCGGTCGCCGCCGACGATCACATGGTCGAAGAGCGGCACGCCGAGGAGGCGGCCGGCCTCGGCAAGGCGGCGGGTGATCGCGTGGTCCTCGGGCGAGGGCGTCGGGTCGCCGCTCGGGTGGTTGTGCACGACGATGATGCCGGCGGCCGCCTCCGCGATGGCGGGGCGGAACACCTCGCGCGGGTGCACGAGCGAGCCGTCGAGCAGGCCGCGCGTGATGAGGATGATCCGCAGCACCTGCGACTGGCCGTCGAGCGCGACGAGGTGGAACTCCTCGACCGGCAGGTCGCGCAGGCGCGGGGCGAGGAGCGGCACGACATCGCGCGGGATGCGGATGCGCGGCAGCCGCGGGCGTTCCTCGCGGAGCATGCGCTCCGCCAGCTCGAAGGCGGCGAGGAGCCGCGCGCCCTTGGCGGGGCCGACGCCGGCGAGCCGCAGGAGCTCGGCCTGCGGCCGTGCGCGCAGGCGCCGGAGGGAGCCATCGCCCGCCGCCAGGAGCCGTTCCGCGACGCGAGGGGCCGCCTCGCGGGCGGCGCCGGTGCCGAGCAGCACGGCGAGCAGTTCGACGGTGGAGAGCGCCGCCGGGCCGAGGGCCCAGAGCCGCTCGCGCGGGCGGTCACCCTCGGACGGGGCGGCAACGGGATCGGCGGGCATGCGGCCCACGATAGGGACCGCCTGCCCGCCGACCGTCATCCTTCCATCGCGCCGACGGCGCGAAAAAACGCGCGCGGCTAGAGCTTGTCCTTGCCGTGGCACTTCTTGTACTTGCGACCCGAGCCGCAGGGGCAGGGATCGTTGCGCCCGACCTCGGGCACGACGCCCACGGCCGGGCCCGCCACGGGGCCGAGGTTCGTGCTGACGGCGGTCGCGGCGACCGGCTCGCTCGCCACGCGGCGTGCGGCGGGCCCGCCGAAGAGGTCGTCGGTGCCGCCGACGCCGCCAAGGTCGTCCGGCGCGGCCCCGGAGAGCGGGCCGGTGAAGGCGGCCGGCGACGGGACCGGCATCGGCGGCGGCGCCGCGGGCTCGGCCGAGACCTGGATCTTGAGGAAGCGCTCGGCGAACGTGGCCTGGATGTCGTGCATCAGGTCCTGGAACATCTCGAACGCTTCCTTCTTGTACTCCACCAGCGGGTCGCGCTGGCCCCAGCCGCGATAGTGGATCGCGTTGCGCAGCTGGTCGAGGTCGTACAGGTGGTCCTTCCACTTCTCGTCGAGGACCGTCAGCATCACCTGCGACAGCACCTGGCGCTCGACCTCGGGGACGCCGATCGCCTCGCCGAACTCGCGCAGGTACTCCACCTTGCGGGTGAACGTCTCCTCGCCGGCGGCGCGGACCGCGGCCCCGAGCGCGGCGAGGTCGCCGGTCGCCGCCTCGTCGGCCACGGCGGGGCAGTCGACGAGGAAGGTGAGCAGCAGCTGCTCGCGCAGGCCCGGGCGGTCCCACTCCTGCGCCGCCTGCGAGCCGCCGGTCGACACCTGCACCGCGCGCTCGAGCGCCTGGTGCACCATGCGCAGCGCCTCGCCGCGCAGCTCCTCGCCGCGCTCGAGCGCGAAGAGGCGCAGCGAGTAGACGACCTCGCGCTGCTGGTTCATCACGTCGTCGTACTCGAGCAGCCGCTTGCGCGACTGGAAGTTCTGCAGCTCGACGCGCTTCTGCGCCTGCTCGATGGCGGAGCTCACCAGCTTGCCGGTGATGACCTCGCCCTCCTCGGCGCCCGACTTCTCCATCCAGTTCGCGATGCGGTCCGACCCGAAGAGCCGCATCAGGTCGTCCTCGAGCGAGAGGAAGAAGATCGACTGGCCGGGGTCGCCCTGGCGGCCCGCGCGGCCGCGGAGCTGGCGGTCGATGCGGCGCGACTCGTGGCGCTCGGTGCCGATGATCTGCAGGCCGTGCGCGCTCTCCTCGCGCGGCACGTCCGCGCCGAGCTTGATGTCGGTGCCGCGGCCGGCCATGTTCGTCGCGATCGTGATGGCGCCGCGCCGCCCAGCCACCGAGACGATCTCCGCCTCGCGCTGGTGGTACTTGGCGTTCAGCACCTCGTGC
Organism: Gemmatimonadales bacterium; assembly: GCA_033764615.1. Taxonomy (GTDB): domain Bacteria; phylum Gemmatimonadota; class Gemmatimonadetes; order Gemmatimonadales; family GWC2-71-9; genus JANRIU01. The sequence continues at coordinate 23,162 of JANRIU010000024.1, read as the reverse complement.
TTCAGCCCGCGCCGCTTGAGCATGCGCGAGAGCGTCTCCGACACGTCGACGGTCACCGTGCCGATGAGCACGGGAAGCCCCTGCTCGTGCAGCCGCGCCACCTCGTCGATCAGCGCGTCGAACTTCTCCTTCCGCGTCCGGTAGATCCGGTCGACCTGGTCGACGCGGCGGATCGGCCGGTTCGTCGGGATCACCGACACCTCGAGGCCGTAGATGGAGTGGAACTCCGTCTCCTCGGTCTCGGCGGTGCCCGTCATGCCCGCGAGCTTGTCGTACATGCGGAAGTAGTTCTGGATGGTGATCGTGGCGAACGTCTGCGTCTCGCCCTTCACCTGGACGCCTTCCTTCGCCTCGACCGCCTGGTGCAGGCCGTCCGACCACCGGCGGCCCACCATGATGCGGCCGGTGAACTCGTCGACGATCATCACCTGCCCGTCCTGCACGAGGTAGTCGACCTCCTTCTCGTACAGCGCGTGCGCCTGCAGGAGCTTGTGCACGATGTGCAGCTTCTCGCTCTTGGCGGCGTACTCGGCCTCGATCTCCCGGCGGCGGGCCGCCCGCGCCGGCGCGTCGAGCGACGGGTCCTTCTCCAGCGCGCCGATCTCCTCCGAGATGTCAGGCACCAGGAACATCTCGGGGTCGTCCGGCGAGAGCTGCGCCGCGCCGCGGTCGGTCAGGTGCACCGCGTGGCCGCGCTCGTCCAGCACGAAGTACAGCGCCTCCTCGAGCTCGCGCATCGACTGCTGCCGCGTCGGCAGCTTCCGGTCCGCGATGTGGTCCAGCTCCACGCGCTGCACGGCCGACTTCACGCCCGGCTCGTTGAGCAGCTTGAGCAGCTTCTTGCTCTTCGGCAGGCCGAGCTGCGCCTGGTACAGCTTCCGCGCCCCCTCGGGGCGCGTCTTCTCGTCCGCCAGCAGCGGCTCCGCCTCGGCGAGCAGCGTGTTGGCCACGGCCGTCTGCCGCCGCACGAGCTCCACCACCTGGCGGTTGAACTGCGCGTACTTGTCGTTCTCCTCGTGCCCCACCGGCCCCGAGATGATGAGCGGCGTGCGCGCCTCGTCGACGAGGATCGAGTCGACCTCGTCGATGATCGCGAAGGCATGCTCCCGCTGGACGCGCTGCTCCAGCGAGAAGACCATGTTGTCGCGCAGGTAGTCGAAGCCGAACTCGTTGTTCGTGCCGTACGTGATGTCGCAGTTGTACGCGCCGCGGCGCTCCGCGCTCGACGGCTCCGTGTCGTCCAGGCAGCCGACCGTCAGGCCGAGCCACCGCAGCACGTGGCCCATCCACTGCGAGTCGCGCCGCGCGAGGTAGTTGTTGACCGTGACGAGGTGCACGCCCCGGCCCGGCAGCGCGTTGAGGTACAGCGGCAGCGTCGCCACCAGCGTCTTGCCCTCGCCCGTCGCCATCTCGGCGATGCGCCCCTGGTGCAGGCAGATGCCGCCGTAGAGCTGCACGTCGTACGGCACCATGTCCCACGTGAGCGTGTGCCCCGTGACGTCGGCCGTCGTCCCGACGAGCCGCCGGCACGCCTCGCGCACCGTGGCGAACGCCTCCGGCAGCAGGTCGTCCAGCACCTGCGCCAGGGCCCGCTTCCACGCGATCTCCGCCTCGGCGACCTGCCCCTCGAGCCGGTCGCGCTCCACCGGGTCGGCGCAGGCGTGCTTCGCGGCGCGCAGCCGCTCGAGCTCCGCGTGCGCCGGCCCCGTGCGCTCCGCGATGCGCGCGCGGAACGACGGCGTCTGCGCCTGCAGCTCCGCGTCGGAGAGGCGGCCGAGCCGCTCCTCCTCGCGCTTGATCTGCTCGACGATGGGCGCCAGGCGCTTGCGCTCGCGGTCGTAGCGCGTGCCGAAGATCGAGGTGACGAGGTTCTTGATCATACGGGGTCCAAATATAGGCGATGGGTCCGGACGTACTCCTCGACCGCCTCCGGCACCCACCACCGCACGGGGAGGCCCTGCCGCACGCGCGCCCGCACGGCCGTGGACGACACGTCGACCGCCGGCACCGCACAGACCCGGGCCGGGAACGGCAACGACGGCACGGGCGTTCCCGGCCGGCTGAGCACCACGATCTCGGCCAGCACCGGCAGGACGGCAGCTTCATGCCAGTCCGGCAGGTGCCGAGCGGAATCCGATCCCACGAGGAGCACGAACCGGGCCGACGGCTCGCGAGCCGTGAGGATCCGGAGGGTGTCGACCGTGTACGACGGTCCCGGCCGGTCGAGCTCGGCGCGCTCGACCGAGAACCCTTCAGCGCCCTCAATCGCGGCGTCCACCATCGCCGCCCGCTGCTCGGCCGTGGCGGCGTGCCCGGCGGCCTTGAACGGCTGCCGGCCCGCGACCACGAAGCGCACCTCGTCCAGCGCGAGCACCTCGCGGGCGGCGGCGGCCGCGATCAGGTGGCCGTGGTGGATCGGGTCGAACGAGCCGCCGAGGAGGCCGACGCGGCGACTGCCGGACTCAGCGGACGGGCTGGTCGACGACACCGGCGCACACCTCCTGCACGCGCGGCGCCGCCGCGTGGAAGCGGCGCATGTAGCCGCACGTCTCCGCGATGTCCTCCTTGTACCCCAGCTTCTGGTACGCGAGGACCAGGTCGACCAGCGCGGTGGGAGCGACGGAGGAGCGGGGATAGGTGGCCACGACGTCCTTGAGGTACAGGATCGCCGAGTCGTACGCCTTGAAGCGCAGGTAGAAGCGCGCGGCGCGGTACGCCTTCACGGCGAGCCGGTCCTGCAGCTCGGCGAGGCGTCGCTGGCCGCGCGCTGCCGCCGGCGTGCCCGGGAAGCGGTTGAGCAGCTCCTGGTACGACCCGATGGCCGTCTGGCCGTAGGTCGGGTCGAGCTCGGGCTTCCGCCACAGCTCGGCGTACGCATCGCCCACGCGCAGGAGCGCATCCGGCGCGAGGGGGTGGCTGGCGAGGTCGTCCGAGACGCGGCGGAACTCGCGTGCCGACTGGAGGAAGAGCCCCTGCCCGAAGAGGGATTCGCCGAGCTGGAAGCGGGCGTACGGCAGCCGCTCGTCGCCGGGGCGGAGGTCGCCGCCGAGCCGGGTGAACAGCTTCTCGGACTCGGCGAAGTTCCCGCGCCGGTAGAGGCGCTGTGCGGTGGCCCAGTCGCGGTCGGTGCGGCCGGCATCGGCGACCGGCGGCAGTCCGCCGCCGCGCGGTCCCGGCGTGGTGGTGGCGCGGCCCGCGCCACGCGCGCAGCCGGCGAGGAGCGCGAGCGCGAGCAGCGCACCGGTGGCTCGCGAGATCACGGCGTCTCCTCGTCGGGCCCGGCGGTGGAGTCGGCGACCGGCTCGTCGGTCGGCAGGCGGGCCAGGAGCAACGCGGCGGCGCGCCCCGCCTCGCCGGCCGAGTCGGTGGCGACGGCGAGCTCGAGCCAGCGCCGTGCGATGTCGGCGGCGCCGGCGTCGAGCGCGTTCGCGCCAAGGCGCACCGCGCAGTGGGCCGTGCCGAGGTCGGCGCGCGCGCGGAGGTCGGGCTGGCCGGAGCGCCGGATCACGGCGCGGAAGGCGTCGATGGCGGGCTCGCAGGCGCCGGTCTCGCGGAGCGCCTCGCCCCAGGTGGCGAGCAGCACGTCGACGGTGGACGGGTCCGGCGCGGCGGCGAGCGCGGCCGGGAGCACCGCCACGCCATCGGCGGCGCCGAGCGGGCCGGCGGTCGCGAGGGCGAGCGCATGCACGCCGAGCGGCCGGTCGGGCGCGGCGGCGAGGAGGCCGAACACCGCCTCGCGGAGCGCGGGCACGTCCTGCTGCCGCGCGGCGTCGCGCGCCACGAGCTCGAGGCCGTCGGCAGCCTCGACGGCGCGCGTCGGGTCGTCGGCGGCGACGGCGGCCCAGGCGCGGGCCGCATCGCGCAGGCGGCCCGCGTGCCACGCGGCCTGCGCGTAGCGCGCCTGGAGCGGCGCCCCGGCGCCGGTGCCGACGGCGGCCTGGTAGGCGGTGGCCGCGTCCGCGTAGCGCCCGGCGACGTAGGCGCGATCGCCGAGGCGCTCCGCGTCGGTGACGCGGGTGCAGGCGGCCAGGAGCGCGAGCAACGGCAGGGCGGGCCTCACGACAGGCCGAGTTCCGAGCGGAAGTGCGCGATCGTGCGGCGGAGTCCCTCATCGAGGGGCACGACGGGCTCCCAGCCGAGCAGTGCGCGCGCCCGGCTGATGTCCGGACGCCGCTGGTGCGGATCGTCGACGGGGAGCGGATGTCGCTCGATCACGGAGGCGGAGCCGGTGTGCGCGAGGACCCGCTCGGCCAGCTCGAGCATCGTGAATTCGCCCGGGTTGCCAAGATTCACGGGCTCCGGAGCGTCAACCTCGAGCAGCCTGACGATGCCCTCCACGAGATCCGTGACGAAGCAGAACGACCGGGTCTGCTGACCGTCGCCGTAGATCGTCAACGGCTCGCCGCGCAGCGCCTGGACCACGAAGTTCGAGACGACGCGACCGTCATCGGGTCGCATGCGCGGCCCGTACGTGTTGAAGATGCGGACGATCCGCGTGGCGACGCGATGCTCCCGGTGGAATGCCATCGTCATCGCTTCGGCGAAACGCTTCGCCTCGTCATAGCAGGAGCGCGGGCCGACCGGGTTCACGTTTCCCCAGTAGCCCTCGGGCTGCGGGTCGACCAGCGGATCGCCGTACACCTCCGACGTCGACGCGAGCAGGAATCGCGCCCCGTGGGAGCGCGCGAGCTCGAGCAGCCGGTGCGTGCCGACGGAGCCGGCCAGCAGCGTCTCGATCGGCACGCGAAGGTAGGCCGGCGGCGAGGCGGCCGAGGCGAAGTGCAGGATCGCGTCGAGCGCCTCGACCTCGGGCAGGGCGCCATGGACGACGTCGGCGTCGATGACGCGCAGCGCGGGATGGCGCTCGAGGTGCGCGAGGTTCGCCCGGCGTCCCGTGACCAGGTTGTCGATGCCGATCACCGAGTGGCCGTCGGCCAGCAGGCGCTCGCACAGGTGCGAGCCGAGGAACCCGGCCGCGCCCGTGAGGAGGACCCTCACGCGGCGCCGCGGCCGAGCGGCCGATACGTGAACCCGAGGCGACGCAGCCGCGCGGGCTCGTACAGGTTGCGCCCGTCAACGATGACCGGTCGCGCCATCACCTCGCGCAGCCGCGCGAAGTCGGGCGTGCGGTACATGCGCCACTCGGTGACCACGACGAGCGCCTCGGCGGCTTCCGCGGCGCGGTACGGGTCATCGACGCACTGGAGCGCACCCGCGAAGAGCGCCTCCGCGGCCCGGCCAGCCTGCGGGTCGTGCGCGACGACGGTCGCGCCTCCGTCGAGGAGGCCGCGGATCAGCGGGAGGGACGGCGACTCGCGGAGGTCGTCGGTCTCCGCCTTGAAGGCGAGCCCCCAGACGGCGATGCGGTGCCCGGCGAGCGGACCGACGGCCTCCTGCACGCGTCGGAGCAGCCAGCCCTTCTGCCGAAGGTTCACGGCCTCCACCGCCTCGAGCAGGTCGAAGCGCATGCCCGACGCGGCCCCCGACTGGACGAGCGCGCGCACGTCCTTCGGGAAGCAGCTGCCGCCGTAGCCCGGACCGGGGAACAGGAAGGCCGGGCCGATGCGCCGGTCCGAGCCGATGCCGCGGCGCACCGCGTCGACATCCGCGCCCACGAGGTCGCAGAACTCGGCCACCTGGTTCATGAAGGAGATGCGCGTCGCGAGCATCGCGTTCGCCGCGTACTTGGTGACCTCGGCCGCCTTGATGTCCATGAACATCACCGGGTTCCCGGTGCGGACGAACGGGGCGTACAGCTCGCCCAGGACCGTGCGAGCGTGGTCGCTGTCCGCGCCGACGATCACGCGGTCCGGCTTCATGAAGTCGTCGACGGCGGCCCCTTCCTTCAGGAACTCCGGGTTGGAGCACACGTGGATCGGGTGGCGGGCGTGGCGGGCCACCGCCTCGCGCACGCGCTCCGCCGTGCCGACGGGGACGGTCGACTTGGTGACGATCACGCACTCGCCGTCGAGCGCCTGGCCGATGGCGGTCGCCGCCGCGAGCACGTGCTGCAGGTCGGCCGAGCCGTCCTCGTCCGGCGGCGTACCGACCGCGATGAACACGACGTCCGCACCGCGCACCGCCTCCGCCATGTCGGTGGTGAAGCGCAGTCGCCCGCTGGAGAGCCCGGCCCGGACCAGCGGTTCGAGGCCGGGCTCGTAGATGGGGATCCCGCCGGCCTGGAGCCGCGCGACCTTGGCCGCATCGATGTCCACGCACCCGACGGTGTTCCCGGTCTCCGCGAGGCAGGCCCCCATCACCAGCCCCACGTACCCGGTCCCCACCACCGCCACCCGCATCAGGCGCCGGCCGGCATGGCGTGGCGGGTGTCCACCACCGCCTTCGCGTGCTGGCGCACGAAGCGGTAGTCCACGTTCGTGTGGTCGGTCACGACCATCACGAGGTCGGACTGCTGCAGCCGCTCCGCGGTGAGCGGCACCGACGTGCGGCTCACGCCGTGCTCCGAGAACGACGGCACGTACGGGTCGTGGTACGCCACCACCGCGCCACGCTCCTCCAGCAGGCGCATGATGTCGTGCGACGGGCTCTCGCGCATGTCGTCGATGTCCTTCTTGTACGCCACGCCGAGCACGAGCACCTGCGCCCCCTTCACGGCGCGGCCCAGCTCGTTCAGCGCCTCCACCGCCTTGCCGACCCAGAACGACGGCATCTCGGCGTTGAGCTCGCCCGCGAGGTCGATGAAGCGCGTCTTGTAGTTCAGGCCGCGCATCTTCCACGAGAGGTAGTGCGGGTCGATCGGGATGCAGTGGCCGCCGAGGCCGGGGCCCGGCGTGAACTTCATGAAGCCGAACGGCTTCGTCGCCGCCGCCTCGATCACCTCCCACACGTCCACGCCCAGCTTGTCGCAGACGATCGCCATCTCGTTGGCGAGGCCGATGTTCACCGAGCGGAAGGTGTTCTCCAGCAGCTTGACCAGCTCCGCCGCCTCCGTGGTGGAGACGGGCACGAGCGTGTCGATCGCCGGCTGGTAGAACGCGATCGCGACGTCGCGGCACGCGGCCGTGATGCCGCCGATCACCTTCGGCGTGTTCTTCGTGAGCCACTTCGTGTTGCCGGGGTCGACGCGCTCGGGGCTGAACGCGAGGAAGAAGTCCTCGCCAACCGTCAGCCCGCGCGCCTCGAGCATCGGCAGCATGATCTCGCGCGTGGTGCCCGGGTACGTCGTCGACTCGAGGATGATCGCCTGCCCCTTGCGGAGCGTCGCCGCGACCGCCGCGGTGGCGGAAGCGATGTAGCTGACGTCCGGGTCCTTGTACTTCGAGAGCGGCGTCGGCACGCAGATGGAGATGGCGTCCGGCTCCGCGAGGCGCGCGGCGTCGGCGGTGGCCGTGAAGCGCCCGCTCGCCACGGCCGCCTGCACCGTCGCGCTGGCGATGTCCTTCACGTGCGAGTGGCCGCCGTTCAGGCCGTCCACCACCCGCTGGCTCACGTCGTAGCCGAGCACGGTGTAGCCGGCGTGCACGAGTTCCATGGCCAGCGGGAGGCCCACGTACCCCAGGCCCACCACGCCGAACACCGCCTCCCGCCTGCCCGCCTTCGCGATCAGATCCTGCGCGACCGTCGTCATCGCCTTCCCTTTCGTTCGTGCCAGCCGTCCCGGCGCCCCTCGGCGCCGGGCCGTCCCCGCCCGGGGTGCATCCACCGGGTTATCGGCGCGCAGGGGCGCCGACCGGAGTCCCTAGTACTCGAGCGGCAGCGCCACCCGGCGGCCGTCCCGGGCCGAGAGGTAGGTCGCGATGAGCACCTCCAGCGACCGCAGCCCCTCCCGGCCATCCGTCTCGGGCGCCGCCGTCCCGCGCAGCGCCGACACCACGTTGGCGTAGTAGCCGCGGTGGCCGAAGCCGTACACCGACGTCGTCTCGTAGCTCGCGTCGGCCACCACCCGGTCGTCCGGCGACGGATCGGCGAACGCCCAGTGCTCGATCCGGTTGACGGCGACGCCGCCCACCCGCACCGTGCCCGTCTCGCCGATCACCGTGATCGACCCCTCGAGGTTCTGCGGCCACGTGAGCATGGTGACGTTGACCGAGCCGAGCGCCCCGCCCCGCCACCGCACCGCCACGACGCCGGTGTCCTCGACCTGGATGTGGCGCGCGAGCGTCGCGGTGTAGGCCTGCACCGACTCGACCGGCCCCACCAGCCAGTCGAGCAGGTCGACGTAGTGGCTCGCCTGGTTCATGAACGCGCCGCCGTCGAACTCCCACGTGCCGCGCCACGCCGCGCTGTCGTAGTACGCCTGCGGCCGGTTCCAGAAGACGTTGATCGTGCACATGTAGATGCGCCCGAACCGCCCCTGGTCCACCGCGCGCTTCAGCAGCTGCAGCGTCGCGTTCCGCCGGTTCTGCTTCACCACGAACAGGTGGACGCCCGCACGGTCGCAGGCGGCGACCATGCGCTTCCCGTCCACCCACGTGGTCGCCATCGGCTTCTCGCTCACCACGTGCCGCCCCGCCTCCGCGCAGCGCACGGCCTGCTCGGCGTGCAGCCCGCTCGGCGTCGCCAGCACCACCGCGTCCGCGTCACAGCCGGCGAGCAGCGCGTCGAGCGACGCGAAGCCCGCAGCCCCCGAGCGCGCCTCGGCCGCCGCCAGCGCCGCCGGATCGACGTCGCAGACGCCCACCACCTCGAGGTCGGCGGCGTGCGACTCGAACGCCTCGAGGTGCCGCTCGGCGATGCGCCCGCAGCCGACGAGCGCCACGCGGATCCGGCGGCCGGTGACCGGCGCGCGCGTGACGAACGGCGGACGCCCGCCCGGCTCGTACGGCCGGCTCACGCGGCCCCTGCCGCGTCACGCATGGAACGCCAGCACCTGCTCGATGACCCGCTCCTGACGCTCCAGCGTCAGCTCGTCGTACACCGGCAGCGAGAGCACCGAGGCCGACGCGGCCTCGCTCACGGGGAACGCGCCACGCGCGTGCCCGAGGTAGGCGAAGCACGGCTGCAAATGCAGCGGCGTCGGGTAGTACACGGCGCAACCGATCCCCTGCTGCTGCAGGTGCGCGCGGAGCCCGTCGCGGTCCGGCACCCGGATGGTGTACTGGTGCCACGTGTGCTCGTTCGCCGGGTCGGTGCGCGGCGGGCACACGGCCGGATGCCCGCTGAACGCCGCCTCGTACCGCTCGGCCACGCGCCGCCGCCCCGCGATCCATTCCGCGAGGTACGGCAGCTTCACGAGGAGCACCGCGGCCTGCAGCGTGTCGAGGCGGCTGTTCGTGCCGACCTCCTCGTGGTGGTACTGCCGGGCCCCGCCGTGGGTGCGCAGCCGCCGCAGCCGCTCGGCGAGCCGCTCGTCGTTCACGAGCATCATCCCGCCGTCGCCCCAGCCGCCCAGGTTCTTGCTCGGGAAGAACGAGAGCGCGCCCGCCATGCCGAGTCCGCCGGCCACCCGCCATCCGTCGCCGATGCGGCGGCGCGCGGCGATCGCCTGCGCCGCGTCCTCGATCAGCGCGAGCCCGTGGCGCTCGGCGATGGCGGCGAGCCGCTCCATCGGCGCCATCTGGCCGAAGAGGTGCACCACCACGATGGCGCGCGTACGCGGCGTGATCGCCGCCTCCACCGCCGCCGGGTCGACATTGAACGTCGTCGGGTCGATGTCGGCGAAGACGGGTCGCCCGCCCGCGTTGTGGATCGTCCCGGCTGAGGCGAAGAAGGTGAACGGGGTGGTGATCACCTCGTCCCCCGGCTGCAGGTCGAGCGCGAGCAGCGGGAGGAGCAGCGCGTCGGTGCCGCTCGCACACGCCACCCCGAAGCGCGCTCCCGACAGCGCGGCGACCTTCGCCTCCAGCTCCGCGACCTCGGGGCCCATGATGAACCCCTGCCGGGCGATGACCGCCTGCACGGCCGCCATCACCTCATCCTGGAGGCGCGCGTGCTGGGCGACGAGATCGAGGAGGGGGACGGTCACGGATGGGCCGGAGTGGAGGCGAACCCTCGCAAACGGCGAAGGCTAGACCGCGTCCGGACGGGGGGCAACGGCCCCCCCGCCTGGCGTGACGCACGCCCCGCAGGCCCGGGCGGCCTCGGCGTCCGGCGCGCCGTTGCCGCAGGCGCAGACCCAGCCCGTCACCCGCGCCGGCACCCCCGTCACCACCGCATGATCCGGCACGTCGCGCGTCACCACCGCCCCCGCGCCCACCAGGCAGTACGCACCCAGCGTGACGCCGCACACGATGGTCGCGTTCGCGCCGATCGTGGCGCCGCGCCGCACCAGCGTCGGCCGGTACTCGTGCTTCCGTGCCACGTGCGCCCGCGGGTTGATGACGTTGGTGAACACGCAGCTCGGACCGCAGAAGACGTCGTCCTCGAGGGTGACGCCCTCGTAGATCGAGACGTTGTTCTGGATCCGGCAGCCGTCGCCGATGCGCGTGCCGTTCATCACCACCACGTTCTGCCCCAGCACGCAGCGCGCGCCGATCACGGCGCCCGGCATCACGTGGCAGAAGTGCCACACCTTCGTGCCCGGACCGAGGCGGGCCCCCTCGTCCACGAACGACGACGGATGCACGAACACGTCGGTCATCGTCACGCCTCCGCCGGCGGCGCGTCGGCGAGGAGCGCGCCGTCGGGCCCGACGAGCTTGACCTCGGGCTCCAGCCACGCGCCGAAGCGGTCGTGGACGTCGCGCTGCACCTTGCGCATGAGGGTCCGCACCTGGTTGGCCGTGCCGCCGCCCGTGTTCACGAAGTAGTTGGCATGCACGCGGCTCACCTCGATCGCGCCGACGCGCAGCCCCTTGAGCCCCGCCGCCTCGATGAGCTGCCCGGCCGTCCGCGGGCCGCCCGCCTCGTGCAGCGCCGCGCGCTGCCACGACGGCCCGTCCGGGTTGCGGAAGGTGCTCCCGCAGCAGGGCTGGTTGAACGGGGTGCCCCGCTCGCGCCACTCGAAGAGCTCCTCCGTCTCGGCGGTGAGCACCGCCGGGTCCTCCTCGCGGAGCGCGACCGTCGTCTCCACCACCACATGCCCCTCGAGCCCGCTGTGGCGGTACGCGAACGGCACCGCCGCGCGCGGCAGCACGCGATCGTGCCCCGCGGCGTCGAGCACCGTCACGTCGGTCACGACCTCGGCCCACTCCGCGCCATGGCACCCGGCATTCATGAACACGCCACCGCCCACCGAGCCCGGCACCCCGACGAACCGGTGCAGCCCGGCCTGGCCGGCGGCGGCCGTCTTCCGCGCGGCGATCGGACCCGGGAGCCCCGCGCCGATCCGCCAGCTGGTGCCGTCGCGCTCGAGCCGGTCGAGCCCCTTCCCGAGCCGGACCACGAGCGCGTCGAGCCCCTCGTCGGGGAAGAGGAGGTTGGAACCGAGGCCGAGCGCGAACCACGGCACGCCGACCTCGGCGCACAGACGCAGCGCCGCCGCGACGTCGTCCGCGGCGGCGGGGAGCAGCACGGTCGCCGGACCGCCGATGCGGAAGGTCGAGTGGCGCGCGAGCGCCTCCCCCTCGCGCACCTCGCCGCGCACCACCTCGCGGAGGCGCGCGGCCCACGCCGGGTCGCGTGCCGTCAGTCGGCCCACTCGCTCGACATCTCGCGGGCCATCGCGTGCCACTCCTGCAGCGAGCGCACCTCGAGCTCGCGCCCCTTCATCGCGATGATCCCGTCCACCGCGGCCGACGCGCCGGAGAGCGTCGTGGTGTAGGGCACCCGGTGCTGCAGGGCGGCGCGCCGCATGCGGTAGTCGTCCTGCTGCGTGAGCTTGCCGAGCGGCGTGTTCACCAGCAGCTGGATGCGCTGCGAGTTGATCAGGTCGATCGCGTTCGGCCGGCCCTCATGCACCTTCCGCACCCGCTCCGCCGGGATGCCGCGCGCCCGCAGGTGCCGCGCCGTCCCCTCCGTCGCCAGCAGCGAGAAGCCGAGCGCGTGGAAGCGCCGGGCGATCGGCACCACGTTGTCCTTGTCGTGGTCGTTCACCGTGATGAACACCGCGCCCTCCAGCGGCAGCGCGCCGTCGAGCGACGCCTGCGCCTTGGCGAACGCCATGCCGAAGCTGTCGGCGATCCCCATCACCTCGCCCGTCGACCGCATCTCCGGCCCGAGCAGGATGTCGACGCCCGGCAGCTTCGTGAACGGGAAGACCGCCTCCTTCACCGCCACGTACGGGTGGACCGCGTCGTCCGTCACGCCCAGCTCGTCGAGGGTGCGCCCCGTCATCACCGCGGCCGCGAGGCTCGCGAGCGCGACGCCCGTCGTCTTCGACACGAACGGGATGGTGCGCGAGGCCCGCGGGTTCACCTCCAGCACGTACACGACGCCGTCGCGGATGGCGAACTGGATGTTGATCAGCCCGACCACGCCGAGCTTCAGCGCGAAGCGGCGCGTGTGCTCCTTCATCTCCTCCACCTGCCGGTCGGAGATGAGGTACGGCGGGAGGACGCACGCGGAGTCGCCCGAATGGATGCCCGCGTCCTCGATGTGCTGCATCACGCCGCCGATGACGCAGGTGGTGCCGTCGCAGATGGCGTCGACGTCGGCCTCGAAGGCGTCCTCGAGGAAGCGGTCGATGAGCACCGGGTGCTCCGGCGCCACGCGCGCCGCCTTCTCGAAGAAGCGGCGGAGCGCCTCGTCGTCGTAGACGATCTCCATCGCGCGCCCGCCGAGCACGTAGCTCGGCCGCACGAGCACGGGGTACTGGATGCGCCGCGCGACCTCCAGCGCCGCCTCGACGCTCGTGGCGGTGCCGGCCGGCGGCTGGCGCACGCCCAGCTCGTTGGCGAGCCGCTCGAAGCGCCCGCGGTCCTCCGCGGTGTCGATCGCCTCGGAGCTGGTGCCGAGGATGCGCACCCCCTCGCGCTCCAGTGCCCGGGCCAGGCGGAGCGGCGTCTGGCCGCCGAGCTGGACGACCACGCCGAGCGGCTTCTCGAGCTGGCAGATCTCCAGCACGTCCTCGAGCGTGAGCGGCTCGAAGTAGAGCGCGTCGGAGGTGTCGTAGTCGGTGGAGACGGTCTCGGGGTTCGAGTTCACCATCACCGTGCGGTAGCCGAGCTCGCGGAAGGCGAGCGCGGCGCGCACGCAGCAGTAGTCGAACTCGACGCCCTGGCCGATGCGGTTCGGCCCCGAGCCCAGGATGACGACCGTGCGGTCCCCCTGCGGCGTCGCCTCGTTCTCCTCGTCGTACGAGGAGTACAGGTACGGCGTCGACGACGGGAACTCGCCCGCGCAGGTGTCGACCGTCTTGTACGAGGGGCGGACGCCCAGGCGGTGCCGCCGCGCGCGCACCTCGCCCTCCGTCTCGCCGCGGAGCAGGGCGAGCTGCCGGTCGGCGAAGCCCATCCGCTTCATCCGGCGGAGCGCGTGCGCCTCGGCGGCGTCGTCACCCGTCGGCGTGCGCGCCTGCCACCACCGCTCCGCGTCCACGAGCTCCTGGAACTGGCCAAGGAACCACGGGTCGATGCCCGAGCGGTCGTGGATCTCGTCGATGCCGATGCCGAGCTCGAGGGCGCGCTTCACCTGGAAGATGCGCTCCGGCGTCGGCGTGCCGATGGCGCCGCGCACCGTGTCGCGGGCGCCGTCGGCGAGCCGGTCGTCGGCCGGGAGCGGCGCGGCGGTGTAGCCCGGCCGGTCGATCTCCAGGCCGCGCATCCCCTTCTGGAACGCCTCCTTGAAGGTGCGCCCGATCGCCATCGTCTCGCCGACCGACTTCATCTGCGTCGTGAGCGTCGGGTCGGCGGTCGGGAACTTCTCGAAGGCGAAGCGCGGGATCTTCACCACCACGTAGTCGAGCACCGGCTCGAAGCTGGCGGGCGTCACCTTCGTGATGTCGTTCGGCAGCTCGTCGAGCGCATAACCGACGGCGAGCTTGGCGCCGATCCGCGCGATCGGGAAGCCGGTCGCCTTGGAGGCGAGGGCCGACGAGCGGGAGACGCGCGGGTTCATCTCGATCACCAGCTGCTCGCCGGTGCGCGGGTTCACCGCGAACTGGATGTTGCAGCCGCCGGCCGCGACGCCGACCTCGCGGATCACCTTGATCGCGGCGTCGCGCATCCGCTGGTACTCGCGGTCGGTCAGCGTCATCGCCGGCGCGACGGTGATCGAGTCGCCGGTGTGGACGCCCATCGGGTCGATGTTCTCGATGGAGCAGATGATGACGACGTTGTCCTGGCTGTCGCGCATCACCTCGAGCTCGAACTCCTTCCACCCGATGATCGACCGCTCGACCAGCACCGAGTGCACCGGCGAGAGCTCGAGGGCGCGGCGCACCATCGTCTCGAACTCCTCGCGGTTCCACGCGATGCCGCCGCCCGTGCCGCCGAGCGTGAACGACGGGCGGAGGATGGCGGGGTAGCCCGTGCCCTCCACGACGTCGAGCGCCTCCTGCAGCGACGTGACCGTCTTCCCCTCGGGCGTCGCGAGGCCGATGCGCCGCATCGCCTGCGCGAACTCCTCGCGGTCCTCGGCGACGCGGATGGCGCGCTCGTTGGCGCCGATCAGCTCGACGCCGAACCGCTCCAGCGTCCCGTCCTTCTGGAGCGCCATGGCGACGTTGAGCGCGGTCTGGCCGCCCATCGTCGGGAGCAGGGCGTCGGGGCGCTCGCGCTCGATGATCCGGGCGACCCACTCGGGCGTCACCGGCTCGATGTACGTCCGGTCGGCGATCTCCGGGTCGGTCATGATCGTCGCCGGGTTCGAGTTCACCAGCACCACCCGGTACCCCTCCTCGCGCAGGGCGCGGCACGCCTGCGTGCCCGAGTAGTCGAACTCGGCGGCCTGCCCGATGACGATGGGGCCGGAACCGATGAGGAGGATCGTCTGCAGGTCAGTGCGCTTCGGCATGGCTCAGCACCGGGGGCTCGGGAACGCGCGACACGGACGACACCGGCTCAACGGGACACCGCCGCAGGGGCACCGACCGCCGCGAGCTCCGCGTCCGTCATGAGCTCCACGAGATCGCGGAACGTCACCCTCGGTGACCAACCGAGCTTCGCGCGCGCGCGCGAGGCGTCACCGAGCAGCAGGTCGACTTCCGTCGGGCGGAAGTAGCGCGGGTCGACGCGCACGACGACGCGGTCCGTGCCCCGCACCAGTCCCACCTCCTCCGCGCCCGCGCCCCGCCACTCGAGCGGCATCCCGGCCCGCGCGAACGCGAGCGCGCAGAACTCGCGCACCGAATGCGTCTCGCCCGTGGCGATGACGAAATCCTCGGGCGCGTCCTGCTGGAGCATCAGCCACATCGCCTCGACGTAGTCCCGCGCGTAGCCCCAGTCGCGCTTCGCGTCGAGGTTGCCGAGCCACAGCACCGGCTCGACTCCGGCCGCGATGCGCGCGGCCGCGCGCGCGACCTTCCGGGTCACGAACGTCTCGCCCCGGATCGGCGACTCGTGGTTGAAGAGGATGCCCGAGCACGCGTACAGGCCGTACGCCTCGCGGTAGTTCACCGTGATCCAGTGGGCGTACAGCTTGGCGACGCCGTACGGGCTGCGCGGGTAGAACGGCGTGGTCTCGCGCTGCGGCGTCTCCTGCACGAGACCGAACATCTCGCTGGTGCTCGCCTGGTAGAAGCGCACGCGGTCCGCCATGCCCAGGATGCGGATCGCCTCGAGCAGCCGCAGCACGCCGACGGCATCGGCGTTCGCCGTGTACTCCGGCATGTCGAACGAGATGTGGACGTGGCTCTGCGCCGCGAGGTTGTAGATCTCGGTCGGCTGGAGCTCCTGCAGGAGGCGCACCAGGTTCGTCGTGTCCGTCATGTCGCCGTAGTGGAGGAAGAACCGCCCCCCCGACTCGTGGCGATCGCGGAAGAGGTGATCGACGCGCGACGTGTTGAACAGCGAGCTGCGCCGCCGCAGGCCGTGCACCACGTACCCCTTGCCGAGCAGGAACTCCGAGAGGTACGCGCCGTCCTGGCCCGTCACCCCCGTGATCAGGGCCACCTTCTGGGTCATCGAGTCATGCCTCCCCGGGCGCGTCCAGCGCCCCGACGATGGTAGCCAGCGTGTCATGCAGGGCGTATCGCGGCGCCCACCCGAGCCGGCGCAGGCGCCCGCCGTCGCCCACCAGCATGGCGAGGTCGGCCCGGCGCCGGAGCGCCGGGTCCTCCTCGATCCTCCCCTCCCATCCGACCGCCTCGGCGAGGAGGCGCGCCACCTCGCGCAGCGGGCGGGCCACGCCTGCCGCGATGTTCACGGTGTCGCCCGGGGGAGCCGCCGCGAGCAGCACCAGCATGGCCGCGGCCACGTCCCGCACGTCGATGAATTCGCGCACCGGATCCAGGTTGCCGGCGCGGATGACGTCGCGCGCCTCGGCCCTGGCCGCCCTCATGCGTCGCGCCAGCGCCGGCACCACGAAATCGGCGCGCTGCCCGGGCCCGATCTGCGCGAAGGGACGCGCAACGACCACGTCGAGGCCGGAGCGACGATGCGACTCCAGGCAGGCCACTTCGGCCGCCGCCTTGGACGCCGCATACGGCGAGCACGGCGCCACCGCATCGTCCTCGCGCGAGGGCCGTCCGACGCCCTGACCGTACACCTCGCCGCTCGACGCAAAGAGCAGCCGCGCCGACGGCGCGAGGCGCTCCATCGCCTCGAGCAGCCGCACCGTTCCAAGCACGTTGACCTCCCACGCGCGCACCGGCTGCGCGCGAGCCTCGGCGCCCGAGGCCATCGCCGCGAGGTGGATCACCGCGCGCGCGCCCTGCACGGCTCCGTCGATGGTGGCCTGCTCGGCGAGGTCGAACGCTACCCACGACAGGCGGTGGAGGCGATCGCGCGAGGCCCGCGGCACGGTCGGCGCCGACGGGTCGCGCACGCCGGCACGCACCTCTGCACCCGCCGCCGTCAGCGCCTCGCACACCCACCGGCCCACGAAGCCGTCCGCCCCCGTGACCAGCACGGGCCCTTCGGTCAGCATTGCGGCGCCTCCGATGCCCGGTTATCCTTCGCGGCTGCATCTGAACGGAACCCTGAAGGAGCGTCATCATGGCCCGCGTCTGCAGCGTGTGCGAGAAGGGCCCCGCGTCGGGGCACAACGTCAGCCACGCCAACAACAAGAGCAAGCGGAAGTGGTATCCCAACCTCCAGACCGTCCGCGTCCTGAAGGATGGCGCCATCCGCCGCGTGCGCGTCTGCACCGGCTGCATCCGCTCCAGCAAGGTCGCCAAGGCCAGCTGAGCCGCACCACTCGCGGCGGGGCTCCGGTCCCGCCGCATCGCTGACCTGCCCAAAAAAAGGGGACCCGAGGGTCCCCTTCTTCGTGCCTGCCGCCGCCGCGCTCACTCGCCGAGCAGCTCGATGCGCGCGATGTCGGCGCCGTCGCCCGGGCGGAAGCCGAGCTTCAGGATCCGCGTGTAGCCGCCGGGACGCGCCGCGAAGCGCGGGCCGATCTCCTTGAACAGCCGACCCAGGACCTCGCGGTCCTTGATCTTGCGCTCGGCGAGCCGGCGGGCGTGCAGGTCGCCGCGACGGGCGAGGGTGATGAGCCGCTCGGCGTACGGCCGGAGCTCCTTCGCCTTGGCCTCGGTCGTGACGATGCCGTCGTGCTTGAACAGGCTGGTCGCCATGTTGGCGAGCAGCGCCTTCTTGTGGCTGGCGGTGCGGGAGAGCTGCCGCCCCTTCGCGCGATGACGCATCTCAGACCTCCTCGGTGCGCACGAGCGGCGCGGGCGACGGCGGGGACCCGGCGCGCGTGACGCGCAGGTCGCCCTCGGCCTCCTCGAAGGCCATGCCGAAGTTCAGACCCTCACGGCGGAGCACGTCGCCGATCTCCTCGACGGCCTTGTCGCCGATGTTCTTGACCTTCTTGAGCTCGTCCTCGCTGTACTGCACGAGGTCGCGCAGCGTGCGGATGTTCGAGTTCTTGAGCGAGTTGAGCGAGCGGACCGAGAGGCCCACGTCGTCGATGAGGCGGCCGACGCGCTCGCGCAGCCCCCCCTCGCCGGCGACGATCGGCATCGGGGCCGGCTCGCGCACCACCGGCACCTTGCCGAACTCGACGAAGTAGCGGAAGTGCTCCTGGGCGAGCGCGGCCGCGTAGGCGATCGCGTCCTCCGGGGAGATCGTCCCGTTCGTCTCGAGCGTCACCGTCAGCCGGTCGAAGTCCGTGCGCTGGCCGACGCGCGTCTCCTGCACCGTGAAGTTGGCGCGGCGAACCGGGTTGTAGATCGCGTCGATCCGCACGAGGTCGACCGGGAGCGACCGGTCGTGCGGATGCAGCTCCGCCTCGACGTAGCCGCGGCCCTTGTTCACGTGCAGCTCGCAGGAGATCTCGCGGTCGTCCTGGAGCGTGAAGAGCAGGTGGTCCCCGTTGATCACGCGGACGGCGCCATGCTCCTGGATGTCCCGGGCGTACACCGCGCCGGCCTTCTCGCGGCGGATATGGAGCACCGCCTCGTCGACCTCGGGGTCGAGCACGAGGGTGAGCTGCTTGAGGCGCTGCACGATCTGGTGCACATCCTCCAGCACGCCCTGCACCGTCTGGTGCTCGTGGACCACGCCCTCGAGGCGGAAGCCCCACACCGCGCTGCCGCGCAGCGACGAGAGGAGCATGCGCCGGAGCGCGTTGCCGAGCGTGTAGCCGTAGCCGCGCTCCAGGGGGGCGAGGCGGAACTCGGCGTAGTTCGGGTGGTCCTCCCGCTTGGTCATCTCGACCAGGTGCGGGCGGACGAGGCCGGAGAGGTCGATGCCGCTCATGGTCACTTCGAGTACAGCTCGACGATGAGCTGCTCCTGGGCGACGGTGGGAATCGTCTCGCGGGTCGGCACCTCGACGACGCGGGCCGTGTGCTTGTCGGTGTCGACCGCCAGCCACGCCGGCACCTGGCCGCGCTGGGCGAGCTCGAGCGCCATGGCGATCGCCACGAGCTCGCGGCTCGCCGGCGCGATGCGCATCTCCATGCCCGGCTCCACGTGGTACGACGGGATGTCGACGCGGCGACCGTTGACCTGCACGTGCCCGTGCCGGATGAGCTGGCGCGCGGCCTTGCGGCTCGCCGCGAAGCCCGAGCGGTGCACGAGGTTGTCGAGGCGCATCTCGAGCGCAACGAGCAGGTTCGTGCCCTTCACGCCCGGCTCCTTCGTCGCCGAGGCGTAGGTGTTGCGGAACTGGCGCTCGGTGAGGCCGTACATCCGCTTCACCTTCTGCTTCTCGCGCAGCTGCTTCGAGTACTCGGACGCCTTGCGCCCGCGCCCGCCGCCGCCACCGCCGGTCGGCCCGTGCTGGCCAGGGGCGTAGGCGCGCCGCTCCACCGGGCACTTCTCGGTGAAGCACTTGGCGCCCTTCAGGAAGAGCTTCGTCCCCTCGCGGCGGCACTGGCGGCAGCTGGGACCCGTGTAGCGCGACATCGATCAGACCCGCCGCTTCTTGGGAGGACGGCAGCCGTTGTGCGGAATCGGCGTGACGTCACGGATGGAGACGACCTTGAGCCCGACCGCGGCGAGCGCCTGGATGGCCGACTCGCGGCCGGAGCCCGGACCCTGCACGCGCACGTGCACCCGCCGGACGCCCAGGTTCATCGCCTCGCGGCCGCAGTTCTCCGCGGCCACGGTGGCCGCGAACGGCGTCGACTTCTTCGACCCCTTGAACCCCGCCTTGCCGGCGGTGCCCCAGGTGATCGCGTTGCCCTTGGTGTCGGTGATCGTGATGAGGACGTTGTTGAACGTCGCGCTGATGTGCGCCACGCCCTCGCTCTCGACGACCTTCTTGCCGCGCTTGCCCTTGGCCGGGGCCGCCGCCGGCGCGGCGGCAGGCGCCGTCGCGGGCGCCGCGGCCTGCGGCTGCTCGGGGGAGATGGGAGCCGTCATCGGTTACTTCTTCGTCGCCTTCTTCTTGCCGGCGATGGCCCGACGCGGGCCCTTCTTCGTCCGGGCGTTCGTGTGCGTGCGCTGCCCGCGCACCGGGAGGCCGCGCCGATGGCGCATGCCGCGGTAGCTGCCGATGTCCATCAGGCGCTTGATGTTCATCGCGATCTCGGTGCGGAGCGCACCCTCCACCTTGACCGCGCGCTCGATGTACTGGCGCAGCCGCGCCACCTCGGCGTCGTTCAGGTCGCGCACCCGCGTATCCGGGCTCACGCCCGTCTGCTCGAGGATCCGCGCGCTCGTCGGACGGCCGATGCCGTAGATGTAGGTCAGGGCGATCTCGACGCGCTTCTCGCGCGGAAGGTCGACGCCGGCGATTCGGGCCATGCTCTACCCCTGACGCTGCTTGTGCTTCGGATTGCGGCTGCAGATGATGCGCACGACGCCCTGGCGCCGCACGACCTTGCAGTACTCGCAGATGGGCTTGACGCTCGACCGCACCTTCACACTGAACTCTCCCCAGACCGGAGTTTTGTACCGAGCTCGGAACGATAGCCCCGCGGGACGCCGGACGCAAGATGGCGCCACCCTCCCCTACACCACCCGCACCTCCCGAAGCACCCACCGCCCGGACGTAGCGCTCCGGCCGAACTCCAGCAGCACCACCTGCACCTGCACCTCCGACGTCCCGGCGACGCGGAACCGCCGCTCCAGCTCCACATAACCGAGTCCCGGCTCCAGCTCCCGGGCCACCCGCACCAGGATGTCCACCTCCTGGGCCGCCTCCAGGAACTCGGCCAGCAGGGCCACCGCCTGCCGCCGGCTGAGCGGTGCCGACGGCTCGGCCCCAGGCAGCCGGAGCATCAACCGCTCTCCCGGCCCCACGAACGCCGGCGCGTCATGGCGCAGCAGCGTCGCCCGCGCCTCGATCGCCAGGTCCGGCAGCGACTGCGCCGCCAGCCGACCCGGCAGGGCGACGACCAGCGCCAGACCCGCCAGGAACGCGACCACCGAGATCCCGCCCGTCCGCCCGTCCGCCCGTCCGCCCCTCATCCCCCCGCCTCCGCCAGCAGCGCGTCGAGCACGGCCGCCGGGTCGGCCGCCTCATGGATCGGCCGGCCGACCACGAGATGCGTGGCGCCGGCGCGCACCGCCGCGGCCGGCGTGCCGGCGCGCTGCTGGTCGCCCACCGCCTCACCCGGCCGCCGGATGCCAGGCACCACCAGCATCGCGGCCGGACCAAGCGTGGCGCGCAGCCGCCCGACCTCGTGCGGAGAGCAGACGACGCCATCCAGGCCGGCCCCGATGCCGAGCCTGGCCAGCCGCTCCACCTCAGCGTCGACGCCGGGCACGTCGCGGCCCACCGCCTCCCCGTAGTCGGGCGCGGCGTGCGAGGTGAGCACGGTCACGCCGCAGAGCCGCACCCGCGCCGCCGCCGCCTCGCGCGCGGCGGCGAGCATCGGCGCGCCGCCGAGGCAGTGCACCGTGGCGAGCGCCACCCCTTCGGCGACGGCCGCGCGCACGGCACCGGCGACCGTGTTCGGGATGTCGTGCCACTTGAGGTCGAGGAAGACGTGCAGGCCGCGCTGGCGGAGCTCAGCCACGAGTGCGGGCCCCTCACGCACGAACAGCACCGGGCCGACCTTCGCCCAGCGGAGCGCCGGGAGGCGGTCGAGCAGGCGGCGCGCCGCGTCGCCGTCCGCGACGTCCAGCGCGAGCACGACCTCAGCCACGTCCGGCCTCCACCGCGCGCGCCACGCGCGCCGGCAGGTGCGGGTCGGCGAGGCCCGCGGTGCCGATGGCGACCAGATCCGCGCCAGCACGGCGGTACTGGCGCACGTCCTCCGCGGAGCGCACGCCGCCGACGCCGATGAGCGTCGTGTCGGGCAGCCGCTCGCGCACCCGGGCCACCGCGCGGATGCCGACGGCGAGGAGCGCAGGGCCGCTCACGCCGCCGAACCCCTGCCCCACCCGCGGCGCGCCATCGGCGTGCCACACCATGCCGGGCAGCGTGTTCACGAGCGTGATCCCGTCGGCGCCGGCCTCGACGGCGGCGGCCGCGAGCCCGGCCGGATCCGCCGAGGCGGGCGACAGCTTGGCGACGATGGGCCGCGCGGTGGCCGCGCGGCAGCGGGACACGATCTCGCGGATGCAGGCGGGGTCGGCGCCGAACTCGAGCCCGCCCGCATGCGTGTTCGGGCACGAGAGGTTGAGCTCGAACGCGGTGATGACGTCGAACGCGTCGAGCGCCGCGCAGACATCGGCGTACTCGCCGGTCTCGAAGCCGACGACGTTGACGAGCACCCGGGGCCCGCGGAGGTGCGTGGCGAGCCACGGCAGCTCCTCCGCCGCGACCGCGCGGAGCCCCGGGTTGGCGAGGCCGACCGAGTTGAGCATGCCGCCGCCGAACTCGGCGACGCGCGGCGGCGGGTTCCCCGCGCGGGGCAGCACGCTGACCGCCTTCGTCACGAGCCCGCCAAGCGCCTCCAGGTCCATCGCCCCGGCCAGCTCGCGCCCGAAGCCGGCGGTGCCCGAGGCGAGGAGCACCGGGTTCCGGAACTCGCGGCCGAACGCGGTCACGCGGGCGCTCACGGCGCGGCCCCCGTCTTCCGCTCGTAGTCGCGCAGGTAGTCCACCACGGCGTCGGCCAGCGCGCGCGCGAGCGCGGCCTGCCCGTCGGGCGTGCTCAGCAGCGCGGCATCGCGCGCGTTCGTGCTGTAGCCCATCTCCACCAGGATCGCCGGGCGGCTGGCGGTGGTGAGCACCATGAAGCCCGCCTGCTTCACGCCGCGGTCCGGGCCGTGGTGCACCCGGCCGAGCCGCTCCTGCACCGCGACGGCGGCGCGCTCGGACTCGCGCAGGTGCTCGTTGAGCTGGAGGTCCTTCAGAATGAAGTCGATGCCGTCGAGGCGCGTCTCCGCCTCGCGCTTCGCCTCGAAGCGGATCGCCTCGTTCTCCATGCGCGCCACGCGCTCGGCGTCCTCCGTCTTCGCCTCCGCGAGGAAGTACGTCTCGAAGCCGCGCACCTCGGTGTAGCCCCGGCGGCGCGGCAGGGCGTTGACGTGCAGCGAGACGAAGAGGTCGCAGTCGGTGTCGCAGCGGGGGCCGCGGTCGCGCAGGTCGACCAGGGTGTCGCGCGTGCGCGTCATGCGGACGCCGATGCCGCGGCGCACCAGCTCCTCGCGCAGCTTCAGCGCCACGGCGAGGGTGACGTGCTTCTCGTGGATGCCGCGCGGGAAGTGGAGGCCGGGGTTGCCGGGGTCGACGCCGCCGTGCCCCGCATCGACCGTGACGACGTGCGATGCGCGAAGGCCGGGCGCGCGCGACGGGGCCACGGCGGTGGCCGCGGCGGCGGCCGGTGCCGCGGGTGGCGCGGCCGCGCCGGCGAGCGGCGCGCGCAGGACGGCCGCCAC
>JANRIU010000023.1:0-25877 GCA_033764615.1 Gemmatimonadales bacterium | reverse complement strand
CCGCAGCTGCTGGCGCTCGCCGGGGTGGCGGCCGCGAGCGCCGACGTGCGTCCCGCGCTGGCCACCCAGGGCTGGGCGCGCTGGGGCGTCACCGCGCTCGCCGGCGCGGGCGCGATGGCGGCGCTCGTCCTCGCCGCCCGCAGCGAGGCCGTGCTCGCCCTGCTCGCCGGTCTCGCCCTGCTGGCGGCCGCGCGCGGGCCGGCACCCCGTCCCTAGCTTTCCCGCCATGAACTCCGACCGCCTCGCCCAACTGCTCGCCCGGGTGCTGCCGCGCGCGTCCGCCAGCGAGGTCGCGCAGCTGGCCGAGCGGCTCGGTACCCTCGTCGGCGATGGTGCCTCGTGGGTCGGCGAGACTGCGGAGCACGCGACGCGCCGGCTCGAGGAGCTGCTGGAGTCCGGGGCCGGGCCCGACGCACCCGGCGCCGCGGACGCAGACGCGATGGCGCGACGGGTGCGCTGGCTCGCCATCGCCGCGGAGCTCGCGCCGCGCGTCGCGGCGGCGGAGGCGCGCGCGCGCGCGCTGCCGCCCGACGCCGATCCGACCGCGGAGGCGCTTGCGGCCGACATCCGGTGGCTGGCGGCGGAGCTTCGGTCGGCCTGGGAACGCGCTTCGACGCTGCCGGGCGGGGTGTCACGGAATTAGACAGCCCCCAGTTTTTTGGGACGTTGCCACCGCGAGGTGCCGACCCCATATTCGCGCCCGTGCATCGGCCCGGGACGGAGTCCCAACGGGCGACACGGGCAGGGACGCCAGGAACACGGACATCTTCGAGGAACGGACGGAGCCGGCATGGCCTTCTCGCTGCCGCCGCTGCCGTACGACGTGTCGGCGCTGGAGCCGCACATCGACGCGCAGACCATGCAGATCCATCATGGCAAGCATCACGCTGCCTACGTGACGAACCTGAACGCGGCGCTGGAGGCGCATCCGGCGCTGGCCGACCGGTCGCTCGAGGCCCTGCTGCAGGACCTCGGTGCGGTGCCCGAGGGCGTGCGCACCGCGGTGCGCAACAACGGTGGCGGGCACTGGAACCACGCGTTCTTCTGGGCGTTGATGGTGCCAGGCGGCGCGTCGGCGCCGTCGGGTGCGCTCGCCTCGGCGATCGACGCGGCGTTCGGGTCGTTCGCGGCGTTCCGCGAGGCGTTCCAGAAGGCGGGCCTCGGCCGCTTCGGCAGCGGCTGGGCGTGGCTGGTCGCGGCGAAGGACGGCACGCTCGCGATCGAGAGCACGCCGAACCAGGATTCCCCGCTCATGGAGGGCCGCACGGCGATCCTCGGCTGCGACGTGTGGGAGCACGCGTACTACCTGAAGTACCAGAACCGCCGCGCGGACTACCTCGCCGCGTGGTGGAACGTCGTCAACTGGACCGTCGTCGGCGCCCACTACGCCGCCGCCCGCGCCTGAGCCTTCGCCATGCCCCTGCCTGCGTCGGGCCAGCCGGCCCCCGATTTCACGCTGCCGTCCACCGCCGGCGCCGAGGTCACCCTCTCGGCGCTGCGCGGGCGGAACGTGCTGCTCGCGTTCTTCCCGCTCGCCTTCACCAGCGTCTGCACCGCGGAGCTGTGCGCCTTCAGCGAGGACTACGCGCAGTTCGCCTCGCGCGACACGGTCGTGCTGCCGATCAGCGTCGATTCGGTGCCGACGCTGAAGGTGTTCAAGGAGCGCGAGCGGCTGGGCGTCGACCTGCTGAGCGACTTCAAGCGCGAGGCGTGCCGGGCGTACGGCACGCTGCGCGAGGACACCTTCTTCTCGAACCGCGCCTATGTCCTCATCGACCGCCACGGCGTCGTGCGCTGGACCTACCTGGAGGCGACGCCTGGCACGCGTCGAGAGAATGCCGAGCTGCTCGCCGAGCTCGCGCGACTTGGCTGAGCGCGGCGCCGGGCGGCTCCCGCCCGCGCCGGCACCGGACCCGTCGGGAGGCGACCCGCGCGCCCACCTGCGCGGCACCGAGACGGTGCTGCTGGTGGACGACGAGCCGTCGGTGCGCCGCACCGGCAGCCGCATCCTCGCGCGCTTCGGCTACGAGGTGCTCGTCGCGCAGGACGGCGTGGAGGCGCTCGAGGTGCTGGAGTCGCCGGCGGGCGCGGCGGTGGCGCTGGTGGTGACCGACATGGTCATGCCGCGCATGGACGCGCGCGACCTCATCACGCGCCTGCGGCAGCGCTGGCCCACGCTGCCCGTCCTGCTCTCCACCGGCTACGACATGGGGCGCCTCGCCCCCGGCGAGCTGCAGCTCTTCTCGCGGCTCGTCCCGAAGCCGTACACGCCGGAGGAGATCCTCACGGCGGTGCGGCAGACGCTCGACGAGCGCCGCCGCTAGGGCGGATGGGCGCCGGCACCGGCGGCCTCGCACTCGTCGCGCGCCTCGCGCGCCAGCTCAACGCGCCGCTCCCGGCCGACCAGACCCTGCGCGCGCTCCTCGCGGAGCTGCGCGCGGGCCTGGGCGCCGGGCGCGTCGCGCTCTGGATGCGCGAGCCGAACGCGGCCGGCTTCACCCGCGTCGCCGACCCCGCCGATCCCGCGCCGCCCGAGCCCGTCGCCTCGCTGGAGACGCTGCCCCCCGCGCCGGCCGCGCGCCGCTGGCGCCTCGTGCACGACGGCGAGTGGCTCGGCCTGCTCGAGGTCGAGGCGCCGCCGCCGGAGCCGCTCCTCCTCGAGGCGGTGGCCGACCTGCTCGCGCCGTTCCTCGCCTCGCTGGAGCTCTCGGAGGACCTCGCGCTCGAGGTGGCGGAGCGCTCGCGCGAGGTGGAGTCGCAGCGCCTCTTCACCAGCCTCATCATCGACTCGCTCCCCGTCGGCCTGTACGTCATCGACCGCGACTACCGCGTGCAGGTCTGGAACCGCCGCCGCGAGCTGGGGCCGCAGGGCCGGCCACGCGCCGAGGTGCTGGGCCACGTCGTGTTCGACGTCCTCACGCGACAGCCGCGCGAGGAGTTCCAGGCGGAGTTCGACCGCGTCTTCGCCTCGGGCGAGCTGGCGGTCGTGGAGGTCGACGTCGCGGTGGGCGAGCAGCTCCGCACCTACCGGAACACGAAGGTGCCGATGCGGCTGGGCGACGGCGGCGTGACGCACGTCATCGTGATCGGCGAGGACGTCACCGAGGCGCGCGCGATGACCGAGCGGATCCTCCAGTCGGAGAAGCTCGCCGCCATCGGCCAGCTCGCGGCCGGCGTCATGCACGAGATCAACAACCCGCTCGCGACCATCGGCGCCTGCGTCGCGGCGCTCGAGGGGCGCCTCGACGCGCTGCCCGGCGCCGCGCGCCCCGTCTTCGAGGAGTACCTCGGCCTCGTGGACAAGGAGGTCGTGCGCTGCACCGGCATCGTGAACGGGCTGCTCGACTTCAGCCGCCCGAAGGCGCGGCGGCAGGCCGCCGTCGCGCTCAACGCGCTCGTCATCGAGGCGCTCGACCTGCTGCGCCACCACCCGCGCTACAAGCGCGTCCAGGTCGTGCGCGAGCTGGAGGCCGACCTGCCCGACGCCGTGGGCAACGCCGAGCAGCTCGTGCAGGCCGTGCTCGCGCTCCTGCTCAACGCGCTCGACGCGCTCGAGAGCGGCGGGCGGCTCACCGTCCGCACGCGGCGCCCGCGCGCCCGCGGCGACGAGGTGGTCCTCGAGGTCGAGGACACGGGGATGGGCATCCCGCGAGCGGAGCAGACGAAGATCTTCGAGCCGTTCTACACGACGAAGCCGCCGGGACGCGGCACGGGCCTCGGCCTCTCCATCTGCTACGGCATCATCGAGGCGCACCGCGGCCGCATCGAGGTCGAGAGCGCGCCGGGCCGCGGCGCGACGTTCCGCGTGGCGCTGCCCGTGTTCCGGCTCGACGCCGCGGCGCCGCCGCCGGCGGTCGCGGGGCTCGGCGGGTGAAGGTCCTCGTCGTGGAGGACGACCGGACGGTCGGCGAGTACGTCGAGCGCGGCCTCGCGGAGCAGCGCTGGTCGGTCGACCTCGTCGGCGACGGGCTCGAGGGGCTGCGCCTCGCGTCGGACGGGCGGTACGACCTCGTCATCCTCGACCTCCGGCTCCCCGGCATGTCGGGCTTCGAGGTGCTGCGCACCCTGCGCGACCGCGGCGTCGCCACGCCCGTGCTCGTGCTCACGGCCCAGGACGCCGTCGACTTCAAGGTGCAGGCGCTCCGCGCCGGCGCCGACGACTACGTCACCAAGCCGTTCGCCTTCGAGGAGCTCCTCGCGCGCGCCGAGGCGGTGGCGCGGCGCCCGCAGCAGCTGCGGCCGCCCGTGCTCCGCGTCGCCGACCTGGAGCTCGACACCGCGACGCACGAGGTCCGCCGCGGCGGCGAGGCGGTGGAGCTCACGCCCAAGGAGTACACGGTGCTCGCGTACCTCATGCGCCACCACGGCCGCGTGATGTCGCGCACGCTGATCCAGGAGTACGCGTGGGACTACCACTTCGACCCGGGGACGAACATCGTCGACGTGGTCGTGAACCGGCTGCGCAAGAAGGTGGACGCCGGGCGCACGCCGAAGCTGATCCACACGGTGCGCGGCGTCGGCTACGTGGTGCGCGCGGGGTAGGCGGTGAACACCATCCGGCGGCGGCTCACCGTCTGGTACGCCGTCGCGCTGGGCCTCGCGATGGCGGCGTTCGGCCTCGTGCTCTACCTCGAGCGGCGCCAGTCCACCTTCCAGGAGCTCGACGGCCGCCTCCAGCTCGAGGCGCAGTTCGCGGCGCGCTGGCTCGTGGAGTCCAAGCGCGTGGTGGGTCGCCTCACCGACCGCGCGCCGGGGCGCCCGCCGGCCCTCGACCCCGGCGTCGCCGCCTACTTCGAGAACGTCCGCGACGCCCTCGTGCTGGCCGACGCGCAGGGCCGCGTGCTCTACGCCTCCGCCGCCGCGCGCGAGCTCGGCTTCGAGGGGATCGAGCAGCTCGTGCGCCTCGGCCGCGCCGCCCCCGCCAGCTCGGCGGTCGGCACGGTCACCGGCCTGCGCGGCGGCGACCACCGCTGGGCCGCGCTCCCGCTGCCGCGGCTCGCGCCCGAGGCGGCGATCCTCGTCGTCGCCGTCGACACCGACGAGGTCGCATTCGGCCCCGCCGCGCTCGTGCAGTCGATGCTCGCCGCCGCGCCGGTCATCGTGCTCGCCGCCCTCATGCTCGGCTACCTCATCGCCGGCCGTGCGCTCGGGCCGATGGTCGGCATCGTCGACGAGCTCGAGGCGATCACCGACGGCCGCTCGCTGCACCGCCGCCTCGCCGTGCCGATGACCGGCGACGAGGTGTCGCGCCTCGCGCAGACGCTCAACGGCATGCTCGCGCGCCTCGAGCAGTCGTTCGGCACGCTGCGCCGCTTCACCGCCGACGCGAGCCACGAGCTGAAGACGCCGCTCATGGTGGTGCGCGCCGGCGTCGAGCGCGCGCTCACCGACGCGCGCACGCCCGGCGAGCTCGTCCCCGCGCTCGACGAGGCGCTCGGGCAGGTCAACCGCATGAGCCACATGGTCGAGTCGCTGCTCACGCTCGCGCGCGTGGACGAGGGGCGCGCCCCGCTCGCGTTCGAGCCGCACGACCTGCGCGCCCTCGTCCAGGAGGCGGGCGAGACCGCCGAGATGCTGGGCGAGCCGGCCGGGATCGCCGTCACGGTCGACGTGCCGGAGGCGGCGGAGGTGCTGCCCGTGGACGCCGAGCGGATCCGGCAGCTGCTGATGAACCTCGTGACCAACGCCATCAAGTACACGCCGGCCGGCGGCCGGGTCGACCTCGCGCTCGAGCGGCGCGAGCAGGCGGTCGTGCTCGCCGTGCGAGACACCGGCATCGGCATCTCGCCGGGCGACGTCGACCGGATCTTCGACCGCTTCTTCCGCGGCGACCAGGCGCGCTCGCGCACCGGCGACCGGCCGGGCACGGGCCTCGGGCTCGCCATCTGCAAGTGGATCGCCGAGGCGCACGGCGGGAGCATCACGGTGGCGAGCCGTCCCGGGAAGGGATCGGCGTTCCTCGTGGCGCTCCCGCGGCCCGCACCGGCGCCGGGCGGGGAGGCCTGACAGGCCGCCGCCCCCACGGCCGTCCCCCGCGCGGCGGCTCCGCGTTCCCCCGAGCCTCATCCCGCTGTCATCGTCCTGTCATCTTCCCGCCGGTCGCGTTGCCATCCTCGGGCGATACACTGTTTGGCACCTCTACTCACCCCGGCCGGAGACCAGATGTTCGAGAATCTCATCGAGTCGAAGCCGAAGAAGAACCAGACCGTGGGCCAGATGATCACGTCCGGCATCGTCCACGCCCTGGTGGTCTTCGGCGCCGTGAAGGCCACGGCGGGCGCCGCGGAGGCGATCAAGGAGCGGGTGATCGACACCACGATGGTGTTCCTCAAGCCGCCCGAGCCGCCGCCGCCGCCGCCCGATCAGCCCCCGCCGGAGGCCGTGATGTCGGCGAACCCGCCGCCGCAGGGCTTCCAGACGCTCGTCGCGCCCGACCAGATCCCGACGGAGATCCCGCCGGTCGACCTGAACCAGAAGGCCCTGAACGTCAAGGACTTCTCGGGCAAGGGCATCGAGGGCGGCATCGCGGCGGGCGTGATCGGCGGCACCGGCCCCGTGGGCGACGTCGCGGACGCGGTGTTCACGGCCGCCGAGCTGGACGACCCCGTCCAGGCGGTCAACCAGCCGGCGCCGCGCTACCCGCCCATGCTGCAGAGCGCGGGCATCACGGGCTCGGTCGACGTGCAGTTCGTCGTCGACACGACGGGGCGCGTCGAGAACGGCTCGTTCAAGGTGCTCAAGGCCACCCACAAGGCGTTCGAGGAGCCGGCGCGCGAGGCGATCCTCAAGAGCGTGTTCAAGCCGGCCAAGTACCGCGGCGGATCGGTGCGGCAGCTGGTGCAGCAGCGGCTGTCGTTCAAGATCGGCGGCTGAGGACTTCCGAAGGCTTCCCGGCCGCCCCCGAGGGGCGGCCCCCACCCCGCAGCACGGAGACGGATACGATGGGCGTTGATCTTCTGCACCTCTGGGGCCAGATGGGCGCGTTCGCGAAGGGCGTCGTCATCGTGATGGCGATCATGTCGATCTGGTCGCTCACCCTGATGATCACGAAGCTCCTCCAGTTCCAGAAGACGGAATCGGAGACCCGCAAGTTCGCCCCGCAGTTCTCGCGCGCCATCCAGGAGGAGAACCTGGACCAGGCGATCGCCCTCGCCGAGAAGAACAAGAAGTCGCACGTCTCCCGCGTGCTGGGCGAGGCGCTGGCCGAGGTGAAGCCGCTCCTGCGCGACCGCGCGACGGTGACCGCGGCCGACATCAACTCCGCCGAGCGCGCCATCGAGCGGCAGATGCTGATCATCCTCGCCGAGTTCAAGCGCGGCACGGGCGTGCTCGCCACGGTGGGCGCCACGGCGCCGTTCGTCGGCCTCCTCGGCACGACGATGGGCATCGTGAACGCCTTCACGGGCATGGCGGCGCAGGGCGCGTCGGGCGGCCTCGCGGGCATCTCGGCCGGTATCGCCGAGGCGCTCATCACGACGGCGTTCGGCCTCATGGTCGCGATCCCGGCGGTGTGGAGCTACAACTACTTCACGACGAAGATCGAGAACCTCACGGTCGAGATGACGTACACGTCGAAGGAGCTCATCGACTACCTCATCAAGAGCGTCGGCAGCGAGTTCGGCCGCTCGATCTTCACGAAGGAGTTCCAGGCCCAGAAGGCGGTGACGGGCAGCGGCCATGTCACGGGCTGATTCGAAGCAGGCGTTCGCCGGCCAGACCTCGGTCCGGTCGGAGCCGAACGTGGTGCCGATGATCGACATCATGCTCGTGCTCCTGATCATCTTCATGATCGTCACGCCGCTCATCGCCGCCGGCTTCAAGGCGACGATGCCGCGCGGGGCGAACCTGGACCCGCGCCCCGAGGGCGACAACGAGGTCATCCTCGGCATCGACGAGGCCGGCCACTACTTCATCGACGGCCGGGCGATGCCCGACGGCACGGTGGAGGACCAGCTGAAGGCGATCTACGCGGCGCGGACGGAGGACAAGATCCTCTACTTCAAGGCCGACGTCGGCCTGCCGTTCTCGAAGATCCAGGAGGCGGTGGAGATGTCGCGCCGCGCCGGGGTCCGCGTGCTCTCGGCGATCACGGAGAAGCAGGGTGGCAGCGTCGCGGCGTCGCTGGTCGGCGCCGACGGGAAGGAGGCCAAGTAGCATGGGCATGTCCACCGGGGGCGGCCGCGGCGAAGTCTCGTCCGAGCCGAACGTCGTCCCGATGATCGACATCCTGCTGGTGCTGCTGATCATCTTCATGATCACGCAGCCCCTCTCGCGGATGGCGATCGACGTGCAGGTCCCGCCGCCCGACCCGCCGACGGCGACGAAGGCGTCGAAGAGCGACCAGATCGTGCTGGAGCTGACCGCCGATGGCGGCTTCGCCATCAACTCGCAGCCGGTCCCCAAGGACCAGCTCGACGTGCAGATCCACCAGATCTATGACCAGCGGCCCGCCAAGCTGCTGTTCATGAAGGCGGCGCCCGACCGGAAGTACCAGGAGGTCATCGAGGCGATGGACGTCGCGCGCGGGGCCGGCGTGCAGATCATCGGCTTCGTGCCGAAGGAAGCCGGCACCTGACGGCAGTGGCGCACCGTCCTCCGGAGCCGCCTCACCGGGCTCCGGAGGACATCCGCAATGTGCATCGTGGCGGGGGCTCCCAGCCCCCGCTCCGTGTTTTGCTGCCGGCCCCGCGGCGACGCCCGTGGGGCTGGTTCGTGTCCGTCGTGCTGCATGTCGCCGTCCTCGCGTGGGTCACGCACCGCGTCGTGAACCCGCCCGGGGACGCGAAGCCGCGCGTGGTCGAGACCCCCAAGCTGGTGTTCATCCAGCCGCCGAAGCCCGCGCCGCAAGGTGGCGGCGGCGGAGGGATGACCTATATTCCGCCCCCTGAAGCCCCGCCACCTCCGCCGGAAGCGGTTGCCCCACCGCCGCCTCCGACCGAGACGCCGAAGGAGATCCCTCCGGCCGAGTCTGCCGCACCGATCGCCGCCAACGCGGACGCCTCCGGCGGTTCGGGTGGGCCGGGGACCGGGGGCGGGTCGGGCGGTGGCGATGGCAAGGGGCAGGGCACGGGCACCGGTGACGGGGCCGCGCCCGCACCCGATGGGCCGATCGCGCCGCCCGTCTGGATCGCGGGCGCCCTGCCGCTCGAGAAGCCGCCGGAAGACCTGCGCGGGAAGACGCTGAACGTGACGTTCTTCGTCAATCCGCAGGGCCGGGTCGACCGGGCCGAGACCGACCCGCCCATCGCCGACGGCGGGTATGCGGCGAAGTTCCGCGACGTCTGGCGGACCTTCCGATTCAAGCCCGCGCGCAAGCCGGACGGCTCCGCCGTCGCGGCGAGCATCGTGATCGCGTTCCAGCTCGGCAACCGCTGACGCGACCCGCCCGCGGCGGGTCGCGAGGGAGATCCTCCACCCGTCATGGCCTCCGGTTCGCTCCTCCTGCTCGTCGTCGCGCTCGGCCTGCTGGCCGTCGTCGTGGCCGTGGTGCTCGCACGTGGCGTCCTCGCCGGCGACACCGGCACCCCGGAGATGCGGCGCATCTCCGACGCCATCCAGGAAGGCGCCCAGGCCTTCCTCAGCCGCCAGAACCGCACCATCGCCGCGCTCGCCGTCCCGCTCGCCATCCTGCTCTTCGTCCTGTACGCCTTCGTTTTCTCCGGCGGACACGTCGAGGGCGGCCCCCCGCCGACCACCGTCGCGATCGCCACGATCGTGGCGTTCCTCGTCGGTGCGACCTGCTCCGGGCTCGCGGGCTACATCGGCATGCAGGTCGCGGTCCGCAGCAACATCCGCACGGCGAGCGCCGCCCGCACCGGCCTCGACGCCGCGCTCACCACCGCGCTCCGCGGCGGCGCCGTCAGCGGCCTGATCGTCGTCGCGATGTCGCTCCTCGGCGTCACGGTGCTCTACGTCGCCTTCCGCGCCATGGGGCTCGCCACGCCCGAGCGCGTGCCGCTCTACCTCGTCGGCTTCGGCTTCGGCGCCTCGTTCGTCGCGCTCTTCGCGCAGCTCGGCGGCGGCATCTACACCAAGGCCGCCGACGTCGGCGCCGACCTCGTCGGCAAGGTCGAGGCCGGCATCCCCGAGGACGACCCGCGCAACCCCGCCGTCATCGCCGACCTCGTGGGCGACAACGTCGGCGACTGCGCCGGCCGCGGCGCCGACCTCTTCGAGTCGACCGCCGCCGAGAACATCGGCGCGATGGTGCTCGCCGGTTCGCTAGTCGCCGCCAACACCGCCGCCTTCCCCGGCGACAGCGCGATCGGCGTCGTGCTCTTCCCGCTCGTCGTCTGCGCCCTCGGCATCGTCGCCTCCATCGTCGGGATCTACGCCGTCCCCTCCGCGCAGGGGAAGGCCGACCCGATGGAGGCGCTGAACCACGGCTTCTGGATCACCGCCATCATCGCCTCGGGGCTCTTCATCGGCGCCTCGAAGCTGCTCCTCGCGAGCCCCGCCGCGCCCGACGCGTGGTGGCACTTCGCGCTCTGCGGCGTCATCGGGGTCATCACCTCGATCGCGTTCCTCTACATCACGCAGTACTACACCGAGGGGCGCTACCGGCCCGTCACCAGCATCGCCAACGCCTCCGTCACCGGCCCCGCCACGAACATCATCGCCGGCCTCGCCGTGGCCTTCGAGTGCACCGCGATGCCGACGTTCGCCATCGGCCTGGCGGTGATCCTCAGCTATTGGCTCGGGCAGACCAGCGGCCTGCAGAACGCCGGCCTCTTCGGCACCGCCGCCGCGACGATGGGCATGCTCGGCACCGCCGGCTACGTGCTCGCCATGGACACCTTCGGCCCGATCACGGACAACGCGGGCGGCATCGTGGAGATGTCCGAGCAGCCGAAGGAGGTGCGCAACGTCACCGACAAGCTGGACGCGATGGGCAACACCACGAAGGCCCTGACCAAGGGCTATGCCGTCGGCTCCGCCGCGCTCGCGGCGTTCCTGCTCTTCTCGGCGTTCATGGACGAGATCTCCGTGCTCCGCCCCGGGAACCCGCTTGTCAGCGTGGACATCGCCAAGCCCGACGTCTGGGTCGCCGGCTTCCTCGGCGCGATGCTCGTGATGTGGTTCTCCGCCTTCGCGATCAGCGCGGTCAGCCGCGCGGCGCAGACGGTCATCGTCGAGGTGCGCCGCCAGTTCCAGGCCGACCCCGGCATCCTCGCCGGCACCAGCCGCCCCGACTACGCCGCCTGCGTCGACATCGTGACCCGCGGCGCGCTGCGCGAGATGGTGACGCCCGGCGCGCTCGCGATCGGCATGCCGATCGCCGTCGGCCTCGTGTTCAAGCTCCGCGGCGTCGGCCCGGAGGCGGTGGCGGCGTTCCTCATGGTCGGCACGATCGCCGGCATCCTGCTCGCCCTGTTCCTGAACAACGGCGGCGGCGCGTGGGACAACGCCAAGAAGACGATCGAGATGGGGCTGCATGGCGGGAAGGGGAGCCCGGCGCACAAGGCCGCCGTCGTCGGCGACACCGTCGGCGACCCGTTCAAGGACACCGCGGGGCCCTCGCTCCACGTGCTCATCAAGCTGCTCGCGACGGTGACGCTCGTGCTCGCCCCGCTGTTTGTCTAGCAGCCCCCTCCTCGCCCGCAAGCCCATCGGCGGCGCCGAGGCCTCCGGCCTGCGCCGGGTCCTCGGCCCGCTCGACCTCGTCTCGCTGACCATCGGCGCCGTCATCGGCGCCGGCATCTTCGCCTCCCTCGGCACCGCAGCCGCCGGGGAGGTCCTCCCCGACGGCACCGTCATCCGCGCGGGTGCCGGCCCGGCGCTCGTCATCTCGATGGTGCTGCTCGCGGCCGTCTGCGGCCTCGCCGTGCTCTGCTACGCCGAGCTCGCCGCGATGATCCCGCAGTCCGGTTCCGCGTACGCCTACACCTACGCCACCCTCGGCGAGCTGATGGCGTGGATCATCGGCTGGGACCTCATCCTCGAGTACGCCGTCGGCAACGTCGCGGTGGCGGTCGCCTGGAGCGGCTACTTCACCTCGCTCCTCACCGGCTTCGGCATCGACCTCCCCGGCTGGCTGACGCACGGGTACTGGCAGGTGCATGCGTCCACCGACCCCGCGCTCCGCGCACTGCTCGACACGGCGCCCCGCCTGTTCGGCGTGCCCGTGCTGCTCAACGTGCCCGCCTGCGCCATCGTCGGGGTGATCACCGTGGTGCTCTGCGTCGGCGTGCGCGAGTCGACGCGCGTCAACAACGCGATGGTGCTGGTGAAGCTCGCGGTGCTCGCCGTGTTCATCGTGGTGGGCGCGCAGCACATCGACGTCGCCAACTACACCCCGTTCGCGCCGAACGGCTTCCGCGGCATCCACCAGGGCGCGGCGATCATCTTCTTCGCCTACGTCGGCGTCGACGCCATCTCCACCGCCGCCGAGGAGACGCGGGACCCGCAGCGGAACCTGCCGCTCGGCCTCATGCTCGGCCTCGCCGCGTGCACGGTGATCTACGTCGCCGTCGCCGCCGTGGCGACCGGCCTGGTGCCGTACCAGCAGCTGAAGGCGGCCGACCCGCTCGCGCAGGCGCTGCAGCTCGCCGGCCTCAGGTCGGCCAGCGCCGTCGTCGCCGCCGGCGCCGTCGTGTCGATGTCGGCCGTGCTGCTCGTGTTCCAGTACGGCCAGCCGCGCATCTTCTACGCGATGGCGCGCGACGGACTGCTGCCGGCGTGGGCCGCACGGATCCACCCGAAGTGGCGCACGCCGCACGTGACCACGATCCTCACGGGCGTGCTCGTCGGCCTCGCGTCGCTCGTGGCGGAGGAGAACGCGATCTACGACCTGACGAACATCGGCACCCTCGCCGCGTTCATCCTCGTCTGCCTCGGCGTGCTGGTGCTGCGCGTGCGCGAGCCGGAGCGGCCGCGCCCGTTCCGCGTGCCGTTCGTCTGGCCCGTGGCGCTCGGCGGCGCGGGATCGTGCCTGTACCTGATCGCCGGCCTGCCGGCGCGCGCGTGGTGGACCTTCGCCATCTGGCTCGCCATCGGCCTCGCCCTGTACTTCGCCTACGGCGTCCGGCACAGCGTGCTCCGCACGGGCGTGCCGCGCGAGCTGCCGCGCCTCGACTGATGCGCGCGGGCCGGGTCGCCGCGCTCCTCCTGGCGCTGCTGGCGGCGGCGCTGCCCCTCGCACCCGCCGCCGCCCAGGCCGCCCCCGCGCGGCCCCGCCTCCCCTCGATGGCCGCCGGACGCGACCGCGACCGCGTGCCGGCCGCCGCGACCGACGAGGTGCCCGGCGTGGCGGTCGCGCCCTCGGTCGCCGCACGCGGCTTCCGCTCCGAGCGCCACTACCTGGAGCACTGCGCCAGGCACGCCGCCGAGTTCGGCCGCATCGACTGCCCAGCATACCTGCAGCGCGCCCGCGCCCTGCGCGACCGCCCGTCCGGTGGTGCCGTCCTCGAGGCGGTCCGCGCCGACGGCGTGGTGACGCGCTTCGACCGCGCCACCGGCGACTTCCTCGCCACCGACCCCGACGGCACCATCCGCACCTTCTTCCGGCCGAACGACGGCGAGCGCTACTTCCGGCGCCAGGCCGCCCGGCGCCCCCGATGAGCCCGGCGGCGGCGGCGCGCGCGGTGGCGTGGCTGCGCGAGCGTGGCGCGGCGGCGCACGTGGTCGCCGGCGGACTCGCCGGCCTGCTGGAGCGGTGGGAACGGCTCGTGCGCGCGGTCGAGGACGTGTACGCCGACGACCTGGACGAGCTGCTGAACGACCTCGACACGCGGGAGCTGCTCGACGGCGCGCTCGTCGCAGCGGCCGAGGCGGACATGGTGGTCGACGCGCGCCTGGCTGCGCTCGACCGCCGCTATCGCGCCGCCACCGAGCCGTGCGCCTGCCTCTGGGGCGCGGACGTGGCGGCGAGCGAAGGGTGGACGCCGGCGTCCGCGTGGTGGTACTTCCGACGGCCGCGGGTGCCCGGCCCCGCGCTGGCCGCGGACCTGGCGACCCGGCGCGACGGCTGAGCGCCGAGCGCTCACGCCGCCAGCCGCAGCACCCCCGTCACCGCGTCGACGATCCCGTCCCGCGGCCTCAGCCCCGCCACCACCAGCCGCGAGCGCACCGTCTCCGCCAGCGGCGCCGAGCCGCCGATGAGCCCGCCCGTGATCGCCACCTCGGCGGCGGGCAGGTGCGCCATCGCCGCGGCCCGGAGCACCTGCGCCGTCAGTTCGGCGGCCCCGTTCGCGAGCAGCGTGGCGGCGACCTCGTCGGTGGCGGCCTGGTCGGCGACGAGCCGTGCCAGCGACGCCACCTCGGGCGGCGATGCCGTCACCGACCACCGCACCAGCGCGTCGACGTCCGCGAGCCGCAGCTGCGCCAGCACGCGCGCCTCGAGCGCGGTGCCGGGCGCTCGGCCGTCGTGCGCCCGGCCGATGGCGCGGAGCGCCACGCGCCCGAGCCAGTAACCGCTCCCCTCGTCGCCCATCTGCCAGCCGTAGCCGCCGGCGCGGTGCCATTCGCCCGCCGCGTCGCGCGCGAGCGCGACGGCGCCAGTGCCGGCCACGAGCAGCACCCCGGGGCCCTCGCCGAACGCCGCCGCGAAGGCGAGCGCCGCATCGGTCACGACGCGCACGCGGTGCGCGAGCCGCTCGGCGCGGAGCGCCGCCTCGAGCTCGCTGCGCTCCGGCTCGCGCCCGGCGCCGGCGGCGCCCACGACGAGCGCATCGGCGCGATGGACGCCCGCGGCCGCGAGCGCCTCGCGCACGGTCGTTGTCACCGCGGTCGCCGCCTGCAGCGCGCGCCCCGGCCGCAGCGCGCCGGCCGAGCCCTCGCGCCGGGCCCGCTCCGTCCCATCCTCGAAGATCGCGGCACGCGTCCGGGTGCCGCCCGCATCCACGCCCACGACGACCGTCATGCGTCCTCCGGTGCCGCCGCGAGGCGGCTCAGCAGCCAGCCCGTCCCGACCGTCACCCCCGTCCCGAGCACCACGTACCACGGCCATGCGAGGCGCGCCAGCGGCGCGAGCCGCCCGAGGCCGGGCAGCGCCGCGAGCGGCCGCGCGAACACCACCGCCAGCATCACCAGCACCGAGCACGCGGCGCCCGTCACGACGTGCGGCCCGCGCACGCGCGCGCCCAGGCCTGCCAGCACGTACGCGCCGAGCAGCGCGCCATACGTCACCGACGCGATCGAGAGCGCGAGCACTACCACCGGCGTGTCGCGCCGGCCCTCGCCCGCGCCGAAGGCGAGCGCGCAGAGCGTCAGGCCGAGCCCCCAGCCGAGCGAGACGAGGCGGCCCACGCGCAGGAGCCGCGCCGGGTCGCGCTCGCCCGTGAGCGATGCGTACCAGTCGTGCGTCAGCGACGAGGCGAGCGCGTTGATCGCGCTCGACTGCGTGCTCATCGCCGCGGCGAGGATCGCCGCGGCGAGCAGCCCGCCGAGCCCCGGCGGCAGCTGCGTGGTGATGAAGCGCGGGAACAGCTCGTCGGCCGCGACGCCCGCGGGCGCGAGCCCCGCCGCCCGGATGGCGACGCCGATGAGCAGGAAGAGCGTGAACTGGAGCAGCACCACGAACCCCGAGCCGACGAGCGCGCGCTGCGCGTCGCCGAGCGACCGCGTCGCCAGCAGCCGCTGCACGATGAGATGGTCGGTCCCGTGCGACGCCGCGGAGAGGAACGCCCCGCCCACCAGCCCGCCCAGCAGCGTGTACGGGATCTCGAGGCTCGGGCGCAGCTCCAGCAGCCGGAGCGACCCCTCCGCGCCCGCGCGCGCGAGCGCCGCCGACGGCCCGCCCGCCAGCGACACCGCGACGCCCAGCGCGGCGATGCCGCCCGCCACGTACACCGCCAGCTGCAGCACGTCGGCCCACACCACGGCCGCCAGCCCGCCCGCCCACGTGTACGCGATCGTCACCAGCGACAGCACCCAGATCGAGGTCGGCAGGCTCCAGCCCGTGAGCAGCGCGAGCGGGATCGCGCCCGCGAAGATGCGCACGCCGTCGCCCAGGAAGCGCGTCACGAGGAAGAGCAGGGAGAGCGTGCGGCGCGTCGCGACGCCGAAGCGCCGCTCGATCCGCTCGTAGGCCGTCTCCTGCGAACCCGCGAAGTACCCCGGCAGCAGCCACGCCGCCGTCACCACGCGCCCCACCAGGTAGCCGAGCGCCACCTGCAGGAAGGTCAGGTTCCCGCGCGCGCCGATCCCCGGCACCGAGATCACCGTGAGCGCGCTCGTCTCGGTCGCGACGATGGAGAGGAGCACGGCCCACGCCGGCAGGTCGCGCGCGCCGAGGAAGTAGTCGCCGGCCGTCGCCTGGCCGCGGGCGCGCCAGAGCCCCGTGCCGAGCGTGGCGACGAGGTACGCCACCACCACGGCCAGGTCGAGCGGCGTCATGCCGGGGGAAAGGCAGCGGGCCCACCGCCATGGTCGGCGGTGGGCCCGGGAAGCGAGGCGACGGGCGTCAGGACCGTGCGCTCAGGCGTTGAAGCTCGTGCCGCAGCCGCAGCCGCCGGTGGCGTTCGGGTTGTTGAACGTGAAGCCCGACCCCTGCATGGAGGTCACGTAGTCGATCGTCACGCCGTTCAGGTACTGCGCGCTGAAGCCGTCGACGAAGCAGCGCACGCCGTTGAGCTCGACGACCATGTCGTCCTCGGCGGCCGCCTCCTCGATGTTCAGGCTGTACTTGAAGCCCGAGCAGCCGCCCGGCATCACGCCCACGCGCAGGCCGGCGGTCTCGACCGGCACCTGCTCGGCGGCGATGAACTTGTGCACTTCCACGGCGGCCGCATCGGTGATGACAAGGCGGAAGCCGGTCTCGGCGGGGGCGTTGGTCTCCATGGTGCTCATCCGGCCGCTCCTGGCGGGGGTGGAATCCTGACTGGAAACATCTGGCATCCGTCGGGCGGTGTCAATGGCGTTGACAGCCGGGTGGCGGGGGCCTCAGCCGCCGTCCGA
Organism: Gemmatimonadales bacterium; assembly: GCA_033764615.1. Classification (GTDB taxonomy): domain Bacteria; phylum Gemmatimonadota; class Gemmatimonadetes; order Gemmatimonadales; family GWC2-71-9; genus JANRIU01. The sequence goes on along the minus strand of JANRIU010000023.1, from coordinate 8,981 downwards.
GGCGCGCTGCCGCGCCTGCGCGAGGAAGCCCGGCTCCACCTCGAGCAGGTTCGCGAGCTTCCGCACGAGGTACCGCTCGTGCTCCGCGAGCTGCCCGTCCGCCAGCACGACGCTCCACATGATCTCGGCGAGCACCACCTTCTGCGCCAGGTCGAGCCGCGCATTGAGCTGGCGCGTGAACTGGAAGTGGTCGACCGACGTGCGCCGCGCCGCCTCGGCCTCGGCCATCAGCGCCGCCACCGCCGTGCCGTCGAGCGCGAACTGGCGCGCCATCGCCGCCGCGATCTGCGCGCGCTCGCCCTCGGTGAACTCGCCGTCGGCGTGCGCCAGTTCCAGGAGCAGCGCGCAGGCGGCGAGCGGCACGTCGGCGCCGGACGCCGCGCCGGCGGGGTCGGCGTCGCGCGCGAACAGCCGGTGCAGGGTCTCGAGCATGACGTCCTCCTACGGAGCGGTGGGGGCGGGCAGGGGGACGGCGCGCGCGGGCAGCAGCACGCCCGTGCCCGCCGGGACGCCGGCCATGAGGGAGATCGGCAGCCGGCCGCGGAGCGCCGCTCCCGAGAGCGCGGCGGCGACGGCGCGCTCGCTCGCGGGCGCCGATGACCACGCGACGAGGTACGCGCCGACGTCGGGCAGCTGTCGCAGCACGTACGGCGAACCGAGCGCCACGAGCACCGCCGGGCGCTCGGCCCGGAGCCGGCCGAGCAGCGCGACCGTCCCCTCGGGGAGGCCGAGCCGCCCCCGACTGGTGGCCCAGCGGTCGCCGGACGCGATGACGACGGCCTCCACCGCCGCGGCGGCTGCCGCCAGGCTGTCGGCGCGCGCGGAGTCCGGAGCGCCCGCCACGCGCGCGAGCGTGACGTCGTGCCCGTGCAGGCGGAGCGCCGCCGCGAGCACGACCCCCGTCGAGTCGGTGGCCTTCGGGTCGCTCACGCAGGCGAGCACGAGCAGGCGCGCGGGCGCCGCGCGGAGCCGCAGGACGGTGCCGTCGTCGCGCACGAGCACGACGCTGCGCGCCGCAGCCGAGTCGGCCGCGACCCGGTGCGCCGGGGCGCCGACGACACCGGAGACGCGCGCGAGCGGCACGCGCCGGTCGCGGAACAGCCCCAGCCGCCGCTTGAGCGCCAGCAGCCGGCGCACCGACGCGTCGAGCCGCGCCTCGGGGACGCGCCCCGTCTCCACCGCGCGCACCAGCGCGTCCAGCGCGGCGGCGGGGTCGGGCGGCATCAGCAGCAGGTCGGCGCCCGCCTCCAGCGCCTGCACCGCGGCCTCCGCGGGGTCGCCATCCGGCGCGGCGCCCGCCATGTCCAGCGCGTCGGTGACGACGATGCCGCGGAAGCGGAGGCGCTCGCGCAGCAGGCCCGTCGTGAGCGCCGGCGAGAGCGACGCCGCGCGCACGCGCCCGCTGTCGAGCGCCGGCAGCGCGATGTGCGCGGTCATCACGCCCGTCACCCCGGCGGCGATCGCCGCGCGGAACGGCCGCAGCTCGCGCGTCCAGGCCGTCGCGCTGTCCGCCGCGATCACGCCGAGCCGCAGGTGCGAGTCGACCGCGAGGTCCCCGTGGCCGGGGAAGTGCTTCGCCACGGCGAGCGCGCCGCCCGCGCGCAGCCCGCGCGCATGCGCGCGCACGTACCGCGCCACCAGGGCCGCGTCCTCGCCGAAGGCGCGCGTGTTGATCACGGGGTTGTCGGGGTTGCTGTTGACGTCGGCGACGGGCGCGAAGACCAGGTGGATGCCCACGGCGCGCGCCTCACGCGCCGTGATCCGTCCCATCGCCTCCGCATCGGCCTCGCGGCCGCCCGCCGCGACGCCCATCGCCGTGGGGAAGGCGGTGCCGTCGGTGATCCGCATCGCGCTCCCGCCCTCGAGGTCCGAGCCGACGAGCAGCGGCAGCGGCGCCCGACCCTGCAGGTCGTCGAGCCGCGCGGCGATCTGCGCCGACGGACCGATCGAGACGATCACGCCGCCCACGCGCAGCGAGTCGGCCCAGCGCCGTTCGGCGGCCGCCGTGACCGCCGTGTCGGACGCCGCGCGTCCGCTGATCCACGGCATCAGCAGCTGGGCCGCCTTGTCCCGGACCGACAACGTGCGGAGGATTCGGTCGGGGTCCGACTCGGGCGCGGGGCCGGACGGTCCCCGGCGGCCGCAGGCCGCGAGCGTCAGCAACGCGAGGACGGGGAGGTGTCGGTGCGGCATGCTCACTGGGGCGTGGTACTCGCGCTTTCGCTGGGGGCGGCCGGTGCGGGATCGGCCGCGCCGCCGCCGGTGCGGCCGGGCCTGGAGGTGCTGCTCGCGGAGCGGACCGAGCTGGTGCGCGGCGTGCGCGTCGGCCTCGTCGCCAACCAGGCGTCCGTGGACGGGGCCGGACGGCATGCGGTCGACCGGCTCCGCGAGGCGGGCGTGCAGCTCGTCGCCCTCTTCTCGCCGGAGCACGGCTTCCGCGGCACCGCCGCGCCTGGCGAGGGCGTCGCGACCACCACCGACTCGGCGACCGGCCTGCCAATCTACAGTCTGTACGGCGCTCGCCGCGCGCCCGACACGACGCAACTGCGTGCGCTCGACGCGCTGCTCATCGACCTCCCCGACGTCGGCGCCCGCTACTACACCTACGTCTCCACCGCGCTCGAGGTGCTGCGCGCGGCCTCCGCCACCGGCACGCGCGTGATCGTGCTCGACCGCCCGAACCCGATCGGCGGCGCGGTGCAGGGGAACGTGCTCGACCCGGCGGCCCGCTCCTTCGTCGGTGCGCTCGCCGTGCCGATGCGCCATGGCCTCACCCTCGGGGAACTCGTCGCCCTCGGCCGCGACGAGCTCGGCCTCACGGCGCCGCTCACCGTGGTGCCCGCTCGCGGTTGGCGGCGCGAGCGGCTCCTCGACGAGACCGGCCTGCCATGGATCGCCCCCAGCCCCAACCTCCGGCGCCTCGAGGCGCTCCTGCACTATCCCGGCACCTGTCTCTTCGAGGGGACCAACCTCTCCGTCGGGCGGGGGACCGACGCGGCGTTCGAGCAGGTCGGCGCCTCGTGGCTCGATGCCCGGGCGGTGCTGGCGCGGCTCGATCGCCGGCTGGCGCACGGGGTCGCGATCGACCCGGTGTCCTTCACGCCCCTCCGCCCCGGCGACGCCAAGTACGCCGACACGCTCCTCACGGGCCTGCGCCTGCGCGTCACCGACCGTCGGCGCTATGACCCCGCCGCCACCGCCGTCGCGCTGCTCGCGGCGATCCGCGCCGTGCATCCGGGCGACCTGCGCTGGCTCCCGGCCCATTTCGATCGCCTCGCGGGCGGGCCGGCGCTGCGCGCCGCGCTCGACCGGGGCGACATGCCCGCCACCATCGTGGCGGGCTGGCGCCCGCAGCAGGCCGCCTTCGCCCGCCGGGCCGGTCCCTACCGGCTCTACTGAGCGGCTGCTCACTTGTCACTAGGCGGCACGGTGACGGACGCCTAGCTTTACGGGTTCGTGATGAAAGTCCTCGAGCCGCTTCAGCGCCCCTTCTACGCCGTCATCCGGCCGCTCGTCGGTTGGCTGCTGAAGAGCGGTGTGCACCCGAACACCATCACCACGTTCGGCGCGGCACTCGTGATCGCCTCGGGCGCCGCTTACGGCATCGGGGACTTCCGGTACGGCGGGCTGCTGCTGCTGCTCTCGGGCCTGGTCGACACGCTGGACGGCCAGGTCGCGCGCGAGGGGCGGAAGACCAGCGCCTTCGGCGCGTTCTACGACTCGACCCTCGACCGCGTGGGCGACGGCGCCTCGTTCATCGGCATCGGGGCGTGGCTGCTGTGGGCGCCGGACGTGCAGTGGCGCTTCCAGGCGGTGGTGCTCGCGATGGTGACGATCCTGCTCTCGCTGCTCGTCTCCTACACGCGCGCCCGCGCGGAGGGGCTCGGCATCGACTGCAAGGTCGGCATCGCGCAGCGCGCCGAGCGGATCGTGGGTCTCGGCCTGCTCACGCTCGTCTTCGGCCCCGGGCCGCGGGGCCTGGTCGTCACCGGCGTGATGGCACTCCTCTCCCTGCTGTCCTTCATCACGGTCATCCAGCGCTTCCACCACGTCTATCGCACCACGAGGCACCGCGCCCCGGATGATCTCCCGGTCGTGAAGCCGACATCCCGGGGCGACGCGCGCCGCGCGCTCGACCCCGTCGCCAAGAGGACCTGATCGTGACTCCTGCCGCTCCCTCCCGTCCCTCGATCGCGCCCGCCGAGGGCAAGCTCGGCGTGCTCTGCGTGGGCCTCGGCGCCGTCGCCTCCACCTTCATCGCGGGCGTGGAGCTGGCGCGCCGCGGGACGGCGCGGCCGATCGGCTCCCTCACGCAGATGGCGACGATCCGCCTCGGCAAGCGGACGGAGGGGCGCGCCCCGCTCATCCGGGACTTCGTGCCGATCGCACGGCTCGACGACCTCGTCTTCGGCGCCTGGGACCCGATTCCCGACGATGCCTACACGGCGTGCGTCCGCGCCGGCGTCCTCGACCGGCACGAGCACATCGAGCCGATCGCCGACTGGCTGAAGGCGATCCGCCCGATGCCGGCCGCGTTCGACCGGCACTACGTCAAGCGGCTCGAGGGGACGAACGTGAAGCCGCAGGGCACGAAGCGCGAGCAGGCCGAGGCCCTTCGCGCCGACATCCGGGAGTTCGTGCGCGCCCACGGCTGCTCGCGCGCCGTCATGGTCTGGTGCGCCTCCACCGAGATCTTCATCCAGCCCGGCCCCGCCCACCAGACGCTCGCCGCGTTCGAGGCGGCGATGGCGGCCAACGATCCCACGGTCGCGCCGTCGATGCTCTACGCCTGGGCCGCCATCATGGAGGGGGTGCCCTTCCTGAACGGGGCGCCGAACCTCACCTGCGACATCCCGGCCCTCGAGCAGCTCGCGCGCGACAAGGGCGTCGCCATCGGCGGCAAGGACTTCAAGACCGGCCAGACGATGCTCAAGACCGTGCTCGCGCCGATGTTCAAGGCGCGCATGCTCGGCGTCGCCGGCTGGTACTCGACGAACATCCTCGGCAACCGCGACGGCGAGGTGCTCGACGATCCCGAGTCGTTCAAGACGAAGGAGGAGTCGAAGCTCGGCGTGCTGGAGTACATCCTCCAGCCGCAGCTCTACCCCGAGCTCTACGGGCACATGTACCACAAGGTCCGGATCAACTACTACCCCCCGCGCGGCGACAACAAGGAGGGGTGGGACAACATCGACATCGTCGGGTGGCTCGGCTACCCGATGCAGATCAAGGTCGACTTCCTCTGCCGCGACTCCATCCTCGCGGCGCCGCTCGTGCTCGACCTCGCGCTCTTCGGCGACCTCGCGCAGCGCGCGGGGATGGCGGGCATCCAGGAGTGGCTCAGCTTCTACTTCAAGAGCCCGCAGCACGCCCCCGGGCTCTACCCCGAGCACGACCTGTTCATCCAGCAGACGAAGCTGAAGAACACGCTGCGCTGGATGATGGGCGAGGACCAGATCACCCACCTCGGCATCGAGTACTACCGGGAGAGCTGATGCAGTACTTCCACCGCGCCAGCCTGCCGCCCGACGAGGCGATGCGGCAGGCCGCCGCGTTCTTCGGCGCGCGCCTCGCCCCCACGGGCGAGGCCCCCCGCGAGCGGCGCTTCGCCGGCTCCCTCGGCAAGCTCACGGTCACCGTGCGCGCCGAGGGCGGCCACTACACGCTCGTCACCCTCGCCACCGACCAGCCCGGCGAGAGCGAACTCGACAAGCTCGCCAAGCGCTTCCTCTCCGAGCTGCACGTGAGCGACGACCCCGGACACCGGGTGATCGGCTCGTACTGACGCGGCGCGTGCGTGGGTATGCCGATTACGGTAATATGTAATACATGAAGCGCACGTCTTTCTTCCTGGATGAGCACCTCCTGCGGGACGCGCAGGCCCTCGCCGAGCGGGAGGGGAAGAGCTTCGCGTGGGTGGTGCGGGAGGCGATGGTGGCGTACCTCAATCAGCGGCAGCGTCCGAGCGAGCCTGGCCGCCTGCCGAGCATCGCGGGGCAGTTCGCGAGCGGCGCGTCGGACACCTCCGAGCGCGTGGACGAGCTGCTCTGGCGCGATCCGCATCGCTGACCTCGCTCGCGGTCGTCGCGGACACCGGCGCGCTGTACGCGCTGCTGGACCGCGACGACGCGTGGTACCTCCGCGTCACCGAGTGGTGGATGCAGAACCGGCTCCGGGTCGTGCTGCCGGTCACCATCGTGCCGGAGCTGGCGTATCTCCTCGGTGCGCGGCTTGGCGCGCGCGCCGAGGAGGCGTTCGCGCGTGCGCTGGCGGACCGGGAGTTCGTGCTCGAGCCGCTGGACGAGGCCGACCTGCCGCGCGTGGCCGATCTCGTCGCCTCCTACGCCGATGTCGCGCTCGGCGTCACCGACGCGTCGGTGGTGGCGATCGCGGAGCGGCTGGGCGCCGCGGCGATCCTCACCACCGACCGCCGGCACTTCGGTGCGGTGCGTCCCCGGCACGTGCCCGCGTTCCGCCTCCTGCCGTGACGGGCGCCGTCCTCCCGAAACGCACGCCATCCCGCCATCTTTCGGGGCTCTGTCGCCCCGGACGCCGATGACTGCCGTGCCCGCCGAGAAGACCGCCCCGCCCATCCCGGCCGGCCTCACTGCCGACCAGCTGCGCGCGATGTACCGCTACCTGCGGCTCACGCGCACCCTCGAGGAGAAGCTGGTCGCGCTGTACCGGCAGACGAAGGTCATCGGCGGGCTCTTCCGGTCGCTCGGGCAGGAGGGCGAGTCGGTCGGCTCGTCGTTCGCGCTGCAGCCGGGCGACATCATGTCGCCGCTCATCCGGAACCTCGGCTCGATGCTCGTGATGGGCGCGACGCCCACCGAGGTGCTGCGCCAGTACATGGCGAAGGCCGAGTCCCCGACGCGCGGCCGCGAGCTGAACATCCACTTCAACGACCTCGAGCGCGGCTTCCTCGGCCAGATCTCGCACCTGGGCGACCTCGTCTGCGTCATGGCCGGGATCACGCTCTCCTTCCGGCTCCGCCGGGAGCCGCGGGTCGGCATGGTGTACATCGGCGACGGTGCGATGAGCACGGGCGCGTTCCACGAGGGGATCAACTTCGCGGCGGTGCAGCGGTGCCCGCTCGTCATCGTGTGCGAGCACAACGGCTGGGCGTACTCGACGCCGACGCGCGTGCAGACGAAGGTCGAGCGGCTGGCGCACAAGGCGGCGGCGTACGGGCTGCCGGGCGTGACCTGCGACGGCAACGACGTGCTCGCCGTGTACGAGACGGCGAAGGCCGCCGTGGACGCGGCGCGCCGCGGCGAGGGGCCCACGCTGCTCGAGGTGGTGACGTACCGGCGGAAGGGGCACGCCGAGCACGACAACCAGAGCTACCAGCCGAAGGACGAGATCGCCGAGTGGGCGGCGCGCGACCCGATCGAGCGGTACCGCTCGCGGCTCCTCGAGGCGGGCTGGGCGGGGGAGGCCGAGCTCGCGGCGATCGACGCGGCGGTGCAGGCCGAGGTGGATGCGGCGACGGAGGCGTGCGAGGGGGAGCCGTTCCCGCCGGCCGAGGGCGCGCTCGACGGCGTGCTCGCCGACCCGCCGCGCGCCGAGGTCGAGTGGTACCGGAGGCTGCCGCATGGCTGAGGTCACGTACCTGGAGGCGATCCGCCAGGGGCTGCAGGAGGAGATGGCGCGCGACGAGCGCGTCTTCCTCATGGGGCAGGACATCGGCGCGTTCGGCGGGCCGTTCAAGGTGACGGAGGGGCTGCAGCAGCGCTTCGGCCCCGAGCGCGTCATCGACTGCCCGATCAGCGAGACGGCGATCGTCGGGGCGGCGGCGGGGGCGGCGCACATGGGGATGCGCCCGGTGTGCGAGATGCAGTTCATCGACTTCCTCTCGTGCGCGTACAGCATCCTCACGAACTACGTGGCGACGGGTCGCTATCGCGCCGACCTGCGCACGCCGATGGTGGTGCGCGGCCCCTGCGGCGGGTACACCCGCAGCGGCCCGTTCCACTCGCAGAACCCGGAGGCGGCGTACCTGCACACGCCGGGGCTCAAGATCGTCGCGCCGGCGACGGCGCGGGACGCCAAGGGCCTCATCAAGGCCGCGATCCGTGACGACGACCCGGTGCTGTTCTTCGAGCACAAGTACCTGTACCGGCGCATCAGGGAGGAGCTCCCGGAGGACGAGGAGATCCTCGTCCCGCTCGGGCAGGCGCGCACCGCGCGCGCCGGGTGCGACCTCACGATCGTCACGTACGGCTCGCTCGTGTGGAAGGCGCTGGAGGCCGCCGAGCGGATCGAGCGCGAGGACGGCGCGTCGGTGGAGGTGCTCGACCTGCGGACGCTCCTGCCGATGGACGACGCGGCGGTGGTCGCGTCCGTGAAGCGGACGAACCGCGTCCTGCTGGCGCACGAGGACACGCGCACGGGTGGCGTGGCCGCGGAGCTGACGGCGCGGATCAACGAACTGTGCTTCGAGTGGCTGGACGCGCCGGTGCGGCGTGTCTGTGCCCACGACGTGCCGCTGCCCTACGCCCCGACGCTCGAGGACTTCGTCCTCCCGCAGACGGACGACCTGGTGGCGGCGGCGCGGTGGATGCTGGCGTACTAGGGCGGCGGTGCGGCCGCGGGGACGGGCGGAATGCCTCCGCCCGTCCGCCGGTCCGCCCGTCCGCCCCCTGGGAGGAGTGGCGAGCATGGCGAAGATCGACGTGATCATGCCCCAGATGGGCGAGTCCATCGCCGAGGGGACCCTGTCGCGGTGGCTGAAGCAGGTGGGCGAGCCCGTGAAGCGGGACGAGCCCATCTTCGAGATCTCCACCGACAAGGTGGACGCCGAGATCCCGGCACCGGCGGCAGGGGTGCTGGCCGAGGTGATCGTGACGGAGGGGCAGACGGTGGCGGTGCAGACCGTCGTCGCGCGGATCGAGACGGAGGCCGGCGCGGTCGCGGCGGCGCCGGCGCCGTCAGCCCCGGCCCCGGCCCCCGCGCCCGCTCCCCCGCCGCCGCCCGCG
>JANRIU010000012.1:0-2307 GCA_033764615.1 Gemmatimonadales bacterium | reverse complement strand
GAGCGGATCCTCATCGGCCTCCTGACGGGGGGACACGTGCTCCTCGAGGGCGTGCCAGGGCTGGCCAAGACCCTGACGGTCAAGACCGTCGCGGACACCGTGAGCGCCCGGTTCCAGCGCATCCAGTTCACGCCCGACCTGCTGCCCGCCGACCTGACCGGCACCATGGTGCTCGACCCCAAGAGCGGCGAGTTCACGCCGCGCAAGGGGCCCGTGTTCGCCAACCTCGTGCTGGCCGACGAGATCAACCGCGCGCCCGCCAAGGTGCAGAGCGCGCTGCTGGAGGCGATGCAGGAGCGGCAGGTGTCGATCGGCGGCGAGTCGCTCCCGCTGCCCGACCTCTTCCTCGTGCTCGCCACGCAGAACCCGATCGACCAGGAGGGGACGTACCCGCTCCCCGAGGCGCAGGTCGACCGCTTCCTGTTCAAGCTGGTGGTGTCGTACCCCGCCCGCGCCGACGAGCGCGCGATGCTCGACCGGATGACCGACGGCACGCCGCCGCAGCCGACGCGCATCCTCGATCCGTCGCGCGCGCTGCACATGCGGCAGCTCGCGCAGCGCCTCTACGCCGACGGCCGCGTGAAGGAGTACGTGCTCGACCTCGTCACCGCCACGCGCGACCCGGCGAAGGCCGGCCTCGCCGACCTCGCGCCGTTCGTCGAGTTCGGCGCGTCGCCCCGCGCGGGGATCTTCCTGATCCGCGCGGCGAAGGCGCACGCGTTCCTCATGGGCCGCGCGTTCGTGCTGCCGGAGGACGTGGCCGCGATCGCCACCGACGTGCTGCGCCACCGGATCACGCCGACCTACCGCGCCGACGCGGAGGGGGTGACGCCCGACGCGATGGTGGCGCGCATCCTCGAGCGCGTGGCGGTGCCGTGAGGCGCCGCCCATGGCGACCACCACCCCCGACCTCTCCGCCGTCGAGCGCCTCGAGCTGGCGACGCGCCAGCTCGTGCGCGACCTTGCCGCGGGCGATGCCGCGAGCGCGAAGCACGGCCGCGGCGTCGACTTCGGCGACGTGCGCGAGTACGCCGCCGGCGACGACGTGCGCGGCATGGACTGGCGCGTCACGGCGCGCATGGGGACGGCGCACGTCCGGCTCCGCGAGGAGGAGCGCGAGCTCACGATGCTCGTGGCGCTCGACTGCACCGCGTCGGCGCTCACCGGGAGCCGCGGCCGCACGCGGCGCGAGCTGGCCGCGGAGGTGGGCGCCGTGCTCGCGCTCGCGGGCGCGTGGAAGCACGCGGCGGTGGGGCTCGCGCTCGTCGACGGTGGCGTGCGGGCCGTCGAGTCGCCGCGCCGGGGGCACCGCCATGCGCTCCGGCTCGCGGGGCTCCTGCTCGACGCGCCGCTCGGCGCGGGCTCCTTCGCCGACGGCCTCGCCGCGCTCGACCGGCTCGTGAAGCGCCGGACGCTGCTCGTGCTCCTCTCCGACTTCGAGGACCCCGGCCTCGCCGCGCCTATCGTGCGGCTCGCGCGGCGGCATGAGGTGATCGGGATCCAGGTGACCGACGCGCTCGAGCGGCGGCTGCCCGGGGCTGGGCTCGTGGCGCTCGAGGACCCGGAGACGGGCGAACGCCAGCTCGTCGACACCGACGACCCCGGCGTCCGCTCGTGGCTCGCCGCCCGCCTCGCATCGCTCGACCACGATCTCGGCGCCGCGTTCGTCGCCGCCGACGGCGACCTGCTCCGTCTCGATGCGAGCGCGCCGTACGCCGAGCCGCTGCTGGCGTTCTTCCGCCGCCGGGCGCGCCGCCGGTGAGGCGCGTGGCGGTGTGCGTCGGCATCGCCCTCGCGCTCGCGGGCGTCCCGTCGCGCGCGGTGGGGCAGGTGTTCGACCTGGGCACGGAGCGCGACTCCGCACATGTCGGCGACACGGTGACCTACCATGCCCGCGTGAGCATGGGGAAGCAGGGCTCCTTCGCCGACCCGGTGCCGAAGGTCGTGGGCGAGGTGCCCGCGGGGTTCCGGCTGCTGCGCGCCGACACGCTCCGCAAGGTGGCTGATGGCGGGTGGGAGGGCGACGTGGTGGTGATGTTCCTGCGGCTCGGTCGGCAGGGGCTGCCGCCGATCGCGGTCGTGGCGCGGCGCATCGGCGCCGACCGCGGCAACCCGCTGCTCGCGGACGCCGAGTCGCTCGAGGTGACCCGCGTGGCACCGCCAGCCGACGCGCCGCTGCAGCCGATCCGGTGGCGGCCCGCGGCGCGGCTCGGGCCGCTCGTGGCGGGCGCCGTGGCGCTCCTCGCCGCCGCGTTCGTCGCGTGGCGCTGGCGGCGCGCGCGCGACACCGCCGCCCGCCGCCCCGCG
>JANRIU010000005.1:0-15433 GCA_033764615.1 Gemmatimonadales bacterium | reverse complement strand
CCCGGCGCATCGCGCGCGCCGGGCTGCCGCCGGCGGGCGCCGCGCTCCTCGGCGCGCTCGGCGCCGCGCTGCTCGCCGATGGGGAGACGCTGTGGGCGGCGTGATCGCGACGCTCGAGCAGGCCCCGCCCGCCGTCGTCTGGGCCGCGGTGGCGTGGGTCGTGGTGCTGGGGGTCGCCGGCGTGGCGGCCACCGACCTCTCCCCCTGGTACTACGCGCTCCGGCAGCCGACGTGGAAGCCCTCCGACGTCCTGTTCGGCCCGGTCTGGACGACGATCTTCGTCTGCGCGGCGGCGGCGGCGGTGCTGGCGTCCGCCGTGCCCGACGCGACGAGCGCCAGCCGCTTTCGCCTGGCCGCCGCGTACGCCGTGAACGGCGCGTGCAACGTCGGCTGGAGCGTGCTCTTCTTCCGCCGCCGCCGTCCCGACCTCGCGCTGGTCGAGTCGGCGGCGCTCTGGCTCTCGGTGGTCGCGATGGCCGTCACCGTCGCGATGACGGCGCCGGCCGCCGCGCTCCTCCTGGTGCCCTACCTCGCGTGGGTCTCCTTCGCGATCGTGCTCAACCGCTGGATCGTCCGCGCGAACGGGCCGTTCGGCGCGGCGGCGACGGAGGGCGCGGCCTGATGCTGATCTCGCTCGCCCTCGACCACCACCGGGCCGACGTGCAGACGCGCGAGCGCTTCCACCTCACGGAGGAGCGCGTCACCCAGCTGTACCAGGCGCCGCGCGACGCGCTGCTGCCTGAGCTCGCGCTGGTGAGCACGTGCAACCGCATCGAGCTGTACGGCTGGTCCAAGGCGCAGGAGCCGCGCGAGGTGGTCGCCGCGCTCTCGCTGATGGCCGAGCGCTGGATGGGCGACGACGGCCGCGCGGCGGAGCTGATCGCCACCGCGACGCACCGCGCCGGCGAGGAGGCGGCGCGGCACCTGCTGCGCGTGGCGGCGGGCCTGGAGTCGCAGGTGCTGGGCGATGCGCAGATCCTGGGCCAGGTCCGCGCCGCCTACCGCGCCGCCGACGCCGCCGGCACCCTCGGCCCCGGGCTCCACCGGCTCTTCGACACCGCGATGCACACGGGCAAGCGCGTGAGCCACGAGACGGCGCTCGTCGGCGGGCGGAACTCGGTGGGCGCGGAAGGCGCGGCGCTGGCGCTCCAGCGGCTCGGCAGCCTGCGGAACCGGCGCTGCGTGGTGATCGGCTGCGGGAAGACCGGTGCCCGCGCGGCGCGGCAGCTGGTGCGGCTCGGCGCGGTGGACCTCGTGCTCGTCAACCGCACCGCGCAGAAGTCTCAGGCGCTCGCGGCCGAGCTGTGGGGCCGGGCGGCGCCGTTCGCCAACCTGCACCGCGAGCTCGCCAACGCGGACGTCGCCATCGTCGCGACGGGGGGGGACCTGCCGAGCGTGCGCGCGGCGTCGCTCCGCTTCTGCCGCGAGATGGCCGGCACCGCGGCGCGCGAGCTCCTGCTGATCGACCTCGGCATGCCGCGCTGCGTCGAGGCGGAGTGCGCCGGGCTCTCGGGCGTCATGGTCGCCGACCTCGACCGCCTGCAGCCGCCGATCGCGGCGGCGGAGGAGCAGCGGCGGGACGCGGTGCCGCAGGCGCAGCGCATCGTGGAGGAGGAGCTGGCCCACTTCATGGAGTGGGTGCGTACGGCCGAGGCGCGGGCGGCGATCCGGCCGCTGCACGACGTGCTCGGCGAGCTGTGCCGGCGCGAGGTGGCGTTCGCCGCGGGCGACGAGGTGGCCGAGCGCGCGGCGGAGCGCATCGTGGCGAAGCTGCTCTCGCGGCCGATGATCGTGCTGCGCCAGGCGGCGGAGCGCGGCGAGCCGCTGGAGCCGTACACGGCGGCGCTGCAGGAGCTGTTCCAGCCGACGGGCGAGGCGCCCGCGCCGTCGCGTCCCGCGGAGGCGCCGTGAGGGCGCGGCCGCTGCGGGTCGGCACGCGCGCCAGCCAGCTCGCGCTGTGGCAGACGGAGCGCGTGCGCGCCGCGCTCCACGCGGCCGGCCACGCCACCGAGCGGATCGAGATCACCACGACGGGCGATGTCATCCTCGACACCCCGCTGGCGAAGATCGGCAGCCGCGCGCTGTTCACGAAGCAGCTGGACGACGCGATGCTGGAGGACCGGATCGACATCGCGGTGCACTCGCTGAAGGACCTGCCGACCACGCTGCCCGACGGCATCGCGCTCGGCGCGGTGGGGCAGCGCGAGGACCCGCGGGACGCGCTGGTGGGGCGGGGGCCGGTCACGTTCGAGGCGCTGCCGCCCGGGGCGACCGTCGCGACGAGCAGCCTGCGCCGGCGCGCCCAGCTGCTGCACAGGCGGCCCGACCTCGACGTCGTGGACATCCGCGGCAACGTCGACACGCGCCTCGCCAAGCTCGACCGGAACGCGGGCTGGTCGGCGATCATGCTCGCGGCGGCGGGGCTGGTGCGCCTGGGCTTCGGCGACCGCATCGGCGAGCGGCTGCCGTTCGCGCTCATGCTGCCGGCGCCGGGACAGGGCGCGCTGGCGGCCACCTGCCGGCCCGGCGACGCGACGGCCGAGGCGGCGCTCCGCGCCGTGCTGCACGACGACGCGACGGCGCGCGCGGTCGCCGCGGAGCGTGGCTTCCTGCACCGGCTCGAGGGCGGCTGCCAGGTGCCGGTGGCCGCGCACGCGACCGTGCAGGGCGAGTCGCTCACGCTCCTCGGCCGCGTCATCGGGCTCGGCGGCGACCGGCTCGCCGCCGGCGAGCGCACGGCGCGCGCGCGCGACGTGCAGGAGGCCGCCGCCCTCGGCGGGGCGCTCGCCGAGCGGCTCCTCGGCGAGGGCGCCGACGCGATCCTCGCGGAGGTGCGGGCGGCGGGCGCCGGCCCGGTGGCGACCGAGTCGTGATCCGCTCGCCGCACGTGGTGCTCACGCAGGCCGACGGCTCCCTCGCGGGCCTCGCCGACCTGCTGCGCGGCGAGCGGCTCGACGTGGAGGAGCACCCGCTGCTCCGCTTCGTGCCGCCGCCCACGTGGGACGCCCTCGACGACGCGCTCGACGACCTCGCCGCGTTCGGCGCGGTCGCGCTCACGTCGCCGCGCGCGGCGGCGGCGGTCTCGGCGCGCTTCCGGGCCGGCGGGCTGCCGATCGTCGCCTCGCCCGCGGCGTTCGCGAGCGGCATCACCACCGCGGACCCGCTGGTCGGTTGCTTCGGCTCCATCGTGCTGGCGGAGCCGGCGGCCGTCTCGCGCTACGGCGCGGCGGTGGCGCTCGCCGCGCGGATCCACGCGGCCGGCGTGCGCGACCCGGTGCTCTTCCCCTGCGGCGACCAGCGTCGCGACGAGCTGCCGGAGCGGCTCCGGGCGGTGGGCATCCAGGTGCTCGAGGTGCCGGCGTACCGGCTCGCGCTCGCCACGGAGGCGGATGCGCGGGAGACGGCGGGGCGTGCCGACGTGCTGGTGGTGGCGAGCCCGTCGGTGGCGCGGCTGGTGGCGCGCGCCTGGCCCGGCGCCGACCAGCCCGGGGTGCGCCTCGTGGCCATCGGCCCGACCACGGCGGTCGCCGCCCGCGCCGCCGGCTGGGAGCCGGCCGCGGTCGCGGGGGAGCCGTCCGTGCCCGGGGTCGCCGCCGCCGTGCGCCGCGTGCTCGTCCGCGAGTAGCTTCCCCCCGCGATGAACGATCTCTTCCTGCGCGCCTGCCGGCGCGAGGCCGTCGAGCGCCCGCCGGTGTGGATGATGCGCCAGGCCGGCCGCTACCTGCCCGAGTACCGCGCCGTGCGCGCCACAGCCGACTTCCTCACCATGTGCCGCACGCCGGAGCTCGCCTGCACGGTGACGCTCCAGCCCGTCGACCTCATCGGGGTCGACGCGGCGATCATCTTCAGCGACATCCTGGTGATCCCCGAGGCGATGGGGCTGCAGCTCTCGATCGACGAGGGCGTCGGGCCCCGCATCCACGACCCGATCCGCCGCCCGGCCGACCTCGCGCGGCTGCGCCCGGTCGACCCGCACGCCGAGCTGCGCTACGTGCTGGATGCGCTGCGCCTCACTCGCGAGCGGCTGGCGGGGCGCGTGCCGCTCATCGGCTTCGCCGGCGCGCCGTGGACGCTGGCGAGCTACATGATCGAGGGGGGCGGCTCCAAGGGGTTCACGACCGCCAAGCGGTTCCTCTTCGAGCAGCCGGCCGCCGCGCACGACCTGCTGCAGCGCATCGCCACCGCCGTCGGCGACTTCCTGGTGGCGCAGGTGAAGGCGGGCGCGCAGGCCGTGCAGCTGTTCGAGAGCTGGGCCGGTCACCTCTCGCCGCGCGACTTCCGCACCTTCGCGCTGCCGTACCTGCGGCAGGCGATCGAGCGCGTGCGGCCGACGGGCGTGCCCGTGATCGCGTTCGCGCCCGGGGCGCCGGGGATGCTCGAGGAGCTCGCGGTGACGGGCGCCGACGTGGTCGGCATCGACTGGCACGTGGAGGCCGCCGAGGCGCGCCGCCGCCTGGCCGAGTACCGGGTGGCGATGCAGGGCAACTTCGACCCGACGTGGCTGTACCTCCCGCCGGAGGAGATCCGCGTGCGCGCCACCGCGATGTGCGATGCCTTCGGCGGACGCGGCCACATCGCGAACCTCGGCCACGGCATCCTCCCCGACGTGCCACCCGCGCACGCGAAGGCGTTCGTGGACGCGGTACGGGCGTGGCGGCCGCGCGCATGACCGGACTGGCCGGCGTACCCGGGCTGGCCCCCTTCGGCGACGCCGCCGCGGCCTGGATGCGCCGCGTCCACGACGACATCACCACCACGCTCGTGGACCTCGACGGCGGCAGCGTGCCGCTCCGCGAGGACGCCTGGGACCGGCCCGGCGGCGGCGGCGGCGTGGCGCGGGTGCTGGTGGAGGGGGACGTCTTCGAGAAGGCGGGCGTCAACTGGAGCTGCGTGCACGGCGCGATGCCCGCGTCGCACGCGCAGCGGATCGGCGCCCGGGTGCCCGCCTCGGCCGAACTCCGCTTCACCGCGACCGGCGTGAGCCTCGTCTGGCACCCGCGCTCGCCGCGCGTGCCGACGGTGCACCTGAACGTGCGCTTCTTCGAGATCGGCCTCGAGGACGGCACGGTGCTCGACCAGTGGTTCGGCGGCGGCACCGACCTCACGCCGTTCCACCCGCATCCCGACGACCCGCGGCACTTCCATCGCGCGCTCCGCGACCTCTGCGCCGCGCACCACCCGCAGTTCTACCCGCGCTTCAAGCTCTGGTGCGACGAGTACTTCGTGAACGTGCACCGGAACAACGAGCGGCGGGGCGCGGGCGGCATCTTCTTCGACAACCTGCGCGTCGGCGACCCGAGCGGGCTCGACTTCGCGGCGCTCCGCGCCTTCACCGACGCGGTGGGCCACGCGCTCCCGGCCGCCTACGGGCCGATCGTGGCGCGCCGGCGGGACGAGCCGTACGACGACGCGGACCGCCGCCGCCAGCTGCTCCGGCGCGGCCGCTACGTCGAGTTCAACCTCGTGCACGACCGCGGCACCGTGTTCGGGCTGCAGACGAACGCGCGCATCGAGAGCGTGCTGATGAGCCTCCCGCCGCTCGCGCGGTGGGAGTACGACCCCGTGGTGGCGCCCGGGAGCGCGGACGCCGAGCTGCAGGCGATGCTCGAGCCGCGCGACTGGGCGGACGAGTGAGCCGATGACCGCGCCCGACGTGCCGCCGCCGCCCGTGCCGCTCCCCGCCCGCTCCGGCCGGGGGACGCGTGTCGTGGCGGGGATCGCGGTGCTCGCCACTGCCTGGGTGTGGGGGGCGCTGCTCGTCCCGACCCCGAAGGGCGTCGGCAAGCGCGACCGCGACGTCTTCGAGGCCGAACTCAAGCTCGGGCTCTACCTGCAGGCGCAGGCGATCGAGCAATTCCGCGCGAAGGCGGGCCGCCTGCCCGCCACGCTCGCCGAGGCGGGCGCGGTCGATCCGGCGTACGAGTACGCGCCGACGCCGGGCGGCGCCTACACCGTGAGCCTGCGGCTCGGCGGCGGTCGCACGCTCGAGTACGCCTCCGGCACCCCCGCGGGCGACTTCATCGGCTCGCGCCTGCGCGACGTGCTGCGCGCGGAGAACCCGTGACGCGCGCGCGGCGGGGCGCGGTGAGCGCCGAGCTCGTGGTGCTGCTCTCGCTGATCGGGCTGCTGGCGGGGGTCGGCCTCTGGCGCGTGCGGGCGACGCAGCGGCAGGAGCTCGCGCGCCGCATCGTGGGCGACATGTACAACATGCGCCTTGCGGCGTACCTCGTGAAGGGGACGCAGGGGACCGGCTGGCCGCGCACGTCGGCGGCGGGGGAGCGGCCGCTCGAGTTCGCGGGCTTCATCCCGCCGTACGTGAGCTACAAGGGCGATGCGTACACCCTGCAGTGGGAGGTGCGCGGGGTGCCGGCCGGGCTCGTGACGGCGGCGGTGCCGCCGGCGTGGCCCGGCGTCACCGGCACGGTCGCGACCGACACCACCCCGCCCGCGCCGCCGCCTCCCGGACCGACCGCGCTCGTGGGGATCGCGCTCCGCACGGAGGATCAGGACCTCGGCCGTGCCGTCGCGCGCGGCCTTGGCCGGCACCAGCTCGTGCTGCAGACGAGCTTCGACCGCTGGGTATGGGTGCTGGAGTGGGACGCGTCGGCGCTCGAGGCGCCCGCGGCCCCCGCGCCCGCTCCCGCGGCGCCCGCCGCGAAGTAGCCCCTCAGCGCCGCGCGAGCGGCGCCACCGTCGCGTCCAGCAGCCAGTCGCCGTCCGGATCGATGGCGAGCGCGGCCGGCGGCGCCGGCACCCGCTCGAGCGTCACCACCGTCTCCCGCCCCTCGACCGCGACGCGCCGCGTCTCGCCGGCCACGCGCACGGCCAGGTTCGGCAGCCGCCACGTCCCCCACGCCTCCGGCTGCCGCTGCACGATGCGCAGCTGCAGCGCCTTGCGCCGAGCGTCGTACGTCGGCGTGACGTCCAGCTGCGGATAGCCGGGCTGCGCGAGCATCTGCCGGAAGAACCACTCCAGCGGCTGGCCGTACGCCTGCTCCACCACGCGCTGCACGTCGGCCGTGCGCGCCGTGCCGTGCTGGCGCTCCGTGGCGTAGCGGCGGATGGCGCCGAAGAAGGCGGTGTCGCCCACCAGGCGGCGCAGCGAGTGCAGCATCCAGCCGGCCTTCTGGTACGGGTTCGAGGAGAGGATCTGCACGAGGTCGCCGCTCGGCAGCGTGTCGACGATCGGCCGCTCCGTCGCCTTCGAGCGCCGCACCGTCTCGGCGGCGCGCGCCATCGTCGCGCGGAACGCGCTGTCGCCCTCCGCGTGGCCCACCCAGAGCGCCGCGAGGTACGTCGCGAACCCCTCGCTCACCCAGACGTGCGTGAACTCGTCCGGCGTCACCGCATCGCCGAACCACTGGTGCGCGACCTCGTGCGCCGTCGTCGCCTCGCCGAGGCGCCCGGCGGCGATGGCGCGGTCGGAGTAGAAGATCGCCGTCGCGTTCTCCATCCCGCCGTAGCGCGTGGACGACTCCACGTGCGTGAGCCGGTCATACGGGAACGGCCCGATGAGGCGCGAGAGGAAGCCCACGATGTCGTCGATGCGGCGGAACGGCCCCTGCAGCGCCTTCGCGGAGTCGGCCGGGTAGGTCCACACCGCCTGCGGCACGCACTTCACGTCGCAGGCGCTTGGCGGCACCTCGGTGCGGGCGAAGCGCGTGACGCCGACGACCATGGTGTACGTCGGGATCGGCTGCGCCTGGCGGTAGTGCCACACCGTGCGGCCGTACGGGAGCGTGTCGACCCTCTCGAGCACGCCGTTGGCGATCGCCTGCTGGCCGGGCGGGACCTCGACGTGCCAGGTGACGGTCGCCTTGTCGGACGGATGGTCCTGCACCGCGAGCCAGCGACGCGCGCGGTCGGGATAGTTGTCGCCGAAGACGGTGCGGACGCCCGCGGCGTTCGTGCCGATGACGAGCCCGTCCTCCGCGTCACCGTGCCAGCGGACGCGGACGGTGATGGAGTCGCCCGGCGGCTTCTCGTGCGGGATCGCGACGACGTCCTCGTCGCGCGCGTACGGTCCGCGCCGGCCGTCGGTGAAGCTGCGCACCACGCGGTATCGGCGGTCGAGGTCGAGCACGACCGGCTCGCGGCTCCGCAGGCGCACGAGCGCCTCCACCTGGCCGAGGAGGTGGCGTCCGGTGTCGTCCACGGAGACCATGATGTCGTAGTGGAGGACGTCGTGGAGAGGGCGGTCGCGGGTGACGGGCGGGTCGAGCGGGGCGGCCGCGGCGGCCACCTGGAGGAGCAGGGCGGGCAGGATCATCGGATGCGGATGGGGGTGAGCGGCGTCCCGGCGCCGAGCACGATCATCGCGTCGGCGGCCTGGCGGAGCGCGAAGCGCGCGGGGAGGAACTCGAGGCGGTACCCGTCCTGCTCCACGTCCACGAGCGGCTGGCGGACGGCATCGGTGTCCTCGTCGAGCGCCGCGGCGAACGTCTCGCCGGGGTGGCGCGCGGCGAGCAGGTCGTACACGCGCGTCGCGGCGGGGCCCGCGCCCTGCGGCGCGTCGGCAAGGATCGAGAAGACGGTGAGCCCGGCCTCGCGCAGGTGCCCCGCCATCCAGAAATCGAAGCGCGCGCGCGCCCGGCCGACGGTCACCTCGGCGCCGCCCTGCTTGAGGCCGTGGTACCCGCCCATGAAGATCAGCACGCCGTCCTCCGCGCCGCGCGGCAGCGCCTTGAGCAGCGACTTCGCCATCCACTCGTCGCGGTTGGCGGTGCCGCCAGCCGCCATCATCTCGCTGAGCGGCGCGATCGGCCAGCCCGGGATGTCGGCCGCGAGGATCCGGATCGGCCGCGCGCCCGCGGTGTGGTTCCACCGCCAGACGGTGCGATAGATGTCGAGGTACTCCTCGGACGCGCCCCAATGGCTGCGGAGGGTGCGCGCGTGCTGGACGAGGATGCCGATGTCCTCGGGGTCCGAGGCGAGGTAGGCGTCGATGTGCTCCTGCTGCTCGTGCGCGACCTCGAGCGCGAGCAGGCGGAGCGGGCGTGCCGGGTCCTGGCGCCGGAGCACCTCGCTCACGATCCGCTTCGGCTCGGCGAGGGGGTGGATGTCGCCGAGGAAGACGACGCGATGCGCGGCGAGCGCCTCGAGGACGAAGTCGGCGGGCGCTGCGCGGGTGGACGCTGCGTGGGCGGACGAGCGGACGGGCGGACGGGCGGACACGCCTGTCAGCGGCGTGAGCAGCGCGAGCGCGCCAATGATCATCGCACCTCCGCGTGCCCTCCGGCCCGCCTGCCCGCCGGCTCGCCCGCCAGCCCGCCTCACTTGCGCCGCACCGCGACGCCCCTGGCGTCGGGGTCGACGCGGAGGCCGATGTACTCACCATCGATGGCGTGGCCGGGCACCCCGCCAAGGACCCAGAACCAGCCCGGCTCCTCGACGACGAACTCGGAGACGTCGGTGGCGCCGGGGGCGAGGCCCGAGCCGGCGGCGCGCGTCATCGCGTTGGTGAACGCCGGACGGCCCGCGCGCTCCGGCAGTTTCTCGCGCTCGGTCATCACGATGAGCGAGCGCTTCTCGGTCGTATCGCGATTGGTCCATGTCCACTTCAGCGTCCAGCCGAGCGGGACGATGACCTGGAGCGACCCCTCCCGCTCCCCGTTCAGCGCACGCCGCCCGTCGGCGGTGCGGCCGGCCTCGAGGGCGAGCTGGACGGTGCGGGCGGCGGTGTCGGCGGTGATCCAGGCCGGCACCTGCTGGGCGAGGGCGGGGGGCGCGAGCAGGAGGGCCGCGGCGAGCGGCGGGAGCGAGCGATGCATCGGGCATTGATACCCCTAGGGGGCGATGGGGGCAACGGAGGGCGGCAAGCGGGCATACGAGGTGGGTGCCAGCCGTCATCTCCTCGATGGATCTGGCCTCCGGCCCGCCGGCCGCGATCATCGTGAAACCTTTCACATGATCGACCGTGCAACTTGTCTTGACACACCGGGGTAAATCCATAGCGTTGTCGCGGACCGATACACCTCGGTCCGGAAGCAAGGATACGACCGGCCAGGCCCGGCATCACGGGCCGAGGGGACGCGGACAAGGAGGCTACCGCGTCATCCACCGTGCCACGCCTCCCGGGAGCTCACGAATGCGGAAGACGCTGCGAATGGCGAGCCTGCTGACCCTCGCCTGTGCCACCTCGGCGGTGGCCCAGAAGGGCGCGGGGGCGGAGTGGACCAGCTACGGTGGGAACGACTGGAACCAGCGGTACTCGGCGCTCACCAAGATCAACCGGGCCAACGTCGCGCAGCTCACGCCGCGGATGGTCTTCCAGACCGGTATCTCGAAGCTGGGCAGCTTCGAGAACACTCCGCTCGTCATCGGCGGCGTCATGTACGTCACGACGCCGTTCAACACGGCGATGGCGTACGACCTCAAGACGAAGAAGCAGCTGTGGCGCTACGAGCACAAGCTCGGCACGTCCATCTACTGCTGCGGCCCGAACAACCGTGGCGTCGCGTACGCGAACGGCATGGTGTTCATGGGCACGCTCGACTCGCGCCTGGTCGCGCTCGACGCGAAGACGGGCGAGGTGAAGTGGGACATCGAGGTGGCCGACCCGGCGTACGGCTACTCGATCACGCACGCGCCGATCATCATCCACGGCAAGCACGTGGTGGTGGGCGTCTCGGGCGGCGAGTACGGCATCCGCGGCCACGTGACCGCGTACGACATCAGCAACGGCGCGCAGGCGTGGCGCTGGTACTCGATCCCGGCGCCGAAGGGCGACCCGACGTTCGACGAGAAGGCGCCGAACGGCTGGTGGGGCACCTGGGAGAAGGCGACCCCCGAGGGGAACAACCTGAACCGGGACATCGCCAAGGAGAAGGCGGACTCGGCGAAGTGGGGCGACGCGTGGAAGCGCGGCGGCGGCGGCATGTGGATGACGCCGGCGTACGACCCGCAGAGCGACATGATCTACGTCGCGATCGGCAACCCGTCGCCGGACCTCGACGGCGCCTCGCGCCCGGGCGACAACCTCTACACGGACTGCGTCGTCGGCATCAACGCGTCGACGGGCAAGACGGCCTGGTACTACCAGACCGTGCCGCACGACGTGTGGGACCTCGACGCCGTGTCGCCGCCGGTGGTGACGATGCTCGACGGCAAGAAGGTCGTGCTGCACTCGGGCAAGACCGGCTGGGTGTACGTGCTCGACGCGATGTCGGGCAAGCTGGTGCGCAAGAGCGCCAACTTCGTCCCGCAGGAGAACATGTTCGCGCTCCCGACGGGCGGCCAGGGCACGCGGATGCTGCCGGGCGCCAACGGCGGCTCGGAGTGGAGCCCGATCTCGGTCGACCCGACGCTGAACTACGCGTTCGTGGCCGCGCTGCACCAGCCGATGTGGTACCGCACCAACTTCGCGCCGTGGGAGAAGGGCCGCCTGTGGCTCGGCTCCGCGTTCGTCGCGATCCCGGGCGAGGAGCAGTACGGCCTCATCTCGGCGGTCGACCTGAAGACGGGCAAGATCGCGTGGCAGAAGAAGGCGCCGCAGCCCTTCATGGGCGGCACGCTCTCGACGGCCGGCGGCCTGACTTTCACGGGCGAGGGGAACGGCAACTTCAACGCCTACGACTCGAAGACCGGCGACATCGTCTGGTCGTTCAACGCGGGCGCCGGCTGCAACGCGGCGCCGGCGGCGTTCGAGTTCGAGGGTGAGCAGTTCATCGCGGTCGCCTGCGGCGGCAACTACCAGCTGAACTACCCGCTCGGCAACTCGCTGATGGTGTTCGGCCTGCCGAAGACGTACGCGATGGGCGGGGCGAAGAAGAAGTAGCACGCGGCATCCGACGGCGTCCCCGGGTGTAGAATCCACCCGGAGGCGCCGATGCTGGGCGGGGGGCGCACCGGACACCGGCGCGCCCCCCGTTCCCGCCTCCGCCCCCGGCGCGCACGCAGGCGCGCCCCGAACGCACCACCGCACGGGA
The DNA here is from genome assembly GCA_033764615.1 of Gemmatimonadales bacterium. Classification (GTDB taxonomy): domain Bacteria; phylum Gemmatimonadota; class Gemmatimonadetes; order Gemmatimonadales; family GWC2-71-9; genus JANRIU01. Next base: position 3,506 of record JANRIU010000005.1, on the reverse strand, counting down.
GTGCCCCGATGGTCCGATCGACGCTGACGCTCCTCGCCCTCGCCGCCACGCCGCTCGCCGCGCAGGCGCGTGCGGCCGCCACCCCGAAGGCGAAGGCGAAGGCGACGCCCGCTGCCGCGGCCGCCGCGACGCCCGCGGCCGCGCCCGCCGCCGCGACGACGCTCGCCGCCACCTCGCCGCCGCAGGCGACGGCGACGACGGTCGGGTGGGACCCGGCGACGAAGACGGTGAAGTACCAGCTGATCGGCGGCGCGCCCGCCGCCAAGAGCCCGTTCAACTTCAACGGCTACACGGACGGCGAGCTCACCCTCACCGTGCCGCTGGGCAGCACCGTGGTGATGACGTTCATCAACGAGGACGGCGTCCCCCACTCGGCCGAGGTGATCGCCGACAAGGACCCGATGCCGAACATGGCCGGCAACCCGGCCCTCCAGCGCGCCTACACCATCAAGGCGATGGAGGGGATGAACCAGGGCGAGAAGGACGTGATGCGCTTCAAGGCCGACCCGGTCGGCACGTACCGCATCTTCTGCGGCGTGCCCGGCCACGGCCTCTCGGGGATGTGGGTGCGGCTCGCCGTGAGCGCGACCGCCACCGAGCCGTCGGTGCAGACCGGCGGGAAGAAGGCGGGATGATCCGCGGCCGGCCGGTCGCGCGCGCGCTGCTGCTCCTCGCCCTCGGCTTCGCCGGGGGCGTCGCGTTCGCGGAGCCGCCGTGGCGCCCGTGGTACGAGGCGGATGCGCAGGACTGGGCGCGCATGACCTCCGGCGAGCGCGACCTCTTCGTGCTCGGCTTCCTCGCCGGCAGCGGCGTCGCCGACGCGGAGCGCGCCGGCGCCACCGACTCGCTCTCGTACCTGCGGGCGTTCCAGCAGCTGCGCCGCGGGCTCGACGGCCGGACGCTCCGGTACCCGTTCGCGCCGCACCTCTACACGACGCGCTTCGGCGACCGCTTCTTCTGGGAGAACTACAAGCGGGAGCCGCTCTGGTGGTCGATGGTGCAGGTGAACGAGGAGCTGAAGGCGCCGATGGCGAACGAGGGGAACCGCGGCGACCTCGAGCGCCAGGCCGACTCGGCGCGGCGCGCGTTCGAGGCCGCCGAGCGCCGCGCCCGCCCCTGACGCCGCGCCGGGCCCCGGGGGCGCCATCGCGCGGCGCTCCCCGTCCGTGCTACAATCCCGGGGTCCCCCCACAGGACCGCCACCCCCATGCCCGACACCCGCCCGACCACCGCCGAGCGCCGCGCGCGGGCCGCGTCGCGCCCGGGGCAGGGGGACGTCGACAGCTTCGGGCTCACCCATCCCGGGCTCGTCCGCGAGCGCAACGAGGACCAGTTCCTCATCGCCTCCGTGCACAAGCTGATGCAGGTGCACCAGTCGAGCCTCGACCACCAGGCGCTCGGCGACGCGGTGAGCGACTCGCACGGCTTCCTCTTCCTCGTCGCCGACGGCGTCGGCGGGCTCCCGGGGGGGCAGGAGGCGAGCAGCGCCGCGCTCCGCGCCGTCGTCGACTACGTCACCTTCACGATGCGCCTCTACTACCACTCCGACGCGGAGCACGAGAGCCGCTTCCTCGAGGAGCTGGAGCGCTCGGTGCTGCGCTCGCACAGCGCGGTGCGCGCGGAGGGGGACCGGATCGGCCTGCCCGGCGGCCTCGCCACCACGCTGACCATGGTGGCGGTGATCTGGCCGACGGCGTACCTCATCCACGTCGGCGACAGCCGCTGCTACCGCCTGCGCGACGGCACGCTGACGCAGATCAGCCGCGACCAGACGATGGCCGCGGCGCTGGTGGAGGCGGGCGTGCTGACGCCGCAGGACGCGGAGCGCTCCGGCCTGCGCCACATGCTCGCGAGCGTGCTCGGCGCGGGGACGGCAGAGCCGATGACGGCGTCGAGCGAGATCCAGTGGGACGACCAGCTGCTCCTCTGCTCCGACGGGCTCACGAAGCACGTCAATGACGAGGAGATCGCGAGCGTGCTGAAGCACGAGCCGACGGCCGAGCGCTGCTGCCGCGAGCTCGTGCGCCTCGCCCTCGAGCGCGGCGGCACCGACAACGTGACCGTGGTCGTCAGCCGCCTGAAGCGCGACGTCCGCCACGGCACGACGCGGGAGGCCCCGCGCCCGTGGTGAGGCGGGCGGGCGTGGCGCTCGTCGCCGCGCTCGCCTGCCTGCCGGTCGGCGCCTGGCTGCCGGGCCAGGACGCGATCCCCTGGTATGGCGAGGCCCTGCGGCAGTCGCTCGTCGGTCTCGTCCTCGCCCTCGCCGTCGGCGCCGCCACGGCCGCCGCGCTCCGGCAGGCGACCGCCGCCGAGCTCGCCGCGCTCCTCCGGGGGGCCGGCCGTGCCGCCGCGGAGCGACCGCTGTGGCAGCAGGCGGTCGCCGTGGGCGCGCTGGCGCTCGTGGTCGCCGCGGTCGCGGCGCGCGTCACCTTCGGCGGCCGCCCGCTCTTCCTCGACGAGCTCTCGTACGCGTGGCAGGCGCGCCTCTTCGCGGAGGGGTCGCTCTGGCGGCCCGAGGGGCTCGTCCCGGAGTTCTTCAGCGGGCAGCAGTTCGTCGTGCGCGAGGGGCGCGTCTTCACCCAGTTCCCGCCGGGCTGGCCCGTGCTGCTCGCCGCGGCGGAGCAGCTCGGCGCGGCGTGGCTCGCGGGGCCGGTGGCGGCGGGTGCGATGGCCGCGGCGCTCGTCGTCTGGGCGCGGCGGGCCGGCGTGCGCCCCGGGGAGGGACTGGCCGCGGGCCTCCTGCTCGCGCTCATGCCGTGGGCGTGCTTCTCCGCCGGCACCTGGTTCGCGCACGTGCCCGTCGCGGCGCTCGGCATGGTGGCGTTCGCGGCGAGCGCCGGCGCCGCGACCGCGCCCGGCCTGCTCCTCGCCGGGCTCGCGTGCGGCATCGGGATCGCCGTGCGTCCGCTCGACGGGCTGGTCATCGCCGCCGTGCTTGGCCCGTGGGTCGCGTGGCGCGAGGGGCTCCGCGGCGGCGGCCGTCGCGCGGCGGCGGCGCTCGGCTTCCTGGCCGTGGGCGGCATCCTCCCCGTCGCCGGACTCCTCGCCTACAACCGCGTGACGACCGGGGCGCCGCTGCTCCTCGGCTACACGCTGCAATGGGGCCCGACGCACGACCTCGGCTTCCACGAGGCGCCGTTCGGCCCGCCGCACACGCCCGCGCGCGCGCTCGCGCTCGTGAACCGCAACCTTCTCCGCCTGCAGCTCCTCGCGTTCGAGGCGGGCGCGCCGGGCCTCGTGCCCGCGCTGCTCGCGCTCGCGCTCGTCGCCGCGATCCCCGCCGAGGAGCGGGCGCTGCTTGCGGCCGGCGTGCTGCTCGTCGGCGCGTACGCGCTCTACTTCCACGACGGCTACTACCTCGGCCCCCGCTTCTGGCTCCCGCTCGCGCCGCTCCTCGCCCGGTGGACGGTGGCGCTGCCGCGCGCGCTCGCGGAGGCGCGGGCCGGCCCCGTCTGGCGCGCGGTCGCCGCGGGCGCGCTCGCGGCGGGCGCCGCGTCCGCGCTCGC
>JANRIU010000002.1:0-39182 GCA_033764615.1 Gemmatimonadales bacterium | reverse complement strand
CCGCGGCGGCATCGAGCTCCGTGGCGCGCAGCGCGCGCACGAGCGCGGGCTTGGCGGGGCCCGCCGCCGTCACGAGCGCGCGCCGCACCGCGCCGAGCCGCGCCATCGTGTGCGCGTGCGCCGCGCCGCGCGCGACGGCCGCGAGCGGGTCGAGCAGGGAGTCGCCCTGGCGCACCATCGCGTCCAGGTTCGGCAGCGGCGCCACCGCCTCGGGCTCGGGCGCGTCATCCGCCGCGATCACCGCGAGCCACAGCCGCAGCTCGGCGAGCCGCACCGCCGCCGCGTTCCGGTCGACGCCGAAGAGGTTCCGCGCGAGCACCTGCCGCCGCGCCGCGCCTGCGGGCACGCCCTGCGCCGCGAGCACGCCGGACAGCAGGTCGAGCGCGCCGAGGAGGAAGGCGCCGGAACCGCACGCGGGGTCGAGCACCGTCACGTCGGCGAGCGCCTGCCACGCCGCGGGGGAGCGTGCCTCGAGGGCGCGCCGCGCCGCGGCCTCGCCGCCGAGGCGCCGGGCGAGGTGCACCGTGAACGCCTGCTCGAGCACGGCGCGCACGAGCGGTGCCGGGGTGTAGAACGTGCCGCTGCCGCGCCGCTCCGCCGGGTCCATCACCCCTTCGAAGACGCGGCCGAGCATGTCGGGCGCGATCGCGTCGCGGTCGGCGCCCTCGCTGGCGGTGAAGCGGAAATGCTCGAAGAGATCGTCGAACGCCGCGCGCCAGACGGGGTCTGGCAGGCGCGGCCGCCAGCGCCGCTCGAGCGCGTTCGGCTCGAACAGGCCGCCGTTCAGGAACGGCACGCGGCCGAACGCGCGCGCGAGGCGTGACCGCTCGGCGGGCGGCCGGTTGAGCGTGCCGAAGCAGAGCGGCTGCAGCAGGCCGGGCTCGAGGCGGCGTCGCGCGGCGAGGCAGCGGTCGACGGCGCGCGCGAGGAAGTCGGGCCGGCCGTCGAGCCAGCCGCGGGCCTGCACGAAGTACAGCACCAGCACGCGCGTGAGCGCCGTGAGCGCGAGCGCGTGGCGGTGCTCGGCGGGGATGCGGCGGTCGAGCGAGCCGGTGGCGTGGTCGAGCGTGCGGCGGAACGCGCGGAAGAAGCGCGTCCCCACGTCCTCGCTGCCGAGCGCCTGCGCGGCGCGCGCGAGCCAGGGGAGCGCGGGCTCCGCGCCGTCCCAGCGGAGGCGCGCGAGCGCCTGGCGCACGGGGCCGGGCGCCCGCGCGAGCGGCACGACGAGCGGCGTCGCCGCACCGAACGCGGGCGCCACCGCGAGCTCGCCGCCGTCGGCGTCGAGCGCCAGCGCGAGCGCGGGACGGCCGTGCGCCTGCAGCCGGAGCGCGAGCCGCCGCGCCTCGCGCGCCGCGTCGGTCGCACGGAACGCGATCCACGGCACCGCGCCGTGCGCCACGACGAGCGCGTCGCCCGGCGCGTCCGGCAGCCACGCGGGAAGGGGGAACGCCTCGTGCGCGGGCACCGCGCCGAGCGTGGCGGCGAGCGCGGCGACATCGACGGGATGGCGGAGGCGCGCGAGCGCGGGCTCGAGGTCGGCGAGGCCGACGCGCGGCGGCGGGACGACGGTCACGGGGGCTCCAGGCGGCATGGAGTCCCACGGTCGCACCGCCCCGCGCCGGGTGTGTCATCATTTTCGTGCCGACGCGTACCCGAAAAGCACGGTCCGGGGTAGAATCCGCGCCCAGAACCTCCTCGGAACGGAGCTCATGATGCGCGGGATCGGAGTGGTGGTGGCGCTGCTGCTGGCGCCGGTGGCGGCGATGGCGCAGCAGGTGTCGGTGGCGCAGCTGGCGGCGGAGGCGAAGGGCCCCGTCGACTCGAGCACGTTCGTCGTCTCGCGCGGCGGCAAGGTCGTCGCGACGGAGCGCGTGCGGCGCGTCGGCCCCACGGTCACGGGCGACTTCCTGCCGAACGCCGCCGACCCCGTGCGCACGCGCTGGGAGGCGGTCGTCACGCCGGAGGGCGCGGTGGGCCTGCTGGAGGTCACGGAGAAGCAGGGACTCGACACGGGGAAGGTGCGCGCGCGCGTCATCCAGCGCGGCCGCGCCATCTGGAAGGGCGACTCGGTGGCGATGGAGGCGATGACCTCCGGCGGCCTCCACATGCGCTTCTACAAGACGACGCCCAACTCGGCGCCGTACCTGAACCTCTCGTTCGGCCTGCTGGACGTGGCGCTGCAGCGCGTGCTGCCGAAGGTGGGGGAGAGCGCGCCGCTGCCGCTCTTCAACCTGACCGGCGGCGTGACCGCCACGGCCACGGTGACGCGCCCGTCGCCCGACTCGGCGCGCGTGCGGCTCGGCACGGTGGAGTTCGCGCTCGCGCTCGATGCGCGCGGGCGGGTGCGCGGCGGCGGGATCCCGGCGCAGGGCGTGGAGGTGCGGCGCGAGTAGCGGCGGCGCGAGGGGGACGGACGCCTACCCCGCTGCGTCCCCCTCCACCACCGTCTCCGTCCCGTACACCCGCCCGCGCCACTCCACCTTCCGCGCCCCGCGCCACGAGCTCGCCAGCGCGATCCAGAGCGCCACGAGCGCGCCGAGCGGGTAGGTGAGCGCGAAGCGCGGCGGCAGCCACATCCCCCAGTAGATCAGCAGCCAGAAACCGAGCGAGAGCGCCGTCGCAGCGCCCCATGCTGCGGCCCAGGCCCCTGCGCCCGTTGCGAGCGCCCACGCGAGCCCGGTGGGCGGCAGCAGCCAGAACAGGAACGCCAGCGCCAGCTGCACCGGCACGAGGGCGCGCAGCAGCGGCTCGTCGGGCAGCGACGCGCGCCCGCCGAGGTACACGTTCTTCCCCCAGCCGCGCACGATCTCGCCGAGCGAGGTGTACATGCGCGTCTCCATGTGCTTCAGCGCGTAGGCGAGGCGGAGCCGCAGGCCGAGCGCGTGCGCGCGCTGCGCGAGCGCGAGGTCCTCCGCGACCGTCGTGCGCACCGCGTCGTGCCGGCCGATCCGCTCGTAGGCATCGCGCGTGAAGAGGATGAACTGGCCGTTCGCGACGACGTCGCGCCGGTGCCGCGCGGCATTCACCACCTGCGCGTGGTAGCGGAAGCCGAGCAGCAGCCAGAACTGCGGCATCACCGCCCGCTCCCAGAACGTCTCGCAGCGCTGGTACGGCGCCACCGTCACCACGTCGGCGCGCTCGGCGCGGAGGAAGCCGATGGCGCGCGCGTGCAGTTCGGGACCGTGGCGCGTGTCGGCGTCGGTGAAGAGCAGGAGCTCACCGGTCGCGGCGTCGGCGCCCTGGCGGCACGCCCACTGCTTCCCGAACCAGCCGGCCGGCAGCTCGGCGCCGCGCACGAGGCGCACGCGCGGGTCGGCGGCGGCGAGGCGCGCGACGATCGCCGCGGTGTCGTCGCCGGAGCGGTCGTCGACGACGATCACCTCGAGCAGCGCGTGCGTGCTCGCGAGGATGGCGCGGACGCACGCCTCGATGTTCGTCGCCTCGTCGCGCGCGGGGATGATGACCGAGAGCGCGCCGCCCTCGGCGGGCGTGACGTCGTCGAGCGAGGGCGCGACGATGCGGAGGCGGCCGAACATCAGCCACACCGCGGCCCAGGGCAGCGCGGCGACGAGTGCGGGGACCGGCATGCGGGTCAGGCGCGGCCGGTGGCCGCGGCGAGCGAGCGTTCGAGGTCGTCGAGCTGGCGGTCGAGGTGCGGACCGTCGTCGCCCGCGCCGCCGCCCGGGATGCCGCCGTGCGCGAAGAGCGAGGCGACGAGCGCGTCGGTGTAGCCGGCGACCGCGGTGCTGAGGCCGACGTCGAGCGCGCGATTGAGCCGCAGCAGCACCGCGAGCCCGAGGCGCGCGCGAAGCTGGCCGACGGCCGGGGCGAGGTGGAGCACGAGGAGTTCGCGGAGGTGCTGCAGCTCGTCGACCACCTCGCCGGCCGAGAGCCCGCGCCGCGCCGCCGACCGGCCGTAGTGTTCGAGCAGCTGGAGCCAGACGGGCTTGACCTCGCCGCGCAGAGGCCCGAGCATTTCGCCGAGCGCGCGCACCATCAGGTCGAGCTGGCGGAGGACCTGCTCCCGGCGCACCGCCGGCGAGCCGGTGAGCCGGTCGCCGAGCCGCTCGGACCACTCGCGGACGATCGGCGCCTGCGCCTCGGCGAGCAGTCGGGCCACCGCGCTGAGGGCGGGCTGGGACACGCGCACGGGAACGCCTTGGGGTCGGTGCAAGGCAGAGGATACACGGGGGTTCCGCATGCTGACAGGGCCGACGCCGTCCGCCGTTCCCCTCCTCGCGCCCGGCGCGCGCGTGGCGCTCGTCGCGCCCGCGGGGCCGCTCCTCGAGCTGGACGACGTGCGCCGCGCCGAGGAGCTCGTGCGCGCGCTCGGCTGGGAGCCGGTCACCGCGGCGAACGCGTCCAACCGGTGGCTCTGGTTCGCCGGGACCGACGACGACCGTCTCAACGGACTCAATGCCGCGCTGCGCGCCGCCACCATCGACGCCATCTGGTGCCTCCGCGGCGGCTACGGCATGACGCGCATCCTCGACCGCGTCGACTTCGCCGCGCTCCGCCGCCGCCCGCGCCCCGTCATCGGCTACTCCGACATCACGGCGCTCCTCGTCGCCTGCCTGCGCGAGACGTCGCTGATGACGTTCCACGCGCCGATGGCCGCGAGCCCGCTCACGCCGTTCAGCCGCTTCCACCTCGACCAGGTGCTCACCCGCCCCGTCGCCGCCGGCCGCCTCGGCGCCATCGCCCCGCCGGCCGACGTGCTCGTGCCGCGCGCCGAGCGCGTCGTCACCGTGCTGCCGGGGATCGCGGAGGGCCGGCTCGTCGGCGGCAACCTGACGCTGCTCCAGTGCCTCGTCGGCACGAAGTGGGCGCCGGAGCTCGACGGCGCGATCCTCTTCATCGAGGACGTCGGCGAGGACCTGTACCGCATCGACCGCATGCTGCACCACCTGCGCGGCGCGCGGCTGCTCGAGCGGGTCGCCGGCGTCGCCGTCGGGCGCTTCACCGACATGAAGCGCGAGATGGGCGACGGCGTCGCCTCCCTCGACGACGTGCTGCGCGGCGTCTTCGAGCCGCTCGGCATCCCCGTCGCCCACGGCTTCCCGATCGGCCACATCGAGAGTCAGTGGACCGTGCCGCTCGGCGCCCGCGCCCGCCTCGACGCCACGCGCGGCGAGCTGGAGCTGCTCGAGCCCGCCGTCCGCGCCCGCTGAGTGGCGACGCCGCGGCGCCGCGCCTTCGCGCTGCCCGGCGCGCTCGGCCCCGTCTCCATGGAGGTGCGCGCGGCGCCCGGCATGCCCGCGCTCCCCGCCGTCGTCATCCTGCATGGCTTCAAGGGGTTCAAGGAGTGGGGCTTCCTCCCGCCGTTCGCCGAGCGCGTCGCGCGCGCGGGCTGCACGGCGGTGACGCTCACCGTCTCGGGCGCCGGGGTGGACGACCAGTGTAGCTTCTCCCTCCCCGAACGTTTCGGTCACAATTCGTATGGCGCGGAGCTGGCGGACCTGGGGCTCGTGCTGGATGCCCTCGCTGCCGGCGAGCTCGGTGTCCCTGCGCCGACCAGCATCGGCCTGCTGGGGCACTCCCGCGGTGGGGGCGTGGCGATCCTGCGCGCCGCCACCGATGCGCGGGTGCGCGCGCTGGTGACGTGGGCGTCCATCGCGCGGGCCGACCGCTGGGGCGAGGGCGCGCGCGAGGCCTGGCGGCGGCGCGGGCGGCTCGACGTGGTGAACGCGCGAACGGGGGATGTGCTCCCGCTCTACACCACGCTGCTGGACGAGCTGGAGCGGGACGGCGCGGGGCGGCTGGACATCCTCGCGCATGCGGCGCGGCTCGCCGTGCCGTGGCTCGTGGTGCATGGCACCGCCGACGAGGCCGTGCCGTTCGCGGAGGCGGAGGCGCTCGTGGCGGCCCAGCCGCGGGCGCGACTCCTCGCCATGGAGGGTGCGGGGCACGGATTCGGGGCGGCGCACCCATGGACGGGGAGCACGCCCGCGCTGGACAAGCTCTTCGTCGAGAGTGTGGAATGGCTGAGCCGACACCTGACCTGACGGGCCGCACCATCGTCCTCACCGGCGCGAGCCGCGGCATCGGCCGCGCCGCGGCGGTCGCCCTCGCCGAGATGGGCGCGTCGCTCATCCTCGTGAGCCGGCGCCAGGCCGACGTGGACGCGGTGGCCGCCGACGTCCGCGCGCGCACGGGTCGGCGCGCGCCCGTGCTGCCGCTCTCGGCCGACCTCTCGTCGCTCGCGTCGGTGCGGGTGCTGGCGGAGCGGGTGCGCGCCGAGGTGCCGGCGGTCGACGTGCTGATCAACAACGCGGGCACGCTGATGCCGCGCCGCAGCGTCACGGTCGACGGGCACGAGACGACGTTCGCGGTGAACCACCTCGCGTACTTCCTGCTCACGCAGGAGCTGATGCCGGCGCTGCAGGCGGCGCCCGCGGCGCGGATCGTCAACGTGGCGTCGGAGGCGCACCAGGGCGCGTCGGTCGCGTGGGACGACCCGATGCTCGAGCGCGGCTACGGCGCGAACAAGGCGTACGCGCAGTCGAAGCTCGCGAACGTCATGTTCACCTACGCGCTGGCGCGGCGGCTGCAGGGGACGGCGATGACGGCGAACGCGCTGCACCCCGGTGTCATCGCCACGAAGCTGCTGGCCGACTACGTCGGCGTGCCGTTCGTGTCCCACGCCATCACGCGCCTGGTCGGCGGGACGCCCGAGGAGGGCGCCGACACGATCGTGTGGCTGGCGTCGTCGCCGGCGGTGGCGCTGGTGAGCGGGCAGTACTTCATCAAGAAGCGCCCGACGCGCAGCTCGCGCGTGAGCTACCACGTCGAGAGCCAGGAGCGGCTGTGGGAGCTGAGCCAGCGGCTCGTGGAGCAGGGCGCGACGGTGACGTGACGGCGGCGCGGCCCGCCTACCCCGCCGCCTTCCCCATCCGGCACCGGTCGCTGCAGTAGCGCACCTCCGCCCACACCTTCTCCCACTTCTTCCGCCACTGGAACGGGCGCCCGCACCGCGCGCAGACCTTCGTCGCGCGCTCCGCGGGGGGCCGGTGGCGGCCCGGCCGGTCCTTCGGCATCCTTCAGCAGGGTCCGGCGTGACGCGCGTCCGCCGGCACGATCCACACACCCTTCAGGGGGCACCTCCCATGTCCGTCCGCCTTTCGCCGAGGACCGCGCTCGCTGCCGCGCTCGTTGCGCTGGCCGCCTGCGGCGGGTCCGACCCGAATGCCGGGGGTCAGCCGTTCAACGCGGCGACCACCAACACCACGGTCGCGGCCGTCAACGGCGCGCTCGAGTCGCCGCAGATGAACGCGTTCCGCGCGCTCTCCGCCACCTTCGGCCCCGCGCTGGGCGCGACCCAGTCGCCGGTGGTGACCGCCCTGCAGGAGGCGACCTCGGAGGGGCCGGCGCGTGGTGCGTTCGGCTCCGCACGCGCGCTCACCCAGCTCGCGGCGGCCGCGGCGACCGGCATCCCGACCGTCGCACGCGGCAAGACGTTCGAGTGGTCGACCCAGCTCAACCGGTACGTCGCCGGCTCGCGTGCCGGCGCCCCCGCCGCCGGCGTCCGCTTCATCCTGTACAGCGCCGGCCCCGGCGACCGCACGCCCACCCTCCCGCTCGCCGAGATCGGCCGCGTCGACCTCATCGACGAGAGCAACGGCAACGCGATCCGCTTCCGCATCATCGGCGTCGCCGGACAGGTCGAGTTCCTGAACTACCTGGTCTCGGGCACCGGCAGCAACGACAACGGCACGTTCACCGTCGCCGGGTCGGTGCGCAACGGGAACGACGCGGTCGACTTCACCGTCAACGCGACCTTCACCCTCAACGCGCAGCTCGTGGGGCGCGTGCGCGCCGAGTACACCATCAACGTGCCGTCGCGGCAGTACACCTCGACCGCCACCGTCGTGGTCGACTTCGGCGCGCAGGGGCTGACCGGCGTCAGCTACGGCGTGCAGATGACCGTGGGCGGGACGAACATCGCGGTGAGCGGCGCCATCACGAGCCCGTCCGCGCCCGCGCTCACGCTCGAGGTGCGGGTGAACAGCGCCCTCTTCGCCACGATCAGCACCGGCGCCAACGGCATCACGGTCGCCGGCGCGAACGGCCGGACGCTCACCACCGACGAGCGCCAGGCGATCGAGAAGGTCGGCGACCTGGTCGACCGGACGAGCCAGCTGCTCGACGAACTGCTCGCCCCGGTGGAGGCGCTGCTGGGCTGAGGTCAGCTCCGCCAGGCGGCGGCGCCGACGAGCTCCTTCACCAGGTCCTCGCTCGTGCGCTCCGCCGCCTCGGCGGCGAAGTTGGTCACCACGCGGTGGCGCAGCACGCTGGGCGCCACCGCGCGCACGTCCTCCAGGTCGGCCATCGGCCGCCCCGCCATCGCGGCCCGCGCCTTCGCGCCGAGCACCAGGTACTGCGACGCGCGCGGCCCCGCGCCCCACTCCACGTACTCCCGCACCATCGCCGGCGCGTCCGCGTCGGCCGGGCGCGTCATGCGCGCGAGCTTCACCGCCGACGCGATCAGCGCCTTCGTCACCGGGATGCGGCGCACCAGCTGCTGCATGCCGAGCATCGTCGCCGCGTCGAGCACGGGGGCGACGGTGCCGCGCGCGGTGCCCGTCGTCTGCTCGACGATCGCCTCCTCCTCCTCGCGCGTCGGGTAGCCGACGCGGAGCTCGAGCATGAACCGGTCGAGCTGCGCCTCGGGGAGCGGGTACGTCCCCTCCTGCTCGATCGGGTTCTGCGTGGCGAGCACGAAGAACGGGTCGGGCAGCCGGTACGTCTGCCCCGCCGCCGTGACCACGTGCTCCTGCATCGCCTGGAGCAGCGCCGCCTGCGTCTTCGGCGGCGTGCGGTTGATCTCGTCGGCGAGGACGACGTTGGCGAAGATCGGGCCCTGCACGAAGCGGAAGGCGCGCTTCCCCGTCGTCAGGTCCTCCTCGATGATCTCGGTGCCCGTGATGTCGCTCGGCATCAGGTCGGGCGTGAACTGCACCCGGTTGAACGAGAGGGCGAGCGCCTCGGAGACCGTCTGCACCATCAGCGTCTTCGCGAGGCCCGGCACCCCGATCAGCAGGGCGTGGCCGCCGGAGAGCACGGCGGTGAGGATGCCGTCGACGGCATCGGTCTGCCCGACGATCCGCTGCGCCACCTGGCGGCGGAGCTGCGTGACGGCGTCGGTGAGGCGTTCGAGTTGGGCGAGATCGTTCATAGGGAGGCGGAAGGGCGGAAGGGCGGACGGGCGGACGGCCAATGGCGGACGAGCGGAGCGGCGGACGGGCCTGCCGCGCCTCTCGACCCACCACGTTCGGGGGAAGACCAAGGATAGCCGCCCTCCCATCGAGACCCCTTCCGCCCGTCCGCCCGACCGCCCGTCCGCCCTACTTTCCCCGCGTGCCGGCCCACGACTTCCTCACCGACTTCGCCCTCGTCCTCGGCTCCGCCGGGCTCGCGACCGTGCTCTGCCGCGCGCTCGGGCTGCCGTCGCTGCTCGGGTACCTGCTGGCGGGCCTCGCCATCGGGCCGCACACGCTCTTCCCGCTCTTCGCCGACGAGCCGACCGTGCACACGCTCGCCGAGCTGGGCGTCATCCTGCTCATGTTCGGCGTCGGGCTCGAGTTCTCGGTGGGGCGGCTGCTCCGGGCGGGCCGCGTCGCGGCGGTGGTCGCGGCGATCGAGATCGGGCTCATGCTCACCCTCGGCGCCGCCGCCGCCGGCCTCCTCGGCTGGGCCCGCGCCGATGCGTTCGTGGCCGGTGCGGTCATCGCCATCTCGTCGACGATGGTGATCGCCCGCGCGTTCGGCGAGCATGCCGCACCGCCGGCGCTCCGCGAGCTGGTGCTCGGCGTGCTCGTCGTCGAGGACATCGTCGCCATCCTGCTCCTCGTCTTCATCGGCCGCGGCGAGTCGCTGGCCGACGGCGCCGCGGTGGCGAAGGCGCTGCTCCGCCTCGGCCTCTTCCTGCTGGGCTCCGTCGCCGTCGGCGCGCTCGTCGTGCCGCGCTTCCTCCGCGCCGCCATGAAGGCCGGCCGCCCCGAGACGCTCCTCGTCGCCTCCGTCGGCCTCGCCTTCGGCGCCGCGGTGCTCGCCCGGTCGGCGGGGTACTCCGTGGCGCTCGGCGCCTTCCTCGCGGGGTCGCTCGCCGCGGATGCGGGTGCCGGCCACCGCCTCGAACGGCTCATCCGCCCGCTCCGCGACCTCTTCGTCGCCGTCTTCTTCGTCGCGACCGGCATGCAGTTCGACCCCAGCACCCTCGCCACGCTCTGGCCGCTCATCCTCGGCGCCACCGCGCTGGTGGTCATCGGCAAGGTGGTGGGCGTCTCGCTCGGCGCCTTCCTGACGGGGCACGGGGCGCGGCTCAGCGTGCGCGCCGGCTTCACGATGGCGCAGATCGGCGAGTTCTCGTTCATCGTCGCCACCGCCGCGGGGGCCGGCGGCGGCGCGCGCGCCGAGCTGCTGCCGGTCGCCATCGGCACCGCCATCCTCACCGCCGCGCTCGCGCCCTGGCTCATGGCGCGCGGCGACGCCGTCGCCACCGTCGTCGACCGCCGCCTCCCGCCGCCGCTGCAGGCGCTCAACGCGCTCGCCGGCTCGTGGCGCGCGATGCTCGCGGGGCCGGCGCACGGCAGCGCCACGCCCGACGCCGGCCGCGTGGCGCCGGTCCTCCGCGCCATCGGCGTCGAGGTGCTGCTGCTCGCGGGCGTCACGGCGGGCGTCGTCGTCAACGCGAGCGCGCTGGCGCGGTGGGCGCAGGGCGCGCTCCGCCTCGGCGCCGACAACGCGGTGCGCGCCGTGGCGCTCGGCGGGCTCGTGGCCGCGCTGCCGTTCCTCGTGCGCATCGCGCGGCAGGTGGAGCAGCTGGCCGCGCGGCTCGCGGCGCGCGCCATCCCGCTCCGCCCCTCCGGCTCCATGGATCCCGGCCGCGCGCCGCGCGCGGCGCTCTCCGGGCTGCTGCACGGGCTGCTCGTGCTCGTCGTCGGCCTGCCGCTCGCGGTGCTGGCGCAGCTCGTCTTCCCCGCGTGGGAGCCGGCGCTCCTCCTCGGCGCGTGGTTCGCGGTGGCGGCGTGGGCGCTCTGGCGCTCCACGCGCGACCTCGAGGGGCACCTGCGCGCGAGCTCAGAGCTCGTCGCGAGCACCATGGAGTGGCCGGCGGTCGGCGCCGGGCATGACGCCGCGACGATGGAGCTCCCGCTCGCCGAGCTCGAGGCGCTGCTGCCGGGCATCGGCCCGTTCGTGGCGCTGGAGCTGCCGGAGGCCGCGGCGGGGGCGGGGAAGAGCCTCGGCGAGCTCAACGTGCGCGGCCTGACCGGGGCGACCGTCGTCGCCATCCGGCGCCCGACGGAGACCGTCGTGGCGCCGTCGTCGGAGCAGCGGCTCCTCGCGGGCGACGTCCTCGTGCTGCTCGGCACGGCGGACGCGGTGGGCGAGGCGCGGGCGCTGCTCGGCGCGCGCCTGCGGGCCGCCGCCTGAGCTTGCTCCGTTTTTCACAAGCCGCTATCTTTTCGGGCTGTCCATGCCCAGCCGGGATGCGGGATCGGATGGTCGGGCGATGGGCGAGGGGTACAAGTCCCTCGCCCTGGGGCTCAAGTTCGCGGGCGGCATCATGCTGTACGCCGGCATGGGCTTCCTGGTCGATCGCAAGCTGGGCACGCTGCCGATCGGCGTGATCGCGGGGACGGTGCTCGGCTCCGGGCTGAGCTTCTACTCCGTGTATCGCACGCTGACGCGGCTGGAGGCGGACGCGAAGGCGAAGCTCGCCGCGCGGCGGGATGGCGCGGGCACCACGACGCACGAGGAAGACGGGCGATGAGCGAAGGCGGCCAGGTCAACGTCGGCGAGATGATCATGCACCACACGGGCGATGCGTACAGCATCGAGATCGATCCGTTCCTGCACTGGTCATGGTCGCCGGACCTCTTCCCGACGGTGCATCTCGGGTCGCTGGCGATCAACCTCACGCCGACGAAGCACGTCGTGTTCATGGTACTGACGGCGGTGCTGGTCTTCACGGTGCTGAAGCTGGCGGCCAACGGGCTCGCGCGGCAGAAGGCGGGCGAGCGGGCGCCGACGGGCTTCGCGGGGATGATCGAGGCGCTCGTGCTCTGGGTGCGCGACGACATCGCCATCGCCAACATCGGCGAGGAGGAGGGGCCGACGTACGCGCCGCTCATCCTCACGCTCTTCTTCTTCATCCTCTTCGCGAACCTGTTCGGCCTGGTGCCGTGGGGCCAGTCGGCCACGGGCAACCTGGCGGTCACGGCGGGGCTCGCGGTGCTCGTCTTCCTCACCGTCGAGATCGGCGGCATGCGGAAGCTCGGCTTCGGCGGCTACATGGGGACGATCTTCATGCAGATCCCCGGGATGAAGGGGCCGGCGGGGACGATCCTGGCGATCGCGCTCGCGCCGCTCGAGATCCTGGGCAAGCTGACGAAGCCGTTCGCGCTGGCGGTGCGTCTCTTCGGCAACATGACGGCGGGGCACTTCGTGATCCTGTCGCTGATGGGGCTGATCTTCATGTTCGGCACGCTGGGCATGGTGAGCTACGGCATCGGCCTGGTGACGGCGACGGCGGTGCTCGGCATCATGTGCCTCGAGCTGATCGTCGCGTTCCTGCAGGCGTACGTCTTCGCGCTGCTGAGCTCCGTGTTCATCGGGGCGATGCAGCACGAGCACCACTAGCGGCACCCGGGGGCCGGCCGCGCGCCACGCGCCGGCCCCGACACGTACCCGGCCCGTGGCCGGGGAAGCCTGCTGGCCCGAAGGGGCCGATGGCGGGCAGCCGACCGGTCGTCGCGCGGGAGACGCGGCGGGACCGGAGGCCGGCGCGGCGACTTCCATGCTCCCGAACGACGGATGACGAGAATGTTCAACGCGCTCATGCTCCTCCAGGCGGCCGACCCGGTCTCCGCCCTCAACACCAACGCGCTCCTCGGCGCGGGCATCGCGATCGGCCTGGCGATCCTCGGCGCGGGCCTGGGCCTGGGCCGCATCGGCGGCTCGGCGGCCGAGGCGATCGCGCGCCAGCCGGAGGCGGCGGGCGAGATCCGCGGCGCGGCGCTGCTCATCGCGGTGCTCCTCGAGGGCGCCACGATCATCGCGCTGGTGTTCGCGCTCCTCTTCAAGCTGCTGTAAGGAAGGGGCGGGACGATGGTCATGCTCGCGCTGCTCACCGCCGCGGCGGAAGGCGCCGAAGGGGGCGGGAAGGGGCCGTTCGCGGTCAATCCCGGCCTGACGATCTGGACCTGGGTCGTCTTCATCGCGCTGTTCCTGCTGCTGCGGAAGTTCGTGTGGCCGCAGATCCTCAAGGCGACCGAGGAGCGCGAGCAGACCATCACGCGCCAGCTCGCCGAGGCGAAGACGATGCACGCCGAGGCGCAGGCGGCGCTCGCCGAGCAGCGGAAGCTGCTCGACGAGGCGCGCGGCGCGTCGCAGAAGCTGCTTGCCGATGCGCGCACGATGGCGGAGAAGGAGCGCGCGCTGGCGGTGGAGAAGACGAAGGCGGAGCAGGACGAGATGATCGCGCGGGCGCGCCGGGAGATCCAGGGCGAGCGCGAGCGCGCGGTGGCGGAGCTGCGGCGCGAGGCGGTGGAGCTCTCGCTGGCGGCGGCGAGCAAGGTGGTGGGCCAGCGGCTCGAGGCCGAGCAGGACCGGAAGATCGTCGCCGACTACCTGGCCTCGCTCGGCCAGGGGAAGTGAGGCGCGCGTGAGGCTCGAGTCGGTCGCGCGGAACTACGCCGAGGCGCTCGTGGCGCTGGGCGTGCAGCACGGGCGGCTGGACGTGTACTACGACCTGCTGGACGCCGTGGCGTCGGCGGTCGACACCACGCCCGAGCTGCAGACGCTGCTCATGTCGCCGCGGGTGCCGAAGGCCGCGAAGGCCAAGCTGCTCTCGGACGCGCTGGGTGATGCGCCGCGCGAGTTCAAGCTGTTCGTGTCGGCGGTGGTGCGGCGCGGGCGGCAGCTGCTGTTCCGGCACATCGCGACCGAGTACCAGGCGCTGCTGGACGTGCAGCAGGGCCGCGTGCGCGCGAGCGTCACGCTCGCGCGTCCGGCCGATGCCGCGCTCCGCGCCGAGGTGACTCGGCGGCTGTCGCAGGCGCTCGGCAAGGACGTGGTGGCCGTCTTCCGCGAGGACCCGGCGATCCTGGGCGGCACGGTGGTGCGCGTGGGCGACCGGGTGCTGGACGGGTCGCTGCGGCGGCGGATGCAGAAGCTCCGGCGGACGCTGCTGGGGTAGCGGGGGGCCTGGGCCAGGGGCTTGGGGCCAGGGGCGGGTGGGGGATGCGAGGGTCCGGCGTGGGTGCCGGGCCCTTTTGCGTTTGGGGGGAGGGGAGTCGTGGCGAGGGCGCTTCGCCTCTGCTGTCATCGCGAGGCCGCTACCTCCGCGATGCTGTCGCGAGGCCGCGACTTCCCCGATGTCATTGTGAGGCCGCCACCTCCCCGCTGTCATTGCGAGGCCGCCATCTCTCCGCTGTCATTGCGAGGCCGCGCAGCGGCCGAAGCAACCTTGCTGGTCGGTGCTGGTGGGTGGTTCACCGGCGGAGGCGGCCAAGGTCGCTTCGGGCCGCGGGGCGGCCCTCGCGATGACGGCGCAGGTTGTCATTGCGAGGGCGCAGATCTCTCGCTGTCATTGCGAGGCCGCGCAGCGGCCGAAGCAACCTTGCCTGCGGGTGCTGGTGGGCGGTTCACCGGCGCCAGCCGCCAAGGTCGCTTCGGACCGCTGCGCGGTCCTCGCGATGACAGTCCCATCTGTCATTGCGCGGCCGTGGAGCGGCCAAGGCAACCCTCGGGCTCAGCGCTTCGGACGCGGCGAGCCGGCGCAGCGCGTCAGCGGCGGATGACTCGCGGAAAGGGCGCTCGCCTGACTGCCGTTGGTGATGTGGTCTCACGGGGTTGCGGGCGCTGGCCGGTAGGTCCGCTCGCTCGCGCGAACAGCGCTGCGATTTGCGCCATTGCACGCCGCAGGGCCTCTGCGAGGCGAACGGCTGAGAAGCGGTACGGAGGTGATTGCGCAAATGCCGATCGTGGTGCAACCCTGTCCGCGACAACAGTCGCGGCTGCGAAGTGCGTCATTGTTGGAGGCGAAGCTGTGCTGGTCCTGTGTCCTCATCTCCGGAGGGAGCGACCAATGAGGCGGTTCCACGCGGTTCTCTTCTGCACTGTGATTCCCGTCCTGGCGCTGCACGCCCAGTCAACGAGTTGCACGTCTCAGAGAATCGGGCAGACAACCTTCAGATCGTGCACTGATGGTTCGCGGTCAACGACGCAACGTATCGGCAGCCAGACGTACACGACGCAGTCTGATGGTTCCACTTCCAGCACGCAGAGCATCGGGAACACGACCTACTACAACGACAGCCGTGGGAACAGCGGATCTGCCCAGCGGAGCGGGGCCACGACCTACACCAATGTGTATGGCCCGGACGGAGGGTCTCGCGCCACATCGCAGCAGATCGGCGGTATGACCTACCACAGCGGCATGTCGGAAGATGGCGCGTCGATGTCGGGAACCACGCGGCGGGTGGGTGGGACGACATATGGTGACTTCACAGTCCAGAAGCCGTCGGTGACTCCGTTGCCTGTCTCTCCCTATTCCCCTCCGTCGTCGCCGTATCCCTATCCCGCGGCCCCTTCGGGGCGAACGGGATCTCTATTCGCCGTCGACGACCCTTTATCCGTATCCCGTTCTGCCCTCGTCTCGCTTGCGGAGCAATCCGTAGGGCATCGTCGGGCGGTTCTTGCCCCGATAGCTGCAGACGAAGGAGCTCGTGGAGGAGCTCCTTCGTCTTTTGGCTTGCCCGGCCGCGTGATGTCGAGCTGCACGCCCCGCCGAAACGCCAAGTCTTCGAGGGCGCGTGCCATGAACGCCGTGCCGTGATCGCACATGATCGAGCGCTGCTTCCCGTGCATGGCGATCGCCCGATCGAGCGCTGCCGCCACCGTCTCGCCGGTCAGCCGCGTCCCCACCTCCGACACGGGACACGAGACTCCAACGACTCCACTGCTCGACCACCGTGAACACCCGGAACGTCCGCCCGTCCGCCACTGCATCCTGCACGAAGGCCATGCTCCACCGCTCCGTCGGCCCCTGCGGCGCCGGGGCCGTCCCGCGACGCCGCGCGACTTGCTTGCGCCTCCACCACGACGATGCCGCGCGCGCGATCGCGCAGGCGGTCGCCGACGCATCTGCTGGTGGACGGCGCGTTCGGCAGGTCCCCTCGCTGCAGCGCCGGCGCGGTTGGCGGCGAGGGGTGGGCGCGTCGCTGCCCGGAGCGGGCGCGCCGGGGGCGCTGGCGGCATCGTGGGGGGCGCATCGTCCGCCTTTCCCACGCCCGGAGGACACTTCGCATGGCCGGCTCCGTCCCCGTCCCGCTCGTCGTCCTGTTCCTTGGCGCAGTTGTCGCCATCCCCGCACTCGTGCCGGCCGCACTGGCCGCGGGGGCCCGCCGGCTCGAGCCTCCATTGCCCCCGGGCAGGGTCGCGCTGGCGGCAGGCGTGGTGCTCGCGGCGTGGCTCGTCCTCGTGCTCGGGCTGGTCGCGCCGGAGCGGGGAGCGCTGGGGACGGCCGCAGCGCCGGTGCTCTTCCTCGGGCCGCTCGTGCTGGGGGCCGCGGGCGTCGGCCTCCTCCCGGTGGTGCGGCGCACCCTCCTCGGCGTGCCGCTGGCGACGCTGGTGCGCCTGCAGTCGAGCCGCGTGGTCGGCGGCCTCTTCCTGGCATGGGCGGCGTTCGGGGCGGTCCCGTGGCGGTTCGCGCTCATCGCGGGGCTCGGCGACGTGCTCGTGGGCGTGACGGCGCCGTTCGCCGCGCGCGCCGCGGCGCGCGGCGACCGCACGGGCCGCCGCATCGCCCTCGGCCACACGCTGCTTGGGCTGCTCGATTTCGCGGTCGCCATCGGCACCGCGATGGCCACGCGCGCCGCGCTGCCCTGGCCCATCATCCTGATCCCGGGTTTCCTCGTGCCGCTGGCCATCCTGCTCCACGCGTGGACGCTGCTGGTCCTGCGACGGGGCTGAGGCGCGCGCCGTCCTCAGCGCCCGGCGACGGCCGCGGCGGCGGGCTGTCGCCAGGCGCGGACGAACCCGCCGAGGAGCGCGGCGGTGGCGGTGTCGCCGACGGAGGCGGCGAGGCGGGCCTGCCGCTCGGAGAACAGCACCTCGTCCAGGTCGGGCACCAGGCTCTCGAAGTTCCGCGCCATGAGGACGCGCAGCGCGTCGGCCGGGCGTCCGGCACGCTCGAGCAGCGTGGCATGCACGCGAAGCCGCAGGAGCGACACGAGGTCCGAGGGCGTCGCGGGCAGCGAGTCGAGGATGGCGAGCGCGCGCGCCGTATCGCCGCTCGCCGCGGCGCGGAGGCCACGCACCGCGTGCCGGAAGTGCGCGATGACCGTGGGGCCGCCGGCCTGCAGCTCGCGCGGGAGCGACGCGGTGGTGCGGGTGCGCAGCGTGAGTCGCTCGACGCTGTCCACCATCGCCGGGTCGTGCTGGTCCGCCCAGTAGGGCAGCGTGAACGTCGCCTCCGGCCAGCCCCCCGGCCCGGAGGTCCGCGCGCTGCCCGCCCACGCGACGGCGAGCGACCGCTGCCGCGCCGGATCGAGCGCACCAGGCTCGAGCAGCGAGGCGAGCATCGGTGCGGTGACCGGGAGCCCGCCGGCGAGGCGCAGGGCCTCGTCGCCCTGTCCGCGCGCCGCGGCGAGGGTCACGCGCAGCTGCCGCAGCGCCTCGCCGGTGGCGCCCGATCGGTCGGGGCGACGCTCCGCGCCCGACAGCACCGCCTCCACGAGCGCAGGGGCGTCGGTGCGGAAGCGGAGCAGCTTGAGGAGCCCCACGGGGATGCCTGGCCCGGACGTGCGGGTGACGCTGTCGAGGATCGCGGCCGCGCGCGACGCCGGTGCGCCCTCGATCGCCCGCAGCACGGGCGCGGCCCACGCGTACTGCGCCTCGGGCGCGCGGCGGACGAGCGCGTCGAGGAGCGCGAGCTGGCGCGTCGTGCCACCGCGCAGCGGGGCGAGCTCCACGGCATGGATGTAGGCGGGCGTGAACGACGAATCGAGTGCGATCGCCTGCTCGAACGGCTCGAGCATCTCGCGCGGCGACGCCCGCAGGCCCGCGTGCCGCGAATGGTGGAGCCGCACCTCGCCCAGCGTGTAGGTGAGCTCCGCGTCGCGCGGGAACCGCGCGAGGGCGGTCGCGAGCAGCTCGGCGGTGCGGCGCCCGAGCGCGGGCATCGCGGGGTCGCGGCGCCTCGTCCCGTCCTGCAGCGCGGCATAGAGGCTGTCGACCTGCAGCAGGAGCGAGTCCGTGGGCGAGAGCCCTCGCGCGTGGCGCGCCGCCCGCGTGAGCAGCGCGATCCGTGCCTCCTCGGCGAACCCGTCGTCCCCCCACGCGCGCGCGTCCGCCGCCAGCTTGAGCGCGAGGGCGAACGTGCTGTCGGCGGCGACCGCGCGGTCGGCGTAGGCGCGCGCCGAGTCGAAGGCGCTCTGCCGGTAGAACTGCTGCGCGCGGAGGAAGTCGCGCAACGCGGCGAGGTTTGTCGTCCCGAGGCTGCCGCGCCGGCCGCGGCCGAGGTCGCCGGCCTGCCCGAGCGCCGTCGCGATCGAGACGGCGAGCGAGTCGACCAGCCGGTCGACCCGGTCGATCGCCTCGCGCCGTTCGAGGAGGGCGATGCGCCGGCCGGAGGCGACCTCGATGAGCTCCGCGCTCGCGCGCACGCTGTCGGGCCCGGCCTCGGCGAGCGAGCCCACCACGGCGAGCGTGGCGCCGACGGCCCGGCCGAGCGCCTGCGCGCTCGGCGCGTCGGCGCGCCCGGTGAAGGCGCTGATCGAGGTGGAGGGCGGGATCGCCCGCAGGTCGCCGAGCCCGTCGAGCGCGCGCGCGAGGATGTCCACCGCGCCCTCCCGCCACAGCGCCACCTTCGGCCCGAGCACGTCGAACGGGGCGATGGCGATCGCGGGGCCGGCCGGTGCGGCCGTGGCCGCCCCGCGCCGCGAGGCGAGCAGGAGGCCCGCGCCGGCGACGAGGACGAGCGCCCCGGCCACCGCGGCCATGGTCGCGCGCCGCGGGCGCCGGGCGGGGGCGGCGGCAGGCAGGCGCACCGGGCCCGTGGCCGCGGCGTCCAGCGCCTCGCGGAACGCGGCGGCGTCGGGGAAGCGCGCCGCGGGGTCCTTCGCGAGGCCGCGGAGGAGCACGGCGTCGAGCGCGGCCGGGATCGCCGCGCGCAGCGACGACGGGGCAGGGGGGACGTCGCGCAGGTGCGCCGCGAGCAGGTCGGGGCCGCTGCGCCCGGCGAAGAGCCGGCTGCCGGTCAGCATCTCGTACCCCACCGCCGCCAGCGCGTACACGTCGCTCCGGCCGTCCACGCCCGCCTCGGAGACGAGCTGCTCCGGCGCCATGTAGCCGATCGTGCCGACGGCATAGCCGGTGCCGGTGAGCGCCTGGTGCTCCGGCCCGGTGGCGGCCCCCACCGCGCGGGCGATGCCGAAGTCGGCGAGCAGGGCGTGCCCCGCATCGAGCAGGATGTTCTCCGGCTTGATGTCGCGGTGGACGACACCGGCGGCGTGCGCATGCGCGAGCGCGCCGGCCACGTCCCGCAGGAGCGCCATCGCTTCGGGCACGGCGAACGCCCCCGCGCGGCTGAGGCGCTGGCGGACGGACTCCCCCGCGATGAACGGCATCACGTACCAGCGCAGCGCCCCTTCCGCCCCCGCCGCCAGGATGGGGACGATGTGCGGGTGTCGCAGCTGCGCCAGCAGCGCCGCCTCGCGCCGGAACCGCTCCGAGCCTCCCTCCGCCTGCTGCCCGGGCGGCAGCACCTTGATGACCACGGTGCGCCCAAGCTGCGGCTCGTTCGCCACGAAGAGGCGGCTCATGCCGCCGCCGCCAAGTTCCCGCTCGATCTGGTACGCCTCGCCGATGGCGCGGGCGAGGTCCTGCTGCAGGGAATCGGTCACCGGGGTGCTCCGATCGGGTCCGGGCATCGGGTCGCGTGAATAATGCACGGGCCGGGTTCGTCGGCGCGGTTCGCTGCAGCGGAAGGGCCCCTCCCTGCAGCGAGCCCGCACCGGCGCCGGCCGGGCGATAGATTCGCCGGCATGACCCCCTCGGCAACGGGCGTGGCGACTCCCCTGCGCTGGCCGCCGTGGTGGGCCACGGCGGCGAGTGCGATGCTCGGCGTCGAGCTGGCCGTCGCCGGAATCGCCCGGGCGCGCCCCGGCCGGGCCGACGCCGCGACGGCGATCGCCATCACGCTGCTCACCTATCCCCTCCTCTGGTGCGCGCTGGCCCCCGTGGTCGAGCGTCTGGAGCGCGCGGTGCGCGCCGCCGCCGTCCGGCCGGCCGCGCGCCTGCTCCTGCATGCGGCGGCGGCGGCGTCCCTGTCGGCCGTGCACACGAGCGTCGCATGGTCGCTGCGCTCGGCCCTCGGCGTCGGCACCGACGCGGGCCTGCCGCCCCTGGCGGATGCGCTGCTGCAGTGGATGCCGCTGAACGTCCTCGCCTACGCCATGATCCTCGGCGCGTGGAGCGCGCTGCGCTATCGTGACGAGGCCGCCGCGCGGGCCCGGGAGGCGCGCCGCCTCGAGGAGGAGCTGGCCTCCGCGCGCCTGCGGGCGCTGCGCATGCAGCTCGATCCGCACTTCCTCTTCAACACCATGCACACCGTCGCCATGCTCGTGCGTGGCGGTCGCGGCGAGGAGGCCGTGACCATGCTCGCCGGCTTCTCCGACCTGCTCCGCGGCGTCCTCCTCGCCGATCACCGCGACCTCGTCCCCCTGCGCGAGGAGGTCGCCCTCGCCGAGCGCTACCTCGGTATCGAGGCGGTGCGCTTCGGCGACCGCCTCCACGTGCAGGTGGACGTCGCCGAGGAGGCGGCCGGCGCGATGGTGCCCGCGCTGCTGCTCCAGCCGATCGTGGAGAACGCGGTGCGCCACGGCATCGACCTCCGGCCGCAGGGGGGGACGATCGCGCTCGCGGCCCGCGTCGAGGCCGGCGGGCTGCGCGTCGTGGTGGAGGACGCCGGGGACGAGATCGCCACCCCGCGGCGCCCCGGCAGCGGAGTCGGCCTCGGCGCCACGCGCGAACGCCTGGCCCGCCGCTTCGGCGATGACGCGGGCGTGACCCTCGAGGTGCACCCCGCCGGCGCGCGCGCCACCGTGCGCCTCCCGGTCATCCGCGCGCAGGCGGGCGCCGGATGAGCGGCCCGTTCCGCGTCCTCGTCGTGGATGACGAGCCCCTCGCCCGCGACGGGATGGCGGCCCTCGCGGCCCGGGACCCCGAGCTCGCCGTGGTCGGCTGCTGCGGCGACGCCGGGGCGGCGCTCGCCGCGCTCGGGGAGCAGGAGGTGGACATCCTCCTGCTCGACATCCGGATGCCGGGCCGGTCGGGCCTGGACCTGCTGCGCGCCATCCCGCCGACGCGGCGCCCCGCCGTCATCTTCGTCACCGCGCACGACGCCTTCGCCGTGCCGGCCTTCGACGAGCACGCCGTGGACTACCTGCTGAAGCCGTTCACCGACGAGCGGTTCCGCGCCGCCATCGCGCGGGCCAAGCAGCGGTCGCGCAGCGGGTCGGTGGAGGGGATGCTGGCCGGCGTCCAGCGGCTGCTCGCCGCGCCCGTGCCCGCCCCCGCCTCCGCCGAGGCGCCCGACCGCCTCGTCGTGCGCGACGACGGGCGCACCCTGCTCGTGCGGACCGCCGACGTGGACTGGATCGAGGCTGCCGACTACTACGCCGCCCTCCACGTCGGGCCGCGCCGCCTGCTGCTGCGCGAGTCCCTCACCTCGCTCGCCGCGCGACTCGACACGCGGCGCTTCTTCCGCGTGCACCGCTCGGCGATCGTCAACCTCGACCGCGTGCGCGAGATCCAGCCGTACTTCCGCGGGGAGCTGGTGGTGGTGCTGGTCACCGGGACGAAGGTGCGGCTCACGCGCGCGCGGCGCGCCGAGCTCGAGCGGAGGCTGGGGGCGCCGCTGTGACGGCGTGGGCCGGACGGCGTGCGCCGGGGGCCGGGCGCGTCAGCGCGCGTCGCGGCCCACGAGGCCGGCCAGCCACGGCGCCACCAGCCGGTCCACGACCAGCGCGGGGTCCAGCCACTCGCGATCCAGGTGACGGGCGACGCCCAGCGCCGCCACGCCGTGGCAGAGCGCCCAGAACGCGGAGACGGTCCGCCGCCCCCCATCCCCGGCGAAGAGCGCACGCTCCGCCGGCGTCGACGCCTGCTCCGCCAGGCGCGCCACCACGAGTCGGAAGAGCGCGGAGCCGAGCTGCTGCGCATGGCGCGCGTGCCGATGCGCCTCTCCCCCGCGCGCCGCACGCCGGTCGTACGCGGTCGGCCCTGCCCGCGTCCGCGTGCCCTCCGGCAGCAGGACCCCCGCCGAATTCGCGAACATCAGCGCGTACTCCGCCGGCCGTCGGCGCGCGAAGGCCAGGTAGGCGCCGGCCATGCGGGCAAGCGCGTCCGCGATCCCGTCACCCTCCTCGAGCGCCGCCGAGAGCGCGGCACCGAGCTCCTCGAAGCCCCTCGCGGCGAGCGCGGCGAGCAGCTCCTCCCGGCTCGCGAAGTGCCGGTACGGCGCGGCGACGCTCACGCCCGCCGCACGGCACACGTCGGCGAGCGAGAACCCCTTCGCGCCGCGCTCGCGCACGAGCCGGCGGGCGGCCAGGACGAGTGCCTCCGGCAGGTTGCCGTGGTGGTACGCGTCCCGGCCCCGCTCGCGGGTGGGCGGCGCCGCCTTGCGCGGTGTCATCCCCCAATGTTAGCGTCATTAACATGACGTGTCGAGTGTCGGTCCGCCCGGTGCGGGCGCGGGGAGGGCTCGGGGTCCGGCGGGCGTCGGTTTTCCTGCTGGCGGCATTGGTGGCGGGTCCGGGGGCGCCGGCCGGCGCGCTGCGCGCGCAGTCGGCGGCTCCACCGCCCTCCGGCGGTGCGCGGCCCGCGGAGTTCCGCGGGATGCGGCGCACGTCCCGCTACCTCGTGATGCGCGACGGCGCGCGCATCGCGATCGACGTCCACCTGCCGACCGGCCTGCCGGCGGGTCGGCGGATCCCGGCGGTGCTGTACCAGACGCGCTACTGGCGGCGGCTCGGCATCCGGGCGCCGTTCAGCTGGTTCGTGGACGCCGGGGCCCTGCAGGGCATCCTCGGCCGGATCCGGCGCGCACTTGTCGAGCGCGGCTACGCGTGGGTGGACGTGGACGTGCGCGGCTCGGGCGCCTCGTCCGGGACCCGGCCGTGGGACTACGCCCCGGACGAGATCCTGGACGGCGCCGAGGTGGCGGACTGGATCATCGCCCAGCCGTGGAGCAACGGTCGCATCGCGACCGCGGGGGCCTCCTACTCGGGCAGCACGGCGGAGTTCGCGCTCGTGAACCGCCACCCGGCGATCCGTGCCGTGGTGAACCTGTCGAGCGAGTTCGACCAGTACACGGACATCCTGTTCCCGGGTGGCGTGCCGCTCACCTTCTACCTCGACGGCTGGGGCGCGCTGACGCAGGGGCTCGATGCGAATCGCGTGCCCTCTCTCGACTGGAAGGCGCGGCTCGCCGTGACCGGCGTCGCGCCGGTGGATGGACCGGGGGCGGGGCGCGCGCTGCGGGACGCCGTGGCGGAGCACGGCGCGAACTACGACTTCCGCGAGGTGAAGCGATTCACCTTCCGGGACGACTTCCTGCTGCGCGACGACGCCGACGTGCCGGCCGCCCGGCGCGAGGCGGGACGCCGCGCGTTCGCCTGGCTGGAGGGACGGTTCGGTCCGGACTTCCGCGCGCGCGGCGTCGACCTGGCAAGCCAGCACGCCTACCTGTCCGATCTCCGTGCCGCGGCCGCCCCGATGCTCGCCGTGGCCGGTTGGCTCGACGGCCCGTACGCCAACGCGATGATCAAGCGCTTCAAGTCGCTGCCGGCGACGCAGCTCCTCATCGGCCCGTGGGACCACCATCAGGTGAACGTGAGCCCGTTCGGCGCCGGCGCGACGCTCGACCTCACGGCGGAACTGGTCGCCTTCCTCGACGGGACGGTGGGCGAGGGAGGCGCCGCCGCGCCGCCCGTGCCGCGTGTGCGGTACTACACGATGGGCGCGGAGCGCTGGCGAACGGCGGAGGACTGGCCGCCGCCGTCGGTGCGTCAGCGGTTGTACCTCGCGGAGGGCGGACGCCTGAGCGCCGCTGCGCCCGAGGCGCCGGACGCGCGGGACCGCCATGCGGTGGACCGGCAGGCGACGACTGGGGAGCATTCCCGCTGGAACACGCTGATCGGGCGGGCGCTGCACACGCCCTATCCCGACCGCGCCGCGCAGGATGCCCGCCTCCTCGTCTACGACACGCCGCCGCTGGAGCGGCCGCTCGAGGTCACGGGGCACCCGCGCGTACGCTTGCACGTCACGTCGACGGCCACGGACGGCGCCTTCTTCGCGTACCTCGAGGATGTGTGGCCCGATGGCCGGGTGGTCCACGTCACCGAGGGGCAGCTGCGCGCGCTGCACCGGCGCACGCGCGACCAGCCGGCGGGATACTGGACGCCCGGCCCGGCTCCCTCATACCGCCGCGCGGACGCGGCGCCGCTCGAGCCTGGCGTGCCCGCGGTGCTCGAGTTCGAGCTGCTGCCCACGTCCTACGAGTTCCGCGCCGGCCACCGCCTGCGGCTCGCGCTGGCCGGTGCCGACCGCGCGCACTTCGCGATGATCCCGTCCGAGGAGCAGCCGGCGCCCGTCGTCGAGATCCTCCGCGGTCGGACGACGGCCTCCTGGATCGAGATCCCGGTGCCTGCCGCCGAACCGTGATCGGCCACGCCGCCGCTGATCCGCCCCGAGGATCCGCGGCGCACCGGTGCAGGCCGCCACGGTCGCTTCGGGCCGCTGCGCGGTCCTCGCGATGACAGGTCAGGCTGTCGTGGACCGCTGCGCGGCCGTTGCGATGACGGTGCGATCTGTCGTTGCGAGGCCGCAACGCGGCCGAAGCAACCTTGCCGGCTTGCGCCGGTGGCCCGTCTATCATCCAATTCTCCCACAGGTCGCTTCGGGCCGCTGCGCGGCCCCCACGACGACGCGCGCATGACGACGGCACTCGTGCGATGACATCCCACCGGCTTCCGACCCGACTGTTCCGCGCCGTCGCCCTCGGCCTCGGCGGCCTGCTGGGCGCCCTCGCCGTCGCGACGGTGGTGGTGATGGCGTGGAGCGAGATGGTGCTTCGCAGGCGGTACGTGCCCGAGCCGCAGCCGCTCGCCGAGGCGCCGCCCGCGCTCGTGGCGCAGGGGCATCGGCTCGCCCGGCTGCACGGATGCCTCTCCTGCCATGGCGAGGGGTTGGCGGGGAACCATGTCTTCGAGGCCTGGCCCGTCGGCGACATCATCGCCCCGAACCTCACGAAGCTCGCGCGCCAGCGCACCGACGCGCAGCTGACCGTCGCCATCCGGCAGGGGATCGCCCCGGATGGCCGGGGTCTCCTCGTCATGACGTCCGACGTGCACGCCCGCATGGCCCCCGAGGAGACCGCGGCGCTCATCGCGTGGCTGCGGTCCCTGCCCGTCCGGGACGGCGTGGAGCAGCCGTTCCGGCTGCGCCCGCTCGGCCGCCTGATGCTCCTGCTCGGCGACTTCCGCCTGCAGCCCGTCGCCGTGAAGCAGTACCGCGCGCTGATGCCGCCCGACCTCGGCATCGAGCACGCGGAGGGGCGCAGGCTCGCGGCCTCGATCTGCGCCGAGTGCCACGGGCCCGACCTGGGCGGCGGGCCGGCACCGTTCGCCGACTTCAACCCGAGCTTCGGCCGGCCGGGGAACCTCCCGCCCGACCTCTCCGTGGCCGCCGCCTACGACCTCGGGCAGTTCCGCCGCCTCCTGCGGACCGGCGTGCCGATCAGCGGCAGGGACCTCGGCATCATGTCATCGGTGGCGCGGCGCGACCTGAGCCACCTCACCGACCGCGAGATCGAGGCGCTGCACGGCTACCTCGTGGCGCGGGCGCGGCGCGGGGCGTCGTCGTGAGCGGCGCCACGCGAGCCGCTTCCTCACGCGACCACCTCCACCGCCGCGCGGTGTCCCGGCGCGCGGCCGAGGCGGGCATCGCACGTCACCAGCACCGCGCCGAGCGCCTCGGCCAGCGCGACATACGCTGCGTCGTACGCCGTCATGGTGGCGCGGAGCGACCAGAGGCGCGGCAGCAGGGGCGCATGCGGGTGTCGTGCAACGGGGAGTTCGCCGAGCAGGCGGACCGCCGCCGTCCCGCGACTCGCGGCGATCTCGCCGCGCGCCTCGAATCGGCGCAGCACCTGCACCACTTCCACGTCCAGCAGCTGCGGTGCGTGCAGCCCCGCCCGCCTGGCGAAGAGGCGCGCCTCCACCCGCTCGCCGACCGGGGAGCGGAGCAGCAGCTCGATCACCGCCGACGCATCGACGACGATCACCGCGCATCGCGCTCCGCGCGCACCGCCTCCGCGGCGGTCTCCGTGGTGGCGACGGGCACGAGGCGCGCCAGCGCCTCCCGCAGCTCCTCGGGCGTGCGCTGCTCGACGACGCGCTCGAGCTCGCGACGCAGGTAGTCGGAGAGCGACAGGCCGTGCGCCGCTGCGCGCGCCTTCAGGCGGCGGTGCAGCTGGTCCGGGACGTGCCGGACCTGGATCATCTTGGGCATGTGGGCAACATGTGAGCATGTGATGCACATGTCAATCATTCGCTCAAGGAGCGTCGCACGTTTGGCGCTCGCCGCTCACCTGCCGCCGCCCACCCCCGGCCGTCCCGCGCCCGCCCCGGCCCCCACCTCCGCCTCCCACGCCGCCAGCGCGAGCCGGAGCGCGCGCACGCTGTCGGGTCGCGCGCGCGCGAGGTCGCGCCGCTCGCCGGGGTCGCGCCGGACGTCGAACAGGAACTGGTGGTTGGCGTCGGTCACGAGCTTCCAGTCGCCGCGGCGCACGGCGAGCATCGTCCCCGCGGCCGAGATCGAGCGCCAGAAGAGGGTGCGCGGCACGATGGGCGACGCCCCCGTGAGCACCGGCAACAGGTCGATGCCGTCGAGCGGCGCCGCGGGCACCGGCGGCGCGCCGGCGGCGGCGAGCACGGTCGCCGTCAGGTCCATCGTGATGCCGACCTGCGGCGTCACGCGTCCCGCCGGCACCCGCGCCGGCCATCGCATGATGGCGGGGACGCGGATGCCCCCCTCCCACGTGGTCCACTTCCGGTTGAAGTACGGCCCATTGTCCGACAGCCACTCGCCGCCGTTGTCGTTGGTGAAGATCACCAGCGTGTTCCGCGAGATCCCGTGCCGCTCCAGCGCCGCGAGGATCGCGCCGACGCCGCGGTCCATCGCCTCGACCATGCTCACGTAGTCGGCGCGCGAGCTCGTCGCCGAGTCGGCCGGCCGCACGAAGCGCGCGTTGCCGGCCGCGACGCTCGGCGCGTCGGGCCGCTGGAACGGCCAGTGCGGCGCGTTGAACGCGACGTCGAGGAAGAACGTGCTCCCAGCATGCCGCGCGATGAAGTCGACCGCCCTCGCCGCGAAGAGCGCGGTGCTGTACCCCTCCCGCTCCACGCGCGCGTCGCCGTCCCAGAGATCCGGCCGGCCGCGGCTGTCGGTGTGGCGCCAGTAGTCGTGGTAGCCGCTCTTGAGCCCGAAGAACTCGTCGAAGCCGTGCGCCCTCGGGCCCTGACTCTCGGCGTAGCCCAGGTGCCACTTGCCGATGAGCGCCGTCGCATAACCCGCCGCCTTCAGCCGCGCCGGGAGCGAGGCGGGCGACCCCTCGAGGCCGCGGCCGAGCGGATCGGGCGCCGGCGCGCCCTCGGCGCCGAGCGGCACCTCGATGCCGTGCCGCTGCTGGTAGCGCCCGGTGATGAGGCCGGCGCGCGTCGGCGTGCAGGTGGTGGCGTTGGCGTAGAAGTCGGTGAAGCGCACGCCCTCGCGCGCGAGCCGGTCGAGGTGCGGCGTGCGGATGTCGCGCGAGCCGTAGACGCCGAGGTCCGCGGCGCCGAGGTCGTCGGTGATGATGAGGACGATGTTCGGCGGCGGGGCCTGCGCGGCGAGGGGCGCGGCGGCGGCGAATGCGAGGGCGGCCAGCGCGGTGGCGAGCGGGGCGGGGGTGGTGGGCACGGGGAGAAGCTATCGCGGGACGGGGGAGCCAGCCGAGGCGTCCTTGCCACGATCATCCGGTATGATGTATTGTACTACCAACAGGAGGAGCCCGTGCCGAAGGCCAAGGTCGCCGTCACGCTGGATGCCGTCACGCTGCGCCGCGTGGACCGGCTCGTGCGGGACGCGCGGTACCCGAATCGGAGCCAGGCCATCGAGGCTGCCATCGCGCAGCACCTCGATCGCTTGGAGCATCGCCGGCTGATCGACGAGTGCGCGAAGCTCGACCCGGCGGAGGAGCGCGCGATGGCCGAGGAGGGGATGGCGACGGACGGTGCGGCGTGGCCGGAATACTGAGGGGCGAGATTCGCTGGGCGGAGCTCGATCCGACCCGCGGGAACGAGCAGGCGGGGCAGCGGCCCGTGCTCATCCTCAGTCATGACGTCTTCAACGCCCGCTCCGGCACGGTGATCGCCGTCGCGCTCACGAGCCAGCCGCAGCGCGCCGGGTTCCCGCTCACCCTCGAGCTCAGGAGCGAGAAGCTGCCGAAGCGCTCGTGGGTGAAGATCGGGCAGGTCCGCACCCTGGCGGTCGGGCGGATCGGGCGGCGCCTGGCGCGAGCCACGCCTGAGGAAGTGGCTCAGGTGCTGGAGGGACTGAACGAGATCCTCGGCGCCTGAGCGTGCATCGCGCTCCCTCCTCCTGCCCCGGCCATGCCAGCGATGCCACCCCCGCCAACATCCTGGCCTAGCTTCCGGGGTCTCGTCTCGGGGGAGCCGGTCCACATCCGTGCCGCCCTCGCGTTCGCGGCGCATCTGGCGCACGATCGCATCCTGCCGATTCCGGCGTAAGTATGTGCTTCAAGTCCGAGCGGCAACCGAGGAGCCCTGAGGGGGCGTCGTCGGCGGGCAGCTCCCAGCTGCCCCACCGTACGCCGCCACCCGCGCCCCCTACCCCAGCACCGTCATCCACCCGAACGGGTCGTCCTGCTCGCCGTACTGGATGCCGGTGATGGCGGCGTAGAGCCGCTTTGCCAGCTCACCCGGGCCGCCGTCGCCGATCACGAGCTCGCCGGCCGCGGTGCCGAGCGCGCCGACCGGCGAGATGACCGCCGCCGTGCCCGAGCCGAACACCTCCAGCACGTCCCCCTTGGCGTGCGCCGCGCGCAGCTCGGCGAGCGACACCGCGCGCTCGCGGTGCGGCACGCCCCAGTGGGCGAGCAGCTTCAGCACGGAGTCGCGCGTGATGCCGGGGAGGATCGTCCCGTCGAGCGGCGGCGTCGCCACCTCGTCGCGGAAGCGGACGAAGAGGTTCATCGTGCCGACCTCCTCCAGCCCCTCGTGCCGCGCCGCGTCGAGCCAGAGCACCTGGTCGTAGCCGCGCGCCTTCGCCGCCTCCCCCGCGCGGAGCGAGGCCGCGTAGTTGGCCGCGGCCTTGTACTGGCCGATGCCCCCCTTCGCCGCGCGCACCATGTCGGTCTCCACCCAGAGCCGCACCGCGCGCAGCGCATCGCCGCCGTAGTACGAGCCGACGGGCGAGCAGATCACGAACATCGTGTAGGTCGACGCGGGCCGCACGCCGAGGAACCCCTCGGTGCCGATCATCGTCGGACGGAGGTAGAGCGACGTGCCCCGCACCGACGGCACCCAGCGCTCGTCGGCGCGGACGATGGCGTGGAGCGCGTCCGCGTAGAGCGCCTCCGGGAAGGCCGGCATGCAG
The DNA here is from genome assembly GCA_033764615.1 of Gemmatimonadales bacterium. Lineage (GTDB taxonomy): Bacteria > Gemmatimonadota > Gemmatimonadetes > Gemmatimonadales > GWC2-71-9 > JANRIU01. Next base: position 9,455 of record JANRIU010000002.1, on the reverse strand, counting down.
AGGCCCGCCGCGCTGCGCGCGAAGCGGCGCGCGTGGTCGGCGAGGCGGAAGAAGCGCACCACGCCGTCGGCGCCGCGATACGCCTTGTGCCCGTCGAAGATCGCCTGCGCGTAGTGCAGCGCCGCCGCCGCGGGGTCGAGCGCGAGCGGCGCGTGCGGCACCACGCGCCCGTCGTGCCAGCGCCCGTCCGCCCACTCGGCCACGAACATGTGGTCGGAGAAGATCCGCCCGAAGCCGAGCGTGGCCGGGTCGGGCAGGGGGCGGGGCGCGGCCACCGGATGCACGGCGATCGCGGCGCGGGGTTCGAGCGTGCTGGTCATGACGGGCTCCCGTGGGGCAAAAGACGCAACGTAATGGGCTCCCGCGTGCCGCGGCGGCGCCTCACGGCGCGGCCCGCTGGCGGGGGACGGCGACGAGCTGGATCCACGCCACCGAGGCGAGGATGACGAGCGACGCCACCAGCATCCGCACCGTCACCACCTCGCCGGCGAACGCCCAGCCGAGCAGCACGGCGACGATCGGGTTCACGTAGGCGTAGGTGCCGACGAGCGTCGCCGGCAGGTGCTCGAGCGCGTACGCGTACGCCGTGAAGCCGATGAGCGACCCCGCCACCACGAGGTAGGCGAGCGGCGCCACCATCGCCCGGCTCGGCGTGAACGCCGCGAGCTCGCCGCGCAGCGCCGCGACGGCGAGCATGCCGAGGCCGGCCGCCAGCATCTGGATCGTCGAGGTGACGAGCGCCGTCGTGCCCGGGCGCCGCCGCTTGATGAGCACGGTGCCGATCGCCCACGAGAGGCAGGCGCCGGTGAGCGCGAGGAAGCCGCGCCAGTCGGCGTGCCGCAGCTCGTCCCACGACGCGCCCACGAGCAGCACGCTGCCGGCGAAGCCGATCAGCAGGCCCGCGAGCAGCGCCGGCGACGGCACCACCCGCGCCCCCGGCATCGCCACCTCCACCATCGCGATGAAGAGCGGCACCATCGCGACGATCACCGACGTCTGCCCCGACGGCACGAACTGCTCCGCCCAGCTCACGCCGCCGTTCCCGCCGAGGAGGAGGAAGAGACCGGTGATGGCGACGAACACGACCGTCTCCGGCGCGACGCGGAACCGCTCGCCGCGCGCGGCGAGCCAGAGGCCGAGGAGCGTGCCGGCGATGAGGAAGCGGAGGCTCGCGAAGAGGAACGGCGGCGCCACCTGTACGCCGATGCGGATGGCGAGGTAGGTGGAGCCCCAGACGGTGCAGCAGAGCCCCCACGCGAGGAGCGCCTTCGTGCGCGTCGTCACGCGGCGTCGGCCGGCAGCGCGACGCCGGCCTTCTCGAACTGCGTGGTCAGGACGACGGTGGTGCGCGTGGTCACGCGCGACCCCTGCGCCTTGATGTCGCGCAGCAGCGCCTCGAGCGCCTCGAGCGACGGCGCGGCGACCTTGAGCACCCAGCAGTCGTCCCCCGCCACCGTGTGGCACTCCAGCACGCTCGGCGCGGCCGCGAGCCACGCCAGCAGCCCGTCACTCTCGGGGCCGGGCCCCTCGGGCACGCGCACCGCGACGAATGCCGTCACCCCGCGCCCGAGGCGCGCGCGGTCGATGCGCGCGGCGTACCCCGTGATGAAGCCGGCCTCCTCCAGCCGCTTCACCCGCTCCATCGTCGCCGGGCGCGAGAGCCCCACCTGGTCGGCGAGCGACTGGTATGACGCGCGCCCGTCATCCTGCAGGAACGCGAGCAGCGCCCGGTCGATCGGATCGAGCGCGACGGCGCGCTGGGCGGGGGCGGAGGACGATGAGGTCGGCATGGGGTGCTGGCGATAGCCTGCAACAGCTTATGAAGCGTTGCCATATCTTGTCAATACCAGACGTTTCGTAGGTCAATGTGAATTCCGGATGGCGTCCCGCTCACCGCGATAGCTTTGGCGGATGCCCCGCCGACACGCTGTCGCCCTCGCCACGCTCCTCGGCGCGGCGCTTCCCGTCGTGCTCGCCGCGCAGGCCGCGGCGCCCGCCCGGCCCGCGCGCTGGCAGCAGCGCGTCCGCTACGACATCACGGCGACGCTCGACGAGGCGCGCGGCGTGCTCGATGGCGCCACGACGCTCCTCTACCACAACCGCTCGCCGGACACGCTGCGGCAGCTGTCGTTCCACCTGCACCTGAACGCGTTCCGCCCCGGCTCCGCCTGGGCCGCACGCGACTCGATGGAGGGGCAGCGGCGCTTCAACGACCTCGCCGACCCCGCGTTCGGCTTCAACCACGTGCGCGACGTGCGGATCGGCGGGCAGCCGGTGCTCCCGCAGTGGCCGCTCGCCCCCGACTCCACGATCGTGCGCTTCAAGCTGCCGGCGCCCCTCGCACCCGGCGACTCGGTGACGGTGACGATGGGGTGGGACGCGCGCCCGTCGCTCCGGCCGCGCCGCCAGGGGCGCCGGGGCCGGCACTACGACTTCGCGCACTGGTACCCGAAGGTCGTCGTGTACGACCGGTACGGCTGGAACGAGAACCCGCTCGTCCCCGCGGGCGAGTTCTACGGCGAGTTCGGCGACTTCACCGTGCGGCTCGACACGCCGGACGACCAGGTGATCGGCGCGACCGGCGTCCCGCTCTGCGGCGACCCCGGCTGGGCCGCGGCCAACCGGAACCCCGCGCGGCCGGTGGAGCTGCGGCGCGATGCCTACCCCGTGCCCCCCGCCGTCTCGTGCGACGGCGCGGCGCCCGGCCGCAAGGTGACGACGTGGCACGCGCGCGACGTGCACCACTTCGCGCTCTCGCTGTCGCCCGACTACCGGTACGAGGGGGGCGCGTACGGCCCGACGGCGGTGCACGTGCTCTACCAGCCGGGCGACACGGCGACGTGGGGCGGCGGCGTGGCGGTCGCGCGCACCGAGCGCGCGCTCGCGTGGCTCGCGCGGCTCTTCGGCCCGTTCGCGTGGCCGCAGCTCACCAACGTGCACCGCATCGAGGGGGGCGGCACCGAGTTCCCCATGATGATCCACGACGGCTCCGCCGACCAGGGGCTGATCGTGCACGAGCTCGGCCACAACTACGTCATGGGGATCCTCGCCAACAACGAGTGGCGCGAGGGGTGGCTCGACGAGGGGTTCACCTCGTTCCAGGCGACCTGGTTCGAGGAGGTGGCGGGGCGGCAGGGCGGCTACGAGGGGCTCGAGCGGTACATCCTCGACCTCGACCTCGACGGCCTCTCCGAGCCGACGAGCCTCGAGAGCCACCGCTACCGCGACTTCCCCACGTACGGCAGCATGGTCTACGCGCGCGGCGAGCTGTTCTTCCACCAGCTGCGCGACCTCGTCGGCGTCGACACGATGGTGCGCATCCTCCGCACGCACTACGCGCGCAACAGGCTGCAGCACGTCGACGAGGACGCGTTCCGGCAGGTCGCCGAGGAGGTGAGCGGGCGGGACCTGAAGCCGTTCTTCGGCCAGTTCCTCCACGCGACCGACCTCTACGACTACGCCGTGGGCCGCGTGCGCCGGCGCCCGCAGCCGCGCGGCGGCTGGATCACCGAGGCGGAGGTGGTGCGCCGCGCGCCGGGGCGGTACCCGGTGGAGGTGGCGGTCGAGACCGATCGCGACACGGCGCGCGTGCGCGTGAGCGGCCTCGCCGAGCGGGAGTGGGTGACGCTCGAGACGGTTGGGAAGCCGCGGCGCGTCGTCGTCGACCCGCGCGCCCGCGCGCACGACTGGAACATGCTGAACAACGCGCGCGGCTTCGGGCTCTTCGCCGGCGGCCGCAACGAGCGCACGTACCTCGACACGTTCTTCTCCCAGCCCGTGCTGCGCGACGCGAAGACGATCGGCTGGCTGCCGTTCGGCTGGTTCAACGACGCGGGCGGCTTCACCGCCGCCCTCCGCATGCGCAGCGACTACCTCGGCCGCTTCGAGCAGGACCAGCTGATCCTCAGCTTCCCGACGGGGTGGGGCGCCGTGACGGACGGCGGGCGCCGGCGGCTCGACACCTTCCTGCGCCTGAAGAACCCGACGTGGCTGCAGGGCGCCGGCTGGTCGCAGCTGCTCGAGGCGTGGGACTTCGAGGGGCGGTACGGCGGGAAGCTGGCGGTGGAGAAGAGATGGCGCTCGCTCCGGCGCGACGTGGCGGTGCCGAGCGTGGGGCTCTCGCTCACGTGGCTCGTCCCGCGGGACTTCCGCTGGGTGGACGCCGGACAGCACGACCAGGCGGCGACGCTGGAGCTGACGGTGCCGCTCGCGGTGACCATGACCACGGGCGGCTGGAGCCTGACCGGGCGCGCGTCGGCGGGGGCGGGGCTGCAGTACGGCGTCCTGGCGCGCGGGCTGCCGTTTGGCGCGCCGCTCGTGCCGGCGCCGACGCAGGTGTATGGCCGCGCCTGGGCCGAGGGGATCGCGCGCCGGTCGCTCGGTGCGGGGTGGTCGCTCGGCGTGCGCGGGATGGCGGGGTATGCGGGCGGGCAGCGCGCCTCCGCGCCGCAGCAGCGGCAGTTCTTCCTGAACGGCAGCGACCCGCTCGAGCAGCTGTACACGCCGGGCCTCCGCTCGGTGGGCGGCGTCTTCCGCGAGAGCTGGCTCAACTACCACGCGCCGGGGTCGGGGCCGGGGGTGCGCGCGGTCGACCCGACGGTCGCGGTGCCCGGCGTGATGGCGATGAACGTCGAGCTGGAGAAGACGCTCGCCGCGGCGCCACGCCGCGGCCTGTTCAACCGGATCGCGGTCGCGGGGTTCGCCGACGGGGCGACGGTGCTCTCGGATCGCGCGTCGTCACCGTTCCGCGCGGTGGAGCGCGGCGTGATCGCCGACGCGGGCATCGGCCTGCGCGCCGCGCACCGCATCGGCGACACGCGGCTCGTGACCCGCTTCGACGTCCCGCTCTGGCTCTCGCGCCCCGCGATCTCGCAGAACGGCGAGGCCGCGGGACGCCGGCTCGGGTTCCGGTGGGTGGTGTCGTGGGCGCCGGCGTTCTAGGGCGGCGCTGGGCAGGCGACCCCCGGAGACGAGGCCCCCCGGTGGGGTGACACGACACGCGGGTGATCGGCGTGCGCCGCGCGGTGCGCTGCCGGGCATCCGATGCGCACGATCGGCCTGCGCCGGCGGCGCACCCGTCCGGGGCGGGGCGCCCGCATGCGCGCCGGCTGCAACTTCGCGGCCGCCTGCCGACAATAGGGAGCATCCCGGGGTCGGCCGATGCGAGGTGCCTCCCCGTGCCACGAGTGGGGGGAGCCATGCTGGCCGACGTGACGTTCGACGAGGTGACGCGCCCCGACGTGCTGGCGCGGCTGAACGGGCAGAGTGCGGAATCGCTGACCTTCGGCGCCATCCAGCTCTCGCCCACCGGAGTGATTCTCGCGTACAACACGGCCGAGAGCCAGCTCGCGTGCCGGACGCCGGCGATGGTGATCGGGCGCAACTTCTTCGAGGAAGTGGCGCCGTGCACGCGGACCCCGGCGTTCCGTGATGCCTTCCTCGCCGGCGTGCGTGCCGGGGCGCTCGATCGCCGGTTCCGCTACGTCTTCGACTACCGCATGCAGCCGACGCCCGTCGAGGTGCACCTCAAGCGGGCGGTCGCGGACGACTCGTACTGGATCTTCGTCAAGCGCCTGCCGAAGGACAGCTGAGCCGGCGCGGCCCGCGGCGGGCCGGTCCGCCTCCCCGGGGCGCGCGGCCCCGGCCGCGCCGACACCGGTGTGCCAGGCCAGCGCCCTTGGCATGTTCGTGCTATTGCTCATGCCGTCTTCATGATTCCGACAGGACATCGCGGCGACAATGCTGCGACATGAATGTTCTTGATGCGGGTGCGACCAGTCTCCTACAGGTCGTCGTGGATGCCAGTGCCCATCCAGCGGTGGCACTCGATGCCGAGGGGCGCATCGCCGCCTGCAACGCGCCGTGGCTCGCGACAGGATTCGATCGCGGGGCTGCGGCTGCGGCGATCGGCGTCGGCGCGGACTACCTCGGCGTCTGCGAGGGGGCCGCCGCCGGGGGCGACCGGTGGGCCGGCTGGGCCGTCGACGCGGTTCGCGACGTTCGGGGCGGGATCGCTCCCGAGCGCACGGGCGTCTACCCCTGCCATTCCGAATCGGACGCCTCCTGGTTCCAGTGCCGCATCACCGCGCTGCCGCCGCCGATCGACGGCGGGGTGCTCGTCGTCCACGAGGACGTCACGCCGGTGCAGGTGCGTCTCTTCGAGCTGGAGGAGAGCGAACGACGACTCCGGGAGGCCGAGGCGCTCGCGCACCTCGGCAGCTGGGAGTTGGACCTCGTCCGTGACCGCCTCGTCTGGTCGCCGGAGGTGTGGTGCCTGTTCGGGCGTGACGCGACGCCGGCGCGGCCCACCTATTCGGACTTCCTCGCCGCCGTCCACCCCGATGATCGCGACCTCGTCGATCGCACCTACCGCGAGTCGGTGCGGTCGGGACGGCCCTACGTGGTGACCCACCGCGTCTGCCGTCCCGATGGCTCGGTGCGCTGGGTGGAGGAGCGGGGGACCACGGAGTGCGACATGGCCGGCCGTCCCGTCCGCTCGCTCGGCACCGTGCAGGACGTCACGGAGCACTACCGCCTGGGCGAGGAGCGGGACCGGCACGCCGAGCTGGTGGAGGCCACGACGGACCTGATCTGGACCGCGACGCCGGAGGGCGAAGCGCTCTTCCTCAACCGGGCGCTGCGCGAGCGGCTCGGCGTGGAGGCGGCGGCGTCCACCGTGTGCGTCTTCGACCTCTATCCACCGGAGACCGCCGCGATGCTCCGGGCGGTCGCGCTGCCCGAGGCGCGGCGCGCGGGCAGCTGGTCGGGCGACGTGACGCTCGTCGGGCGGCACGGCGCGCGGATCCCGGTGTCGCAGGTGCTGCTGGTGCATCGCGGCCACGGCGGGGCGGACGTGGTGTCGAGCGTCTGCCGGGACACCCGGGTGGAGACCGCGCTCGCCGCCGCGCAGGCGCGCTTCGAGGCGTTCATGGAGCGGGCGCCGCTCTCGGCCTGGATCACGACGCGTGAGGGACTCGTGGTGTACGCGAACCGGGGCTACGCCGAGGCGACGGGGCGGGACCGGGCCCACGTGATCGGCCGGCGGCTCGACGAGCAGTTCGATGCCGAGCGCGCCGCCGCCTACCACGCCGAGAACCTCAGGGTGATCGACGAGGGCGAGGTGCAGGTGCGCGAGGAGCCGGGCGTCGGCCCGGACGGGGCACCGGGCAGCTACCTCGTCTGCCGGTTCCCCGTTCCCGACCTGGAGGGCGGGGGACCGGTCGCCGGCGGCCTCGCCATCGACCAGACCGCGCTCGTGGCCGCGCAGCAGGCGGTGGCGGCGGAGCGCGACCACCTCGCGGAGGTGCTGAACGGCCTGTTCGGGCTCGTGGCGGTGCTCGACGCGCGGGGGTGCGTCGAACGGGCCAATCGCACGCTGGCGTCCTTCGCGGGCCTGGATGCGGCCGAGGTGGCGGGCCTCCCGTTCGCGGAGGGGCCGTGGTTCGCGGGGCAGCCGCAGGCCGCCGCCGTCGCGGCGGCCGCGTGCCGGGCGGCGCTGTCCGGGCAGCGGGTCCGCGAGGAGGTGACGCTGCAGGGGCCTGACGGGTCCACGCACGTGTTCGACGGCGCCTTCGGCCCGCTTCGCGCGGCCGATGGGCGCGTGGTGGGCGCGCTGGTGTTCGGCGTCGACGTGACGGAGCGGAAGTCGCTGGAGGCCCAGCTCCTGCAGGCCCAGAAGATGGAGGCCATCGGCCGGCTGGCGGGAGGCGTCGCCCACGACTTCAACAACATCCTCACGGCGATCATGGGGCACGCCGAGCTGCTGCTGCTGGACCTGGCCGAGGGGGACCCCAAGCGCGACGACGCGCTCGAGGTGCGGACCGCCGCGGAGCGGGCGGCGGCGCTGACCCGCCAGCTGCTCGCGTTCAGCCGCCGCAGCGTCTCGCAGCCCCGCGTGCTCCGCGTGGGCGAGGTGGTGCGGGCGCTCGAGCCGATGCTGCGCCGCCTGATCGGCGAGCAGATCGAGCTGGGGGTGCGGCTGGCGCCCGCCGCCGGCGCGGTCCGCATCGACCCCACGCACGTCGAGCAGGTGGTGCTCAACCTCGTCGTCAACGCGCGCGACGCGATGCCCCGCGGCGGGCGACTGGAGGTGTGCGTGGCGCCGGCGGGGGACGGCTTCGTGGAGCTGTCGGTGGCGGACACGGGCGTGGGGATGGACGAGGCGGTGCAGGCCCGGATCTTCGAGCCGTTCTTCACCACGAAGCCGGCGGGTGTGGGCACCGGGCTCGGGCTGGCGACCGTGTTCGGCATCGTCCAGCAGGCGGGCGGGCAGGTGCGCGTGGCGAGCGTGCCCGGGGTGGGCAGCACGTTCACCATCCAGCTGCCGGTCGTGGCGGAGGCGCCGACCGAGGGGGGCGGGTTGCGGGACGCGTCCCGGCAGCTGCCCGGCGGCTCCGAGACGATCCTGGTCGCGGAGGACGACCAGGCGATCCGGCGCCTCGTGCGCGACCTGCTGCGCAGCCGCGGCTACACGGTGCTCGACGTCGGGAGCGGCGACGAGGCCAGCGGCCTCACCGAGCGCTACCTCGGGCCGATCGACCTGCTCATCAGCGACGTGGTGATGCCGCGCCTGAACGGACCCGGGCTGCTGGCGCGGCTCCGGCAACGCCGGCCGTCCCTCCGGGCGCTCTTCATGTCGGGCTACGCCGCCGAGCTCCTGCCGGCCGGCGACCTCGGTGCGACGCCGCTGCTGTCCAAGCCGTTCACCCCGCTGCAACTGCTGGTGGCCGTGCGCGAGGTGCTCGACGCCCCGGCGCTCGCGGAGGCGGCCGGCGGCTGATCCCTCGGGCCCGCGGCCGGCGCGCCGGGGCTAGGCGGCGGACGGGTGGCGCGCGCCGCCCCAGCCGCGCGTGATGGCGCCCGCGATGCGGCCGAGCGGCAGCACCTGTTCCGCCGCGCCCGCCCGCACCGCGCTCCCCGGCATCCCCCACACCACGCTCGTCGCCTCGTCCTGCGCGATCGTCCGCGCCCCCGCGCGGCGCATCGCCAGCAGCCCGTCCGCGCCGTCCGCGCCCATGCCGGTGAGGACCACCCCGATCGCGTGCTCGCGCGCGATGCGGGCCACGGAGGCGAACAGCACGTCCACCGCCGGCCGCTGGCGGTGCACCGGGGGCGTGTCGGTCAGCCGGCAGAGGTACTTGCCGGGGCCGCCGCCGACCACGAGGTGCCGCCCGCCCGGCGCCACGTAGGCGTGCCCGGGACGGATCGGCTGTCCGTCCTCGGCCTCGCAGACCCGCATGGGGCAGCAGCCATCGAGGCGCTCGGCGAAGCGGCGCGAGAACATCGCCGGGATGTGCTGGGCGATGACCGTGCCCGGGGTGTCCTCCGGGAGCTGCTCGAGCACCTCCCGGATCGCCTCGGTCCCGCCGGTGGAGGCGCCGATCGCGAGGAGGCGCGCGTCGCCGGCGGCCTCGCCGCCGGCCGCCGCCCGGCGCACCGGCGGGGCCGGCGCGGCG
>JANRIU010000001.1:0-5186 GCA_033764615.1 Gemmatimonadales bacterium | reverse complement strand
CCGCGGCGTCGACGTCGCGCCGGACGGCGGCAAGCTCGGCGCGCCGGCGCAGCGGGCCGGAAGCGGGCGCGGGGCCCGCGAGCACGATGGCGCCGCTCGCCTGGCGGAAGACGCGGCCGCGGCCGTCCAGCACCTCGGCGCCCGTGAGCACCGCGCGCACCCACGCCTCCGCCTCCGGCCCGGCACGCAGCCCGAACGGCAGCGGCCCCTCCGCCGCGGCGACGGCGGGCCCCGGCGTCACGGGGAGCAGCACGAGCGAGCCGGGCTGCGCCTCCTCGTGCCACGCGCGGATCGCCTCGAGCGCCGCGGTGTCGCGCACGAGCACCGCGTGCATCCACTCGCCCAGCAGCCGCTCGGCCACCTCCGGGTCGCCCGACTCGGTCGACACGAAGTCCGAGACCGGCCCGAGCACCGCGTCGCCGAAGCGCGCGCGCGCGGCGAGCAGCGCCGCCGCGGACGGCGCGAGGCCGACGCGGTCGCGCTCCAGCTCCTCGAGCGCGGCCCGGCGCGCCGCGAGCTGCGCGCGCGCCTCCTCGGCGTGCCGCACCGCGGCGCGGTCGCGCGCCTCGTGCTCGCGCGCCTCGGCGACGAGGTGGCGCGCGGCATCGAGCGCGGTCGCGGCGCGGCGCGCCTCGTACGCATGGAACGCCGCGCGCTCCACGAGGTGGTCGCGCCGGCGCTCGGCCTCGCCGAGCTCCGCGCGCCGCTGCTCGCGATGCGTGGCGGCCTGCGCCGAGCGGTCGCGGAGCGCGGCGAGGTCGCGCTCCAGCCCCTCGCGCTCGCCCGCGAGCGCGCGGAGCGCCTGCGCGTGCTCCTGCGCGAGCCGCTCCTGCGCGCGCACCCGCTCGCGCCCCTGCGCGAGCCGCTCGCGCTCCTCCGTCTCGGCGGCACCCAGCGCCTGCAGCTCGGCGGCGAGCGCCTCGCGCTCGGTCCCGGCGCTGGCGCGGTCCGCGCCCGCCGCCTCCGCCTCGAGGCCCGCCTGGTGCGCGCGCGCCTCGGCCATCGCCCGCTCCTCGCCCGCCCGCCGCCGGCGCTCGGCGATGTTGGCCAGCCGCTCCGCGGCGAGCGCGAGGTCGCGCTCCACGCGCTCGAGCTCGAGCCGCATCGTCCCGCGGCGGCGCTCCACCTCGGCGCGCTCCTCCTCGGCGCCGGCCCGCGCACGCCCGGCCGCCTCGCGCCGCAGCTCCGCGGCCGCAAGCCGCTCGCGCGCCTCCGGCAGCTGCGTCGCCAGCGCCTCGTGACGCGCCGACATCCCGTCCGTCTCCTCCGCGAGCTGGTCGAGCAGGCGCTTGGCGAGGGTGACCGTGACGGCGTGCTTCTCCTCCAGGAGCGCGGCGTGCCGCTCCGCCTTCCCCTTCTGGCGCGCGAGGGAGCGCAGCTGTGACTGCACCTCCGCGATCAGGTCCTCCACGCGCTGCAGGTCCGTCGCCGTCTCGCCCAGCCGCCGCTCGCTCGACTCCTTGCGGTCGCGGTACAGGCCGATCCCCGCCGCCTCCTCGAACAGGGCACGCCGCTCGTCGGCGCGGTCGGAAAGCAGCGCCTTGATCATGTCCATCTCGATCACGACGCCGGCGTCGGAGCCCATGCCCGTGCCGCGGAGCAGGTCCTTGATGTCGCGCAGGCGCGCGCTGGCGCCGTTGAGCAGGTATTCGCTCTGCCCCGAGCGCGAGAGCCGCCGCGTCACCACCACCTCCTGGAAGGCGATCGGCAGCGTGCCCGCGCTGTTGTCCAGGTACAGCGAGACCTCGGTGACGTTCACCGGCCGCCGCCCGCTGGAGCCCTGGAAGATCACGTCCTCCATCTTGCCGCCGCGCAGGAGGCGCGCCGACTGCTCGCCGAGCACCCAGCGCACGGCGTCGGAGACGTTGGACTTGCCGCAGCCGTTCGGCCCCACGATCGCGGTGATGCCGTCGCGGAAGTCGAGGTGCATCGTGTCGGCGAACGACTTGAACCCGGAGAGCTCGAGTCGGGTCAGCTTCATCGGTCGGTTCCCTTCGCGGCCGGCGGGCGGGCCGCCGGTCGCTTCGTCACGGTCTTCGGGGGCGCCTTCGCCTTCGCGGGGCGCGGCTTGCCGGCGGCCTTCGCGGCCGGCTTCGCCTTCGGGGTCGCGGCTGCCCTCGCGGGGGCGGCGCGCGCGGGGGCCTTCGGCGCGGCAGGCCGCGCGGGCGCCGGCTCGGGCCGGAGCGGCGGCGCGAGCATCGGCGCCGGGGCGGGGGCCTTCGGCGGGACCGCCGCCGACGGCTTCACCGTCACCACGAAGCTCGGCATCCCGAGCCGCGCCGCCGCCTGGTCCGCGGCATCGCGGTCGGGGTACGGGCCGAGCACGACGCGGTACGGCTCGTCGGGCAGCGTCGGCTGCACCACCGCGGCGGGCAGGCCCTGCGCGCGGAACTTGCTCGCCAGCTCGCCGACCCACTCGGGGTTCCGCGAGCTGGACACCTGCAGGTGCAGCTGCCCCTCCGCGGCGGACGGGTCGGCCTCCTCCAGCGCGGGGCCGGCGGGCAGCTCGGCGGCAGCGCTGTCGGGGTCGGTCGTCGTGGTGTCGCGCTTCGGCTCCGGCGCGTTGCGCGGAGCCCAGCCCACCACGAGCCAGCGGTCGGCCGCGCCGCCCCGCACGCGCCCGCGCTCGCGCAGGCCGTTGTCGAGGTCGAGCGCCACGACGTCCGCGCCCTGCCGCGCGAGCAGCGTCCCGGGGCTCGCGACGGCGGGCAGGTCCTCCGCCCAGGCGAGCGGGATCGACGTCATCAGCACCAGCGCCACCGCGTCGATCACGTGCACGGTGTCGCCGCGCGCCGAGCGCGCGAGCAGCCACGCACCGTCGCGGTCGCCACGCAGGTCGGCGGCCCCGCCGGGGAGCGGCACCCGCTCGATCACCGCGTCGACGAACCGGTCGAAGACGAGCAGCGGCCCGCGGGCCCGCGCGACGAACATCCGGTGCCCGGACGGCGAGAAGAGCGCGGCCGTCACTGCCCCGCTCATCGGGCGGAACTCGGGCGGCTCGCGCCGCGCCGCATCATAGAGCCCGAGGCCGCTGTCGGTGGCCACCGCGAGCCGGTCGGCCCACATCGTCGCGGCGACGCTCCCCGCCGGCAGGCCCGTCGTGGCCGGCGCGAGCTCCGCCCCGGACGCGAGCACGCCGTCGCCCGCGAGCGCATACAGCGTGCCGTCGGGCGCGCCGAGCAGCGGCAGCGCCTGCGCGGGGAGCGCGTCGCGGAAGCGGATCGGCCGGCGCCGCACGAAGCGCGTCACGTGCCCGGCGCTGTCGGTGGCGAAGACGGCCCCGTCGGCGGCCAGCGCCGCGTGCCGCACGCCGCTCGCCAGCGGCTTCACCCGGCGCAGGTCGAGCTCCAGGTCCACGAGCCCGAGCTTCGCGTCCAGCGCGTAGACGTGCCGCCCCTCCGCGTCCGCGCCGACGAGCTGGCCGGCCGGCGGGAAGCGGTCGGCGCTCTGCCACGCGTGCATCGCCAGGTCCCCCGCGCGGTACGCGCGCACCGGCCCCCCGGCGGCCGAGAGCCGCAGGACCGAGAGCATCGCGGCCGGCCGGGGCGCCAGCGGCGCCGCATGCGGGCGCGGCGCGGGGGGCGGCGCCTCGGTGCAGCCCCACGCCGCGAGCGCCATGGCGAGCGCGGCGGACCCGGCGAGGCGCCGGCGGGTGCGCGGCGGGAGGGGGGCAGGCATGCTGGCGGGCGGGACGGCGGGCCTAGAACGTCGGGCCGATGGAGAACAGCAGGATGTTGCCGAACCCGGGCCGGTTGAGCGGGAACGCCAGGTCGAACCGCAGCACCGCGAAGCCCAGCATGTTCAGCCGCAGCGACGCGCCCACCGACTGCAGCGGCGCGCGCACGACGAACGGATTGTCGCCGGGCTCGCGGCGCCAGCGGAGCTGGTCCCACGAGTTGAACGCCACGCCAACGTCGTAGAACGCCGCCACCTCGATCGGCGGCAGCCCGCTCGGCACCAGGTTCGACCGCGTGATGTAGTTCAGCGGCATCCGGAGCTCGACGTTCGCCACCATCGTGCTGTTGCCGATCAGCTGGTCCACCGACGGGCAGCCCGACGGCGAGTTCGGCTCCCGCTCGAGCACGCACTCGTTCCGGAAGAACGAGCCCGACGTGTAGCCGCGCAGCAGCTCGGGGAAGCCGATGAACATCGGGAACAGGTTCGAGTCCCGGCCCGACCGCCCGAGGAAGTACGCGCGCGTGGCGATCGTGGCGGGGCCGATGAAGCCGTCGTACCGGCGGAGGTCGACGTTGACCTGGTCGTACTGCCAGTCGCCCACGGCCCGCGACCACTCCACGCGCGCCCGCCGCCCCATCCACGGCCCCACGATGCCGAACAGCGTGTTGTCGAACACCGCCGCGACCGACGGCGTCGCGTAGTTCCGCGTCGCCAGCGTCACGCGCTCCTGCGTGGCGAACGCCGTCGGCAGCCCCGTCACCGTGCTGTACGGCTGCCGGATCTGCAGCTCGCCGTCGTCCAGGCTCGTGAGGGAGAGCCCCGCCTCGAGCCGCGCGAAGCGCGTGAGCGGGTACGCCGCCCGCGCGAACGCCGAGCGGAAGATGAGCCGCCGCAGCCGCTGCACGAACACCTGCTCGGTCGGGGTGCGGCCCGGCTGGATGCTGCTCGGCTGGAAGAAGAAGAGCGGGTTCTGCTGCAGCCCCACCGTCCACGCCACGCGCTTCGTGAGGTTCGTGTACGCCGCAACGATCTGCGACTCGTCGATCCGCCCGTTGATGAACCCGGCGAAGGTGAGGTTGTGGTTGCCGAGCATGTCGCTGAGCGACACCGCGCTGCCGCCGAAGAAGCCCTGCCCGAAGTTGTCGCGGAAGAAGCCGACCGAGGGCCGCGCGACGTAGTCGGCGGTGAAGTGCACCTTGTACGGCTTGAACGTGAACTCCGTCGTGTCCGGCAGGTTGAGGCGCGCCGAGTCGCGGAGCGCCAGCAGCGAGACCTGCTCGCGGAAGGTGGAGTCCGCCGCCGGCACGCTCGAGGCGAGCAGCAGGTCCGCCGGGCGGAAGCCCTGCGGCGTCCGGTAGAGCGCGCCCTCGTAGCGCATCGGGATCTGCGTGACGGAGTCGGTCCCGCTCACCGCGCCCACGAGCCCGCCGCCCACGTCCACCGGCCCGTCCGCCGGCGGGCGCGGCGCCGCGCCCGGCCGCCCCGCCGCCACCGCGCCGCCGCGCGCG
>JANRIU010000083.1:0-25993 GCA_033764615.1 Gemmatimonadales bacterium | reverse complement strand
CGAGGGCGGCACGGCCGGCGGCGCCATCGGCGGGCGCGCCGCACCGGCCACGCCCTGGCGCGGGAACGGCAGCACGCCCGACGTCGCCGAGGTGCCGCCCGCGGCGATGGCACGGTCGAAGCCGGTGGCGATCACGGTGATGCGGATCTCGCCGGCCATCGAGCCGTCGGACGTGTGGCCGAAGATGATCTCGGCCTGCTCGCCCACGGCCTGCGCCACGATCTCGCTGACCTGGTGGACCTCGCCGATGGTGAGGTCCTCGCCGCCGACGATGTTGATGAGCACGCCGGAGGCGCCCGCCACCGAGAAGGTGTCGAGCAACGGGCTCGAGATCGCCTGCTGCGCCGCCTCGATCGCGCGGTTGTCGCCCTTGCCGTGCCCGGTGCCCATGATGGCGGCGCCGCCGTTCGTCATGACGGTGCGCACGTCGGCGAAGTCGACGTTGATTAGGCCGGTGCTCGTGATGATGCCGGAGATGCCCTGCGTGGCGTGGAGCAGCACCTCATCGGCCTTCTTCAGCGCCTGCTCGAAGCTCGTCCCCTTGCCGACGACGGCGAGCAGGCGCTCGTTCGGCACGACGATGATGGTGTCGACGTGCTTGCGGAGCTCGGTGATCCCCTGCTCCGCCTGCGCCATCCGCTTCTTCCCCTCGAAGAGGAACGGCTTGGTGACG
This sequence comes from Gemmatimonadales bacterium, assembly GCA_033764615.1. GTDB lineage: Bacteria > Gemmatimonadota > Gemmatimonadetes > Gemmatimonadales > GWC2-71-9 > JANRIU01. The sequence goes on along the minus strand of JANRIU010000083.1, from coordinate 25,320 downwards.
ATGCCGACGGTGAGGGCGCCGACCTCCTTGGCGATCCGCGCGATGACGGGCGCGGCCCCGGTGCCGGTGCCGCCGCCCATGCCGCACGTGACGAAGACCATGTCGGCCCCGGCGAGGATGCCGGCGACCTCGCCCTCGTCCTCCTCGATCGCCTGGCGGCCGATCTCGGGGCGCGCGCCCGCGCCAAGGCCCTTCGTCAGCTTCTTGCCGATCTGCACCTTGGTGCCGGCGGCGTTGCGGCCGAGCGCCTGCGCGTCGGTGTTGACGGAGATGAACTCGACGCCCTGCAGCTTCTCGGCGATCATGCGGTTCACGGCGTTGCCGCCACCGCCGCCGACGCCGACGACCTTCATGCGCGCGTTCTGCGCGGCCACGTCCTCGGGGGTCTCGACGAACTCGAACTCCATCGGCTCCTCCTTCCCGGGCCCGCTCAGAAGAAATCCTGGAGCCAGCGCTTGACCGGCCCCACGATCGGGTCGACCCACTTCGCGCCGCCGCCGCGGCGCGTGCCGCTGCCGGCGAAGCCGTTCTGGAACTCCTGCCGCGCGCCGTACAGGGCGAGCCCCGCCGTGACGGCGAAGCGCGCGGAGCCGACCGAGTCGACGAGGCCCGAGAGCCGCTCGCCCGGCGCGCCGACGCGCGTGGACATCGCCAGCACCTCGCGCGCGAGCTCGACGATGCCCGGCGTGAGGGCGCCACCGCCGGTGAGCACCACGCCGCCGGGCAGGCGGCGGTCGAAACCGGCACGCTTGAGCTCGTCACCCGCGAACTCCAGCACCTCCTGCAGCCGCGCACGCATGATGTGCGCGACGAGCCGGCGCTCGGCGCGGCGCGCGCCCTGCCCCGGCGGCCCCGGCAGCTCGACCGTCTCCCCCTCGGGGACGAGCGCCTCGTACGCGGCGCCGTGCCGCTCCTTGAGCCGCTCGGCGTCCTGCTGCGTCACCTGGAGCCCCGCGACGAGGTCGGCCGTGACGTGGCCACCGGCGGCGCGGAGCGAGGCGGTGTGGCGGATCTTGCCGCCGAGGAAGATAGCCACGTTCGTCGAGGCGCCGCCGAGCTCCACGAGCATGCAGCCGAGCTCGCGCTCGTCGGGGTGGAGCACCGCGAGCGACGCGGCGAGCGGCTCGAGGCAGAACTCGGCGACGTGGTAGCCGGCCTTCTCCACGCACTTGCGGAGGTTGGCCAGCACGCTCGAGAGGACGGTGACGAGGTACGCCTCCACCTCCAGGCGGGTGCCGGCCATCCCGATCGGGTCGGCGATGCCGGCCTGCTGGTCGACGAGGTAGTCGAGCGGGACGGCGTGGAGCAGCTCGTGGTCGCGGCCGAACGAGATGGAGGCGGCCATGTCGTTCACGCGGGCGACGTCGCCGGTGCGGATCTCGTCGCCCGCCACCGAGACCATGCCGTGCGAGGTGCGGCCGGCGACGTGCTCGCCGGCGATGCCGCAATACACGGTGCCGACCTCGACGCCCGCCATGCGTTCCGCGTCCTGCAGCGCCTTCTGGATGGCGCGGGTCGCCTCCTCGATGTCGCGCACGACGCCGCGGCGGAGGCCCGTGGTGCGCTCCGTGCCGACGCCGAGCACGCGCACGCCGGGGTCGCGCGCGTCGCCCGTGAGCTCGCCGATGAGGGCGGTGACGCGGGTGGAGCCGAGGTCGAGCGCCGCGACGAGGCGGCGGGCGGGGGCGCTCATGCGCCGGCCCGCCGCACGACGACCTGCCCCTCGAGGCGCGCGTCGAGCTCGCGCCACGCGATGCCGCGCCGCGCGAGGTCGGCGGCGACGGCCGCGCCGTCCCGGAACGCCTCGCCGCCCGCCGCCGCGCGGAAGCGCCACCGCCGTCCCTGCTCCTCGAGCACCATGTCCTCCCCCTCGCGCCGCCCGCGTTCGACGCGGGCGAAGAGCGCCGGTGCCTCGTCGCCGAGCCGCGCGAGGAAGCGCGCGGCGAGGGAGTCGGGCGTCTCGAGCACCGGCAGGTCGACCGCCCCGCGGGACGCGGGGAACGGGAGCAGCGTGCCGTCGGCCGCGAGCAGCGCGAGGCGCCGCGCGGCCGGCACGAGCGCCACCGCCTCGCGTTCGCGGACGCGCACCACGAGCGTCCCGGGCAGCCGGCGCTCGACCGTGGCCTCCGCGACGCCGTCGAGCGCGGCGACCCGCGCGCCGAGGTCGCCGAGGCGGTCGAAGGTGGACGCGCCCACCGGCAGGCGGAGCGCCGCGACGACCGCGCGCGCGTCGCCGTGCTCCAGCCCCAGCACCTCCACGCGCCGCAGCTTGAAGAACGCGAGCGAGCGGAGCCCCTGCCACGCGCCGTAGCCCAGGCCCGCGGCGACGCCGATGCCCAGCACCGCGAGCGCGGCGCGGACTGCGGGCCTCACGCGAGCGCCCGCACGAGCTCGGGGCCGACGCGCGTGATGTCGCCCGCGCCGAGCGTGAGCACGACGTCCCCCGCGCGCACGAGGCCGGCGACGGTGCCGGTCACGGCGGCGCGGTCGGGCTCGAAGTGCGCCGTCCGCCCCGCGCGCCCCGACGCCTCGGCGACCGCGCGGCCGCTCACGCCGGGCACCGGCTGCTCGCGCGCGCCGTAGATCTCGGTGACGACCACCACATCGGCCGCGGCGAGCGCCCGCCCCATCGCCTCGCCGTGCACCTGCGTGCGCGAGAAGAGGTGCGGCTGGAAGACGGCGACGAGCCGCCGCCCGGGGAACGCCTGCCGCGCGGCGGCGAGCGTCACCTCGAGCTCCGTCGGGTGGTGCGCGTAGTCGTCCACGACCTGCACGCCGCGCGCCTCGCCGACCCGCTCGAAGCGGCGGCCGACGCCCCGGAACGCGGCGAGCGCGTCGAGCGCCCGCGACACCGGCGCGCCGAGCGCATCGGTGACGGCGAGCGCCATCGCGGCGTTGCGGACGTTGTGGAGCCCCGGCACCCCGAGGCGGAGCGTGACGGCGCCGGCGCGCGGGAGCATCACGGTCGCGGTCGTGCCGTCGGCGTCGGTGCGGACGTCGCGCACGGGGACGTGCGCGTCGTCGGCGAGACCCACGAGCCGCGCGCGCGCGCCGAGGGCGGCCGCCAGCCGGCGGGCACCGTCGTCGTCCGCGCCGCAGAGGACGGTCGGCGCGCGCCCGGCGAAGTCGGCGAAGGCGGCCTCCATCGCCGCCACGGTGCCGTAGATCTCGAGGTGGTCGGCCTCGACGTTGTTCACGACGGCGACCGTCGGCCGCAGCTCGAGGAAGGCGCGGTCGTACTCGTCGGCCTCGACCACGAACGTCGCGTCGCCACCGATGAGCGCGTTGCCGCCCCACGCCGCCACGCGCCCGCCCGCGAGCCCCGTCGGCGCCACGCCCGCGGCCGCGAGCGCCTCGGTGGTCATCACCGTGGTCGTCGTCTTGCCATGCGTCCCCGCGATCGCCACCACGGTCCGCCCGTTCACCAGGCCCGCGAGTGCCACCTTGCGGGGCACCACCGGGACGCCCTGCGCGTGCGCCGCGGCGAGCTCGGGATGGGCGGCCTGCACCGCCGCCGTGACGACCAGCGCCCGACTCCCCGCCACGTGCGCCGCGTCGTGCCCCTCGACGAGCGCGGCGCCGAGCGACCGGAGGTCGTCGGCGCCGGAGCAGTCGAGGTCGCAGCCGGTGACGCGCACCCCTCGCCGCAGCGCCAGGAGCGCGAGGGCGCTCATGCCGGCGCCGCCCACGCCCATGAAGTGCACCGGGCGCTGATCGGCGGGATCGAACAGGTCCATGAAGAAGCCGTACTTTACTGCCCCGATTGGACTTGGGGTAGCATCACCCCGCCTGCAGCAGCGCGAGGATGTGCGTGACGATGTCGCGCGCCGCGTCCGGCTTCCCGCGTCGGAGCGCCTTCTCGGCAAGGACGCGACGGGCGGCCGCGTCCGAGAGGAGGCGGCGGATCTCGTTGCCGAGGCTGTCGGGGGTGAGGGTCGCCTGCGGCAGGTGGACGGCGGCACCGGCGGCCGCCAGCGCCTTGGCGTTCTCTTCCTGGTGGTTGGCCGCGGCCGTCGGCAGCGGGATCAGGATCGACGGCAGGCCCCACGCGCACAGCTCCGCCACGGTCAGCATCCCCGCCCGCGAGACCACCAGGTCGGCGACGGCGTACGCCTCCGCCATCTGGTCGAGGAACGGGATCACGTGCACGCGCGGCGGGGCATGGAAGGCGCGGAACTCGTCGTACGTGCCGGGGCCCGTCACCCAGAGCAGCTGGACCCGCTTCCCCTTCCCCGAACGCAGCCAGTCGGCGACGGCGCGGTTGATGGCCAGCGCCCCCTGGCTGCCACCCGTGACGAGCAGCACCGACTGGCCGCCGCTCAATCCGTACTTCTCGCGCGCCGCCACGCGACGCCACGGGTCGGGCGGGGTGATCGGGTTGCCGGTATCGATCAGCTGCGTGCGCGCGCCGGGCACGAGCCGCGCGCGGGCCTCCGGCGCGCCGAGATAGACGTGGCGCGCCCCGCGCGCGAGCCAGCGGTTGGCCACGCCGGGCCACGCGTTCTGCTCCTGGATCGCCGTCGGGAGCCCGAGCCGCTGGGCCCACCACACGACCGGACCGGACGCATAGCCGCCGGTGCCGACCACCACCGCCGGCCCCTCCACGTCGAACAGCCGCCACAGCCGCCGCGCGAGCTGCGCGAGCACCACCGGCTGCCGCCAGTTCCGCCACCACTCCCGCCGGTAGATCGGCTCGGTGGGGAGCAGGTGGTAGCGGAAGTCGCGCAGCGGCAGCAGGCGCGACTCGACGCCCCGCTGCGCGCCGATGAGCACCGGCTCGAGGTGCGGCGCCCGCGCGCGCAGCTCCGCCGCGATCGCGAGCGCCGGCACCAGGTGACCACCCGTGCCTCCCCCCGCGAGGAAGACCACGCGGCGGGGCGGAATGACGGTGGGCGGGGTGGGGAGGACGACGGACATCGCCGCCAAGATAGCGGCGGACGGGCGGACGGGCGGACGATTGACCCCGCCGTCATTGCGAGGCCGGGCCCCGCCCGGCCGAAGCAACCTCCGTCGCAGGCGACCGATGCCCGCCGCCCGGAGCCGTGCTTTCCCGCACCGCCGTCGCATCGCTTTCGATGCCGCGAAGGCGCGAGCGCATCGCGATACTGCCACCATGTGCGATCGCGTCTTCGCCACCTACATCCTCGCCAGCGCATCGCGGCGCGCGCTCTACGTCGGCGTGACGGGCCACCTGCCGCGCCGCCTCCTGGAGCATCGCCTGTGCCGAGATCCCCGGAGCTTCACCAGCCGCTACCGCGTGACGCGGCTGGTATGGTACGAATTCTATGGAGACGCATCGCTGGCCATCGCGCGCGAGAAGCAGATCAAGGCCGGCTCTCGGGAACGCAAGCTGCGGCTGATCGACCGACGGAATCCGGGCTGGCGTGATCTGTCGGACGAGGTGCTGCCGCCGGGGCGGCTCGGCGACGGGGACCGCGATGCATGAGCGGGACCACGGGGCACGAGCGAACGACGGCAAGGTCGCTTCGGGCCGCGCTGCGGCCCTCGCGATGACGGCAAGGGGGGTGCTGCCGCCGGGGCGGCTCGGCGACCGGGACCGCGATGCATGAGCGGGACCACGGGGCACGAGCGAACGACGGCAAGGTCGCTTCGGGCCGCGCTGCGGCCCTCGCGATGACAGTGAGGAGGTCGCGGATGCGTCTCACCAACGTCATTGCGAGGCCGGGCCCGGCCCGGCCGAAGCAACCTTCTTCGCCGGCGACCGATGCCCGCCGCCGCTCACCCCCGCGCGGGCCGGCCGCGGGCGCGTCCGACGGACATCAGGATGCCCGTCCCGGCGAGCGAGATCACGAGGCTCGACCGTCCGTACGACATGAACGGCAGCGTCAGCCCCGTCGTCGGCATCAGGCCGAGGGTGACCGCCATGTGCAGGAACGCCGTGATCCCGACCGCCGCCGTGAGGCCGAGGGCGAGGAACTGGCCGAACGGATCCGGCGCCGTGCGCGCGATGCGGAAGCCGAGCCAGCAGAACACGGCGTACAACCCGACCACCAGGCAGACCCCGAGGAAGCCCCACTCCTCGCCGATGGTGGAGAACAGGAAGTCGGAGTACGCGAAGGGCAGGTGCCCGAGCTTCAGCTGCCCCTCGCCGAAGCCGACGCCCTGGAGCCCGCCGGAGCCGATCCCGATCAGGGACTGCTTGAGCTGCAGCGCGGTGTCCGGGTTGCTGTCCGGATCGAGGAACGCCAGCAGCCGCTTCAGGCGGTACTCCCGGCCGCGGATGAGCTGGTAGACGCCGAGCAGCCCGCACACCGCCAGCACCACGAAGTGGCCGATCTTCGCGCCCGCGCCGAACAGCACGAGGCCGCCGAGGAGCGCGATCACCGTCGCCATGGAGAGGTTCGGCTGCTTGAGCACGAGCCCGGCGACGATCCCCATCATCAGCAGGAACGGCAGCGTGCCGCGCTTGAAGTCGCGCACCTGGTCGCCCTTCTTCGCCGCGAGCATCGCGCACCAGATCACGAAGGTGAGCTTCGCCAGTTCGCTCGGCTGCAGCTGCACCGGCCCGAGCCGGAGCCAGCGCCGGGCCCCGTGCTCCGCCACCACGATGGTGCGCGGCAGCGGCAGCAGCAGCGCCACGAGCAGCACCACCGTGAGCCCGAGCAGCGGCCACGCAAGGGGGCGCCACCGCTGGTAGTCGAGCCGCGCGCACGCCAGCAGCAGCACCCCGCCGGCGAGCGCACCGACGCCCTGCCGCAGGAAGAACGCGGCGCCGATCGTCCCGGTGCGCGTCGGCTCGAGGCTGGAGGCGCCGTAGGTGGTGGCGAGCCCGAAGACGACGAGGACCGCCGTGACGACGGCGAGGAGGCGGACCTCCCACACCACGTCCGCGGGATGGCGGACCGGCGGCGCCGCCATCGCCTAGAGCCCGGCCACGAGCGCGCGGAACGCCTCGCCGCGCTGCTCGTAGCCCGTGAACATGTCGAAGCTGGAGCACGCCGGGCTCAGCAGCACCGCGTCCCCCGCCCGCGCGAGGTCGCGCGCGAGCGCGACGACATCGGCGAACCGCGTCCCGCCGTCGCGCACGTCGAGCCCGGTGCCCAGGTCGGCGCGGATGAGCGGCGCCGCCTCCCCGTACGCGACCACCGCGCGGCACCGCCCGGCGAGCCTCGGCAGCAGGCGCGTGTACGGCTCCCCCTTGTGCTTCCCGCCCAGCAGCAGGACGAACGGCCGGTCGAGCGCGGCCACCGCCACCTCGGTGCTCGTCACGTTGGTGCTCTTCGAGTCGTTCACCCAGAGCACGCCGTCCACCTCGCGGAGCGGCTCCACCCGGTGCGCGATCGGCACGAAGTGCACGAGCGCGTCCACGATCGCCGCCGGCGTCGCGCCCAGGTGCGCGCCGACGAGCGCGGCGGCGAGCGCGTTCTCCACGTTGTGGTCGCCGAGGAGCGGCAGCCGGTCGCGCTCGAGGAGCGGGGCGTCATCCAGCATCAGCAGGCGGCGCGCCCGGTCGTACCAGCCGTCCGCGCGGGTCGTGGTGGAGAAGCGCAGGTGCCGGCCGGGGATCCCCGCGACGAGTGCCACGCTGTCCGCGTTGTCGGCGTTCGTCACCCAGCGGCTCGCGGCCGTCGCGTGCCGGAAGAGCAGCCGCTTGTCGGCGTAGTACGCGTCGAGCGTCGGGTACCGGTCGAGGTGGTTCGGCGCGAGGTTCGTGAGCACCCCGACGTCGGGGGCCACGTGCGGGCAGTCGTGCAGCTGGAAGCTGGAGAGCTCGAGCGCCACCCACGACGGGTGCGCCGCCGCGCGCGCCACCTCGGCGAGCGGCAGGCCGATGTTCCCCGCGGCGACCGCGTCGGCATGCCCCATCGCCCGCAGCACGTCGCGCACGAGGCTGGTGGTCGTCGTCTTCCCGTTGGTGCCGGTCAGCCCGACGACCCGCGTGCCGCGGAGGGCGGTGAAGCCGAGGTCGACCTCGCTCACGATCGGCACGCCGGCGGCGGCGGCGGCGGCGTACGGCGGCGCATCGGGCGGCACGCCGGGCGAGAGGACCACGAGCTGCGCGCGCGCGAGCCGTGCGAGGTCGTGCCCGCCGAGCTGCACGTCGGCACCGGCGGCGCGGAGGCCGGCGGCGCGGGTCGCGAGCGCCTCCCCCTGCCCCGCGTCCGACGCGTACACGGCGAGGCCATGCTCCCGCAGCAGGTGCGTCGCCGCCACGCCCGACGACGCGAGCCCGACCACCGCCACCTCGCGCCCGTGGGCGCGGAGCGCCTCGAGCATCAGCGGAGCTTGAGCGTGAAGAGCCCGAGCAGCGCGCAGAGCAGGCCGACGATGTAGAAGCGCGTCACCACCGTCGTCTCCGGCCAGCCGAGCTTCTCGAAGTGGTGGTGCAGCGGCGCCATGCGGAACACCTTGTTGGCGTCCGCGTACTCCTTGCCGCGCGTGCGCTTGTACCACTTGTAGACCGACGTCTGCAGCGTCACCGACACCGTCTCGGCGACGAACACCCCGCCGATCACGAGCAGCAGGAACTCGCTCTTGAGCAGGATCGCCACCGTGCCGAGCGCGCCGCCGATGGCGAGGCTCCCCGTGTCGCCCATGAACACCTGCGCCGGGTGCGCGTTGAACCAGAGGAAGCCGATGCAGCCGCCCATGAGCGCCGCGCAGAACACGGCCAGCTCGCCCGCGCCCGGGAGGTAGAAGAGCTGCAGGTACGACGTGGCATCCACGCGCCCCATGAGGTACGCGAAGAGCGCGAGGGCGCCGGCGGCGATGCCGGTCAGGCCGGCGGCGAGCCCGTCGAGCCCGTCGGTCAGGTTCACGGCGTTGGTCCACGCCGCGGTCACGAAGGTGACGAAGCTCACGTACGCCCACGGCACGAAGACTATCACCCAGTACTTGAAGAACGGCACCGTCGTCGCGGTGGCGGGCATCACGCTGGTCGGCACGGCGGGCGCGAGCGCGAGGGCGAGTCCGAGCACGCCGCCGAAGGCGAGCTGGCCGACGAGCTTGTAGCGCGCGATGAGCCCGCGCGGCTTCCCCTGCACCACCTTGAGGTAGTCGTCGAGGAAGCCGATCGCGCCCATCCAGAGCGTGGCGAGCAGCGCGAAGACGACGAAGCGGTTCGTCACCGGCGCCCAGAGCAGCGTGGGGATGATCGTCGCGAGCAGGATGATGAGGCCGCCCATCGTCGGCGTCCCCTTCTTCCCGAGGTGCGTCGCCGGGCCGTCGGCGCGGACGACCTGGCCGATCTTGTGCTCGCGCAGCCGCCGGATGATCGCGGGGCCGACGAGGAACGCCAGCAGCAGCGCGGTGACCGTCGCCCCGGCCGCGCGGAAGCTGATGTAGTTGAAGAGGTTGAAGAGGATGTACCGCTTGCCGAGGGGAGCGAGCAGGTGGAAGAGCATCCGTGGGCTTCAGGGGCGCGGGTGGGCGCGGGCGACGAGAGCGGGAAGGATACGTTCCAGCGCCACCCCACGCGACCCCTTCAGCACCACCACCTCGTCGCCCCGCAGCCGCTCGGCGACGCGCGGCGCCATCGCCTCCGCGTCGGGGGCCACGAGCAGGCGGTCGCCCAGCCCGGCGCGCCACGGCGCGATCGCCGGCACGAACTCGCCCACCAGCGCCAGCACGTCCGGCCCGAGCGCCACCAGGGCCTCCGCCACCTCGCGATGCAGGCGCTCGGCGTCCGCCCCGAGCTCGCGCATCGTCCCCGCGATCACCACCAGCCGGCGCCCACGCCGCAGCGCCTCGGCCGTGGCGATGGCGGCGCGGAAGGAGTGCGGGTTGGCGTTGTAGCAGTCGTTGAGGATGGTGAGCCCGCCCTCCTGCCGCAGCTCGCTCCGCCCGCCCGGCACGGTCACCGCCGCGAGCGCGCCCGCCATCGCCGCGCCATCGAGCCCGAGGTGGCGGCCGACCTCCCACGCGAAGCAGGCGTTGAGCGCCTGGTGCAGGCCCGGCAGCGGGAGCTGCACGCGGTGCCCATCGAGGTCGAGCGCCGGCCGCCCGAGCGCGTCGGTGACGACCCCCTCCGGACGGCGCGCGCGCGCCCACGGCCCCGCGCCCGCGTGCCAGCCGACGGCCACGCACGCCCGTGCGACCCGTGCCGCCCCCTCCGCGAGCGCCGGCGGCTCGAGCCCCGCCACCGCGAGCCGCACCCCGGCGCAGCACGCGACCGTGTCCGCGACGATGGCATCGAGCGAGCCGTACCCCTCGAGGTGCCCCTCCGTCGCGTTCGTCGCCACGGTGACGTCCGGCTCCGCGATGGCGAAGAGCCGCGGCAGCTCGCCGGGGCGGTCGCCGCCGGCCTCGATGACGAGCGCCTCCGTCCCCGCCGGCGCCTCGAGGATCGTGAGCGGCACGCCGACGAGGTTGTTGTTGTTCGCGCGCGTGGCATGCACCCGGTGGCGCGTGCGGAGCACCGCCGCGACCATCTCCTTCGTCGTCGTCTTGCCGTTGTTGCCGGTCACCAGCACGACCGGGCCCGGCAGCGCCCGCCGCCGGCGCGTGGCGAGCGCGCCGTAGGCGATGAGCGTGTCAGGCACGCGATGCAGCGGGAGGCCGGGGACGTCGGGCGTCCCCTCGTGGACGATCGCCATCGCCGCGCCGCGGTCGCGCGCGACCTCGAGGAAGGCATGCCCGTCGAACCGCTCGCCGACGAGCGCGACGAAGAGCTGCCCCGGCGCCAGCGTGCGCGTGTCGGTGCTCACCCCGGCGAACGCGGCCGGGTCGAGGTCGTGCCCGGGCCCGCGCGTCATGCCGCGAGCAGCCCGCGCACGATCTCGCGCTCGTCGAACGGCAGCTTGTCCGTGCCGATCACCTGGTACGTCTCGTGCCCCTTGCCGGCGAGGAGCACCGTGTCACCCGGTCGCGCGGCCTCGAGCGCCGCCGCGATGGCGACGCGCCGGTCGGCGAGGCGCACGCGCGGCGCCGAGGCCATGCCGGCGACGATGTCGTCGAGGATGCGCTCCGGGTCCTCGGTGCGCGGGTTGTCGGAGGTCACGACGGCGAGGTCGCTGAGCTCGGCCGCGAGCCGGCCCATGATCGGGCGCTTGCCCCGGTCCCGGTCGCCGCCCGCGCCGAAGACGACGATGAGCCGCCCGCGCGTGAGCGGCCGCAGCGTCCGCAGCGCGCGCTCCAGCGCGTCGGGCGTGTGCGCGTAGTCCCGCAGCACCACGAAGCCCTCGTCCACCAGCACCTCCATGCGGCCCGGCACCTGCGGCGACTCCGCGAGGCGCCGCGCGAGGAGCTCCAGCGGCTGCCCGAGGGCGAGCCCCGTCGCCACGGCCGCGAGGCCGTTCATGACGTTGAAGTCGCCGAGCAGGGGGATGGAGGCGTCCACCTCGCCGAAGCGGCCGGCGATGCGGAAGCGCGAGCCGCTCGCGCCGAGCTCGAGCGCCGTGGCGCGGACGTCGGCGGCGGGGTCGGTGCCCCACGTCACGCGGCGCTCGCGCGGCGGCAGCGCGTCCCACGCGCGGTCGTCCGCGTTCACCACCTCCCACCCGTCGAGGCGCAGCAGCGTGCTCAGCTTGAGCTTGGCCGCCCGGTACGCCTCCATCGTGCCGTGGTAGTCGAGGTGGTCGCGGGTGAGGTTGGTGTACACGCCGGCCGCGAGCGCGAGGCCGTCGAGGCGTCCCTGGTCGAGCGCGTGCGACGAGGCCTCCATCGCCACGTGCGTGCAGCCCTGCCCCCGCAGCGCCGCGAGCGTCGCCTGGAGGTCGATGGGGCCCGGCGTGGTGAGGTTCCCCGCCGTCGACGGCACCGGCTCGCCTGCGCCGTCGAAGGCGCCGAGCGTGCCGATGGAGCCCGCCGAGCGGTGCGCGTTGAGGAGGTGGCGCACGAGGCCGGTCGTCGTCGTCTTGCCGTTGGTGCCGGTGACGCCGACGAGGGCGAGCGCGGCGCCGGGGTCGCCGTGCCACGCGCGCCCGAGCACGATCGCGGCGCGCCGCCCGTCGCGCACCACCACCTGCGGCAGCGCGACGGGCTGCGGCGCCTCGACGAACGCGAGGCCCGCACCGCGCCGGGCCGCATCGGCGAGGTACGCATGGCCATCCGCCACCGCACCGCGGACGGCGACGTAGGCAGCGCCGGGCGTGACGGCGCGGCTGTCGGCCGTGAGGGCGGTCGGCGAGTGCGCGTCCGCGGGGGCCTGCACCAGCAGGCCCTCGGCGCGGAGGGCGGCGAGCAGCGTGTCGAGCGTGGCGGTCATGGGGCGGTGGCGAGGGTGACGAGGTCGCCGCGGCGCACGCGGGCGCCGGCGGCCGGCTCGAGGGCCGTCACCGTGCCCGCGCCGCGTGCCATGACCTCGAGGCCGAGCGAATGGAGGACGTAGGCGGCGCGGCGGAGCGGGAGCCCCGTCACGTCCGGGACGGCGAGCGTCGCGGTGTCGGCGGCGGGCGGCGGGCCGAGCGGCAGGGCGAGCACGGCGGGCGGCGCGGGCTCCGCGCCCTCGTCGGGCGCCGCCGCGCGCGCGACGGTCGGCGTGTCGGCCGGCGCGGGCGCGGGCGTGTCGCTCGCGAGGCGCGCGCGGTCGATCGGCACCGAGCGCGCCGCGAGCGCCTGCTCCAGCACCTCGCGCGTGAGCGGCGCCGCCGTGGACGCCGCGTACCGGCTCCCCTTCGTCGGCGCGTCGATGCGCACCACGGCGACGAGCTGCGGGTCGTTGGCCGGGAAGAGCGCCGCGAACCAGGTCACGAACGCATCCGCCTGGTACGCCCCGCCGCGGTTCCGCCGCGCCGTCCCCGTCTTCCCCGCCATCGGGATGGTGCGGAGGTTGGCGCGCGCCGCGGTGCCCGAGTCGCCGGCGGCGAGCGCGAGGTAGCCACGGAGCGTCGCCGCGACGGCGGCGGGCAGCACCCGGCGCACCGGCTCCGGCCGGTGCCGGTACCGCACCGTGCCGTCGGCGCAGCGCACCTCGCGCACGAGCGCGGGCGCGAGCAGCACGCCGTCGTGGGCGATGGCGCCGTACGCGGCGGCGAGCTGCACCGGTGTCACCGAGAACTCGTAGCCGATCGCGTGACTCGGCCGCGAGAAACCCTCCGTCCAGCGCGTGGTGGGGTACAGCTGCCCGCGCGACTCCGCCGGGAACTCCGCCCCCGTCGCCGTGCCGAAGCCGAACGCGCGCAGCATCTCGAACTGCTCGGCGTCGCTCAGCCGCGCGGCGAACTTCGCCATGCCGATGTTGCTCGACACCTCGATGGCGCGCGCCAGCGTGAGCGGCCCCTCCTCGCGGTGCGTGTCGGTGAGCGTCCAGCGGCCGCGGCGGAGCGGGACGACCCACTTGCCGTTCTCGCCCGACACCGCGTCGTCCGGGCGGACGCGGTCGTGCACGAGCAGCGCGGCCGCGGTGAACAGCTTCGCGGTGGAGCCGGGCTGGTCCGGGTCGCTGAAGGCGGCGGCCGAGCTCACGCCGCCGCGCCGGCGGCTCGCGACGGCGAGCAGCTCGCCGCGGCGCGGATCGTACAGCACGAGGTCGCCCCCCTCCGCACCCAGCGACGCGATCGCCTCGTCGAGCGAGCGCTCGGCGATCTCCTGCAGCTCGGCGTGCAGCGTGAGCACCACGTCGCAGCCCGCCACCGGCTCGCGCACGAGCCGGCTCGGCGAGACGTACCGGCGCCCGCGGCCGTCGCGCAGCTGCACCTCCGCGCCGGGCGCGCCGCGCAGCACCGAGTCGAGCGCCGCCTCGATCCCCGCGTTCGCCGCCCCGCTGTCGGGGGTGACGCGGCCGACCACGGGGCGCGCGAGCTCGCCCGCCGGGTACTCGCGCCGGAACGCGAGGTCGAGGTGCACGCCCCGCAGCGGGCGCAGCCGCGCCACCTGCGTCGCCGTGAACGGGCCGTGCAGGTACACGTACTCGTCGCGCCGGAGCCGCCGCGCGAGCTGCCCCGCGGGGAGCGCCAGCGGGCGCGCCGCGCGGAGGAGCGCCGGGACGTCGGCCACCTCGCGCGGCGTGATGCCGAGGTGGTAGAACTCGCGCGTGATGGCGAGGGGCGCACCGGTCCGGTCGCGCACGGTGCCGCGGCGCGCCGGGAGCACCGTCTCGGCCGTGCGCGCCTCGCGCGCCTTCTCGGCCCACTGCGCGTGCTCCACCAGCTGGAGTTGCGCCGCCCGGGCGATCACGCCGGCCGCAGCGAGGGCGAAGCAGACCTGCAGGACGGTGAGGCGGGCGTCGGCGCGGGCCAAGGCTCAGCGGGCGTCCCCGGCGCGCGCGGCCGGGTCGAGCAGGACCAGGTCGGAGTCGGTGGCGATGCGCAGGCCGAGCCGCTCCTGCGCGACGCGCTGCAGCACCTCGCGGCTCGTCGCCGCGCGCACGCGCCGCTCAACGTCGCCGCGCCGCGCGAGCAGCTCCTCGCGCTGCGTGCCGAGCTGGCGGATGCGCGCCGCCGTCGCGAGCGACGCCGTCTGCCGCGTGACGACGGCCGCGGCGACGCCCAGGAAGAGGGCGAGCCAGAGGATCAGGTAATGGCGGCCGCGCATGGCGGAAAGATATCGCCGCCGTGCCCGCGGCTCCGGCGTCAGGAAGGACGAGGGGCGCCGGCCCTGCGGCCGGCGCCCCGTCGCCCACCTGCCACGGCGTCAGCCGCTCAGCGGAACTGGAACACCGCCCGCTGCTGCGAACCGTCGGCCAGCCGCAGGACCAGCTCGCGGCAGCTGCCCGCCCACGCGCGGTCCGTGCCCCAGAAGTAGGTGTAGGCGCCGGTCGCCGCGGTGAACGCGAGCGGTGCCGGGGACGCCGCGGGCGCGAGCGCGGCACCGTTCACCGGCGCGTGCGGCGCCGTGCAGGCGACCGGCCGCGTGAGCGCCTGCGTGAGCACGCCCGTCCCGCGGTTGCCGCCCAGGCTGAAGCGCACCGACGCCGTCCAGCCGCCGGTCCACGTCGTGATGGCCGGCAGGTTCTGCACCGGCGCGAGGAAGCCGCCCCACGGGTACGCCGCCGGCGGCGCCACGAGGTCGAGCCCGACGAGGACCGGGTCGTGGTCCGACGCGCGGAAGGCGTCGGGCGCATACAGGGACGCCTGCTGCCCGGCCGACTTGAACTCCGTGTTGTAGTCGAGGACGATCGGCTCGTCGGCGTTGATGTGGTACTCGAGCACGCCCGCCACCTGGCTCGCGAGCGACGACGAGGCGAGCGCGTGGTCGAGGTAGCCCCACTGCCCGTCGAAGGCGAAGCTGTACGCCCCCGCGCCCACCGCCTGCGCCACGAGGTCGGTGTAGCCGCCGTTGCGCAGGACCGTGATCGGGTCCTCCTTGGCGTAGCTGTTGAGGTCGCCGAGGATCAGCACGTCCGGCTCGCCGAGCTCCGTCGGGTCGGTCGCGAGCCACTGCCGCAGCGCGGTCGCCGCGTTCACGCGCACCTGGTTGCAGTCGCCCTGGCCGTCACCCGCATCGGGCGCGTCGCAGGCGCTCCCCTTGCTCTTGAAGTGGTTCGCGACGAGCACGACGCGCGCGCGGTCCGCCGTGCGCTCGAACGCCTGCGCCAGCGCGGGACGGCTGCGCGGGGCGCCGTCGCCGCCGTTCACGAACGCGACGCTGTTGAGCGCCGCCGTGCGCCCGACCGGCGTGACCGCCGCCGGGCGGTAGAGGAAGCCGACCTTGATCGCGTCGCTCCCGAGCGCGTTGACCTGGCCCGTGCGCGCGTCGGCGTCGATGAACGCCCACGTCCCCGCCGCCGTGGCGGCATTGAGGCCGTTCACCAGGTCCTGCGAGGCGCTCTGCGCGCCGTAGCCGTCGTTCTCCAGCTCGTTCACCGCCACCACGTCCGCGCCGAGAGCGAGGATCGCCGCGATCGTCTTGGCGCGCTGCCGGCTGAACTCGGTCGCGTTGTTCGCGCCGCGGCAGTCCGTCACCGGGCCACCCACGCCGTTGGTGCAGCCGCTGAAGGTGTTGAAGTAGTTCAGCAGGTTGAACGACGCCACCTTGAGCGAGCCGTTCACCGTCGCCGGGCCCGGCCTCGGGTTGGCCGCCTGGAAGTTCGGGATGGTGCCGCCGAGCGCGCCCACCGGACGCACGCGGAAGGCGTTCGGGCTCGCCGCGGCACCGCCCCACGTGTACGTCATCACGCCGACGACGCCGCTCACCTGGTCGCCGCCGCGGAGCGTGTTGCCGGCGCTCAGCGGATTCCCGCCGCGCGCGAACACGATCGGGTCGGGGTTCTGCGCCTGCGAGGCATCATCGAGGATGATGCGGTTCCGGTCGTTCAGCGCCTGCTGCGCCTGCGCCGGCGAGCCGGGCGCCGCGACGTTCGTCGGCTGCGGCAGGCGCCCGCCCGAGGCCAGCGTCACCTGGCCGAAGCGGCCGAGCTGGAAGATCTCGGTCACCGTCAGCGCCTGCGGCAGCCGGACGAGCATCCCCTCGAATCGCTCGAGGAACTGCGCCATGCCGAACGGCAGCTGCACGTCCACCGGCTGCACGGAGCCCGTGCCGCAGGCCTGCACCGCCACGGTGCCGCCGAGCTGCGTCTGGTCCTGGAACTCCTGCACCGTGCCCGTCACGCGCACCACGTCGCCGACGGCGACGTTCGGCTGGTTGTTGCCGGTGAACACGAAGATGCCGTCCGACGTCGTCGCGTCGCCGTCGCCCGTCGCGTCCTGCACGTAGATGCCCCGGAGCGACCCCTGCGCCTCGTAGTCACCGACCACGACGCCCTTCGTCGAGACCACCTGGCCGACGATCGGCGAGGCGAGCGCGCTCCCCTGGATGGTGTACGCCGGGGTGAACGGCAGGTCGCAGCTGTTCTGCGGTGCGGCCGTCGCGAACGACCAGGTGAAGTCCTGCACCATCGTCGCCGTCGCGTTACCCGCGTCGGCCACGCGCGCCGCGACAATGGTCACGGAGCACGTCTCGCCCGCGCCGAAGTCGGTGTCCGGGTTGAGCGTGAAGGTGCGCGGGCCGCCCGTCACGACCGCGGTGCGCGGGCCGGAGGGGCAGCTGATCGTGAACCAGGCGCCGTTGACCGCCACGTCACGCGTGAACGTGACCGACACGTCCGCGTTCACCGCCACGTTCGTCGCGCCGTCCACCGGCACCACGCTCGCCACCGCCGGCCGGCCGATGCTGCGGTTGCGCGGGTTGGCCTCGGCAAGGACCTCGAAGTCCTGGGAATTGTTGTTGGTGTCCTGCGCCCCGCCGCCCTTGCGGGCGACCGACTTGCGGTTCTGGTCGGGCGTCGTCGGGCCTGCCGCCACGGCGCCCTCGAAGAAGTTCGCGTTGCCGTAGCCGACCAGGTCGACGATCTGGCCCAGCTGCGTGGCGTTGCACGGCTGGGCCGCGCTACCGTTGCAGGCGAGCCCGGTCGCCACGTTGGCGAGGATCACCTTGCCCGCCGTGGCGGAGAGGTTGATCGTGCCGCTGGTGTCCGGCGTCGGCAGCGCCGACCCGTTGGCGCCGCCCGCGAACTGGATGAGGAAGTACTGCCCCGGCGCCAGCGAGACGTTCGGCAGCGCGAGCGGCGAGTTCTGGCTGAAGAGCCCAGCGGTCGTCGCGGCGGCATACTGCACCGACCAGCCACCCAGCGACTGCGGCTGGTCGCCGGAGTTGTACAGCTCCACGAAGTCGTTCCGGAACGACGCACCGGTGTTGCCACCGCCGCCGTACACCTGGCTGATCCGCACCCTCGGCCCGACCGGCGTGTTCTGCGGCGCAGCCTCCGACGCGGCCGTGCGCCCCGACGCAGGCGCCGGCACGCTGCCCGGCTCGGTGGGCGCGCCGCAGGCGGCGAGCAGGAGCGCCGGCACCGCCGCCCAGAGGGCGGCATGCCGACGCGCGAAGACGGTCGCGACAGGAGCCATCGTAGCTATCCATTGTGGGGAGTGATGCGAAGCGCCGCCCGCACCGCGGCCGGAACTTCGCGCGGCGGCAATCTCCCATGCACCCTGCCACGAGGCAAGGCAGGTTGCGGAATCGTTGCGGGGGACTCCCGGCCGAGACCGGGCGGTTACTCGGCCTTCTTCTTCTTCGCGGGTGCCTTCCGCGCCCGCGTGCCCGTGGTGCGGCCCGCCGGCGGGACGGTGATGGTGATCGGCGGGGTGCCGGGCGTGTCGGTCGGCGGCGTGCGCGGGGGCTCGGCCGGCGGCACCCGGCCGCCACCGCAGCCCGGCTGGCAGCCGATCGCCACCCAGTTGAACGCGGCGCGGCCGGGCGCGCAGTCGCTGCTCATCACGCGGAGCGTGAAGCCGTGCGTCGTCGCATCCTCCACCACGCCCACGAGCGCCACCGCCGATTCGCCGACCGCGAGCCCGACCTCGCACGCGGTGACGAGCACGATCGGCGGGACGAGGAACGGCTCGTCGAACTGCACGTCCAGCGCCTCGGATGTCATGAGGTGCGCGCCGGGCATCGCCACGGGCGCCGTGCGGCCGGTCTCGCAGTGCAGCGCGGGGTCGGTGACACCGCCGGGCGCGACGGCGACGAACGGCACGCGCGCCTGGCCGGGCCAGCCCGTCGGGTTCCGCGCCGCGAGGCGCAGCGCCGACGCCGACGCGCCGAGGGAGACGCCGACGGCCGCGCCGAAGTGCCACTGCCCGACCGACGGCACGATGACGCCGAACAGCTCCTCGTACCGCTGGATCCCGCCCGGCGTCCGCGCCGCGCTGCCCACCACCGCGGGCTCGCCGCGCAGCGGCCGCGCGAAGCGCCAGTCCCACTGCTGCCAGTCGCCGACGGTCCCGTCGGGAGCGAACGCCCGCGGCGGGACGACCGCCGTGCGCAGGTCCACGGGGGTGCCGCTCGCGACGCCGGGCCGGCGCCGCACCGCGAGCCAGTGCATCCCCGCGCTGCCGGCCGCCGAGTCGGAGTTGCGGCCGGCGAGGGTGAAGCCGCTGCGCGAGGTGCCGCGCACCACCGGCACCACGGCCGCCACGTGCGCGCCCTCGTCCACGTCGTGGTCGCTCGCCATCGCGACGACGATCACGTCGTCATCGGGGAACGGCGTCGCGAACGCGACCTGCCACGAATGCCAGTCGCCGGCGGTGCAGTCGGCGGCGAAGGAGCGGGCGGAGGCGCGCCCGGACTGGATGAGCGTCTCGGTGAGCGGAGTCGGCATGCGCGGATGCTAACGGAGCCGGTCCGCGACGCCGCTACATCCCGCTGCCCTCCTGCCCGCCTGCCCCCCGCCCCGCCACCCGAAACCCCCTGAGCCGCGCGCTCCGCGCCCGCACGTTCCCCGCAACCTCGGCGTCATCGGCCATCAGCGGCTTCCGCGGGTCGAGCGTACCGAGCGCCACCGCGCCGCAGGCGCAGGCCGGCAGGCCGGGCGGGCAGGTGCAGGCGCCGGCCCACGCGCGGAACGCCTGCTTCACGATGCGATCCTCGCCGCTGTGGTACGTGAGCACCAGCAGCCGCCCGCCGGGCACGAGCGCGTCGCGATAGGCGGGCAGCGCGGCCTCGAGCGCCTCGAGCTCGCGATTGACCGCGATGCGCACCGCCTGGAAGAGCCGCGCGAAGTCGCCCGGCCCGCTGCGGGGCCCGAGTGCCGCGCGGATGGCGTTGACGAGGTCGTCGCTGGTGGCGAACGGCTGCCGCGCGCGCCGCCGCGCCACCTCGCGGGCGAGGCCGCGCGCCTTCGGCTCGTCGCCGAAGTCGGCGAAGGCGCGCGCGAGCTCCGCCTCGCCCGCCGCGTTGAGCCAGTCGGCGGCGCTCCGCGGCTCGTCGCCCATCCGCATGTCGAGCGGCGCGCCCGGCCGGAAGGTGAAGCCGCGCCCCGCGTCGTCGAGCTGGCGCGACGACACGCCCAGGTCCAGCAGGACGACGTCGGGCCGGAACGCCGCGGCGGCGGCGAGCGCCATCGGCGCATCGAACGCGGCGGTCACGGTGCGGAGCCGCGGGCTCGCGCAGCGCGCCGAGGCGGTGGCGATCGCGTCCGGGTCGCGGTCGATGCCGAGCACCTCGGCGCCCGCCGCGAGGAAGCGCTGCGCATGCCCACCGTGGCCAAGCGTCCCGTCCACCACGCGGCGCGCGCCGGCGCCGAGCGCGAGGATCGGCTCGGCGAGCACGGGGACGTGGTAGGCGGGCGCGGCGGCGTCGTCGCTCATGCTATGGTGGATCCCCGAAAACGAAACACCCCGTCCGCGAGGACGGGGTGCTTCCGGCAGGAGCGGGGCTGACGGGGCTCGAACCCGCGACCTCCGCAGTGACAGTGCGGCACTCTAACCAAGCTGAGCTACAGCCCCTGACCAGAGCCCTGAAAACTAGCGCCGTGACGACCGCGTCACAAGGTGTGCGGGGGGACGATCCGCCCCCCTGCGCTCAGCGCTTCGGCCGCGCGGCCGGGCGCCGGGCCGGCGCGGCAGCACCACCGGCCGCCGGGGCCGGAGCCGGCGCGGCACCGCCGGCGGCAGCGGCACCGCCGCCGCAGAACGCCTTCGTGAGCGCGGCGTTGCGCGTCTCGTACTGCCCGACGTAACCGAGGTACTGGTCGGCCAGCTCGGCGCGCACCGATCGGCCGTTCGTGAGCGACGTCTTCGCCTCGGCGAACAGCGTGGCGGCGCCCTGGACGCCCTCGCACGACTTGTTGGCGGCGGCCACCGAGTCGGCCTTGGTGCCGAGCACGAAGGTGGCGATGCCGCCGATCAGGTTCGCCTGCGGCGCCACGCGGCTCGTCGGCCCGCCGGCGGCGAGCGCCTTCGCGGAGAGCGTGCGCGCGCCGTCGAGGTCCTGCGGCTGCTGGAGCTTCTGGTTGGCCGCCGCGACGTAGAGCTGCGCGAGCGTCTCCTTGCCGGAGGTGTCCGGGTTCTTCTCGATGAACTCGGCGTACGGCCCGATCTCGTCGAAGCGCTTCGCGGTGATGAGCGTCTGCACCGCGGCGAGCGCCGGCTTCAGCTGCGTCGGGTCGGCCACCATCAGCTTCTTCGTGATGGCGAGGCTGGAGTCGGTCTTCCCCTGCAGCGCGAGGCCCTTGTTCAGGTAGCCGAGGAGCGTGGCGTTCTCGGGGTACTTGAGCACGCCGCGCGACGTCCACGTGACGAGGCGCGCGGTGTCGGGCTGCGCGTCGGTCGCGGCGGCGATCTTGTAGAAGAAGAGCGTGTCGGCCTTCGCCGAGTCGATGGCGTAGAGCTGCTCGAGCGCGTCGATCGCGCACTTGTAGTTCTCGCCGAAGAGGCAGGCGTTGCTCTTCAGGTCGTACAGGTCGGCGTTCGTCGGGTCGAGCGCGAGGCCCTCGTCCGCGACATTCTTCGCGAGGTCGGTCTTGCCGTAGGCGAGGAAGCGCTTGAAGATGTCCTCGCGCAGCTTCTGGTTGCTGGGCGCGACGCGGAGCAGCTGGCTGTACGACGTGAGCGTGTTCGCCGTGTCGCCCGCCTGCTCGTACTGCGAGGCCAGCAGGCCCCATGCGACGAGCGAGAGCGAGTCGCCGGCGACGGCGTTCTTCAGGAAGCCGATGATCTCGGGGCGCGGCTTCTTCTGGTCCTGCGCGATCTGCGCGAGGCAGAGGTTGGCGAGGCCGTGGGTCGGCAGGTCCTTCAGCGTCTTCTGCCCCGCCTCGATCGCCTTGTCGGCCTTGCTCGCGCGGAGGTTCATGCACTCGCGCGCGTCGTTCAGGTGCTGGACGGCCTTCTGGAACAGCACCCCGGTCTTCTCGCCGAACTTCTCGAGCTTGTCCGTGGCGAGCTGCTGGCTGCCGATGGTGATGCCGGCGTCGTCGTTCACGCCCACCAGGCGGGTCTGCAGGCCGAAGCGCCCGCCCTCCAGCTTGCTCAGCTGCGACTGGACGATGAAGCGCGCCTGGATGTTCTTCGCGAGCGTGAGCGCGAGCGCCGGCGAGAGGATCGCGTCGGCGCTGTAGCCGTACTGGACGAGCGCCGAGTTCATGACGCTGTCGGGGATGACCGTGAAGTCGCGGCCGGCCAGGTCGGAGAAGCGGTCGCGGAGCCCGCGGCCGATCAGCACGGCCGCGCTGGAATCCGCCCCGGCGAAGGTGTACGGGGTCGCCACCATGATGCGCGGCGCGTTCGGCGGCGGCCCGAGCGGGCGGCCGAAGCGGCGCGGCGCCTGGGCACCGACGGGAGTCACGACGCCGGCCGCGAGGAGCGCGGCGGCGAACGGCACGAGGCGGGCGGAGAAGATGCGCGTCACTCTCAGGTCGCTCCTTCGGCGGTACGACGGGGCCGCATGGGACGGCCGGCCTGCGAACTCGACTTCTCGGACGTGGGCGAAGAGGGATTCGAACCCCCGACATCCTGCGTGTAAGGCAGGCGCTCTGGACCGGCTGAGCTATTCGCCCGGGGGGGCGGGCCCGGCGCAGCGCCGACTACAGCGCGATGCCGACGGGCAGCAGCACGCAGTACCCGACCACCAGCAGCACCGCGGCCGGCGTCGCGTGGCCCGCGGCCAGCACCGCGTACCCCCCCGCGATCACGGCCAGCCCGGCGCCGATGAGCACGAGGTTGCGGGCCGTGAACGGCAGGCCGCGCCGGGCGGTGCGAGGCAGGGTCATAAGGGACGGAAGGTACCGATGCGCCGGGAGCGGGGTCAAGGAATCCCGCCCCAAGCGATTGTCACGCCATCAGTTGGCGGGGCACATCGCCGCCCGCCGCCACCAGCTCGAGCAGCTCCCGGCAGCGCTTCCCCCACGGGTTGAAGCGGTTCGCCTTGTGGCCCTGCTCCCACGTCGCCTTCGCCGCATCACGCTCCCCGTTGAACCACTGCGCCCGCCCCAGCTCGAAATACGCCTCGATCAGGTTCGGCCCCAGGTTCAGCGTCTTGCGGAAGAAGGTCTGCGCGTCCTCGTACATCTCCCGCTCGGCGTACACGAGGCCGAGGTAGAAGTGCGCGTACAGCGTCGCCTTCCGGTCATTGTCGAGGCGAATCGCCTTCGAGAGGTGCTCGATCGCCTCGCCGAAGATGCGCTTCTTGAGGCAGATGTAGCCGACGTTGATGCGCGCGAGCGCGTTCGCCGGCTCCTTCATCAGCACCTTGGAGAAGGTGGCGAGGGCGTCGTCGTACTCCTCGCTGAGCATCTGCGCCCAGCCGAGGAGCGACTGCGCCTCGGTGTAGCCGGGCGAGAGGGCGAGCGCCTTGCCGAGCGCGGTGACCGCGCCCGCGTAGTCGCCGAGGGAGATGAGGGACCAGCCCTTCTCCACGAAGGTGCTGGCGCCGATGTGGTCCTGGTGGACGACGGGGGCGGCGCCGGTGAACTGCGGCGCCTGCTGCGCCGCGGCCGACGCGGCGACCTGCTTGTACCGCTCGACGAGGCCCCGGATGTCCTCCTTGAGCGCCGTGAGCTCGGTCAGCGCGCCATCGACGCGCTTGAACAGGCCGATGATCTCCTTCTTCACGGCGTCGCGGTCGCCGCCGGCCTCGGTGGCGTCGAGGCGGCGGCCGATCTCGTCGTACTGCTGGCGCAGCCCGGCGACCCAGGGGTCCTGCGGCGGCTCCACCGGCGCGGTCATCAGCGATCCTCCGGCACCGCGTCGGGGCGGCGCCCATGTTGCAGCAGTCGTCGTGCCTCCACCGCCAAGGCCCATCAGCGGCGCGGCCGCCGGGGGCGGCGGCCGCGAACGGCCCCTCCACCGGGGGTGCGCGATCCTGCGGCCGGGACGGTCGGCAGATGATAATCGGCGGCGGCGCGGCGCCGCCGCTCACGCCGGCGGCGCGTCGAGCATCGCAAGGTTGGCGCGCGCGAGCGCGTGGCCGTCGTTCAGCGCCAGGGCCTGCTCCCACGCCGCGCGCGCGCCCTCGGCGTCGCCCTGCCGGAAGTGGATGTTGCCGATCTTGAAGTGCAGGTCGTCGCCGAGCGCGGGGGCAAGCTGCCGCGCGCGCTCGTACTCCGACAGCGCCTCCGGGTAGCGGGCGGCGCGGTACAGCAGGTCGCCGAGGTTCTTGGAGAGCGGCGCCAGGCTCGCGTCGGCCGCGAGCCCGGCGCGCAGTTCCGCCTCGGCGCCGGCGGCATCACCCCCGAGCTCCAGCAGCACCGCGAGCGTGTTGCGGAGCGCCGCCCGCTGCGGGTGCGCCTCGGTCCCCTCGCGCGCGAGCTCGCGCGCGCGATCGAGGTCGCCGCCCATCGCCTCCGTGAGCGACGCGGCCCAGAACCAGACGGGGGACGGTTTGCGCTCGCCGAGCACCTCGCGCGCCCGCGCGAGCCGGGCCGCGGCCGCGCCGAGCTCGCCGCGCTTCAGCGCGATGACGCCCCACGCCACGAGCAGCCGCGCGTCGTCCGCCGAGCGCGACACGGCCTCGGCGTAGGCGAGCTCCGACTCGTCGAGCCGGCCCAGCTGCTCGAGGGCGTACCCGAGGTTGTGCAGCGCCGGCGCGCGCGGGCCGCCCTTGTCGCACGCGAGCCGGAACGCCTCGGCGGCCTCGGCCCACTTCCCCTGCCGCGCCGCGATCAGCCCGAGGAAGAACGGCGCGCTCCCCTCGGCGGGGCGCAACTCGGCCACGCGGCGGAACTCGCGCGCCGCCTCGTCGTACATCGCGGTCTTGTAGAACGCGACGCCGAGGTTGCGGTGCTCCTCGACGCGCCCCTCCTGCACCACGTGCGTCGCGGTCTGGAGCGAGCTGCCGGTGCGCTGGGCGAAGCCGGCCGCCACGAGCCCGTACAGCGCCTTCCCCACCTCGAACTCGACGAGGCCCGTCTCGTCCACCAGCTGCTGCACGTCGCGCGTGCCGTCCAGGAGCGGCAGGAGGCGCTGCTGCGGCTCCGAGAGCGCGGCGCCGGAGGCGGCGGCGTGCAGCTGGTCGGCGGTGAAGATGACGTCGAACGACGGCACCTTCTTCTCGATGACCGACCACTCGTCGACGCGACGCGCCCCCTCCAGCAGGAGGTACTCCGGGTTGATGGAGACGAGCAGGTCCTGGTCCTCGGGCGTGACGCCGGCCTCGAAGTTGAAGGTGCCGGTCGTCCACGTGAACAGGTAGTAGACCGCCTCCTCGATCTGGACGCGCACCTGCGCCTCGAGCTGCTCGCGCGTGAGGGCGCCCATCATGAGCAGGATGTCGCCGAGGCGGTGGGCGCGGTCGCCCTGCTGCAGCGTGATGGCGCGCTCGAGCTGCTCGGTGGTGATGCGGCCGGCGCGCAGCAGGAGGTCGCCGAGGCGGTCGCGCCGGTTGACGATCTGCGCGAAGACGATGCGCCCCTGGTCGAACCAGATGTAGCCGAAGTTCTGCCGGTCGCTGAGCGCGAGGCAGCCGGTGCGCCGCCCGAGGTGGAGCAGCTGGATGACGTCGGGGAGGCTCGCCTCCTTCAGGCTGCCGCGGATCGCCATGTCAGCGCCACTCCTCGATGAGGCGGTCGCTCGCGTCGGGCCACTCCCAGACCGTCTTCTCGCGGCTGCGGAGCGCGGCGGGCGCGCGCGGCGCGGCGCGGCGGGCCGCGTCGGCGGGCGCGCCCTGGACGATCTCCTGCGCACGCGCGAGCGTGAGCGGGCCGCCGGC
>JANRIU010000062.1:0-33271 GCA_033764615.1 Gemmatimonadales bacterium | reverse complement strand
GGTTTTGGCGCCCAGTTGCCCGCGGCGCCCGGGCCGAACGCCCCGGCCGCGGCCCCGGTCGCGAGGACGCCGGCCGGCACGGGCGGGGCCGCCGGCTTGAGCGCCCGCCAGCCGAGCGCGAAGGCGAGCAGCAGCGCGAGCACCACGATGCCCGGCCGCCCGAACCGCTCCACCAGCACCACCACGCCGGGGGCCGCCGGGGTGCTGTCGGCCGGCGTCGTGCCGACCGGCGTGACGCTCACGCCCTCCAGCGGCATCGCCAGCACCTTGAGAACGTCACCCCGCGCGGTGTCGACGCCGAGCGCGCTGCGCATCACCGTGTCGAGCGCCGCGAGCTGCTGCGGCGCCGTGCGCGTGCCCCCGTTGG
This sequence comes from Gemmatimonadales bacterium, assembly GCA_033764615.1. Classification (GTDB taxonomy): domain Bacteria; phylum Gemmatimonadota; class Gemmatimonadetes; order Gemmatimonadales; family GWC2-71-9; genus JANRIU01. The sequence continues at coordinate 32,904 of JANRIU010000062.1, read as the reverse complement.
CGGAGATGCGCGCCAGCGCGCGCTCGTCCACCAGCACCGACGCGCTCAGCTTGCGCAGCCGGCCGACGGCGACGCGCCGCTCCTCGCGCCGCGAGGTGTTCTGGTACTTCGTCTGGCGCGCCGTCCCGCCCTGCCCGCCCTCCGACGCCCCCGCCTCCGTCACCGTCTCGTCCACGATCACCTGCGAGTCCGGCATGAAGCTCTCGCTGCCGATGGTGCGCTCATCGAAGTCCAGCTCGACCGCCACGCTCACCGTCGACTGGCTCGGGCCGAGCAGCGAGGTCAGCAGCTCCTCCGCCTTCCGCCGCAGGCGCCCCTCCTCCTGCACCTGCTGCTCCTTCTGCTTGTCGGAGAGCCGCGTGCCCTCGGCGTCACCGGAGGACGCGAGCAGGCGCCCGCTGTTGTCCGTCACCGAGACCTGCGACGGCTGGAGGCCCTCGACGGCGTTGGCGACGAGGTACGTGATGCTCTCGACGGCGTCGGTCGGCGCCGGCACGCCCCGGCGCGGCGTGATCAGCACCGACGCCTTGGCCGGCTGCTGCAGCCGGCGCAGCGCGCTCTGCTCCGGCATCGCCACGTGCACGGTGGCCCGCTCGACCCAGGCGAACTCGCCGATCGTGCGGGCGAGCTCCCCCTCCATCGCGCGCCGCAGCTGCATGCGCAGCTCCACGTCGGTCTTGCCGAGCATCGTGCCTTCGGCGTCGAAGATCTCGAAGCCGGGGCGCCCGCTCCGCGGCAGGTGCTTGGCCGCGAGCAGCACGCGCGCGCGCGCGAGGTCGGCCTGCCGCACCAGCACCTCGGCGCCGTCGTGCCCCAGCCGGTACGGCACCGCCGCGCGCTCCAGCTCGGCGGTCACCTCCGCCATCTGCGCCAGCTCCACGTCGCGGTAGAGCGAGATGAACTGCGGCGCCGTCGCCCACTGCGAGGCCACCAGCGCCGCGACGACGAGCGAGACGGCGACGCCGAGGACGAGGATGCGCCGCGTGGCGCTCATCCCCTTCACGGCATCGGTGATCCCCGGCGGCAGCGCGGTGGCCATCGATCAGCCTCAGACCTGGACGTTCATGATGGTCTTGTACGCTTCCATGAACTTGTTGCGCAGCTCGACCAGCAGGTCGAGCGCGATGCCCGCCTCCTCGCCCGCCGCCATCACCTGGTGCAGCTCCACCGGCTCGCCGCGCAGGAAGCGCTGGACGTAGTCGGCCGACGTGTCCTGCAGCTGCTGCACCTCGCCCACGCCCTTCTTGAGCAGCGCGCCGAAGTCCGGCGCGCCCTCGGGCGCGGTCGCCCCCGGCGAGCGGAGCTCGAAGCCGCGCTCGAGCGGCGAGATGGTGCGGCCGCGCAGCGCGCTGTCGGGGCGGATCGGCGTCGTCACGGGTCAGGCCCGCACGTCGAGGCGCAGGCCGAGCGGCGGGGCATCGGGCCCGCCCGACGCCTCCGCGCGCTTCGGCACGCCGCCCGGGCCGTAGCTAAGCGTGCCGAGCTGCGCACGCTGGAGGAAGTACGCCTTCTCCTCGCTCGTCAGGATCGCCCAGAGCTGCGGGTCGCTCCCCGGCGGCGGCGCGATCGACGTCGCAGGGGAGGGCGTCGCCGGCGCCTCCGCGGGGCGCGCGGGCGCGGCCGGTGCCGGCGCCGCGCGCTGCGCCACGCGGTAGAGGGGAGGCAGGCCGGCGCCGCCGGCAGGACCGATGGTGGACATGGCGCGCCTAGATGTCGATCGCGCGCTGCAGCATGCGCTTGGCCGCCGTGAACGCCGTCGCGTTCGCCTCGTGCAGGCGCCGCGCCACGAGCATGTCCACCATCTCCTGCTGCGGGTCCACGTTCGGCATGCGCACGTACCCCTTCGCGTCCGCATCCGGGTGGTTCGGCAGGTACACCAGGTCCCCCTCCGAGCCGTCCTGGTACGTCACGGTGCGGCCGCCGTCGGCGATCGTCACCTCGCGCTTGTACGCGCCGCCCTCCGCGGTGCGCGTCGTCTGCGCGTTCGCGAGGTTGCGCGCGATCGTCTCGAGGAACCGCTGCTGCTGCGACATCCCCGCCGCACTGGACACCAGCGGCGAGAACAGGCCGCGCAGCGGGCGCGGCGTGTGCGGGAAGACGGGGCCGTCAGCCATGGTTGCGGATCGCGTCGCGGAGCTTGGCGTAGGCGCCGGCGAGCATCTTGGCGCTCGCCTCGTAGCGGATCTGCGTGTCGGCGAGCGCGGCCATCTCCACCTGCAGGTCGACGTCCTGCCGGCGCTGCGCCGCGAGCTTCTGCTCGAACGTGCCGGCGAAGCCCTGCTCCGTGCTCGCCCGCGACGCGTCCGCGATGCGACCCGCGATCCCGCGCTCGGTGGCCATCTGCTCCTCGAGGCCGCCGCGCAGCTTGTGGATGCCGGTGTCCTTGCCGAACAGGGAGATGATCTGCACGTGCGTCCGCCGATCGCTGGAGGTCCGCGGCGCTGAAGGGCAAGGCGCGTACCAGCATGAAGGCGCGCGGCATCCGAGCGGCTAACGCCTTGTGGTGATGCGGGTTGCGCGTGTCGGCCACGCTCGGTGGTCGCGACGCCATCGGCGGTGCGGGCGGCAAGGGTTGACCACGGCGGCACTTCCTTCCGGCGCGGCGTCGCGCATCGACGTGCACGCGCCGCGCGCCATATGTAGGAGAGGATCGCGCGCATCGGCCGTGGCCCGCCGCTTGCGCTTGCGAGCTCCGCCATGAGCCTCGTCGCGATCATCGAATCGGTCTCCAGCCTCGCGCAGCTGCTGCAGCTCGGCGTGCGCCCCGCAGCCGTCGGCACGTGGTCCACCGCCGTTGCCGACGCGTGCCGCGCCGCCGGCCTCCCGGCGCTGCTCGAGGACGACGTCCTCTCCGATGCGACGCGCGAGGCGATCCAGGCGCACGCCGATGCCCTCGTCGCCGCCCTCGCCGGGCGCGAGGTGCCGCGCTCCGAGGCGTACGAGGACTGGGCGTGGTGGGCGCTCGAGAGTCCGCTCATGTACGTCGCGAGCCAGGGCGCCCGGACCCGCCACCTCTTCGACGCGCTGCGGCTCCTCGCACCGGACGCCACGCAGCTGGTGCATGACTTCGAGGGGTCCACGCAGGGCGCCGTCCTCAACATCACGGCCGACGAGGCCGGGCTCGAGGTCGCCGCGTTCGCCCCCGCCGACCACCAGGCCGACGCCGTCTCGCGCCGGCACGACTATCCCGTCTTCCCGGGACCGGTCGAGGAGCCGATCGTCGGCTATCGCGGCGTGCCGCTCCCGAAGGGCGGCGGGCCGTACGTGGTGGTGCAGCACACCAACGAGATCGCGCACCTCATCGTGCCGCTCTCCCGCGCCGGCGCCGGCCGCTTCGCGATCGTCAAGGACGCGCACCTGCGCTGGCCGGCCACCTACAACGGCCTCGCCGCGGATGCGGAGCCCACCGGCGAGCGCGCGCCGTTCGTGACGCCGGTCTGGCCCGACCGGGTGCCGGCCGAGCCGTGGGAGCGCGAGGTGATGGAGCACCTGTTCATCACCTGGCAGGCGTCCATGCGCCAGCTGTACCACTGGACGCTGGCCGCGTATCGCGCGGGGCCCGTGTCGATGCTGCTCACCGGGAGCGACTACCTGCCCGACATCCGCGTGCGGCTGCTGGTCTGCGAGCGCCTGGGCATCCCCCTCGTCGCCGTGCAGCACGGCGCCTTCCTCGCGGCGCACGGCGGGCGGCACGGCCATCCGAACCACCGCCACGCGCACCACAACCTCCTGTACGGTCGCGCGGCGGCCGTGGAGCTGGCGGGCATCGGGGCGCGCGGCCGCGCGTGGACGATCGGCTGGCCGCAGGTGATCTGCGCCGAGGCGCGGCAGGCCCTCCGCGGCGCGCGCACCGGCGCGCGCCCCACCGACGGGCGCTGGCTGCTGCTGCCCACGGGCACCGGCGCGCAGTTCGACGCGCGCTGCCGCTGGACCGGCGCCGACCGCTTCCTCCGCGACGCCATCGCGGCCTGGCGCGAGCGCGGCGACGGTGCGCCGCTCGCGGTCAAGTGCCACCCGTTCGCGGACAACGTGGGCGAGATCCGCGAATTCTGCGTGGCGGCAGGCGCGCCCGACGTGATCATCGAGACCGGGCTCGATCCGTGGGCCGCCGTCGATCGCGCCGCCCTCGTGATCGCCAACAACAGCACGTCGGCGCTCGTCCCGCTGACGCTCGGCGTGCCGACGGTGGTCCACGCGACGAGCAGCAGGGCGTGGTACCGCCGCTTTCCCGACGTGCTGGTGAGCACCACGCGCGACGAGCTGCTCGCGGCGCTCGACGCCCTGCCCGCACGCGCGCCGGCCGCGACGCCGCGGACCTACGCCCGCAGCGACACCAACCCGGCGCGCCGCGCGGCCGCGGCGATCCGCGCGATCCTGCGTGGCGCCCGCCGCCCTCGTGCCGCCGTGCCCCGTCCCACGCCTGCCGCGGCGACCGCCCGGCGGGTGCGCCAGCCCGCCCGCTCCGGCTCCCGGTACATCCGATGACCCTCTCGCTTCCCGTCGCCACCGGCGGCGCCCTGGCGCCCGCGCTCCCGTCCCCGCTCACCGGGAAGTCGATCCTGGTCACGGGCGGCACGGGCTCGTTCGGCCGGCAGTTCATCCGCACCGCCCTCGCCGACCACGACCCGGCCCGCCTCGTCGTGCTCTCGCGCGACGAGCTCAAGCAGTCGGAGATGCAGCAGGAGCTGCACGACCCGCGGCTCCGCTACTTCCTCGGCGACGTGCGCGACGCCGAGCGGATGCGTCGCGCGCTCGAGGGGGTCGACATCATCGTGCACGCCGCCGCCCTCAAGCAGGTGCCGGCCGCGGAGTACAACCCGTTCGAGTGCATCAAGACGAACATCCTCGGCGCCCAGCACATCATCGACGCGGCGATCACCGCCGGCGTCGAGCGCGTCATCGCGCTGAGCACCGACAAGGCCGCGAACCCGATCAACCTGTACGGCGCCACCAAGCTCTGCTCGGACAAGCTGTTCATCGCCGGCAACGCCTACGCGGGCGGCCGCGGCACGCGCATGGCCGTGGTGCGCTACGGGAACGTGGTCGGCTCCCGCGGCTCGGTCGTCCCGTACTTCCGCCAGATGCGCGCGACCGGCCGCATCCCGGTGACGCACGCGGAGATGACCCGCTTCTGGATCACGCTGGAGCAGGGCGTCCAGTTCGTGATCGACTCGCTGGCGCGCATGAGCGGCGGCGAGCTGTTCGTGCCGAAGATCCCGTCGTGCGGGATCCTCACGCTCGTCGAGGCGATCGCGCCCGGCTGCGAGGTCGACGTCGTCGGCATCCGGCCCGGCGAGAAGCTGCACGAGCTGATGATCGGCGAGGACGACGCGCGCGCCACGTGGGACATGGGGGACCACTACGTGATCGAGCCGCAGTTCCCCTGGTGGCGCCGCCCCGCGGCGCGCGGCGGCCTGCACGTCCCCGAGGGGTTCGCGTACCGGTCGGACACGAACCCGTGGCAGCTGGACGTGGACGACGTCCGCACCCTGCTCGCCGACCTCGGGCTGGACTGAGCGATGCTCCCCTATGGCCGGCAGGAGGTCAGCGCCGAGGACGAGGCGGCGGTCGTCGCCGCGCTGCACGCCGAGCACCTGACCCAGGGGCCCGGCGTCGCGCGCTTCGAGGCGGCGCTCGCCGAGCGCGTCGGCGCGCGCCACGCGGTCGCGTTCAACAGCGGCACCGCCGCCCTGCACGCCGCCTACGCGGCCGCCGGCATCGGGCCGGGCCGCACCGTGCTCACGTCGCCGATCACCTTCGCCGCCACCGCCAACGCCGCCCGCTACCTCGGCGGCGACGCGCGCTTCGCCGACATCGACGCCGCCACCGGCCTCCTCTGCCCGGTCGCGACCGCGGCCGCGCTCGACGCGTCGGTCCGCGTGCTGGCGCCCGTGCACCTCACCGGGGAAGTCGCCGACCTCGACGCGCTCGGCCGCCTCGCCTGCACCAACGGGCTGGTCGTCGTCGAGGATGCCGCCCACGCGCTCGGCGCCGAGTGGACCGACGCGGGCGGCCGCCGCCGCCGCATCGGCGACTGCAGCCACTCCGCGATGTGCTGCTTCAGCTTCCATCCCGTCAAGCACATCACCACCGGGGAGGGCGGCGCCGTCACCACCAACGACGCCGGGCTCGCCCGCGCGCTGCGCCGCTTCCGCACCCACGGCATCACGCGCGACCCCGCGGAGCTCGAGGCCGACGAGGGTCCCTGGTACTACGAGCAGCACGAGCTCGGCTTCAACTATCGCCTGCCGGACCTGAACTGCGCGCTGGGCGCGAGCCAGCTCGCCCGGCTGGACGCCATCGTCTCCCGCCGCCGCGCGCTCCGCGACCGCTACGCGCGCCGCCTCGCCCCGCTCGCGGACGTGCGGCTGCTCGCCCGACCCGCGTGGAGCGCGGGCAGCGTCCATCTCGTCGTGGTCCAGGTGGCGGCCGCCGCGCGGCGGCCGGCGTTCGAGGCGCTCCGCGCCGCCGGGATCGGCGTGAACGTGCACTACCTGCCCGTCTACCGGCATCCGTACTGGCGCCGCACCGGCTTCGCGACGATGCACCTGCCGAACGCGGAGGCGTACTACGCCGGCGCGATCACGCTCCCGTGCTGGCCGGGGATGGCCGACGCCGACGTGGATCGCGCGGTCGAGGCGCTCGCCGCCGCGCTCGCCACCCCGGGCACGAGGGCCGCCGCATGAGCGCCGACTGGATCGTCGTCGGCAGCGGCTTCCGCGCGCTCGTCGGCGCGTGGCTGCTCGCGCGCGACGGCGCGCGCGTCACGCTGGTGGACCGCGCGACGGCACTCGGCGGCATCCTCCGCGGCTTCAGCTGGGACGGGCATGCGCTCGACTTCGGCTGCCATGTCTTCGGGCATGACGACCCGGAGCTCACCGCCATCATGCTCGACCTGCTGGACGGCGACGTCGTTCCCGCGCCGTGCCGCGTCGCCTCGATGCTCAACGGCCAGCACTGCCCCGGGGTCGAGATCCCCGACCTCCGCGTCTTCGGCGAGACGGCGATGGCGCGGATGCTCGCCGAGGTGGTGCAGGCCGCCGCGCGCCCGCGACCGGCCGGCCCCTCGCTCCGCGACCTGCTCGAGGCACGCTACGGCCCCACCGCCGCCACGCTGCTGGATGGCTGCGTGCGGAAGCAGTTCGCCGCGCCCGCCTCGATGCTCGCCGCCGAGGCGTGGCCCGCGACGCCGATGCGCCGGGTCCGCCTGGCCGACGACGACGTGTCCCGACTGCTGAAGGTCGCCCCCGCGCTCGACGACCGGATCGCGGTCCCGCCGTCCCCCGAGCGGCTCGACGAGCCGCGCGCCCCGGGCTTCGCGCACCGCGCGTTCTATCCCGCCGCCGGTGGCATGGCCGCCTTCTCCGCCGGTGCGCAACGCCGGCTCGAGGCGCTCGGCGTCACGCTCGCGCTCGGCGCCGCGCCGCACCGCGTGGCGCTGAAGGACGGCGGCGTGGCGGTGCACACCGCCGATGGCACCGTGCACCGGGCCGCGCAGCTCCTCTGGACCGGCGACAACGCGGCGCTGCTCGAGGCGCTCGGTGCGCCGCCGGCCGTCCCGCCCGAGCTCGCCGCGCACGGCGTGCCGATGGTGCTCTTCTACTTCCAGGTGCCCGTCGACGACGTCGGCGCATGGTCGTGGGCGCAGTCGTACGACGAGGCGCAGCTCGCCTTCCGCGCCTCCGCGCCCGTGCGCTACGGCGCCCGGCCCGACGCGCAGGGGCGCACCGTCGTCTGCGTCGAGGTGCCGACGCGCATCGAGGACGCCGTCTGGCGCGATGCCCCCGCGCACGCGGCGCGCGCCTGGGACGACGCGCGCGCCCTCGGCGTCGTCACCGGCACGGCGCCACTCGCGACGCTCGTGAAGCAGGTCCCCGTCTCGTACCGGCTGCCGCGCCGCGGCTTCGCCCGCACCGAGGCCGCGCTGGACGCGCGCCTGGCGGCGACCGACACCATCCAGCGCACCGACGAGTGGGCCTTCACCAAGAACGCGATGCTCGCCGACCTGCGTCGGCGCCTCCCGGTGACCGCATGACCTCCGTCGAGACGATGCCGACCGATGTCGAGGGCTTCCACCTGCGCCGCGAGGCGCCCGACGCGCCGTGGCGCCTCGACCCGCTCCCGTCGGACGAGCAGGTCCGCGACTTCTACGAGCAGCGCTACTACGCGCTCGTGCGGGCGGGGGAGCGCGGGCCCGACGTGGGGCGGCTGGCCGCGGGCGGGCCGGACGCGGAGGCCGAGCGCGGCTGGCTCCGCCAGACGCTCTACGCCGACGTGACGGCGCTGCTCGCGACGCAGGCGCCCGGCCGCCGCGTGCTCGAGATCGGCTGCGGCACCGGCGACCTGCTCGCGCACCTGCGCGACGGGGGCTTCGCCGCCGAGGGCGTGGAGATCGCCGACGCCGCCGTCGCCATCGCGCGCGGGCGCGGCCTGCCCGTCCACGCCGGCGCCTTCGAACGCCACGCCGCCGAGTGGCTCGCCACCGGCCAGCGCTGGGACGCGCTGCTCTTCATGAACGTGCTCGAGCAGCTGCGCGACCCCGGCGCCGTGCTCGCGCTCGCGCATCGGCTGCTCGCACCCGGCGGCGCCCTGGTCATCCGGTCGGGGAACGACTTCAACCCCCTCCAGCTCGCCGCCGAGGAGGCGCTCGGCTACCACCGCTGGTGGGTCGCAGTGCCCGACCAGGTCTCGTACTTCTCGCGCGAGAGCCTCTCCGCGCTGTGCCGGACGGCCGGCTTCGAGCCCGTGCATGCGCAGGGCGACTTCCCGATGGAGCTCTTCCTGCTCCTCGGCTTCGACTACCTCGGCGACCGCGCCCTCGGCGGCGACCTGCACCGCCGGCGGCGCGCCTTCGAGCTTGCGCTGCCCGCGGAGGTCCGGCGCGCCATGTACGCGCGGCTCGCGGAGGCCGGCATCGGCCGCTGCATCCTGCTCGTCGCGCGCCGCGACGAGGCCGCATGATGGCCGCCGGCGTCGTGCTGCGCGCGGATGGCGGCCCCGGCATCGGCCTCGGCCACGTGGCGCGCGCGCTCGCGCTCGGCGAGGCATGGCGGCGCGCGGGCTGGGCGGTGCACGTCGTCGGCGAGGCCGGCGCCCCCGACATGGCCGAGCGCCTCGGCCGCATCGCCGCCACGCGCCACGCCGTCGCGGCCACGGCCGGCTCGATGGACGACGCCGACGCCACGGCGGCGATCGCCCGCGCCGTGGAGGCGCGCATCCTCGTCGCGGACGGCGCCGCGTTCCGCGCCCCCTGGTTCGCCCGCGTGGCGTCCGCGACCCGAGCGACGACCGTCCAGCTCGACGACGGCGACGCCGCCGCCTCGCTCGGCGCCGACGTCGTGCTCAACCCGGCGGCGGACGCCGCGGCCGACGCGTATCGCGGCCGCGCCGGCGACGCGCGCCTGCTGCTCGGCCTGCCGTACGCGCCGGTGCGCGAGGAGGTCGTGCGTGCCCGTGATGCGGCGCAACCGGCCGGCCGCCTGCTGCTCACGCTGGGCGGCGCCGACCCCGATGACGCCACGCGTGGTGGCCTCGCGCAGCTCGCCCCCGTCGCGGCGGAGGGCGGCCTCGCGCTCACGGCGCTCGTCGGTCGTGCCAACCCCGCCGCCAGCGACGTCGCGGCGACCGCGACGCGGCTCGGCGCCGAGGCGATCGTCGCCCCGCCTGACACGGCGGCGGTGCTCGCCGGCACCCGCGTCGCCGTGGCGGCGATGGGCGTGACGGTGCTGGAGCTCCTCTGCCTCGGCGTCCCCACGATCGTGCTCTGGCGCGATGCCGCCGGCCAGCGCGAGGCCGCCGCCCTCCTGCGCGACGGACTCGTGCTCGCCGCCGCGCCCGTCGCGGCCGCACGCGACGGCGCGCTCGCCCCGCTCGTCCGCGCGGTGCTCGCGGACGCGACCGGGCCGGCCGTCGCCGGCGCCCGAGCGCGCGCCGCGGTCGACGGCCTCGGACCGCGCCGGGTGGTGGAGGCGCTCGCCGCATGAGGTGCGCCATCATGCAGCCGACCTACCTGCCGTGGCTCGGCTGGTTCGACCTCATGGACCAGGTCGACCACTTCATCCTGCTGGACGACGTGCAGTTCAGCCGCCGCTCGTGGCAGCAGCGCAACCGCATCCGGGTGAAGGCGGGCCTGCAGTGGCTCACCGTGCCGGTGATGCACGAGCCCGACGGCGAGCCCCTGCTGATGGAGGCCCGCCTCGCCGACCCGGCGATCGCCCGCAAGCACTGGGCGACCGTGCGCCGCGAGTACGCCGGCGCCGCGCACGCGGCGGCGCTCCTGCCTGCGTTCGAGGCGGCGTGGCGCCCCGACGCACCGTGGACGCTGCTCACCGAGCTGAACGTCGCGCACATCGAGACGCTGCGCACGCTCCTCCGCATCCGCACCCCCGTCTCCCTCGCGAGCGCCTTCGCGGCCGGGGGCACGCGCGGCGCGCACCTCGCCGAACTGTGCGCACGCGTCGGCGCGCGGACGTACGTGAGCGCGCCCGGCTCGCTCGCCTACCTCGGCGAGGACCGCGAGGCGTTCACCGCCCGCGGCATCGCGGTGACGGTGCACCGGTACGAGCACCCGACCTACGCCCAGCGCCACCCGGGCTTCGAGCCGTTCGCCTCCGCGCTCGACGCGGTGCTCAACCTCGGCCCGGCCGCCGCCGACGTCATGCGGGAGGGGCGGCGCGCCGCGCAGCCGCTCGACGAGGCGCTCGCCGCCGTCGCCGCGGCCGCCTGACCGACCCACGCCGGAGCCCCCCGATGCCCGCCCCCGGTTTCGCGATCGCCGGCCGCCCGATCGGCCCCGACCATCCGCCGTACGTCATCGCGGAGCTCTCGGCCAACCACCTCGGCCGCTACGATCGCGCCATCGCCATCATCGACGCCGCCGCGGACGCGGGCGCGGATGCGGTGAAGCTGCAGACCTACCGCGCGGAGACGATGACGCTCCCGGGCGACGGCCCGGGCTTCCGCATCGAGGGCGGGCTCTGGGACGGCCGTACGCTCCACGACCTCTACCTCGAGGCCGCGACGCCGTGGGAGTGGCATGCGCCGCTCTTCGCGCATGCGCGCGCGCGGGGGCTGCACGTCTTCAGCTCGCCGTTCGACACCGAGGCCGTCGCCCTGCTCGAGCGCCTCGACGCGCCGGCGCTCAAGATCGCGTCGTTCGAGCTGGTGGACCTCGCGCTCGTCGCGGCCGCCGCGCAGACCGGCCGGCCGCTCATCATGTCGACCGGCATGGCCGCGCTCGACGACGCCGCCGAGGCGCTCGCCTGCGCGCGCGCGCACGGCGCGCGCGCGGTCGCGCTGCTCCACTGCGTGAGCGGCTACCCGACGCCCCCCGACCAGGCGAACCTCGGTATGCTGGCCACGCTGCGCGCGCGCTTCGGCGTCACCGTCGGCCTCTCCGACCACTCGCCGGGGCACCTCGTGGCCGCGCTCGCGGTCGGCCTCGGCGCGTCGATCGTGGAGAAGCACCTCACGCTCGCGCGGGCCGACGGCGGGCCGGACGGCGCGTTCTCGATGGAGCCGGCGGAGTTCGCCGAGCTGGTCCGCGGCTGCCGCACCGCCTGGGCCGCGACGCGGCCGCAGGCGGGCCGGAGCGCGGCCGAGGCGCCGTCGATGGTCTTCCGCCGGTCGCTCTACGCCGTGGAGGACATCCCGGCGGGCGCGCCGCTCACGGTCGCCAACGTGCGCGCCATCCGGCCGGGGCTCGGGCTCCAGCCGCGCCACCTGCCGGCGCTGCTCGCGTCGCGCGCGAGCCGCTTCATCCCGCGCGGCACGCCGCTCGCCTGGGAGCATGTCGTCGGCGCCGAGGCGCCCGAACCCGTGGAGGTCCCGGCATGATCCGCACCCTCGCCATCATCCAGGCGCGCATGACGTCCACGCGCCTGCCGGGCAAGGTGATCGCCCCGCTCGCCGGCGCGCCCCTGCTCGCGCACGTCATCCGCCGCGCGCTCGCGGCCCCCGGCGTGGAGGCCGCGGTCGTCGCCATCCCCGAGGGGGATGCGCACGAGCCGATCGAGCGGCTCGTGGCGCCGATGCCCGACGTGGCGCTCGTCCGCGGCCCCGAGCACGACGTGCTCGCGCGCTTCCGCCTCGCCATCGACCGGTGGCAGCCCGAGGTGGTCGTCCGCATCACGGCCGACTGCCCGCTCATCGACCCGGCCGTGATCGGCGCCGTGGTCGCGCTCCGCCAGGCGACCGGCGCCGCCTATGCCTGCACCGCGCCCGAGTCGGGCTACCCGCTCGGCTACGACGTGGAGGTCGTCACCGCCGAGGCGCTCCGCCTCGCCCACCGCCTCGCGCGCGACCCGTACGAGCGCGAGCACGTCACGCCGTTCGTCTGGCGCCGCGCCGACCTCTTCCCCTGCGTGCACCTCGACCGCCGGCCCGACCGGCGCCACTGGCGCCTCTGCGTCGACGCGCCCGAGGATCTCGGCGTCGCGGCGGCGATCTTCGAGCGGCTCTACCCGCTCGACCCCCTGTTCGGCTACGAGCCCGTCGCCCGCCTCCTCGAGGCGGAGCCGTGGATCCTCGAGCACAACGCCCACGTGCGTCAGCACCCCCTCGTCTGGAGCACCGCCTCATGATCCCCACCGAGACCCGGCAGCTCGCGCAGTGGCGCGGCGACTTCGGCCGCGAGTACGTGGCGCGCAACCAGCCGACGCCCGACCTCCTCCGGCGCCGCGTCCGGGCGTGGTCGCGCATCCTCGACGCGATGGGCGCCGCGCCGCCGCGCCGCATCCTCGAGGCCGGCTGCAACCTCGGCCTCAACCTCCGGGCGCTCCGCCAGCTCACCGACGCCGAGCTCGTCGGCGTCGAGCCGAACCCCGACGCGCGCGCGCGCCTCGTCGCCGATGGCGTCGTCCCGCCGACCCACGCCATCGAGGGCTCGCTCGCGCGGCTCCCGCTGCCCGACGCGTCGGTCGACCTCGCGTTCACCTGCGGCGTGCTCATCCACGTGCCGCCGTTCGCGCTCGACGAGGCGCTCGACGAGCTCCACCGCGTGAGCGCGCGCTGGATCGTCGCCATCGAGTACTTCGCGGTGAAGCCGGAGACCGTGGTGTACCGCGGGGAGGACGACCTGCTGTTCAAGCGGGACTTCGGCAGCGCCTGGCTCGACCGGTTCCCCGACCTCGAGCCCGTCGACTGCGGCTTCCTCTGGCGCCGCACTACCGGCTGGGACGACGCCACGTGGTGGCTCTTCCGCAAGCCGTGACCCGCGCTACTCCTCCGCGGCGGCCTTCGGTCCGTTGAGCTTGTTGCGGAGGGTGCGCTCGGAGATGCCCAGCAGCTTCGCGGCGCGCGTGCGGTTCCCCCCCGTCGCCTGGAGCGCGCGGCCGATCGCCTGGCGCTCCAGCTCGTCGAGGTTGAACGACTCGATGCCCGGCCCCGACGGCGGCGGCAGCGTGGCCACCGCCGCGACCGCGGGCGACGCGCCCTCCGGGCCGGCCGCGACCGCCGCGCGCTCCTGCGTCGCGGGACGCGACTCCGCCGACGCGGTGGCCACCACGGCCCAGGCCGTCGTCGGCAGGTCGAGCGGGATGTGGCCCCGGAACGTCTCCGGCACGATCAGCCCGCCGCGCGCCAGGATCACGGCGCGCTCGATGGCGTTCCCCAGCTCGCGCACGTTGCCCGGCCAGTGATACGCCTGGAGCAGCGCGATCGCCTCGGAGGAGATGGACGGCAGCGGCACGCCCATGTGCTCCGCGGCCTTCCGCATGAAGTGGTGGACGAGCCGCGGGACGTCGTCCCGCCGCTCGCGGAGCGCCGGGGAGCGGATCGGCATCACGTTCAGCCGGTAGTAGAGGTCGGCGCGGAACTTCCCCGCGTCCACCTCGCCCTTCAGGTCGCGGTTGGTCGTCGCGACGAGCCGCACGTCCACCTTGATCGCCTGCGTCCCGCCCACCCGCTCGAACTCCTGCTCCTGGATGGCGCGCAGCAGCTTCGCCTGCAGGTCGAGCCGCATCTCGCTGATCTCGTCCAGCAGGAGCGTGCCGCCGTGCGCCCGCTCGAACGCGCCGGGCTGCCGCTGGCTCGCGCCGGTGAACGCACCCTTCTCGTGGCCGAAGAGCGTGCTCTCGATCAGCCCCTCCGGCATCGCCGCGCAGTTCACCGTGATGAACGGGCCGTCCGCGCGGGGCGACTGGTCGTGGATGGCGCGCGCGAAGAGCTCCTTGCCCGTCCCCGACTCCCCCTCCAGCAGCACGGTCACGCGCGTCGGGGCGGCGGTGGTGATCGTCTCCATCACGCGCCGGAACGGCTCGCTCTCGCCGATCAGCGCGCGCCCGACCCGCATCTTCTGGATCTCGCGCCGGAACGACTCGTTCTCCCGCCGGAGCCGCACCACCTCCAGCGCCTGGTCGACCGCGATCTCCAGCGTCTCCGGCCGGACCGGCTTGGTGAGGTAGTCGATCGCCCCCGACTTGATCGACATGACGGCGTGCTCGATGCTGCTGTATCCCGTCATGATGATGACGGGCAGCCGGTACCCCTCCTTCTCGAGCAGCCGGATCAGGTCGACGCCCGTCAGGTTGGGCATCCGGAAGTCCGCGATCACCAGGTCGATCGGCGTCCGGTGCACCTCCCGCATCGCCTCGTCCACGGAACCGACCAGCATCGGCTTGTGGCCGAGCTTGGTCAGGGCGTGCTCCAGCACGACCCCGACCGACGGCTCGTCATCGACGCACAGGATGGTGGCCATGGTGGCGCGGAACGAGTCCTCCGGGGGGGCCGGGCGGCCCGCCCGCTCAGGTTTGGCAAGCGGCTTGCGATAACATAGCCGAGGCGGCAGGGCTTTCCATGTTCGGGGAAGGAACGACCGGATGCGGGTGACGCAGAGCATGCAGCAGCGCCAGGTGAACGCGAACCTCGGGCGGACGCTCCAGGTGTTCACCAAGGCGCAGCAGGAGGCCTCCACGGGCAACCGGTTCGACCGGGTGTCCGAGGACCCCCTCAACGCGTCGCGCACGCTCTTCGCCAACGCCGACCAGCGCGCCGTCGACCAGTACCGCCGCAACATCAGCAGCGGCCGCGCCCGGCTCGACGCCGAGGAGTCCGTCCTCGGCCAGGTCACCGAGATCCTCGACCGCGCCCGCGAGGTCGGGACGGCGCAGGGGAGCGGCACCGCCAGCGCCGCCTCCCGCCTCGCGGCGGCGGCCGAGGTCTCCCGCATGATCGACCAGGTGGCGTCGCTCGGCAACGCGACGCTCAACGGCGAGTACATCTTCGGCGGCCACGCGAGCACCACGCGCCCGTTCGACGTGAGCGGCTCCGTGATCACGTACGCCGGCGACACCGGCGTGCGCGAGGCCGAGGCCGACGACGGCTACGTCATCCCGGTGTCGACCAGCGGCCAGGAGCTGCTGATCGACACCGCCGTGCTGCAGCGGCTCGTCGAGATGCGCACCGCCCTCGAGGCGAACGACGACCAGGGGGTCCGCACCGCCCTCGGCGAGCTGGAGCCGACGTTCAACGCCGTCCAGACGCTGCTCACGCGCAACGGCGCGCGCGGTCGCCAGCTCGAGCTCGCCCAGGCGCGCCTCGCGGCGCGCGAGGGGAGCCTCGATGCGACCATCCGCGAGGCGCGCGGCGCCGACCTGGCCGAGGCCATCACCCGGATGACGGCGGCCCAGAATGCCCTCGAGGCGGCGTACGGCACCACCAGCCGCATGCTCCAACTCAACCTGACGGACTACCTGCGATGAGCGCTGCCGCGACGCCGGCCTCCACCCTCGTGATCCCGACGCGGCTCTTCGGCCCGCTCGAGGTCCCGTCCGACCGGCTGGTCACCTTCCCCGACGGCCTCCCCGGCTTCGCCGGCGAGCGGCGCTTCGTGCTGCTCGCGACGCCGTCCCCCTCGGTGACCTGGCTCCAGTCGGCCGACGACTCGCTCCTCGCCTTCCTCTGCGTCGACCCGTTCGTGGCGTGCCCGGGCTTCGAGCTGGACCTCCCGGACGACGCGTGGGACGCCGCCGAGCCGCCGCTCGTCCTCGCGATCGTCACGCTCCCGCGTGAGCACGGCGACGCGCCCAGCGCGAACCTGCAGGCGCCGCTGCTGCTCGACCTCGCCGCGCGGAGCGGCCAGCAGGTGCTGCTCGCCGACGCGGGCTACCCGTGCCGCGCCCCGCTCGACCTCGATGCCGAGCTCGCCCGGCGCGCCTGACGGCTCAAGCCCGGCGCGAACCTGCCGATGATGGACCCAGACGGCAACTGAGTGCCGTCACCAGCGGGACGGCGCACGGACGCGCCGAGGCAGCACACGGGAAGACCCCATGCGTATCAATACCAACGTCGCGGCGAACAACGCCTACCGGAACCTCTCCAACACGAACCAGGCCGTGGAGCGCTCGATCGCGCGCCTCTCGTCCGGCTTCCGCATCAACCGCTCGGCGGACGATGCGGCGGGCCTGGCGATCGCGAACAAGCTCCGCAACACCGGCCGCGCGCTGCAGCAGGCGCAGCGCAACAGCTCGCAGGCGGCCGCGATGCTGCAGACCGCCGACGGCGGCGTGCAGACGATCGCGAGCATCCTCGACCGCATGAAGGAGCTGGCCGCGCAGGCCGCCTCCGACAACGTCGGCGACCAGCGCGCGCGCCTCGACGACGAGTACAAGGCGCTGAACAGCGAGATCAAGCGCATCATCGACACCACCGAGTACCAGGGGACCAACCTCCTCGACGGCTCGGCGGGCGGCGCGACGACGACGCTCGCGCTCGGCTCGAGCACGACGATCAACAGCCGCGGCAACGAGGTCGCGAGCGTGACGATCGGCGCCACCACCTCCACCGGCGACTACACGATCAACGTCGTGCGCGCCTCGGGTGACGAGGTCGGCGTGATCGAGCTGATGTCGGGCACCGCCGTCATCGCCCGCGCGGTCGCGGTGATGTCCGGTGCGCAGACGCTCCGCTTCACCGGCACGGTGAGCGCGACGACCGTCGACATCACCATCACGACGACCGCCGCGTTCCAGCTCGGCAGCAGCACCGGCACGAACTACCTCGACGCTGCCGTCATCGACGTCTCGGGCAGCTCGACCGGCTCGGGCTCGGGCCTCACGATCCTCGTGGGCGCCACCGGCAACCCGTCGGGCGTCGACCGGATCTCGCTGAACCTGGCGGGCCTGAACAGCATCACCGTCAACTCGAACGGCCTGAACACCCTCGGCGGCGCGCAGACCGAGATGGCCGCGGTCGACACGCTGCTCGACACGGTGAACTCGTTCATCGGCGACCTCGGCGCGCTCCAGAGCCGGATCGACTTCGCGAGCCAGAACACGGCGATCACCCTGCAGAACACGCAGGCCGCCGAGTCCACGATCCGCGACGCCGACATGGCGCAGGAGATGACGTCCTTCACGCGCAACCAGATCCTCGCGCAGGCCGGCACCGCGATGCTGGCGCAGGCGAACCAGTCGTCGCAGAACGTCCTCTCCCTGCTCCGGGGCTGAGGCCTGATGGTCCGCCGGGCGGGGCTCGCCCCCGCCCGGCCGGACCGCGCCGCCCATGACCACTCCCCTCTCGTCGTTCTCCGGGCTCGTCAGCGGCATCGACACGCGCACGCTCGTCGACCAGATCGTCGCCGCCGAGTCCCGCCCGCTCCAGCTCGCCCAGCAGCAGATCAACGCGGTCACCCAGCGGCGCCAGGCGTTCACGCAGTTCCGGTCCCTCGTCGGCGCCCTCCGCGACGCCGCCGCGACCGTCGCCGAAGGCCGGGGCTTCGACCAGGTCACCGTCGGCAGCAGCGTCGTCATCGGCAGCCGCAACACCATCCTCGCCACCGCCACCGCGGGCGTCGCCCAGCCGGGCACGTACCAGGTCGCCGTCAGCCGCCTCGCGCGCGTCCAGAAGCTCCAGACCACGGGCGTCGCCGACCCCAACACCGCCCTCGGCGCCGCCAGCGCCGGCACGTTCACCATCAACGGCCGCAGCGTCACCGTCGAGGCGACGGACACGCTGCGCACCCTCCGGGACAAGCTCAATGCCGCGAACACGGGGACCGACCGCTCCCGCGTCAGCGCCGCCCTGCTCACCGTGGGCCCCGGCGACGTCCGCCTCGTGCTCACCAGCGAGCAGACCGGCGCCACTGGCGCCACCCTCGCGCAGACCGCCGGGACGCCGCTGCGCGGCCTCGGCCTCTTCGACACGAACGACGCGCTCCGCTCCCAGGCCATGCTCCAGGCGGGCGAGAACGCCAGCTTCACGATCGACGGCCAGCCCTTCTCGCGCGCGGGCAACACGATCGGCGACGCCATCGAGGGCGTCACGCTCGTGCTCACCGGCGAGGACGCCGGCTCCACCGTGCAGCTCCGCCTCGAGCGCGACACCGCCACGCCCCGCGGCGACATCCAGCGCTTCGTCGACGCGTACAACAACCTCGCGGCGTTCATCCGCCAGCAGGACACCGTCACCAACGGCCGCCGCCCGCCGCTGTCGGACGACGGCGCCGTCGGCGCGTTCGCCCGCCGGTTGCCGCAGTTCGTCCTCGGCGCCCTGCGCGGCGCCGCGCCCGAGACGGACGCGCTGGCCGACATCGGCATCACCGTCGACCGCGAGGGGAAGCTCTCGGTCGAGGCGGCGCGGCTGACGACGGCGCTGGCCGAGCGCCGGGACGCCACGCGCCGCCTGTTCGGCGCCACGGCGAGCGCCACCGGCGCGGGCCTGTCGGTGTCGAGCACCGGCGCCGCCGTGCAGAGCGGCGCCTTCGCGGTCGCCATCACGCGCGCCGCCTCGGCCGGCGCCGTCACGTCGAGCGGCTTCGGGGGCACCTACGACGCCGGCGCCACCCCGGACACCCTGCGGATCGAGGACAACGCGAACCGGCGGACCATCGACGTCGCGCTCGCGACGGGCATGACCACCGCCGACATCGCGCAGGCGATCAACAGCGCGGCGGGCGCGGCAGGCCTTCGGATCGACGCCACCGACGTCGGCGGGGAGCTCCGCCTCGCGCACCGGGACCTCGGCGCGCAGTCGGGCGTCGTCGCGGAGCTCGTCGCCGGCGCCGGCGACGGCGCGGCGGAGCTGTTCGCCACGCGCGCGATCTCGCTCGGCTGGGACGTCGCGGGCACGATCGGCGGCCAGGCCGCCACCGGCCGCGGCGACGTGCTGGTCGTGAACGATGGAGGCGGTCGCACGCTCGCGGGCCTGAGCATCCGGTACACCGGCACCGCCACCGGCAGCATCGGCACCGTCGACCTCGCCCTCGGCGCCGGGGCCCGCGTGCAGCGCGGCCTCGACCTCGACCTGGATCCCGACGCCGGCACCATCGCCACGCGCGACGGCCAGCTCGAGCGGCGCCTTGAGGCGCTCGAGGAACGTGTCGATACCCTCGAAGACCGCCTGCAGCGCCGCCGGACGGCGCTGCTCCGACAGTTCGCGGAGCTGGAGACGGGCCTCGCCCGACTCCGCCGCCAGACCGCCGGCGTGACCAGCCTCCTCCAGGTCCGCGCCAACCAGCAGGGGAACAGCTGATGCACCACGCTGCCCGCGACCGCTACCTCAGCACCGAAGTGGCCACGATGTCGCCCGCGCAGACGATCGTGGCGCTCTACCGCCGCATCGCCACGCTCGGCAACCAGGCGCTCGTCGCGTTCGAGCGCGGCGACGTCGCCTACCGCACCGACCGCCTCGACCGCGCGCAGCAGGTGCTCTGGGCGCTCACCGAGATGCTCGACGCCGAGCAGGGCGGCGAGATCGCCGCGAACCTCGATGCGCTCTACGCCTTCTGCCGCGCCGAGCTGCTCGCCGCGCAGGTGCGCCGCGAGCCGCAGCGGATCCGCACCGTGCTGGCCACGCTCGCGCCGCTGGCCGAGGCGTGGGAGCAGGTGGCGCAGCCCGCGGTCGCCGTGAGCGCCGCCTGACGATGGACGCCATCGCCACGCTCGACCGCTGGGCCGCGCTGCTCGTGAGCGCGCAGGTCGCGCTCGACCGCGGCGACAGCACGCGCTTCCTCGCCTTCGTCGAGGAGGCCGAGCCGCTCGCCGACGCGATCGCCCAGGGACCGCCGCTGCCGCCCACCGCCTTCGGCGACACGCTGCACCGCATGGCCGACCTCCTTGCCGCCACCGAGGCCGCCGCCGCGCGCGAGCGCGACCGCGCCGGCCGGCAGCTCCACGCCGAGTTCGGCGCCGCCGCCGAGCCCCCCGGGGCGCTCACCGGCCTCCGCCTCGACGCCATCGGCTGACGCCGCTGCCCGCCGCGCTGCCCGTGCTCGCCGCCCCGCGCCGCCCCCTCGTCCCCGAGGGGGCGGCGCTCGTCGGTCCACGCTACGTCGCCGGCTTCGCCTGCATCGGCGGCGCCTGCGAGGACAGCTGCTGCAGCGCCGGCTGGGGGATCCCCATCTCCCGCCACGACCACGATCGCCTCCGCGCCGCCCTCGATGACGCCCCCGACGGCGCGCGCGCCTTCGCGGCCGGCGTGCTCCCGGTCCCCGCGCCCGACGCGAGCGACGCGACGTTCGCCCTGCTCCGGCGCGACGCCGCCGGCCGCTGCACCTTCCTCGAGGCCGACGGCCTCTGCGGCGTGCAGCGGGCGCACGGCGCCGACACGCTGAACGACACCTGCACCGACTTCCCGCGCAGCACGCGGCAGCTCGGCGACCGCTTCGAGCTCGTGCTCGCGCTCTCGTGCCCTGAGGCAGCGCGCCGCAGCCTCCTCGTCGATGGCGCGATGGAGCTGGTGCCGCTCGCGCGCGCGCTCGCGTCCCGCGCGCCCGCGGGCATGCCGCTCGCGCAGCCGGGCGCGCCCGCCTGGGAGCACGCGCTGGAGCCGCTCCGCGCCGCGCTCCTCGCCCCGCTGGCGGACACGCGCCTCCCCGTGGCGGTGCGCCTCGTGCTGGTGACGGCGGTGGCGCAGGCGGTGGCGCCCGAGGTGCACGCCCGCGCCGCGACGATCGACCGCGCCGCGCTCGACGACACCTGCGCCGCCATCCACGACCCCGACGCGCGCGCCGCGCTCGCGGCCGACGCCGCCGCGATGGCCGAGGACGTGCCCGCCGATCGCGCGCTGCTCGGCGTGATCGCGTTCCTGCACGGCCGCCTCGGCCACGGCCTGCAGCCGAAGTTCCTCACCCTCGTGCAGGGCGCCCTCGCGACGCTCGGCGCCTCGGCGGAGGCCGAGACGCCGCCGACCGCCGCGACCCTCCTGCACGCGCTCGACCAGCGCCGCAAGGCATGGCACGCCGCGCTCGGCCCCCGGCTCGATCGCGCCGTCGCCAACATGGCGATGAACGTCGTGCTCAAGGAGCCCGTCGTTCGCTGGCCCGACCCGGTCGCGTACGTGACGGAGCTGATGCTCCGCATCGCGACGTTCCGGGTGCTGCTCGTGGGGCACCCCGCGCTGGACGCGCGCTACCGCGCCGACCGGGCCGGGGGCCCGCCGCTCGGCCCGGAGGACGCCGGACTCCTCGATGCGTGCATCGTGGAGGTGGCCTACCTGCTCGGCCGGTACCTCGAGCACAATCGTCACCTCCCCGCGCTCGTGCGCGAGACCGTCGCGGCCCACGCCCTCGACACCCCCGAACTCCTCGCCGCCCTGTGCGTGCTCTGAGCGCTCCCGGCCCCCGGCCTGCTAAAGTCCCTCCCCCCACCTGCCGATAGCCGTCCATGAGAGGGGGGAGGAGTCCCGCCCCCCATGGGCCCAGGGACGGGCTCGACCCGCAGCGCGGCCCCCGGGCCGGCGAGGTTGAGCAGATGCAGGTTCCGTCAGTCGGCCCCGGTGGCGGCTGGCCGCGGTGGAGGGGAGTCGTCCCGGGCTCGCAGCCGGGCGAGATGCCCGACGCCGCAGCCAGGCCGGCCCCGCCCGAGCAGCAGGACCGGGTCGAGCTCTCGGGGATGGTCCCCGGCGAGAAGGCCCCCTGGGAGTGGGAGCTGCGGCCGTCGCCGCAGCGGCTGCGCGAGCTGGTCTCCGGACCGCCGCGCGAGCGGTGGACGCCGCCGGAGGCGGTGTCCCGACGCGAGGACCGCGCCGACCCGCAGGAGCAGGACGAGGCCGCAGCGCCGGACGGGGCGTCGCCGGCCGCAGCCGAGGCGCAGGGAAAGCCCAGTCGGGAGGCGGCCGCCGAGCGGCCGGTCCCCGCGGAGGTCCGCCCGGTTCAAGCGCCGGTCACGGGCGACCGATACCCGAAGCAGCACACGGAGGGATGACGATGTCGATCGATGGTCTGAGGTCCGGCGGGACGCCGGCGCCGAACGGCGGCGCGGGCAGCGTGAAGGGCGGCAGGGGCGCGGGCGCCCGCGAGGCGGCGGCGACGCCGTCCCGCGCGGCCGGGACCGGCGCCGACCGCGTCGAGGTCAGCGAGGCGTCGCGCGCGGCAGCCTCGTCCGGCCCCGGCGCGACGGGTTCGCTCTCCCCCGCCCGCCTCGCCGAGGTGGGCCAGCGGCTCGCCTCCGGCTTCTATGACAGCCCCGAGGTCCGCGACGCCATCGCGCGCCGCATCGCGTCCGACCTCTAAGGAACCCGCACGCCCCGGAGGGCGCCCCATGAAGTGTCTCGTCGTCGATGACTCGAACACGATGCGCCGCATCGTGGTGAACGCCCTCAAGACGATCGGCTTCGCCGACATCATCGAGGCCGAGAACGGGCAGGATGCGCTCGCCCGTCTCGACGGGTCGATCGAGCTCGTCATCACCGACTGGAACATGCCCGTCATGGGCGGCCTGGACATGGTGAAGGCGATGCGCGGCAACGCCGCGACGGCGAAGCTGCCCATCATCATGGTGACCACGCGCGGGGTGAAGGAGGACATCCTCCAGGCGGTCGAGGCGGGCGTCAACGCCTACGTCCTCAAGCCGTTCACGCCGCCGACGCTCAAGGAGAAGATCGACCAGGTCCTCGCGGCGTCCGCCGCGTGAGCCGGCCGGTCCCCGCGGGAAGGATCCCCCGATGAACCCTCGCGACGTGTCGACCCTCGGACCCGAGCTGGAGCAGACGCTCGGCCTCATGGGCGAGCTGGTCGGCGAGCTCCAGCGGTTCGACAAGCAGCTCACGCAGCTCGGCTCCATGGGCCGGGTCCGCGAGATCGTGCAGGCCCTCGGCATGCGCCCCAACGTGACGCACCTGCCGACCGTGCTGCTCAAGGTCTACAACGAGATCATGGAGGCCCTCCACGGCATCCGGCTCTCGCGCGAGACGATTCAGAGCTACTCGCTCGACCGCCTCAAGGACACGCACGACCGCCTCAGCGAGGTGTCGAGCACCACGGAGTCGGCCGCGCTCGAGATGCTCAACGGCCTGGACCGCTCGCTCGCCGCGATCGACCAGTTGCAGTCCGCCGTGAACGCCGGGGACGCCACCACGCATGCGCCCGGCTTCGACGCGCTCCGCGACGAGGTGAACAACCTCTACGGCAGCCTGCAGTTCCAGGACATCATCACCCAGAAGCTCCACGGCGTCACCGCGCTCCTCGCGGACATCGAGCGACGCATGCAGACGGTCGCCAACCTGCTCGACCACTCGGGGCAGGAGGGCGAGGGTCGGCACGCCCTCGAGGCGCCCGCCGAGGAGACGTACAACGCGAACGCCACGATGCATGACGCGGCCGGCCGCCAGGCGCTCGCCGACGCCGTGCTGAGCGCCGCCCGCGCCGAGGTCGCCGTCCCGGGCGCCGCCTGACGTGCCCCCGGCCCCGCGGCTCCTCGTCATCGACGACGAGCCGCTGCTGCTCCGGTCCGTCCAGCGCCTCCTCGACCGCGCCGGCTTCGCCGTCACCACGACGGCGGACGGCGCGGACGCGCTCCGCCACCTCGAGGCCGGCGCGTGGGACCTGATCGTCTGCGACGTGAACATGCCGCCGCTCCCGCCGGGCCACCTGCTCGCGCACATCGAGCGCCAGCTGCCGCACCTGCTGCCGCGCCTCGTCGTCACCTCCGGCGACCTCGAAGGCGCGGTCGTTCGCGCCTGCCTCGAGCGCACCGGCTGCCGCGCCCTCCCCAAGCCGTACCAGTGGGGCGAGCTCGTCACCCTGCTCGGCACCATGCTCCCGACCGCCCGGCCGGCCCAGCCGGCCTGAGGCTCCATGTCCGACCCGTCGATCGCCGGCTACCAGTACGCCGAACTCGGCCGCACCGGCGCGTTCCTCGCCCCGCTGCCGCCCACGCCGCCCGCCACCCCCGCCGCGCCCGACCGCCTGTTCGACCTGCTCCCGGAGCCGGCCCTCGTCCTCGATGCCGACGGCCGCGTCACCGCCGCCAACGACCTCGCGCGCCAGCTCCTCGGCGCCCCCGACCGCTCGCTCCTCGGCGGCGAGGCGACGCGCCTCTTCCGCCTCGCCCCCGGCGCGCGCGAGACGCTGCTCGACGCGCTGCGCCAGGGCGCGGCCGCCGGCGCGTTCCGCCTCGCCGGCGCGTGGGGCCGCCGCCATGACGGCGTCGAGTTCCCGTGCGAGCTGCGCGCGACGCCGCTCCCCGGCGCCCGCGCCGGCTGGCTCATCCTCGTCCGCGACACCCACGACGAGGAGCTCCGCGCCGCGCAGCAGCGCGACCGCGCCAAGGCCGCCGCGCTCGCCACGCTCGCGCAGGGCGTCGTCAACGACTTCAACAACGCCATCGCCGCGGTCGCGGGCGCCGTCGAGAACGCGCGCGGCCGCCTCCGCGACGACCCGCAGCAGGCCGAGGCCGGCCTCGCCGAGGCGATCCAGGCCGTGCGCGAGACCGCGCGCCTCGTCCGCCGCCTGCGGCCCCTCGCCGCCCCCGACCCGAGCGACCGCCGCAGCATCGACCCGCGCACGCTCGTCGAGGAGGCCGTGCGCGCCCTCGGCCGCACGCTCCCCGCGTCCGTCCGCACCGAGACGCAGTTCGAGCACGACGGCTGGCAGGTCCTCGCCGACCCGACGCAGCTCGCCGACCTCCTCGTCGCCCTCGGCCAGAACGCAGGCGACGCGATGCCCGGTGGCGGCGTGCTCGCGTTCAGCACCACGCGCATCGCCGCCGGCAGCGGCGACGGCCGGGCCCCCACGGGCCACGACCCGATCGAATACGTCCGCATCGACGTGCGCGACACGGGCCGCGGCATCGCGCCCGAGCACCTGCCCCGCATCTTCGACCCGTTCTTCACCACCAAGCAGGCCGGTGCCGGCGCCGGCCTCGGCCTCGCCACCGCGTACGCCGTGATGCGCCAGCACGAGGGCGGCATCACCGTCGAGAGCGCGCCGGGCGCGGGCACCATCTTCCGCCTGATGCTGCCCCGCACGCTGCAGCCCGCGCTCAGCGTCGTCCCCGGCGGCCCCGCGACGCGCGGCTCCGGCACCGTGCTCCTCGTCGACGACGATGCGCGCGTCCGCCGCCCGCTCCGCCAGGCGCTCGAGCACCAGGGCTACGAGGTCGTCGAGGCCGGCGATGGCGACGAGGGGCTCGACGTGCACCACCAGCACCGCGACCGCATCGTGCTCGCGGTCGTCGACCACCGCATGCCGCGCATGAGCGGCTGGGAAGTGTTGAAGGAACTGAAGCGGCGCCGCCCCGACCTCCCCGTCGTGCTCGTCTCCGGCTACGCCGTCGCCGAGGCGACCGGCGCCATCGGCGGCCCGCGCCCCGACGCGTTCCTGCGGAAGCCGTTCGAGCTGAAGGACCTCGCGCGGACGGTGCGGCAGCTGCTCGCGTAGGACGGCAGGAGGGCCGGCGGGCCGGGCGGGGCAGGGACGGAGCGCTAGGTTCCGGGCGCGAAGCTGCCCCGCAGCACGCACAGCCCCCATCCCCACCCGGAGCCCCCTGCCCGCATGCTCCCCGGCCCCCTCGCCCTCTCCCTCACCGACGCGTTCATCACCGACGCGCCGTTCAGCGGCAACCCCGCGGGCGTCGTCGTCACCGAGTCGGCACTCGACGAGGCGCTGATGCGCGGGATCGCCCGCGAGCTGAACCAGGCCGAGACGGCGTTCCTCGTCCGTCTCCCCGACGGCGACTGGTCCCTCCGCTGGCTCACGCCGACGGTCGAGGTGGACCTCTGCGGCCACGCCACGCTCGCGAGCGCACACCGCCTGCGCGAGCTCGGCCTCGAGGCCGACACCGCCACCACCCGCTTCCACACGCGCAGCGGCCTCCTCACCGCCACCGGCGACGGCACGGGCCTCCTGTGGCTCGACTTCCCCGCCACGCCCGCCGCGATGGTGCACGACGCCGCGGCGCGCGCCGCGCTCGCGGCCGCGTGCGGCGTCGAGCCGGTCGCGGTCGGCCGCTCGCCCTTCGACTATGTGGTGGAGGTGCGGACCGCCGACGAGGTGCGCGCGCTCGCGCCCGACATGGGCGCCCTGGCGCGCATCGAGGCGAGGGGCGTCATCGTCACCGCGCCCGGTGATGCGCCGGGCGTCGGCTTCGTGTCGCGCTTCTTCGGGCCGCAGTCGGGGGTGCCGGAGGATCCGGTGACGGGCTCGGCGCACTGCGCGCTGCTGCCGTGGTGGGCCGCGCGCGTCGGCACGCGGACCGAGGCGCGCCAGCTCTCGCCGCGCGGCGGACGCCTCGCCGTCGAGCTCCACGGCGATCGCGTCCGCCTCGGCGGCCGCGCGATGACGCGCCTGGTCGGCACGCTCCAACCCTGAGCGCGCCGCTCACGCGGCGCGCAGCGTCAGCAGCGCCACCTCCGCAGGGCAGCTCGCCCGCATCCGCACGCCCGACG
Source organism: Gemmatimonadales bacterium (assembly GCA_033764615.1). Classification (GTDB taxonomy): domain Bacteria; phylum Gemmatimonadota; class Gemmatimonadetes; order Gemmatimonadales; family GWC2-71-9; genus JANRIU01. Next base: position 6,303 of record JANRIU010000062.1, on the reverse strand, counting down.
TCCCCACCCCGCGCGACACGAAGAGCGGCGCCGCCGGCGCGTCGTACCACCCCTGCGTGTATCGCCCCGAGCCGGACGGCCGCACCAGCGCCACGCCGCCAGGCAGGCAGAGCTGCCCGCCGTGCGTGTGACCCGCCAGCGCGAGCCCCGCGCTCGACGGCGGCATCGCATCCACCTGCGTCGGCCGATGGAGCAGCAGCAGGTCGGGCCGCGCGCGCACCGCCGCCTCGGCGTCCAGGTCGCCGGCCAGCCGGTCCTCGCTGCCGAACACGCGGAGCACGCTCCCGCGCACCGCCAGCACGTCGGCCTGGTTCGCGAGCAGGCGCGTGCCGTGCCGCGCGAGCCGCGCGCGATACGCGTCCCACGGCACGCCGGCCACGTGCTCGTGGTTGCCGGGGATCGCCCACGTCGCCACCGTGCCGCGGAGCGCCGGCAGCAGCTCGTCGAGCTGGCCGAACGCGACGTCGAGGTCGCCCCGCTCGAGCACGTCGCCCGTGAGCGCCACCAGCTCCGGCCGCTCGCGCCGCACGAGCGCCGCCGCGAGCCGCGCCGCCTCGTCGCAGGCGGGGAGGTGCAGGTCGGTCACGTGCGCGAGGCGCCACCCGTCGAAGGCGGGGTCGAGCCCCGGCACGCGCACCTCGTGCCGCGTGAGGCCGACATGCCCCCGCTCCACCGCGAGCGCCTCCAGCGTCACCACGCCGGCGGCGCCGAGCAGGCCGGCGCCCGCCGCGGTCACGAAGCCGCGGCGGCTCAGTCGCGCGTCGCGCATGGTCAGAGGGAGAGGGTCGTCTTGCGGGCCACGAGCGAGTTGTCGGGCCCCACCACGAGGTAGTCGAGCACCCCCGGCGCCCAGAGCGCCTGGAGCCGGGTGCCGGGTTCGGCCGGCACCGGGAAGCGGAGCACGAACTCGCGCGCATCGCCCGCGGGTAGCGGCTCGAGCGCCGGCGGCGCCACCGGCGCGTGCTCGCGCCCCGCCGCGTCCACCAGGCGGAAGCGCACCGCGTCCAGCCGCTCGCTCGCGCGCCGCGCGTCGCTCCGCGCGCGCACGCGCACCGTGCCGTCCCCCTGCGCCAGCGCCGAGACGTGCAGGTGGCAGTCGATCCCGCCGCACAGCGCGAGCTCGCGCCCGCGCGGCAGCGCGCGCCGCGGCCAGAAGACGATGCCGAGCACCACGAGCGCGGCATACCCCGCGCTCCACGCGCCCGCGGTCGCCACCGCGCCCAGCGCGAGCCGGCCGTCCCGCCGCGCGAGCGCGAGGAGCAGCGCCGTCGCCGAGGCGAGCAGCACCAGCCCCGTGGCCGGCACGAGCGCGAGCCCCGCCAGGTGCGGCAGCCCGCCCGACGCCGGCAGCACCAGCGAGCCACCGGGAATGGAGAGCAGCGCCGGCGCCGTCACTTCACCCGCTCCCGCGTCATGCGGATGAGGGCTTCCATGTGCTCCAGGTACCGCTCGAGCGCCGCGCGCCCCGCCGGCGTGAGGCTGAACGCGCTCCGCGGCAGCCGCCCCTCGAAGCTCTTCTGGCACGTCACGTAGCCGGCCTCCTCGAGCTTCCGCGCGTGCACGCTGAGGTTGCCGTCCGTCGTCTCGCAGAGGCGCTTCAGCTCCGTGAACGTGAGCGACGCGTTCACCGCCAGCGCGCTCACGATCGCGAGCCGCATCCGCTCGTGGATCAGCCGGTCGAGCTCGAGCGCGCCCGACGGCGCGGCACCGTCCACCGGCACGAGCGGCGCCGGCCCCGGGGCGCCGCCGCCGGCCTCCGACTGCCGCGCCGCCTCAGCCACCGTGCCTCCGCGCGATGTACCAGCCGAAGCCGAGGTGCAGCCCGCCGAAGCCGAGCGCCATCAGCACGTCCCCGAGGGCCGGGACGAACAGCGCCACCGCGCCGAGGCCGAGGAAGCAGAGCCCGAGCACCGGCACCACGCGGATCGAGAACGCGCCGCCCGTCACGACGCCCGTGCCGTAGCACAGCAGCCACATCCCCGGGAGCAGCGCACCGAGGCCGCCGCGCCACAGCGCGATGGTGAGCAGCGCCCCCACCACGATCGGCGGCAGCAGGCTCAGCAGGAACCGCCGGAACGGCCGCCCCGTGAGCGGCTGCCCCGCGCGCTCCGCCTTCCGCCACAGCGCCACGCACCCGATCACGAAGCCGACCGCCGCCTCGGTCATCCACGCGTGCATCCACTGCGCGCGCCACGTCACCGCCACCGCCGACGCCACCAGCGCCGAGGCGCCCATCAGCATGACGCCCCAGCCGGGCACCGCGGTGAACGCCGTCGACCGCTCCATCGTCTCCCGGATGACCGCAAGCGACTCGAGCGCCCGCCCCTGGAGGGGCACGGGCTCGCGCGCCGGCCGGGACCGCAGCGGAATCGCCATGACTTTATGGTACAAAGTCATTTGCCTGCCGTCAACGCGGGATATGCCAACCGCCTAACGTCCCGCATGCCCCCGCGTCCCGCATCCATGCACCGATTCCTCGCCTGCCTCCTCCTGCCCGGCGCACTGCACGCACAGGCGCCCGCCGCGCGTGACTCGGCATGGCACGCGCTCAACCGCCTCGCCTTCGGTCCGACGCCCGGCCTCGTCGACTCCGTCGCGCGCACCGGGGTCCGCCGCTGGGTCGAGCAGCAGCTCGCCGAGCGCGCGGACGACCGCATGCTGCGCGACCGCGAGCGCGGCATCGAGGTGCTCCGCCGCTCCCCGGAGTCGATGGCCCGGCTGTTCGTGGAGGCGCGACGCGAGGTGCAGGCGATGCGCCGCGAGCGCGGCGACACCGCCGCCGCCGCACTCGAGGACCCCGTGGCCAGGCGCGACATGCTGCGCGACCTCCCGGAGGAGGCGCGCGAGCTGCGCGAACGCATCGTGGAGACGCAGCGCCTCGCCATCCTCCGGCCGCGCTACGCGGGCAACCAGCTGCGAGAGGTGCTGGCCGACTTCTGGCTCAACCACTTCAACGTCTTCGCCGGCAAGGGGCCGGTGCGCGCGCTCATCCCTGCCTACACCGAGCGCACCATCCGGCCCCATGTGCTGGGCCGCTTCCGCGACCTCCTGCTCGCCACCGCGCGCGCGCCCGCGATGCTCGTGTACCTCGACAACGCGCAGTCGATCGCGCCGGGCAGCGAGCCCGGCGGCCTCATCGCGCGGCGCGTCTGGCGCAGCGAGCGGATGGCCGAGCGCCGCTCGTCGGGCATCAACGAGAACTATGCCCGCGAGCTGCTCGAGCTCCACACGCTCGGCGTCGACGGCGGCTACACGCAGGCCGACGTGCAGGCCGTGGCGCGCATCCTCACCGGCTGGTCGATCGAGCCGCCGCAACGCGGCGGGCAGTTCGTGTATCGCGACTGGGCACACGACCGCGGAGAGAAGGTCGTGCTCGGCGAGCGCTTCCCCGCGGGCCGCGGCGAGGACGAGGGCGAGCGCCTGCTCGACCTCCTCGCCATGCACCCGGCGACGATGAAGCACGTGGGCGCGAAGCTGTGCGCCCGCCTCGTCGCCGACGACCCGCCGGACGGCTGCATCGACGACGCCGTCGCCGCCTGGCGCCGCACGAACGGCGACCTCCGCGCGGTGGTGACGGCGATCGTCCTGGGCGACGACTTCTGGGCGCCGCAGCATCGTGGCGCCAAGTTCAAGTCACCGCTCGAGTACACGGTGAGCGCGCTCCGCGCGGTCGGCGCCGAGCCTGACACCAGCGCGCGCCTCGCGCTCGTGGTCGCGCGGCTCGGCCAGCCGCTCTACCAGCACACCGCACCCGATGGCTATCCCGAGCGCTCCGACGACTGGGTGAACAGCGGCATGCTGCTCCAGCGCATGAACGTCGGCGTCGGGCTCGCGGCCGGGAAGCTGCCGGGCGCCACGTTCGCGCTGCCGGCCACCCTCCCGCCCGCCGGCGACCTCCGCGCGCTCGTGGCGCAGGTCGACACGCTGGTCCTCGGCGGCCGCATGACCGCGCGCACGCGGGACGTCATCCTGCAGGAGATCGCAACGCTGCCGGCCGGCGCGCCGATCGCCTCGTACGCCCTCGGGCTCGCCATCGGCGGGCCGGAGTTCCAGCGGCAATGAGCGGCGACGGCATGCGCGATGTCTCGCGCCGCGTATTCCTGCGCGCGGGTGCGGCGGTGCTCGCGGGCTTCGGCTGCGAGCCGCTCTTCCTCGGACGCGCGGCGTATGCGCTCCCCGCGGGCCGGTCGCTGCTTCGGGCGGGCGCCGCCGGCCGCAAGGTGCTCGTCTGCCTCTTCCAGCGCGGCGCGGTCGACGGGCTCAGCATGGTCGCGCCGCACGGCGACCCCATCTACTACGCCGAGCGCGCGCGCATCGCGATCCCGCGGGAGCGGCTGGTCGACCTCGACGGCCACTTCGGGCTGCACCCGCGCCTGGCCGCCCTCGCGCCGTTCTGGCGTGACCGCTCGCTCGCCGTCGTGCATGCCGTCGGCTCGCCGGACGCGACGCGCAGCCACTTCGAGGCGCAGGACTTCATGGAGACGGCGACGCCCGGCAGGCGCACCACGCCCGACGGCTGGCTCAACCGCCTCTGCCAGCACGACCACGAGCACGCCGCCACGCCGTTCCGCGCCGTCGCCTTCGGGCCGCAGCTGCCGAAGGCGCTCGCCGGCAGCGCACCCACGCTCGCCATCGACGACCTGCAGGCGTTCGGCCTCCGTGCCCCGACGGCCGCGACGCGCGACCGCCTGACCCGCGTCTTCGAGGCGCTGTACGAGCAATCGGCGACGGGCCTCGTCGCCTCGAGCGCGGAGGAGGGGTTCCACGCGGTCGAGATGCTGAGGCGCGTGAACCCCGCGCAGTACGCTCCGCGGCACGGCGCCGAGTATCCGCGCGGCCGCCTCGGGCGCGCGCTCCGCCAGGTCGCGCAGCTCATCCGCGCCGACGTCGGCCTCTCCATCGCGTGCGTCGAGGCGGGTGGCTGGGACACGCACATCCAGCAGGGTGCGGCGGAGGGACAGCTCGCCAACCGCCTCGGCGAGCTCGGCGACGCGCTCGCCGCGTTCGCGGCCGACCTCGGCGACGGGATGGCGGACGTGGTGGTGCTGACGATGTCGGAGTTCGGCCGCACGGTGCGGCAGAACGGCACGCAGGGCACCGACCACGGCCACGGCACGGCGATGCTGGTGCTGGGCGGCGGCGTGCGCGGCGGCCAGGTGGCCGGGCGCTGGCCCGGCCTCGACCCCGCCGCGCGCCACGACGGCCGCGACCTCGCGATCACGACCGACTTCCGCGACCTCTTCGGCGAGGTCGCCCAGCGCCACCTCGGCGTCCACGACCTCGCGCCGCTGTTCCCGGGCTACGCAAGCTCGGCGACCCGGTTCCCGGGGGTGCTCGGCTAGCGCGCGTCGCCTTCCCCGGGAGCTGTCATCGCGAGCGCGCTTCGCTTCCCCCACGGCGTCATCGCGAGCGCGCCCCGCTTCCCCGAAGGACCGTCATCGCGAGCGCGCCCCGCTTCCTTGAAGGACCGTCATCGCGAGGGCGCCCTGCGCGCGAAGCGACCTTGCCCGCCCTCGCGGGTGGCTCGCCCTCCCGCACATGCCTCCGCACTACGTTGCGCTATGCGCACCACCGACCTGCAGGACACCGTCAACCGGCTCCGCATCGTCATCGCCGGCCTCGCCGGCTGGACGCCCGCGGTGTTCATGCTGTTCGAATGGCCACTCGTGCCGTCGCTGCTCGTCATCGCGGCGCTCACCACGCTCTCCACCATCGGCTGGGAGTGGTTCACGCTCCGCACCGCCGGCGCGCTCATCGCCCTCCAGTCGACCGGCGGCCGCGTCGACCCCGCACACTCCCGCATGCAGGCGCTCGAGGCGCAGGGCCGCCACGCCGAGGCCGCCGACGCGTGGCTCGCGCACATCGCCGCGCACCCCGACGACGTCGAGGCCCGATTCCACCTCGCCGACCTCCAGTTCCGTCACCTGGCTGACGCCGCCGCCAGCGAGCGCACCCTCCGCGAGCTGCGCCGCCTCGCGACGCCGCCGGTCACGCAGCGCCGAGTCGACAACGCGCTGATCGACCTGCTGGAGCAGCTGAAGGACCACGCCCGGCTCCGCGTCGAGCTCGCGCGCTTCGCCGACCGCTGGAAGGACCACCCGGAGGCGGAGGGGGCTCGGCGGCGGCTGCGGGAGCTGCGCGCCGAGCCAGGGCCATAGGCCGTCAGTTCGCCCTGAGCCGACGGATCCCGGTGGCCCAGGGTGGCCGACCGCGGCGCTCGCGCTCGCGCCCCCCGTCCTCGTGCGACGCCAGCAGGCGCGGCCCGGGCTGGCGCGGATCCACGAGGTTGCCGCGCGTCCCGGT
>JANRIU010000055.1:0-1730 GCA_033764615.1 Gemmatimonadales bacterium | reverse complement strand
GGCGCAGCACGCCGGCGGCGAGCTCGTGCGCCAGGCGGCGGTCGGCATCGGGCAGCCCGGCGAGCGCGGCGTCGAGCGCCGCGTCCAGCGTGCGGCCGCGCCGCACCGCGTCGAGCGCCGCCAGCGCGGCCCGGCGCGGGGCGAGCCCCGCGTCGGGGGCGCTCAGCCGAGCATCCCCCCGAGCGGGCTCGACGGCACCGCCGCCTCGCGCCTCGGCATCCGCCCCGCCAGGTACGCCGCGCGCCCCGCGGCCACCGCCAGCCGCATCGCGTGCGCCATGCGCACCGGCTCGCGCGCCTCGGCGAGCGCCGTGTTCATCAGGATGCCGTCGACGCCCTGCTCCATCGTCACGCACGCGTCCGACGCCGTGCCGACGCCCGCGTCCACGATCACGGGGACGGTGAGCCGCCGCTTGATCGTGCGGATCGCGTGCGGGTTGAGGAGGCCGAGCCCCGAGCCGATCGGCGAGGCGAGCGGCATCACCGCGGCCGCGCCCGCCTCCTCCAGCCGCAGCGCGGTGATGAGGTCGTCGTTGGTGTAGGCGAGCACGACGAACCCCTCGCGCGCGAGCACGCGCGTCGCCTCCAGCAACGGCGCCGTGTCGGGCAGCAGCGTCTCGCGGTCGCCGATCACCTCGAGCTTCACGAAGTCGTTGAAGCCGGCCTCGCGCCCGAGCCGCGCGTAGCGGATCGCCTCCTCGGCGGTGTAGCACCCGGCGGTGTTGGCGAGCAGGAAGAAGCGCGACGGGTCGAGGTGGTGGAGGATCCCCTCCTCCTTCGTCCGGTCGAGGTCGACGCGGCGGACCGCGACCGTCACGACCTCGGCGCCCGACGCCTCCAGCGTCGCGAGCATCTCGGCGTGCGAGGCGTACTTCCCGGAGCCGACCATGAGGCGGCTGGTGAACGTGCGGCCGCCGATCACGAGCGGCGTGTCGGTGGCGAGGGCGGGGGCGGCGGCAGGCAGCGTCGGCATGGCAGGGCGCGGGGGAGCGGTCGGGGTGGGCGGGGGCGGCGGCATCGACGATGGCGCCGCGCGCAGCCGCGCGGGAGCTTCGTCCGGAAGCTACCCCGTCGAGGTCGGCCGGCGGGGGCCGGCCGGGCTCATCCGCCGCCGACGAAGTGCACGATCTCGACCAAGTCGCCATCGGCGAGCGGGACCTGCGCCAGCTGCGGGCGGCGCACGATGCGACGGTTGTGCTCCACCACCACCGTGCGTGCGTCGAGCCCGAGGTGCGCGAGCAGGTCGGCGAGCGTCGCGGGCCCGGGCACGGCGCGCTCGGCGCCGTTCACGAGCAGGGTGAGCGCGCTCACGCGGCGAGCAGCGCGTCGAGGAAGGCGAGCGCGGCGCCGTGCGGGTCGGGCGCGTGCCAGAGCGCGCCGATCGCCGCCACGCCCCACGCGCCCGCCTGGCGCGCGTCGGCCGCGCGCGCCGGGGTCATGCCGCCGATGGCGATCACGGGGAGCCCGGTGCGCGCCGCGGCCTCCACCAGCGCCAGGCCGGCCGCGGGCCGGCCCGGGTGGCTCGCCGTCTCGTGGATGTTCCCGGCGAGCAGGTAGTCGGCCCCTTCGGCCGCGGCGGCCCGGGCCTCGTCCGCGGAGTGGACGCTCGCGCCGACGAGCGCGCCGGGGACGAGCGCGCGCGCGTCGGCGGGCCGGAGGTCGCCGCGCGCGAGCTGCACGCCGTCGGCCTCCGCGAGCGCCGCGACGTCCGGGCGCCCGCTCACCACCAGC
>JANRIU010000053.1:0-4816 GCA_033764615.1 Gemmatimonadales bacterium | reverse complement strand
GACCCTCGGCCGCGGGCGGCGGCGGAGCGTCGGCCGGGGCGGCCGCGACCGCCGCGCGCGGCGGCGGGGCCGTCCCGTCGGTGATCTCGTAGTCGGAGAACGTCGTCGTCGCGGTGAAGTTGCCGTACCCGTCGCCCAGCTGCGTGAAGCGGAGGAGGCCCACCAGCACCTGGCGGTACGGCATCCAGAGCCGCCCCTCCTGCAGCTGGTACTCGAGGTCGACGTCGAGCGACTGGAAGAAGCGCGCGAAGCGCCCCACCTCGGTCGCCTCCCGGTCGTCGCGCCCGCTCATCCCCTCGCGGAGCGCGGTGCCCACGAAGCGGAACGCGAAGCGCGCCACGTCCGCCGAGCCGGCGTCGAGCCAGAGGCGCCCCGCCACGAGCGACGGCGCGCTCCGCCGCGGGGTCACCTCCACGAGGAGCAGCCGCCGCGCCGCCGACCCCGGCACCGTCACCACCAGGCTGTCCACCAGCGCGTACCGGTACCACGCCTCGGCGCCGGCCGCGAGCGGATGCACGGCCGCGCGCGCCGGATAGTCCACGAAGAAGACGCGCACCGAGTCGCCGAGGGCGCGCGGCACGAACCACGGCCGCGAGACGCTGAGGCCCGGGTCGACGCCGAAGCGGTTCGTCGTGCGGCGGCCGTCGACCCGCACCTGCACGTCGTTCGGCGCCTGCCAGCGCACCGTGCCGTCCAGCTCGGTGGTCCAGACGTTGAGCATCTGCTGCCACGCGCGCCCGCCGCCGCCCACCGAGCCGCGGAAGCGGTAGCGCGCGGTGTAGGCGGCCACCTCCCGCTCCATGGCGACGTGGCGCGCCTGCGCGCGCACGACGAGCGCCCGGGTCTCGGGGCTGGCGAAGGGGACGGTGCTGTCGGTCTGGAGGAGGAGCGCGAGTGCTACGAGGCCTGCTGCTGCCATGATTCGGATCGCCCGTCGCGGTGGAGGCCGTACGCCTTGAGGCGCCGCCAGAGGGTCGTCCGACTGATGCCAAGCGCCTTCGCCGTCTCCGCCAGGCGCCACGCGTTCTGGTCGAGCGTGCGCACGATGGCGTCCCGCTCCCGGTCCGCCAGCGTGGTGGGGCTCTCGGACCCGGGGACGAACATCGCCTCCCCCAGCTCCAGCTGGCCCGCACGGAGCGGCCGCAGCCGCCCGCCGAGCTGCGCGAGCTTCGGCAGCAGCTCGTCACTCGTCGCCCCGCTGAGCTCGCCCAGCTGCAGCAGCTCGCGCGCCGGCAGGTTGGCGTAGACGGGGCGCCCCTCGCGATCAAAGACGAAGACCGCCTCGCTGAAGCCGTCGAGGACGGCCTTGGCGAGCGGCGAGAAGACGTTGGCGAGACCCTCGAACGGCGAATCGGTCACGGAGAGGACTACGACCGCGGCCCGATGCAGGTTTCAGGGCGAAACATCGATCAGCTCAAGTCATTGTACGACAACGGGTTGCCAGCTACTCCCCGGGCACCGCCACCGACTCCAGCGCCGCCCTGCCCCGGTGCCGTTCCGCGAGCAGCACGATCCCCACCCCGGAGAAGATCAGCGCCGCCCCGGCCAGCGCGCGGCCCGTCAGCTCCTCTCCTCGGAGCACGAGCGGGGCGATGAGGATGGTGAACACCGGCTGCAGGTAGATGAACACGGTCACGGTGTTGGACGACGCGCGCCGCAGGGCCCACATGTTGAGCAGGTAGCTCCCGATCGTGGGGCCGACGGCGAGGTAGCCGGCGAGCGCCCAGGTCCGCGGGCTCACGGCATCGAGCCGCGTGCCGTGGCCGAGCAGCCATGCCACAGGCAGGATGCCGACGACGGCGCTGAGCATCACGTAGGTGGTGACGGTGATCGCGTCGTACTTCGCGACGAACGGCTTCGAGAGCAGGAAGTACGCGGCGAAGCAGGCCATCGCCAGCACGATGAGGCCGTTGCCGAGCGCGGTGTCCGGCGCGAGGGAGAGGCGGTCGGGCCCGACGAGCCAGATGGCGCCGGTCGCCGCGAGCGCGATGCCCAGGAACTTGAGCGCCGACGGCTCCTCGCGGCGGAGCAGCACCGAGCCGAGCACGCTGAACGCGGGGACCGTGGTGACGAGGATCGTCGCGTTGATCGCGGTGGTGCGCGCCAGCCCGAAGATGAAGAGCGACTGGTTGAGCGTGATGCCGAGCGTGCCGATCAGGAACACGCGCGCGAGGTCGCCGCGGTCGGTGATCCAGCGGCCGCGCCGCAGCGCGTTGAGCGCCACGAAGAAGAGCGAGGCGATGCCGACCCGCACGAGGGCGAGGAGCCCCGCGGGCATCTCCTGCAGCACCAGCCGCCCCACGATGGCGAGGGAGGCGAAGAGCAGCTGGACGGTGACGAGGGCGGCGACGACCGGCGCGCCCACTCAGCGCCTCCGCGTCCGCCGGCCGCCGCCGCGGTGGCGCTGCCGCTCCTCGGCCTTCCGCAGCGCGGCGAGCACGCCGGGGATCGAGTCGCCGAGCACGGGCGGCAAGTGGCCGCGCACGAGGGCGAAGCGGACCGGGCGGTCGAGCCGCGGGATGTCGGTCGGCTTGAGCGCGAGGCGGCGCGCGAGCCCCTCGCGGAGCCGGAGCCGCACGACGCCCGCGTCCCCCTCCACCTCGTAGTCGAGCGCCACCATGTCGCCGTGCATGCGCACCGCGCCGGGCAGCGCGAGGAGCGCGCCGCGCACGCCGGGGGCGACGAGGCCCGCGACGTCCACCTGGACGCGCGTCCCGAGGAAGCCATGCCATCCGGTCACGCCCTCGAGCTGGCCGCGGAGCAGCGCGCGGCGCGCGGCGGGCGCCGCCGGCTCCAGCTGCCCGCCGGAGCGGCGCCACAGCTCGTCCAGCTCCGCGAGCGCGCGCTTCACCTTCCCCTGGTCGGGGTGGACCGTCTCCCCCTCCATGAGCGCGGCGACGAGCGCGTCGAGCGCCTGCTCGCGCAGCTCGGGGGGGATGTGCTCCTCCAGGGGTTCCACGTCGGCATCGAGCTCGAAGCCGAAGTACTCGAGGTGGCGGCGCACGGCGAGGCGCTGGTGCTTCCGCGGCCCGCCCACCTCCACCACCGGCTTCCCCCACGCCGCGTGCTCGCGGATGACGTCGTACGGCAGCGTCGTCCCCTCGATGGAGGCGCGCGGCACGCCGAAGCGGTCGGCGAAGAAGCGGAGGTTCCCCGCGACGGCGCCCCAGCTCCCCGCCACGCTCGTCTTGCCCACGCGCACCTCCTGCCCGTCCGCCGTGCGCTCGTCGATGACGAGGTCGAACGGCATCACCTTCGCCAGCAGCGCCTGCCAGCCGTGGCGCAGCTCCTTCGAGGCGTACGGCAGGACGGCCGGGAGCGGGCGTTCGAGCGCGCGGAAGACCGACGCGGTGCCGAGCGCGATGTCCTCGATCGCCTTCACCAGCACGCCGCGCCCCTCGGCCCACTCGGCGAGCGGCGCCTCCTCGAAGAGGTGGCGCGGGAGGCCGTGCACCTCGCCGAGGCGGCCGAAGCGGTTCACGGCCTCCACGAAGAGGTTGTACGCGGTCAGGTGGTCGGAGCCGTTGACGACCACGCCGTGCAGGTCGCGCTCCTCGCGCGTCATGCGGTGCAGCGAGTCGATGTTGCTGCAGACCGCCACGACCGGCAGCAGCGGCTCGTCGGCATGGGCGAGCAGCTCCCCCCACGCGCGCTCGACGGGCATCGCCTCCACGCGCCGGCCGTACGGCGTGAGCCGGCCCGCGTCGACGAGGCCCCGGCGCGTGAGCGTGTCGAGCGCGCGCGTGTAGGCGATGCGGTCGAGCGGCACCGGCAGGTCGAGGTCGCGCGCGTCCACGCCGAGCGCGGCGCAGGTGATGGCGACGCGCTCCGCGTCGCCGGCGAGCTGGAACTCGGGCGGCGTGGGCCGGAGCGCCTCGAAGCGCAGGTCGCGGTCGGAGAGGATCGTCACCTCGCCGTTCGCCACCCGGCCGTGCACGCGTCCCGCCATCTGCAGGATCTCGTTGGCGCCGAGGTACATGCGGTGCAGCACGTTGCGGCCGCGCTCCACCACGTTGCCGTAGCGCGCGTCGTAGATGATGACCGTGTCGAGGCCCGGCAGGTTGAGCGCCGACTGGCCCGCCGCCGTCATCGCGAGCAGGAACGGCTTCTCCACCTGCCCCTCGAGGAAGGGGCGGATGACGCGGATCGGCTCGCCGCCATGGTAGAAGGCGGTGGCGAGGCGGGGCCACCGCGCGCCGAGGCCGGCGGCGAGCTTCTCCACCTCGGCGCGCGTCGGCACGAAGACGGCGACCCCGCGGCCCTCGCGGATGAGCCGCTTCACGAACTTGTCGTCGAGGAACTCCTCGGCCTGCTGCGGCACCACCTCCACCTTCGCGCGGAGCCGCGGGTCGAACGCGCTCGTCTCCAGCACCTCGGCGCTGTCCAGGTACCGGCGGTAGAACGCCGGGTCGACGGTGGCGGAGAGCCAGATGAAGCGGACGCCGGCCCGCTTGCCGAGGGCGAGGCAGAGCTCGAGCTCGGCGGAGGTCTGGTGGATCTCGTCGACGATCACCGTGTCGCGCCGGGTGATGAGGTCGTCGGTGAACCAGCGGCGGGCGATGCCGGTGGTGACGACGACCACGTTCCACGACGGCGTCTCCGGCGTCGCCTCGCGCTCGCGGTTGATCACGCCGACACGCAGCTCGTCGCCGCCGAGGAGCACGCTCGCGAGCGGCCGCACGGAGAGCGTCTTGCCGGTTCCCGTCCCCGCGACGATGCCGAATCCCTGGCGCGCGTCGCCGGGCTTCCAGGCCAGGTCCTCGGCGCGGAAGCGCTGCGCCAGCGCCGTCAGCTCCGCGCCACGTTCGCGCCAAAG
>JANRIU010000022.1:0-34827 GCA_033764615.1 Gemmatimonadales bacterium | reverse complement strand
CTCCGCGACGGGCAAGCCCCCCTCCACGGCCTTCAGGATCTCGACGATCTGCGATTCCGTGAACTTCGAGCGGCGCATGACTCCTCCTCGTGGCGCCGTCCGAGTCTACTATCGCGTGTCTGGCGGAGGGGGAAGCTTACGGTCGGACGGACGCCGATTCCTCGGGCCGTTCCGCGACGCGTTCTCTGCGGAATGAGCAAGCCGCGGCGGCGGCGCATCCGTCATTCGCGTCTTCGAGGCTCGCTCCGCCGGCAGCCATGAAGACACCGGACGCTGGCACGCCGTGCCCCGTCTCCGTTCGCCTCGTCCGCGCACCTCGCGCTGTCACACCCTCCTGCGATCCTCCCAGGCAGTCCCTCAACCCCTGCCAAGGGAGCGCCTTCCATGTTCCCCGACGTTCGTCGTGTCATCCTCCTCGGCCTCGTGGCCATCCTCCTCGGCTGCGGGGGCTCGTCGCCCAGCGGACCGTCCACCCCGACCGTCGATCCGGTGGTCGGCGCGTACGATCTCTTCCGGGTCAACGGCTTCACGCTGCCGACCACGCTCTTCTTCACGAACGGTGACAGGCAGACCATCCTCTCCGGCGTCGGCTCGGCACAGGCCGGTGGCGGCTTCTCCGGCACGTACCAGACGCTGGTGAACAATGTGCAGGCCGTCGTGGCCGTGAGCGGTACCTGGCAGCGCACCGTCGGCGGCTACAGCCTTTCGGTGTCCTACACGGTGAACGGCCAGCCCGCGGGAAGCGGCACGAGCACCGCTTCGCTGAATGGCAGCACGCTCATCATCAACGACCCGTCCACGGGGATCGTAGAGGAATGGCGTCGTCGATGAGTTCGCACCGGACGCCGTCGGCGCTGCTCCCCTGTGCGATCGCTTGTCTCGGGCGAGGCCCGAGGCGGCCGCTCGGCGCGGTCGCGCTCGCAGACCGCTCCGTCGCGCTCCGCATCCTCCGGCGGCGAATCGTCACTCGTGCTCCGATGGGCGCGAGTCGACGGTCCTCCGACGGTCCGTCGAGACGTGCGATGACGCCGCAGCGAACCGGACGCCGTTCGCCGGGCAGCATGCCCGGCCTTTCGGCCGAGGGTGGCATCAGGCCTGCTCGGCGCGCGTCCCCGCGCGCGCCAGGGCCTCCTGCCACTGCCGCCCCCGCGCCCGCATCGCTGCCACCTCCCCCAACTGCGCGCCGACCGATTCGACTCCGCCCGTGCGCGTGTTCCCCGGTCGCCCGAAGCTCAGGCGCAGCACCAGCGCATCGCGCCCCAGCTTCATCCCGCCGCCGAAGTAGTGCCACGGCACCCACGCGCGGACCGTGGCGACCTCCCACGCGAACAGCTCCGCCCGCTCGCCCGCCAGCACGCGCTCCGCCCAGCCCGCCGCGCCGCACAGCCGCTCCAGCTTCCGCAGCTGCCACGGCCATGCCGAACCCGGTCCTGTCGCCGCGAAGCGGATGGTGCGGCCCTGCAGGAGCAGTTCGCCGGGCACGCTGCTGATGCCGCGCAGCAGCCACGCGGCGGAGCGCATGTTCGCCATCGGATCCTCCTCGAGCCGGACGCCCGCGTCAGGCGGCGCGGCGGCACCCCGCGCCGCATGCCCGCGCTACCACCCCCGCACCACCGACCGCACGCACTCCACGAACGCCGCCGCCACGCGGGGCGCGTCCGGCCGGCGCACCGCCATGATCTCGCGCTAGACCACCGCATCCGCCACGGGCACGAACGCGCACGAGAAGCCCGGTTCGCGTACCGCTGGATGGTAGGACAGGTATCGATCGGTGCGCATGCAAGGACGAGAGCAGTAATGCACTGGCCTCGGTCACGGCATCGGTCAACGGCGCCAGACGCCGGCAGGTGAAGCCGACGTGCTAGCGGCAAGAGGAGATTGCCCTAAGCCGATCGCTTCCTACCTCTCGGCGAGGCATCGCCAAACCGAGACTCTACCCTACCGGGGGCGCAGTAAATGCGGCTCCGGGTCTCCGCCTTGAAGGATGCGCTCCGGTTCGCGCGCGACACCGATGAAGCAGGGCGTAGGTGACTATCCGCCAAGAGACCTACTCGCAGCCCTCGACCTCGCCCGTGTTGAAGTTGTACTTGCCAAGACGCGACTCACCGGGGATCGGACGCACATCACTTACGCGACACGAGATCTCTGACTCCTTCCATCCGGCGATGCTGCCCGCATACGCGAGTTGGAGTTGCGGGTGAAAGAAGACGCGCTTGACAAGCATCGGGACGTTTCCGTCAGGTAGGTAGAGACCATGACTGCCCGGGCAGATCACATGTTGATCGTCCAAGAGCAGGGTTCCCGTGCGCACGTCAATCACCTCTCTTGCATGCATCGAGGCCTCAAGCATTGCGGAGAAGAGCGCATGCTGGACGGTTGCGGCTTGCTTGGCCAGAGCCACCGCTCTCCGAAGCACCAGCTGTAGGCACTCAGTGTCCGCAAGGCGTGATGCCAGCTCGAGGCTTCCGTAGGTCTGGTCATAGACCGCAAGAAACCGCATCTCCTTCTTGAGATGCATGTGGTCCACCCACAGCCGATCGACTGCCACCTCGATATCCTGCCTATCGAACGGCACTTCGTACAGAAGTGCCTCGAGTAGCACTTGCGCAGTCTGCTCACCCCACTCCTTGGACTGATCCATGGTCGGAAGGAAGAGCAGGGTCCCCGTCGTGAAATAGTTCCGCTGCAGCTTGTCGAATTTCCAATCCACTTCCTTGGTCTGCTGCGGGTACGAGTAACGCTCTACCTTAGTGCCAACGCGTTCCTCCCATCCTGTCACGGTCTGACGAACTTGGAGGGCAGATCGCGCCACAGTCAGCGTGCCGTGGCAGAACATCTCGATCAGACCGCCAGACTGAAAGCCCGGAAAGATCTGGGGCGGACGGATGATTGGCCTCGTGCCTAGAGAAAAGCCTCGATTCTTGACGATAACCTCGCGCGAGCGAAAGTAGATCGAGCGTACGCGGAAAGGCTCGCCCATGTAGAAGTAGACTGCCCCTGGATAGGCCTCGCGCAGGAGCTGCCCGAAGCTGAGTGAGCCTCGGTTCTCGGCGCCACCGAGTCGGGGCTGAAGAATCCGAAACTGAGTCTCAACGTCGCGGAGTGGAAACGCCCAGTGAGGTGGGTTCCCCTGACAGTTGTCGCGCATGTATCGCATGTCCTCACTGGCCTGCCCGGTGGCCTCGAGTGCGCACGTCTGCTGAAATCCTGCAGGCCACTTCACTGGCTGTGCAAGCAGCGCCTCGACTGGTATGCCGAGGGATGCAGCTTCACCGTCGACACCCGCGAGACACATCGCGTGAATGCACTGGATACGCCTATTGCCGAGGTGCAGCGCTCCCTCCGCGGGCGGGCGAGACAGCATGTCTTGCGGAGCGGCGAAGGCGGCCTCGTCAGCGAGAGCAGTGGACGCCTTGAGAACGATCACGTCGCCGTCCCGCGCGCGCCCAATGCGTCCCAAGCGCTGCCAAAGCGAAGTGGCATTGCGAGGGACACCGTACAACACACCGACGTCAAGATGCGCAAGGTCGATGCCGAGCTCCAGGGCACTCGTGCTGACGATGCCGCGTAGGGAGCCGTCCTCAAGTCGTCGCCGTATCCGGGCTGCGTCCTCGCGTTCGTATCCTGCCCGATAAGGAAGGATTGATGCTCGCTCTGCAAGGTCCGGCCGCGACATGCCAGTGTCGTCGTCCGTCTGAACGACGCGAGAATCGTCAAGCAGCCTGTTGGACATCGCCGCAAGCTGTTCCACCAGCTTTCGCGAATCCGCAAAGCACAGGAAGCGAGCGGTGGTCTCGCGGACGAGGTGCGCCAATAGCTGGCTGCATGAGGCGAGAGGCTCTGACTCGGAGGGCGGCTGGGCGAGGCAAAGGCGCAACTGGTGGCGCGGCGACCCATCATCGGTGGGCGTGATGAGGTGTGGCGAGACACCCAGAAGCAGCTCCGTGTGTTGCTCCGGCCTCGCAATTGTTGCGGAGGCCGCCACAACCTGGTGCCGTCCCCCTAATGCCATCATCGCCGCTCGCAGCCTCCGGAAGAAGAAGGCGGCATTCGACCCGAATACACCCGTCAATGCATGCACCTCATCGACGACGAGGAGCCGGCACTCCTCTAGCAGCCGCCGCTGCGCACTGTCTCCGAGCGTACGCATCAGCCAAGCGTGAGCCACGTCGGGTGTCATTACCACCACGCGAGCACGCTCCAGCAAGGCTGGGCGTTCAGCTGTGAGCTTGTCTCCATCGATGAGAGCAACTTGATCGGGCCCGAAGCCCGCTTCGGACATTGCGCTGCGCCATCGTTGCTCTTGCTGGTAGCCGAGCGCCTTCTGGGGATAGAAGGCAAGCACCTTTGCGGTCTCGCTCCCTGCTATCGCGTGCAGGGCTGCAAGCTGGAACACCAGCGACTTTCCGGACGCCGTGGCAGTGCTGATGCAAACATCCTTCCCGGCAAGGAGCTGCGACAGCGCGCGATGCTGATGCGTATAGATGCCCTTGGGCGCTTGGCGGTCCATCCAACGGACCGCCCGCTCGTTCAAGCCGAGATCGTGGCCGGTCTGGAGCCGTGCTTCGCGCGCCGGCACGGTCAGCCGTGCAACTTCCGACCAAGTCGTGGGAACCAAGTGTGGCAGAGAGCTCATCGCGCCGCAGCCTCTCCTCGGTGAGGAATACTTCGCCTAGGAATCAGGTCGCCATACCTGACGCCGTCAATGGTCCTCAACCCGCTCGCTACGACACCTGAGCGCCGTCGGAGAAGGCGCGCTAGTTGCTGCGGTCGCCTCTCCCGCAAACTACTGAGCTCCGGATGTTCAACGTGCCAGTTCTGGCCGCCGCACGGCTGCGTCGAGCGCTCTCCGAGACTCGACTTGGCTGGCTGCTGGTAGGAGCGGACCGCCCAGCTGAAGCGCCCCGGGAACTTCAGCCGGAGATCATGGCTCCGCAACTGCTCTCTCGCATCGTCGCCTTAGCATGACGGCCGGCATGCCGCGGATAGGCCCAGAGAAGCCTCCCCGTTGCGCCAAGCTCTTCTCTGGGTTTCTGGGGCCGGCAGGTGGACCCGCGGCCCTCGAGGAAAGCAAGAGCGACGCGAAGGTCGAGGAGATCTTCTCGCATCACCGCCCTCAGCGTCCCGGTGCACCCCCTCGTCTGCGACAATTCTTGGCCCGCCAGACCGATCGTGGCACCGCTCGCCCGGTCGAGCCGAGTTGGCGCCAGCTCATCGCGGGCTATCGCATGCAGCTGCGGATCGAGGACCTCGTCGCCGATGGCGACGTTGTGCGCGCGCGCCACACCGAGACGGGCACGTTCGTGGCCCGCGCGTTCGGCCACGCGCGGACGGGCAGGTCCTACGCACTGGTCGCCATGGAGCTGTTCGAGATCCGGGACGGGCGCATCGCGCGGCGACGGGACGCCCGCGGGTCGGCAGTGCAGATGCGCCAGCTCGGGCGTCCGCTCGCCTGACGTGCGGTAGGGCCGCGTCCCGCACTTACCACCCCCGCAGCACCGACCGCACGCACTCCACGAACGCGGCCGCCACCGGCGGCGCGCCGGGCCGCCGCACCGCCACGATGTCGCGTGCCGGCGCGGCGTCCGCCACCGGCACGAACGCGCACGCGAGCCCCTGCGCCCGCGCCGCCGCCATCGCCGGCACGATCGACACGCCGACCCCCGCGGCCACGAGCTCCAGCACGGTCGCGAGCTGCGCACCGCGACACGCCACCGACGGCGCCACCCCCCGCCGCGCGCAGAACTCGGCGACCTGGTGCCCGAGACAGTGCGCCGCGTCGAGCGTGATCGCCGGCTCCTGGCGCAGCGCCGCCAGCGTGATCGCCCCCGCGCGCGCCGCCGGGTGGTGCGCCGGCACCGCCACCACGAGGGGGTCGACACCGAGCACTTCCACCTCGAGGCCGTCGAACGCGAACGGCTGCGCCGCGATCGCCACGTCGAGCGTCCCCTCCGCCAGCTGCCGCGCTAGCGCCGCGCTGACCTCCTCCCGGATCGCCACGCGCCGCGTCGCGTCGCGCGCACGCAGGCGCCGCAGCGCATCCGGCAGCACGTACGGCGCGACCGTCGGGATCGCGCCCACGTGCAGCACCGCGAGCGCGCCGTCGCGCTGGCGGAACGCCTCCTCCGCCGCGCGGACCTCCTCCACGATGCGCCGGGCCCGCGGCAGCAGCGCCTCCCCCGCGTCCGTCAGCGTCATGCCGCGCCCGTGGCGCCGGAAGAGCGGCGTCCCGAGATGCCGCTCCAGCCGCTGGATCTGGAGCGACAGCGAGGGTTGGGCGACGCCGAGGGTGCGCGCCGCCCGGCTGAGGGTGCCCGCCTCCGCCGTCTCGAGGAATGCGCGCAGCAGGCCGCTGTCCATGGCAGGTATTGTAGTTGCCTATGGGGCGTATTGCTCTCGGCCCGTTGTTGGCTATGGGACCGACCTCTATGTTTGCCCGCAACTCCAGCAGTCGACGCGCCCGCGCGCCGCGACCGCCCGGCAGTCACCTCCCACGCCCAGGACGACGACGATGGATCACCCCACGGGCAGCACCGGCGGCAAGTGCCCCGTCATGCACGGTGCGGCCTCCCCCGCCCGCGCCGGCGCGCGCACCAACCGCGAGTGGTGGCCGAACCAGCTGAACCTCGGCATGCTCCACCAGAACCCGCCCGCCGGCAATCCGCTCGGCGAGGCGTTCGACTACGCCAAGGCGTTCCAGTCGCTCGACCTCGACGCCGTCGTGGCCGACCTGCACGCGCTGATGACGGACTCGAAGCCGTGGTGGCCCGCCGACTGGGGGCACTACGGTCCGTTCTTCATCCGCATGGCGTGGCACTCGGCGGGCACCTACCGCACGGCGGACGGCCGCGGCGGTGCCGGCAACGGCACGCAGCGCTTCGCCCCGCTCAACAGCTGGCCGGACAACGGCAACCTCGACAAGGCGCGCCGCCTCCTCTGGCCGGTCAAGCAGAAGTACGGCAACGCGCTCTCGTGGGCCGACCTGATGATCCTGGCCGGCAACGTGGCGCTCGAGTCGATGGGCTTCAAGACGTTCGGCTTCGGCGGCGGCCGCCCCGACGTCTGGGAGCCGGAGCAGGACATCTACTGGGGCCCCGAGGCCGAGTGGCTCGGCGACCAGCGCTACACCGGCGACCGCGAGCTCGCGAACCCGCTCGCCGCGGTGCAGATGGGCCTGATCTACGTGAACCCCGAGGGCCCCAACGGCAAGCCCGACCCGCTCGCCTCCGCGCGCGACATCCGCGAGACGTTCGCGCGGATGGCGATGAACGACGAGGAGACGGTGGCGCTCACGGCCGGCGGCCACACCTTCGGCAAGGCGCATGGTGCGGGCGACCCGGCGCTCGTCGGCCCCGAGCCGGAGGGCGCGCCGATCGAGGCGCAGGGCCTCGGCTGGCGCAACCGCCACCAGTCCGGCCTCGGTGTGCATGCCACCACCTCGGGCCTCGAGGGCGCCTGGACCCCGAACCCGACGAAGTGGGACAACGGCTACTTCGACATGCTCCTCGGCTACGAGTGGGAGCTGACGAAGAGCCCGGCCGGTGCCTGGCAGTGGACGCCGACCGACCCGGCGGCGAAGGCGCTCGTGCCGGACGCGCACGACCCGGCGAAGCGCAGCGCGCCGATGATGTCGACCGCCGACATGGCGATGAAGATGGACCCGGAGTACCGGAAGATCTCGGAGCGCTTCCACAAGCATCCGGAGCAGTTCGCGGATGCGTTCGCGCGCGCGTGGTTCAAGCTCACGCATCGCGACATGGGCCCGAAGGTGCGTTACCTCGGCAAGCTGGTGCCGCAGGAGACGCTCATCTGGCAGGACCCGATCCCCGCGGTGGACCACCCGCTCGTGACCGCGGCCGACGTCGCCGCGCTCAAGGCGCAGGTGCTCGCGGCGGGGCTGCCGATCGGCCAGCTGGTCGGCGCGGCCTGGGCCTCCGCGTCCACGTTCCGCGGCTCGGACAAGCGCGGCGGCGCCAACGGCGCGCGCATCCGCCTCGCCCCGCAGAAGGACTGGGCGGTGAACCAGCCCGCGAAGCTCGCGCGGACGCTCGAGGTGCTCGAGACGATCCAGCACGCGTTCAACGCCAAGGCGACCGGCGGCACGCGCATCTCGCTCGCCGACCTGATCGTGCTCGCCGGTGGCGCGGCGATCGAGGCGGCGGCGCGGAAGGCGGGGATGGCGATCGAGGTGCCGTTCACGCCGGGCCGCATGGACGCGAGCGCCGAGCAGACCGACGCCGCGTCGTTCGCGGTGCTGGAGCCCGTCGCCGACGGCTTCCGCAACTGGCAGCAGCAGGCGTTCAGCGTGCAGCCCGAGGAGCTCCTCGTGGATCGCGCGCAGCTGCTCACGCTCACCGCGCCGGAGATGACCGTGCTCGTCGGCGGCCTCCGCGTGCTGGGCGCCAACCACGGCAACAGCCGCCACGGCGTCCTCACCGACCGGCCGGAGACGCTCACGAACGACTTCTTCGTGAACCTCCTCTCGATGGACGTCGAGTGGGTGCCGATGGCCGGCGCCACCGGCGTCTACGAGGCGCGCGAGCGGACGACGGGCGACGTGAAGTGGACGGGGACGCGCGTCGACCTGGTGTTCGGCTCGCACGCGATCCTGCGGGCGCTCGCCGAGGTGTATGCGCAGGCCGACGGGCGCGAGAAGTTCGTGCGCGACTTCGTGGCGGCGTGGGTGAAGGTGATGGAGCTCGACCGCTTCGACCTGCGGGCGCGCTGAGCGTCGCAGTGCGCGCGAAGGGGCGTCCCGGCTCGGGCCGGGGCGCCCCTTCGCCGTTCAGGGACGGCCCGTCGGGCGCGGCGGTGCCGAGTCCGCGTCCGCCGGTGCGATGCCGGGGCGCGCGCGCGCGGAGTCGGGACGCACGGCTGGCGCGCCCGGCCCCCGGCCGTCGGGCGCGCGTCGCGCGGGCGCGGTGCTGTCGGCCGGGAGCGGCTCGATGCCCTTCCGCGGCTCGAAGATCTCCAGCACCTCGCCGACGCGCTTTGCGACGCCGGCGTCGGACGGCACGGCGCGCTCCAGCTCGCGCCACGGGAGCGACGGATCGACCCGGTCGCGGTAGACGAGCTCCACCGTCGCCTCCGAATGCTTCGGCCGCCCCGGCCCCACCCAGCCGCGGAGCTTCACGACGCCCGCGCCGAGCGGCGGCGCCGCCGTCGAGTCGCCGCTCTCGGCGTCGAACCACGGCGTCTCGAACCAGCCGTCGCGCGGCTCGACGCGCGTGACGGGGATGCGCTGCGCGCGCAGCTCCTTCGCCATGCGCTCGGTCGCCTGCGGCACCTTCGCCTCGATCTCGACGGTGCGCGCCTCGGGGAGCGGGGAGAGGGAAGGGCGGGTGGAGGCGGGATTGCAGCCTGCCAGCTGCGCGGCGAGCGCGCAGCCGACGACGGCGGACGGGCGGACCGGCGGACGGGCGGAACGTCTCATGTCGTCGTCGCATCGACGATGGGAGCAGGGCGGCTTTCCGCCCGTCCGCCCGACCGCCCGTCCGCCGGCGCCAGCCGGAACCCCCGCCCCGCCTTCCGCCCCAGCCACCCCGCGGCCACGTACCGGCGGAGCAGCGCCGGCGGCGCATGCCGCGGCTCGCCCGACTCGTGATGCAGCACCTCGGCGACGGCGAGCACCGTGTCGAGGCCGATCGTGTCGAGCAGCGTGAACGGGCCCATGGGATGGCCGGCGCCGAGCTGCATCGCGGTGTCGATCGCCTCCACCGTGCCGACGCCCTGCTCCAGTGCGCGCACCGCATCGAGCAGGTACGGCACGAGCAGGCGGTTGACGATGAAGCCGCCGCCGTCCTTCGTCTCCACCGGCGTCTTGCCGAGCCGGGTCGCGAACGCCATCGCGGCCGCCACGACATCGTCCTGCGTGGTGAGCGCGCGCACGACCTCGACGAGCGGCATGAGCGGCACGGGGTTGAAGAAATGGAGCCCCACCATCCGCCCGGGGCGCGCGAGGGCACGGGCGAGGTCGCCGACGGCGAGGCTCGACGTGTTGGTCGCGATGATCGCCTCGGGAGCGAGCACCGGCTCCGCCTCCCGCAGCAGCTGCGCCTTGAGCTCCAGCTGCTCGGGCGCCGCCTCGATCACCCACGCGCACGGCGCGAGCGCGTCGATCGTGTCCGCCCGCTCCAGGCGACCCAGCGCCGCCTCCCGCTCCGCGGGTGCGAGCTTCCCCTTCTCCACGAACTTCGCGAGCGACGCCTGGATGCCCGCCAGCCCGCGCGCGTGCGCCGCGTCCGACGGCTCGCGCACCAGCACGCGGCAGCCCGCCATGGCGCACACCTGCGCGATGCCCGCGCCCATCTGGCCGAAGCCGAGGACGCCGATGACGTCGGGGAGAGGAGGCATGAGGTGGTCTTGGGTCGTGGGTCATGGGTCGTGAGTCAACGGCAATGGAGTGAAGCTAAGGTCGCGCGGCACGCGAGAGGCGCGACCCTCCCTACGACCCGCGCAGCAACCGCCCCACGTCGCGCACCAGCGCCTCCCCGAGGCTCGGTGCCGACTGCGGCAGCGGCTGGCCGCCGTGGCGCTCGAGGTGGTCGAGTGCGCGCTCGAGACCGATGGCGGCGCGCTCGCTCGGGGTGCGGTAGGTGCGGGCGATGAGGAGGCCGGCGCCGAGCGTCGCCGCGCCGAGCACCAGCGGGGCCACCCAGAACGCGCCGAGCACGGAGAGGACGAGGGTGCCCGCGGCGCCGACGGAGGCGACCGCGGCGCCGCCGCCGAGGTAGGCGCTCCGCACGGAGCGGAGGTCGGCGGTGAGCGTGACGAGGCAGTAGCCGGGCTCGAGCTCCATCGTGGTGGCGGTGACGAGCGCGCGGTCGAGCGTGATGGACTGCGTCCCCTTCGCCATCGCCTTCGAGCCGCGGCGGAGCGCCGCCTGCAGCCCGCCGAGCGGCTCCCACGTGATGCGGCCGGGGACGTGGCGCTGCACGCCGAGGATCTCGTGCTCGCTCATCCACGCGAGGAGCCGCGCCTCCACCTCGGCGACGGTGCCGCGCACCACGCGGCGCGCCGAGTGGGTGCCGGGGCCGACGAGGTCGTCGAGCAGGCCGGTCGAGGCCGGCGCCACGGGCCCCGACGCCTCCTCGAGCATCGCCTGGCGCAGCTGCGCCTCGGGGATGCCGACCTCCTTGCCCAGCGCGATCACCTCGTCGGCCGAGAGCCCGTCGCCCACGTCGGCGCCCGCCGCCTGCAGCTCGGCGGCGCGGCGGAGGATGCGATCGAGCGCGGCGCGGTCGATGCGCTGCGGGAGGTTGCTCACGGCGC
Source organism: Gemmatimonadales bacterium (assembly GCA_033764615.1). Classification (GTDB taxonomy): domain Bacteria; phylum Gemmatimonadota; class Gemmatimonadetes; order Gemmatimonadales; family GWC2-71-9; genus JANRIU01. The sequence goes on along the minus strand of JANRIU010000022.1, from coordinate 23,556 downwards.
GTCCGCCGGCGGCTGCCAGCCGCCGCTCCGCAGTGCATCCAGCTTGAGCGACTCGATGAGGGAGCGGAGGTCGGCGGCGGGCATGGCGGCGGGCCGGGCGGCAGGCGGGCCGGAGGCCAGACTGGCCTCCTGCCCCCCGGCCCGCTTGCCCGCCTCCCTGGCCTCCTGCCCGCTGGCCCGCTGGCCCGCCTGCCCGACTTCAAGCACCACCGCGATCCCCTGCCCGCCGCCGATGCACGCGCTCCCGAGCGCCCAGCCGCCGCCCTGCCGCGCGAGCGCATGCACGAGGTGCGCGGTGATGCGCGCGCCGCTCGCGCCGAGCGGGTGGCCGAGGGCGATGGCGCCGCCGTGCACGTTGGTGCGGGCGGGGTCGAGGTCGAGCTCCTTCGCCACGGCGAGGTACTGTGCCGCGAACGCCTCGTTCACCTCCACGAGCGCCATGTCGGCCAGCGCCTTCCCCGCGCGCGCGAGCGCCTGCCGCGCGGCCGGCGCGGGGCCGATCCCCATGATCTCGGGCGGCACGCCGGCGACGCCCCACGCCGCGATCCGCGCGAGCGGCACGAGGCCGAGCTCGGCCGCATAACGCGCATCGGCCAGCACCAGCGCGGCCGCGCCGTCGCTGATGCCCGACGCGTTCCCCGCGGTGACGAGCCCCGCCTTCTCGAAGACCGGCGCGAGCCGCGCGAGCCCCTCGGCGGTCGAGTCGGCCCGGATCCCCTCGTCCATCGCCCAGGGGACGTCCTGCTTCGTCTTCCGGTCGGGCAGCATCACCGGCACCACCTCGTCGGCGAACGCACCGTCGCGCCAGGCGGCGGCGGCGCGCTGCTGGCTCTGCAGCGCCCAGGCGTCGGCCTGCTCGCGCGTGATGCCGTACTGCGCGCCGAGCCGCTCGGCGGTGACACCCATCGGCAGGCCGCAGTGGCGGTCCTTGAGCCCCTCCCAGAGCGTGTCCTCGAACGGCGTCTCCGCCGCGAAGCGGAGCCCCCACCGCGCGCCGCGCACCACGTGCGGCGCCTGGCTCATGCTCTCGGTGCCGACGGCGAGCACGGCGCGCACCTCGCCGAGGCGGATGCGCTGCGCGCCCTGGATGACGGCCTCGAAGCCGGAGCCGCAGAGGCGGTTCACCGTGACGGCCGGCACCTCGACCGGCACGCCGGCCTTGAGCCCCACATGCCGCGCGAGGTAGCTCGCATCGGCGGAGGTCTGCTGCACGTTGCCGGCGATGACGTGGCCGATGTCGGCGACGGGGACGCCGCTCCGCGCGAGCGCCGCGCGCGCGGCGATCACGCCGAGGTCGGTGGCGGAGAGGTGCTTCAGCGCGCCGCCGAACGCGCCGAAGCCGGTGCGCACCGCGGCGAGGATCACGACATCGGTCATCGGGGGCTCACAGCTCGGGTAGCGACGTGCCGCAGCCGACGCAGAACTTCCAGCCGAGCTCGACCTCGGCCTGGCACTCGGGGCAGCGCGTCGTCGTCATGCTCTCGCCGCAGTGGGGACAGAAGTTCACGGCGCGGCTCCCGGGGAGCTTGCCGCCGCAGTAGGGGCAGCGGCCGGGCCGCGTGGCGATCGACGGCGGCGGCGTGGCGGTCGCCGGGTCGATGTCGAACGAGTAGGGCGGGGGCGCGGGGAGCGGGTCGCGCCCGGTGACGGGCCGCGGGTCGCGGGTCGCGGGCGGCTCGGGGGCGAGGCCGGGCTCGTCGTCGGCCCAGGGGCCCTCGTCGTCGTCGGCCACGTGCGGCTCGCGGCCCGCGACCAACTCGATGCCCGCCGCGTCGTCGCCGTCGGGCGCGTCCGCCCGAAGCCCCTGGCCTCCGGCCCGCGGGCCCTCCTGCCCCCCTTCCTCCCCCGGCCCCAACGCATACGCCATCGCCTCGGTGTCGAAGCGCAGGGTGCCCTGCTCGGCGTCGAGCAGCACGCGGAGGTCTGGGTTCGGCGAGCGCGCCTGCTCCTGCAGCCGCGCGAAGAGCGGGGCGGGCTCGGTGGTGGCGAGGCCCTCCTCGCCGGCGAGCAGCTGCAGCATCAGCGCCTCCCAGTCCTCGCTCGCGTCCACGCCGAGCGCGCGGCGCGCCACGCGATACGGGAGGTGGACGTGCAGCACGTCGCGCACGGGGATCGGCGCGTGCAGCAGCGCCGGATCCTGCTCGGCGAGCGTATTGACGAGGTGGCGGAAGAGGCGCGAGAGCGAGCTCATGGGCGGCGGAGCGCGCGCGCGGGCGTGCGCGGGCGGGTGGGGTGCGGTGTCGGGATCCCGGACATGGTGGATTCCTTGACGGTCAGGTCGTTACGAAGCGCGTGCTAACGCGCCGCGGGATCGCGCGTCTCCCTGCTGTCGTCCGTATTCAAGCCGACGGACCGGCTGCCGACACTCGATGCAGGCAGGACCACACCCGCAGTCCGGAGGAGTTCGTCATGCGTTTCCCCATCTCGAAGGTAATGGCCGCCCCCCTGTCGGTGGCCGCGTTCGCCCTCGTGCTCGCCGGCTGCGGCGCCGGCACGCCGGTCGACGCCAACCCCAACGATCCCGCGCAGGTCGCACTGACGCAGCAGCAGGCCGACACCGTCGCCGAATCGGTGGCGCTCGACCTCGATGCGCTGGGCGAGGGGATCACCTCGACCGGCGCGTCACTCGCCGGCCTCGGCGTGTATGCCGGCGGCGACGGGGTCCTCGCCGGGTACCAGGCCGCGACGCCGGCGCAGGTGCAGGCCGCGGCGTCGCTGGACAACCTCGCCAACTTCAACCGCCGCTGGGACATCTGCACGCCGGCACCGGTGAAGACCACGCAGGTCGCGGGCAACACCACGACGATCACGTGGGTCTACTCGAACTGCACGATCAGCAAGCCGAACGCGGGGAACCGCCCCGAGTCCGTGACGCGTGACGGCACCGTGCAGGTGGTGCGCACCGTCGCCTCGCAGGCGATCACGCGGACGATCAGCTTCTCGGGACGCACCGGCGGCTCGCCGATCCCGGCGGACGTGCCCGGCTTCACCCGCACGTGGACGCGCTTCCCGGTGGCGCGCCCCGGCGTCACCCCGCCGACGACGGCGGTCACCAGCTCCGAGAACCGGAACGGCTCGCGCACCGTGAGCGGCGACGCCAACGGCCTCTCGTCGAGCGAGAGCAACATGGTGACGCTGTACCGGTACGCGGATGCGTCGACCGCGCGGCACACGCGCACCTGGCAGACGCAGTTCACCGCCGACACGCCGGGCACGATCCAGAACGACCAGCCGCTGCCCGCCGGCACCTGGACCTTCGGCGCGAACAACAGCTCGACGTGGGAGCGCGGCGGCGTCACCCGCACCGTGCAGACGACGACGCCGGTGGTGAACAACGCGCAGGGCGTGCACTACAACCCGACCTGCACCGAGCGCCCGCAGTTCGACCGCGGCACGCTGCGCACGGTGGTGACGCGCAGCAGCAACGGGCAGGACCGGACGAGCACGGTGACGGTGACGTTCACGGCCTGCGGGGAGTTCACGACGCAGGTGCAGTAAGGGGCGGCACGAGGGCCGGCGGGCCGGGGGGCAGTATGGCCTCCGGCCCGCTGGCCCTCCCCCCCACCTCAGGCAGGCGCGCGCGCCCGACGATCGGGGTCGTAGGCCAGGTACAGCCCCTTCGCCCGCTTCGCGGCGAGCCACGACTCGAAGTTGCTCGGGATCAGGCCGCCGCTCGGCTGCTGGCTGCCGGCGGCGGCCATCGCGAGGTCGTTGACGTACTCGTTCTTCGGGTGGCCGGCGTGGCCCTTCACCCATGTCCACTCGATCTCGTGCAGCGTGGCGCGGTCGACGAGGCGCTGCCAGAGGGCGAGGTTCTCGATCGGCCCGCCCTGGCGGCGCCAGCCGCGGCGGATCCAGCCCGGCACCCACTCCGTCATCCCCTTCACCAGGTACTGCGAGTCGCTCACGACGAGCAGCCGGTGCCGCCCTTCCGCGGCGAGCGCCTCGAGCACCGCGATCGCGCCTTCGAGCGCCATGCGGTTGTTGGTCGTCGCCGGGGCGGCGAGGGCGAGGTCCCGGCGCGTGATCACGCCCGCCTCGTCGCGCTCCACGAGGCCGCCGGCGCCGCCCGGGTTGTCGCCTTCGCGGCCGTTGCCGAGGCAGCTCTCGTCCAGGTGGACGAGCGCGAACGGCGCGGTCACTCGCCCACCATCCGGAAGTCGTCGATGTCGTTGAGCAGGAACACGAGCTCCTCCCCCGTCGTGGGCAGGTAGCCGATCACGGCGTCGTCGCGCCCGAGGGCGCGCACCCGCCGCGCCACGACGACGTACTCGGTCCCGCGACGGAAGAGCACGATGCGGCGCCCGTCGCGCGCGGCGCGCTCGAGCCGGTCCATCTCCTGCGGCGTCCAGCGGAAGGCGCCCATCAGGCGTCCGGCAGCGCGCGCGCGAGGCGGATGCGCCCGGCCTCGCCCGCGTGCACGCGGCCGACCACGGCGCACGCCGGCGTCCCCGCCGCGGCGAGCGCGCCGAGCACCGCCGCGAGCCGGTCGTCCGGTACGGCCAGCAGCAGCCCGCCCGACGTCTGCGCGTCGGCGGCGAGGAGGCGGTCGGCCTCGGGCACGTCGGCGTCGATGGTGGCGCGCGCCTCCGCGTGCCGGAGGTTCCGCGTGGTCCCGCCCGGCACCGCGCCCCGCGCGATCAGCTCGCGTGCCCCGGCGAGCACGGGCAGCGCATCGGCGGCGAGCACGGCGCTCGCCCGCGACGCGTCGAGCATGGCGCCCAGGTGCCCGAGCAGGCCGTAGCCGGTCACGTCGGTGGCGGCGGTGAGCCCGTGCGCCACGGCGACGCGGCTCGCGGCGTCGTTCAGCGTCGTCATGCTCGCGACCGCCTCGGCCATCGCGTCCTCGCCGATCAGCTCGCGCTTGAGCGCCGTGGCGAGGATGCCGGTGCCGAGCGGCTTGGTGAGCACGAGGTGGTCGCCCGGGCGCGCCGCCGCGTTGGTGAGCAGCCGGTCGGGCCGCGCCTCGCCGATGACGGCGAGGCCGAACTTGGGCTCCGCGTCGTCGATCGTGTGACCGCCGACGACGAGGCAGCCGGCGCGCGCGCACACCTCGGCGGCACCGCGGAGCACCTCGCCGAGCAGCTCGAGCGGGAGCGTCGCCTGCGGCCAGCCCGCGAGGTTCAGCGCGAAGAACGGCGTGCCGCCCATCGCGTAGACGTCGCTCAGCGCGTTGGCCGCGGCGATCGCGCCCCAGGTGGCGGCATCGTCGACGATGGGCGTGAAGAAGTCGACCGTCGCGATCAGCGCCCGGTCGGGCCCGAGGCGGATCACGGCGGCATCGTCGCGCGTGGCCGCATCCACCAGCACGCGCGCATCGCCCACGGCGGGGACATGACGCAAGACCTGCGTCAACTCGGCCTGGCCGAGCTTGCAGGCTCAGCCGGCGCCGTGGGAGAGTGTCGAGAGACGGATGCGGGGCTTCTGGTCGGGCGGGGTGGGCATGGCGGAAGGTAAGAGGGCAGGGGGGCAGGCGGGTCGCCTACCGCAGCTCCTTCCCCCCGATCACCACCCGCTCCACCTTGCTGAGCGCGCGCAGGTCGTCGAGCGGGTTGCCGCTCACGACGAGGAAGTCGGCGGCGGCGCCCGGGGCGAGGACGCCGAGGGAGTCGGCGCCGAGGAAGCGGGCGGCGTCACGGGTGACGGCCGCGAGCAGCTCCACCGGGGCGAGGCCGGCCTGGGCGAGCGCGTCGAGCTCGTCGTGCAGGCCGCCGGACGCGCTGCCGCTCGCGGCAAGGACGGCGCCGCCGCGGCGCCGCACCGCGCGCAGCAGCGGGCCGAACGCGACGCGCGTCGCGCTGTCGCGCGAGGCGAGCATCGGGATGAGCGCCACGCGCCCGCGGGCGAGCCGCTCGGCGAGCGCGTCGATGCGCGCCGAGTCCAGCTTCGTCAGGTCGGGGAAGCCGTCGGTCCCCTCGATGGCGCGGAGGCCGCCGTCGATGGCGCCGTCGAGGCCGAGCAGGCCGGTCGGCCCCTCGAGGTGGAGGTCGAAGTGCCGCGCCTCGTCGAAGAGCGGGCGGAGCGCGCTGGCCGGGAGCCGGCCGCCGAGGCGGACGAAATCGGCCCCGGCCACGGCGAGCGAGTCGATGGCGCGGCGCGCGGAGCGGGCGTCGGTGATCACGAAGGCGACGTCGTCGCCCGGGGTACCGTCGACGAGGGCGCCGCTCACGACGAGCCGGGGGCCGAGCACGGCGCCCGAGCGCACGGCGTCGCGGAGGGCGAGGGCGCTGTCGAGCGGGCCGCCGAGGAACCGTGCGGCCACGATCCCGCCGCGGAGGCGGGCTCGGAGCGTTGGCCGGTCGGCGATGAGGCCGGCGTCGATCAGCCCGGCGACCACGAGCCCTCCCGCGAGGTCGACCGTGTCGAACTTCTCGGGGAGCACGAAGCCGTCCTGCGGCACGATCGTGTCGATGCGGCCCCGGCGCACGAGCAGCACCTGCCCCGGGCGTGGCGCACGGGAGCCGGGGTCGACGATGGTGGCGTGCAGGAACGCCGTCCCCTCGGGGGGACCGTTGCGGCAGGCGACGGCGAGCAGCGGGAGGAGCAGCAGCCCCGCGGCGCCCGCCCGGGCGGACGCCGCACGGGGGAGCATGGGGCGACTCAGCGCTTCTTCTTCTTCCCGGCCGACTTCTTCGCGGCCTTCTTCGCCGCCTTCTTGACGACCTTCTTCACGACCTTCTTCGCGGCCTTCCTGGCCACCTTCTTCGCGCCCTTCTTCACGGCCTTCGCCGCCGACTTCTTCGCGGCCTTCCGCGTCGCCTTCTTGGCGGCCTTCTTCACGGCCTTCCGGGCGACCTTCTTCGCCGCCTTCTTCGCGGCCTTGGCCTTCTTCGCCTTCTTCGGGGGGGCGCTGCGGGTGACCGCCGCGACGGCGGCCTTCACGGCCGGCTTCTTGGCCGCGGGCTTCGCGGCCGGCGCCGCCTTCGCGACAGGTGCGGGGGTGGGGGCGGGAGCGGGGGGTGCCGGCTGCGGGGTGGGCGTCTCCTCCATCCAGCCACCGCTCTGCCAGCCGGCATCCGTATCGTCCACGTGGGCCATGGGCCTTCCTCAGTTCTGGGTGCGGGTGCGAATCGGGTGTCCGGGGGACCATCGTATAAATTGCACACGCCGGCCACGCTCGCAAGGCGCATGTGCCAAGTCGGCGGTCCGGCGCATTGACGTCGTCGGTGTCGTCATGGATGTTCCGGGGTTGGCGAGGGCTCGTCGTCCCTGGCCGCCCCACACTCCCGCGGAGCCGAATCCCCGTTGTGAACCCGTCGCCGCTGGCTTTCGTCACGTGCAGCGTGCTCGCGGCCGCCCTGGCGGCCGCGCCGGCGCGCGCGCAGGCGCTGGCCGAGATCACGGTCACGCCCGAGGCGATGACGCTGCAGGTGGGGGGGCGCGACCGCGTGCTCGCGGCCGGCTTCGACCGGCAGGGGAACCTCGTCTCGGCCTCGAAGGCGAAGTTCACGTTCTCGAGCGCTGACACGCTCGTCGCGACGGTGACGCCCGAGGGGCTCGTCACGGCGCACCGCCCGGGGAGCACCATGATCGCGGCGCGCTCGGGCTCGCGGGCGGCCACGGTGCAGGTGACCGTGAAGGGCGATCCCTCCGCGGCCCCGCCCGTCGCCGCGGCCCCGGCGCCCCGACCTGCCGCGGTCGCCACGCCGGCGCCGGCGGCGCCGGCCGTGAGCATGATCGCCGTCGAGCCGGCGGCGATCCGCCTGCTCCCGCTCGAGACGGCGCGCCTCGCCGCACGCGAGCTCAAGGCGGACGGCTCCACCGGCATCGAGGTCCCGGTGCAGTGGCGGTCGATCAACCCCACGATCGCCACGATCGACGCGTCGGGCATCGTGCGCGGGCTGCAGGCCGGCACCGCGGTGATCCTCGCCGAGATCGGCGTCGCGCCCAACCAGGTCACGGCCGCCGCGCAGGTCGTGGTCGAGACGGTGGACGTCGCGCTCTCCAGCACCGACTTCGGCCTCGAAGTGGACGCGAGCGAGACGCTCGCGCTCGTCGTCCCGTCGCAGAAGGGGCGCCCGGTCAACGTGCGGCTCAGCTGGGCGAGCACCGACGAGCGGGTCGCGCGCGTCACGCCGCTCGGCCAGGTCACGGCGGTCGGGCCGGGGAAGGCCGAGATCGTGGCGACGTACCTGCGCGACTACCGCGCCGCCGTCACCGTCTACCCGAAGGTCGCCGAGGTGCGGCGGCGGCCGCCCACGCGCGAGCCGGTGGTCGTGCCGCTGCTCGGCACCGCCGAGGTGCGCCTCACCCCGATCGCGGCCGACGAATCCGAGATCCCCGGCGTGAAGATCGGCTGGACGCTGAGCGACAGCTCGGTGGCCTCCTACGATCAGGCGAAGGGGCTCCTGACGGGCAAGGCCGTCGGCTCCACGAAGCTGACGGCGCTGCTGCGCGGCTTCGACCCGCTCGTCTGGACCGTGAACGTGGTGCCGAGCGCCATCGTGCTCGACCGGCCGCGCCTCGGGCTCGGCGTGGGCGGCACGGCGAAGCTCGCGGCGTCCCTGGCCGATGACACGGGGAAGCCGATCGGCGCGCTGCAGCAGGCCACGTGGGCGTCGAGCCGCGCCGAGGTGGCGACGGTCGGCGCCGACGGCGCGGTCACCGCCGTCGGCATGGGGAAGGCGGTCATCACCGCCACCTCGCCGTGGGGGAAGAGCGGCTCCGCCGAGCTGTTCGTGATGGGCGACCTGCTCTGGTCGAGCAGCCGCGACAAGGGGTTCTCGGTCTACCACGCGCAGAGCAGCGCGCCCGGGCAGCCGCAGCGGCTCGCCGGCGGCGACGGCTTCTCGATGGTGCAGGCGCGCCCCTCGCCGGACCGGACGCGGATCGCGTATTCCGCGAACCTCGCCGGGCCGTCGTACGACATCTTCGTGGCCGACGCGGACGGCGGGCGCGTCGAGCGGCTGACGAACGGCGCGGGCTCCAACAGCGACCCGGTGTGGACGCCGGACGGGAAGCAGATCCTCTTCACGTCGTCGCGCGCGGGCCCGAGCCAGGTGTTCATCATGAACGCGGACGGCTCGGAGCAGAAGGCGCTCACGACCTCCGAGCGCGGCAACCTTCAGGCGATGCCGTCGCCGGACGGGAAGTCGATCGCGTTCGTGTCGGTGCGCGACGGCGGCTACGAGCTGTACGTGATGGACCGCTCGGGCGAGAACCAGCGACGCCTCACGCAGACGCGCGAGAAGGAGCAGCTGCCGCACTGGACGCCGTCGGGCGAGATCATCGTGGCGCAGGAGGGGATCGCGAGCGGCGCCACGTCGACGATCGTGCGGATCAACCCGGCCACGGGCCAGCGCACGCCGCTCTTCGAGACGAAGCACCTGCTCCAGGGCCTCGCCGTGAACCGCGACGCCACGCTCGCGGCCGTGGTGGAGGCGCGCATCTCGGGCGCCCGGCAGGAGTACTTCTTCTCGCTCCGCTCGCTCACCGGCACCGGCGCCGTGCCGGTGCCGCTGCCGCTCCAGCCTGGCGAGACGGTCACCTCTCCCAGCTTCTAGTGCGCGCCCTCGTGCTCGACGGGCCGGGCGGGCGGAGCCGGCTCGCGGTGCGCGAGCTCCCGCCGCCGCCGCCGCCGGGGCCCGGCGAGGTGCTGGTCCGGATCCGTGCCGCCGCGCTCAACCGGCTCGACGTGTTCATGGCCGACGGACTGCCCGGCCCCGAGCCCGCATGGCCGCACATCGTCGGCACCGATGGCGCGGGCGAGGTGGAGGCGGTCGGCCCCGGCGTCGAGGCGCCGCGCCCGGGGGACGCGGTGCTGCTCGACCCCGGCATCGCGCCCGCGGCCGGCGACGACGACGACGGCCCGCTGACGCCCGGATACCGCATCATCGGCGAGCACCGCAGTGGCACGTGCGCCGAGCTGGTGGTGGTGCCGGCGCGGAACTGCTGGCCGAAGCCGCCGGCGATGGGCTGGGCGCAGGCCGCGGCGTTCCCGCTGGCGACCCTCACCGCCTGGCGGATGCTCGCCACCCGCGCCGCCGTGCGCCCCGGCGAGACGGTGCTCGTCTGGGGCGCGGGCGGCGGCGTAGCGCAGGCGAGCATCCAGGTCGCCGCGCACCTCGGCGCGACGGTGATCGCGACGAGCGGCCGCGCCGCCCCGCTCGAGACCGCGCGCCGGCTCGGCGCGCATGCGACGATCGACCACGCGACGGCGGACGTCGTCGCCGAGGTGAAGCGCGCGACCGGCGGCCGCGGCGCCGACGTCGTGGTGGACTCGGTCGGCGAGCAGGCGTGGCCGCGTTCGCTGCGCTGCCTGCGCCGCGGCGGGCGGCTGGTGATCTGCGGCGCCACGACGGGGCCGATGGTCCAGCTCGACCTGCGGAAGCTGTTCTGGCACCAGTGGACGATCCTCGGCTCCACGATGGGGAACCGCCGCGAGTTCGGCGCCATCGTGGCCCTGGCGGCCGAGGGGAAGCTGTGGCCCGTGGTGGACACGGTGACGCCGCTCGCCGAGGGAGCCGCCGCCTTCGCGCGGCTCGCCGAGGGGGCGCAGGCGGGGAAGGTCGTGATCGAGGTGGCGGCATGAACGAGGTCTTCGAGCGGGTGCTGAAGGGGCTGGAGCAGGTGGGCGGCGTGGTGCCGGGGCTCATCGGCAGCGCGCTGATCCTGCTCGCCGGCTACATCGTCGCGCGCCAGGTGCAGCGCGCGACCGACGCGGTGCTCATGCGCCTCGGCTTCGACCGCCTCGCGCGCGAGGGCGGCCTCGAGGAGGCGATCGAGCGCACCGGCAGCTCGCTCGACCCGGTGCGCGCCGTCGGCCGGCTGCTCTTCTGGCTGGTGATGCTCGTCGTGATGCTGCTCGCCTCCGCCGCGCTCGGCCTCGAGGCGGTGAACGACATCTTCACGACGATGCTGGGCTACATCCCCACGCTCATCATCGCCATCGCCATCATCATCCTCGGCATGCTCGTCGGCGAGTTCGTGCGCGCGCTCGTGCTCGCCTCGGCGGGCGGCGTGGCGGGCGTGCCGACGCTGGCGAAGCTCGCCAAGGGGACGGTCGTGCTGATCGCGCTGTTCATGGCGCTGCAGCAGCTCGGCATGGACACCGACATCGTCACCGCCGCGTTCACGCTGATCCTCGGCGCCGTGGCGCTCGCGGTCGGGCTCGCGTTCGGGCTCGGCAACACGCAGCTGGCGGGGGAGATCACGCGCCGCTGGTACGAGGAAGGGCGGCGCAAGCGCGCCGCCCGTCAGGCCGCCGTGGCGCCGGCGGCGGAGGGGGAGGCGTCCCCGGCCGGATCGGCCGAGGGACCCCTCACCGACTAGGTCACGCCTTCAGGCGCACGACGCTGCGGCTGCCGTCGTCGTTCCGCCTGGACGCGTAGACCTCGCCGCCGGCGCCGAAGCCGGCGACCGTGACACCCGCGGGGCAGCGCACCGCGCGCTTCCACGTCCCGTCCTGGCCCCACACGTCGTACACCGCCGGCTCCGTGTCGCTCGCGCGCGAGCGCTGCAGCCACACCTCCCCGCGCGGGTTGCCGATCGCGTTCTCGAACGGCGGCTTCGTCTCCGCGAAGGGGAACTGCACCGGCACCTGCTGCGGCAGGCCGCGCTCGCGCAGCTGCGCGATGACGCGCGCGGTGTCGGCGTCGCTCACCTTCACCTTCTCGAACGCGCGCGCCGTGCCGCGCACGCGGCGGCCGTCGGCCAGCACCCAGTCGACGCGGTTCTGCCGCCCACGCGCCACCCAGACGGCGCCGTCCGGCAGCACACCCATGTAGTCGTTGGGGCCGAAGACGCGCGGCACCTGCTGCATCTGCTCGCCGACGTAGGCATCGCCGTACTCCGGCGCCTGCAGGAACGCCACGGTGTCGAACGTGCCCGTCGCGAGCGGGAAGCGCACGACGGCGATGGAGTCGGGGCGGATGGCGGTGCCGGGCTCGGAGCCGCCGAGGATCGCCGCGAAGTCCACCTTGTAGCCGCGGCCCCGCTGGTCGTAGTTCACGACGGGGGCGGGCCCGAGCACGGCGGGGACGCGCAGCACGCCGAGCGCCTTGCCGGCACTGCTCCACGTGGTGACGCGGAGCGCGGCGAAGTCGACGACCGCCACCGAGTCGGGGCCCACGAGCGTCAGCGACCCCGGGAACTTGTACTGCTCGGCGGGGGCGTCGGCCTTCAGCGTGTCGGTCCGCGCGACGCCGATGCTGTCGGCGCGGCCGGCGGCGAAGTCGCCGACGAAGAGGCGGCGCGCCTTGGTGTCGGCGAAGAGCACCTTCCCCGTGGCGGTGCCGACCACGTTCGAGAGCGTCCCGAAGCGGCCGGGAAGCGTCGCCTCGATGGTGGCGTCGGTGACCTGCTGGGCATCGGCACCGCCGCCGGCGCGGCAGGCGGCGAGCGTGAGGACGGCGAGGAGCAGACGGCGGGACACGGGTCGGTCGGTCCTTCGGCGAGAGGTCACTTCGAGGGCGCGGGCGGGAGCGCCGGCGCCGGGTACGTCAGCAGCGAGAGGCCCTTCGTGGTGACGGTCACGGCGAGCAGCGAGCCATCGCCGATCGCCACGAGGCGCCGGCGCTCGCCGGGCCACTCGCGGAGCCGCACCTCGAGCGCCTGCGTGCCGTCGCGCCGCACCACGTGATACGTGCGGACCGAGTCGGCGGCGGTGCGCGGCTTCTCCAGCCACACGTTCCCGCCGGCGTCGGCGAATGCCGCCTCGAACGGCGGCTTGAGCGGCGCGAACGGCAGCTGCTCGGCGGTGCGTCGCAGCTCGGGCGGGAAGCCGCGGAAGAACAGCTCGCGGTCGAAACGCGTCACCTCGAGCACGCGGTCGGGGAGGGCGCGTCCCTTCCGCCACGTGCCGTCGGGCGCGCGCCAGTCGACCCGGTTCTGGTACACCCGGGCCACCCAGAGGGAGCCATCGCCCAGCACACCCCAGCGGTCCTCGCCGCTGAAGACGCGCCGCTCCAGCCGCCGGCCCGCCTCCCCCTGCACCTCGGCGAGGTCGAACGGGGAGAGGCGCGCGACCGTGTCGCCGCTGGCGGCGCCTGGGGCGTAGCGCACCACGGCCGCCGAGTCCTTGTTGCCGGCGCCGTCGGGGCCCGCAGGGCGGCGCACCTCGAGGAACAGCGCGCCCGCGCCGTCGACCGCGCTCGGCAGGTGGCCGCGCGCGCCGGCCGGCGCCGGGATCGCCCCCGCGAATGCCCCGGCCGCCGTGAAGCGCGCCACGCGCTGGCGCCCCCAGTCGGCCACGAGGATCGTGTCGCGCGACGCGAACAGCCGGAACGGGTGCGCGAGCTCGGCGACAGGCAGCGGTGCCGCGCTCCCGGCGCCGGGCGCCACGAGCAGCGCCCGCTCCTCGCGACCGGACAGGATCGCCCAGCGGCCGCCCGGCAGCGGCGCGGCGTTCGTCACCTCGACGAGCGGGATCGCCATGGAGTCGCGCGGCGCGCCGAGGACCGTGATGGTGACCGGTGGGGCAGGCCCGTCGCCGCAGGCGGCCAGGAGGGTGGCCATGGCGGCGAGCAGGGGGCGACGGGGGGCGGTCATGGCGGCGCGGAAGATAGCGCCGCCCGTGACCCGGGAGGGTTATACATGCAGGACAGCCCTCACCCGTGCCGGAGCCTTGTCGATGCGCGTCTCGTCGCTGGTCCTCGCCGCCCTGCTGGCCATCGTTCCCGCGTCCGCGAGCGCTCAGCTCGGCGGCCTCGTCAAGAAGGCCGTCGGCGACCGGGCGCGCCAGCAGCTCCCCGCCCCCGCCCGTGGCGGGAATGGCCAGGTCGCCATCACCGACGATGTGCTCGACCGGTTCACGGCCGGCCTCCGCGTCGGCGCGGCGGAGCGGGAGAAGCCGTCGGGGAGCGGGCCGTACGCGCGCCACCAGGCGGCGCTCGGGGCGTGGCGGCAGCGGGTGACGGAGTGCCAGGCGCCGCAGCGGCGGGCGATCGAGCGGCTCAACGCGGCGGCCGCCGCCAACGACCAGAAGGCCTGGGACGCCGCGCAGCAGGAGCAGGTGCGGCAGCCGACGCGCGACTGCTACGGCGTGCGCCCCGCCGAGCCCGACGGCTACTGGGACGACAAGCAGCGCGCCGAGCAGGCGCTCGAGCAGAAGATGGCGGCGGCGGCCGACATGTCGGTCGCCGAGTTCGCCATGGTGAAGGAGCCGGTCGAGCCGATCGTCCGCGGAAGGAAGCCGGCGGCCGACGCGCCGCTCGCCCCGGAGCAGCGCCTCATCGCCGACCGGTACGACACGCTGCGGCCCCTCTTCCTCGCCGCGTTCCGGGCCGACGACGGCGGCGAACTGCCCCAGCTGCCGCCGGTCGCGCCGCGGCCCGTGACCGCGGAGGACCGCGCGAGGATGGCGAGCGCGAAGGCCTCGAGCGACTGCCTCCAGAACAGCCCGGACCTGCAGCGGCTCCAGAAGCAGATCGAGGCGGCGCAGAAGAGCGGGAACACCGAGCAGCTGATGATGCTCGGCATGCAGTACAGCCAGGCGTCGGCGAAGTGCACCGGCGGGCCGGCGATGGGTGACGACGAGGAGGCGGAGCAGCCGAAGGAGGCCGACGCGGCTACGAAGGCCAACGCCGCCTGCCTCGCGCGGCAGCCGGGGTACGTGCAGGTGTCGATGCAACTCGACGAGGCGAAGGAGAAGGGGGACCAGGCCGCGGTCGCGCGGCTCACGAAGCAGATGGACGCGATGGCGGCGAAGTGCGGTGCGCCGTCGCCCGCGGCCCCGGGCGCGGCGCCGGCGCGCCGCCCGGTCGGGAGGCGCGGCAGCTGATGCGGTGCGCGCCGCGTCGCACGGGGCTGCTGCTCGCCGCGCTCGCGGCGGGCGCCGCCACGCGCGCCGCGGCGCAGGTGACGCGCGAGGTCGGCCAGGCACAGCGCGACGCGGCGGCGGCGGAGCAGGCGTGCCTGCGCGGCAGCCCCGACTTCCTGCTCGCGCAGCGCGAGCTGGCGATGGCCGAGCGCACGGTGAACGGCCAGCGCCTCGCGAGCGCGGAGCAGCGGCTGCGCATGGCGGTGAGCCGCTGCGAGGCCGAGGCGCGCATCGGCGCGGACGGCGCGCCTGTGGACGGCCATCCGCTCGAGCGCCGCGCGGCGTGCGTCGCGCGGCAGCCGGGGTACCTCACGCTGCAGCGGATGCTGGAGGAGGCACGGGGCGCTGGGGACGAGCGACGCCACGGCGCGCTGCGCGAGCAGCTCGACGCCATCGCGGCGCGCTGCGACGGCGGAGCGGCGGCGCCGGCGGCGCCCGCGGAGCCGCCGCTGGTCGAGATGACGACCGGCTGGACGCTGTCCGTGCGCGACGGCGAGCGGTGGACGCTCTTCTGGCGCGCCGATGCCGCCCCCGCGCGCTACACGGCCGCCGACGCCGCGCTGACGCGGCGGCTCGCCTGGCGCGAGGTGGGCGACGGGATCGCCTGGGCGGAGCTCGCGCTCTCGGGCCGCGGCGAGGCGGTGCGGACGCGGCTCGTGGTGGTGCGGCTCGACCCCGCGCGCGTCCGATTCGGGCTCGACTTCCGCCCCGGTGACCTGACCGGCACCTGGACGCTCGACGCGATGCCCGCCGACGCGGCGCTCGCGCTCAACGCCGGGCAGTTCACGGCCGACGTGCCGTGGGGCTGGCTCGTGCTCGACGGGCGCGAGCGCAAGGTGCCGGGGTCGGGGCCGCTCGCCGGGGCGTTCGTCGTCGGGACCGATGGCCGCGCCGAGGTGCTCGGGCCCGCCGCGGTGAAGGCTCGGCGGAAGCGGGGCGGTGTCGCGCTCGCGTTCCAGAGCTATCCCATGCTGCTCACCGGCGACGGCGAGGTGCCGCCCGCGCTCTTCACCGGCCGGGGCGGCCTCCGGCTCGAGCACCGCGATGCGCGCCTCGCCGTCGGCGAGACGCACGACGGCCAGCTCCTCATCGCCATGACCCGCTTCGACGGCCTCGGCGGCGCGCTCGACCGCCTGCCGCTCGGCCTCACGGTGACCGAGCTGTCGGCGGTGATGGGCGCGCTCGGCTGCCGTACCGCGCTCGGGCTCGACGGCGGCATCTCGGCGCAGCTCGCGCTGCGCGAGGGGACCGACGTGCGGCAGTGGCCGGGGACGCGGGCGGTGCCGCTGGGGCTGGTCGTCCGCGCCGGAGGCGCGGGGGAGGCGGACGGGCGGGCCGGCGGACGGGGGGAGTGAGGCCGCCTGGTCGCCGCGACGGCCTGAGCGACTCCCTGCTACCATCGAAGGATGCCGACACCCGCCCCGGCCTCCGCGCCGCTCCCCACGGCCACGCTCGACACCACGCTCGACCACCTGTGGCAGCCGTACACCTTCACGCGCGACTTCCAGCGCGCCCCGCGCCTCGTCACCGGCGCGCAGGGGATGCACTACACCACCGCCGACGGCCGCCGCCTGCTCGACGCCGTGGCGGGGCTCTGGTGCGTCAACGCCGGGCACGGCCGCGCCGAGATCACGGAGGCCATCCAGCGCCAGGCCGCCGAGCTCGACTTCGCGCCGCTCTTCCAGCTGGGGCATCCGCTCGCCTTCCGGCTCGCCAGGCGGCTCGCCGCGCTGCTGCCGCCGGGGCTCGGGCGCGTCTTCTTCGCCAACTCGGGGTCCGAGGCGGTGGACACCGCGCTCAAGGTCGCGCTCGCGTATCACGCCGCGCGCGGCGAGCCGGAGCGGGTGCGGTTCGTCGGCCGCCAGCGCGCCTACCACGGCGTCGGCTTCGGCGGCATGTCGGTCGGCGGCATCGAGAACAACCGCAAGGCGTTCCTGCCGCAGCTCTTCACGCAGGTGGACCACCTCCCGCACACGCACGACCTCGCGCGCAACGCCTTCACGCGCGGGCAGCCCGCGTGGGGCGCGCACCTGGCCGACGCGCTGGAGGAAATCGTGCGGACGCGCGGCGCGCACACCATCGCCGGCGTCATCGTCGAGCCCGTCATGGGCTCCACCGGCGTGCTCGTGCCGCCCGCGGGCTACCTCGAGCGGCTGCGGGCCATCTGCGACCGGCACGGCCTGCTCCTCATCTTCGACGAGGTCATCACCGGCTTCGGCCGCCTTGGCGACCCGTTCGCGGCGCAGCACTTCGGCGTCATGCCCGACATGATCTGCCTCGCCAAGGGGCTCACCAACGGTGCCGTGCCGATGGGTGCGGTGGCCGTGCACGAGCGCCTGCACGGCGAGATCGTCGCGCGCGCGGGGTGGGGCATCGAGTTCTTCCATGGCTACACCTACTCGGGGCATCCGCTCGCGGCGGCGGCCGGCCTCGCCACGCTCGACGTGTACGAGCGCGAGGGCCTGCTGACGCGGGCGCGGACGCTCGCGCCGCGCTTCGAGCAGCTGCTGCACGGGCTCCGCGGCGAGCCGCACGTCATCGACGTGCGGAACATCGGCCTCATGGGCGCCGTCGAGCTCGCCCCGCGCGACGGCCAGCCCGGCGCCCGCGCCTACGACCTGTTCACGCGTGCCTTCCACGAGGAGGACCTGGTGCTCCGCATCACCGGCGACATCATCGCCCTCACCCCGTCGCTCATCGCCACCGAGGCGCACCTCGACGAGATCGCCGACCGCCTGCGCCGCCTCCTCCGGAGCATCGCCTGATGCGGCGCATCCTGCTGGCGCTCGCCGCCCTCGCGCTGGTGCAGTCCGCCAGTCCGCCCACCCGCCTGTCCGCCCAAGCGGGCCGCGCCCGCGACCTGGGCCTCGACAAGGCCATCGGCGGCACGCCGGGCCCGCTCGACGCGATCACCGATGTTCCGGGCGTCGAGGTGGGGAGCGTCACGCTCATCCGCGGCGCGGGGAAGCTGCAGGTCGGGAAGGGGCCGGTCCGCACGGGCGTCACCGTGGTGCATCCGCGCGGCAAGGCGAACAACGACCCCGTGTTCGGCGCGTGGTTCACGCTGAACGGCAACGGCGAGATGACGGGCACCACGTGGCTGCAGGAGGGGGGCTTCCTCGAGGGGCCGATCGCCATCACCAACACGCACTCCGTCGGCGTGGTGCGCGATGCGATCCTCCAGTGGCAGCGCGACCGGCCCGGCATGCAGCCGTGGGGGCTGCCGTTCGTCGCGGAGACGTACGACGGCTTCCTGAACGACATCAACGGCTTCCACGTCACCGCCGCGCACACCCTCGAGGCGCTCGACAAGGCGAAGGGGGGCGTGGTGCCGGAGGAGGGTGCGGTCGGCGGCGGCACCGGGATGATGTGCCACAGCTTCAAGGGCGGCATCGGCACCGCGAGTCGCGTGCTGCCGAAGGAGCAGGGGGGCTACACCGTCGGCGTGCTGGTGCAGTGCAACTACGGCCGGCGGCCCGACTTCCGCGTGGCGGGCGTGCCGGTCGGGCTCGAGATCACGGACCTGATGCCGTGCGTCGCCGCCAGGGCGCCGACGGAGGGCGTCTTCGGTCGCACGCCCCCGTGCGCCGACTCGGCGGCGCGGGTCGGCGCGCGCGAGGGCGACGGCGCGTTCCGCGAGGGGATGGGCTCCATCATCGTGGTGGTGGGGACCGACGCGCCGCTGCTGCCGCACCAGCTCAAGCGCATCGCGACGCGCGTCTCGCTCGGCATCGGCCGCATGGGCGGTGCCGGCGACAACGGCTCGGGCGACATCTTCCTCGCGTTCAGCACCGCGAACCCGAAGGCCTCGTCCGACTCGGCGACGGTGCCGCTCACCATGCTCTCCAACCCGCGCATCTCGCCGCTCTTCCGCGCGACCATCCAGGCGACGGAGGAGGCGATCCTCAACGCGCTGCTCGGCGCGGTGACGGTGACCGGCGTGGACGGGCACCGCGCGTATGCGCTGCCGAGGGATCGGTTGCTGGCGGCGATGCGGAAGTATGGGAGGTGAGGGGGGCGTTCGGGTCGGGGATGGGGGGCGCGAGGGCGTTGCGGTGTGGCGGGGCGAGGGTGATGCGGCGCGGCTGCGCGGCGCGTTGGGGAGGGCGATGCCTCAGGAGAATTCGCGGAGACTCGTCAGATCGACGAGGCGCGAGCGAGGTGCTGTCACGACGCGGCTTCATCGGTGGTGCCGCTGCAGTGCATGTGCCGGCTGGCTGCTTGCGGTCGCCCCGTCAGCAGCAACCGTCGTTTGGCGTCACTTCGGCGCCAGCCGTGTCAGCTTCTCCGCCATTCGCGTATGCCAGCCGGGTCCGCTCGCGCGCCACTTGGCGATCACCTCATCCGGGAGGCGAATCGAGATCAATCGCTTGGGATTGGAACTCTTCGGACGGCCGCCGCGATTGACCCGCCCCCGGGCGAGCATGTCGGGCGTCAGTTCCGGGAGGTCACGATACTCGCTCGCGTGAATGCGATGCGCATCCACGCGTGCGAGGTCAGAGCCCAAGGAGCGGGGCGAGGCGCGCTTCTTCGCGGGCATTGGCCTTCCTCATGCTGAAGACGTGGCGATCAGGGCCACGTGGAGTGTAGCCGACGACCACCAGGCGGCCGGCGAGCAGGCCGAAACAGAGGAGGCGTGTTTCGCCGTAGTCCTCCCGGGTGTCCTCGACCTCGAAGTGGGGGCCGTCAAACACAGCCTGCGCATCGCGGAAGACGAGGCCACGTGCCTCGAGCGTCGCACGCCGCTTGGCTGGATCAAAGGTGATCGCCTCGACCGAGTGTAGCTACAAGAACCTGAGCCGCGCAAGCACGACGTGACGACCGTCTGGCGACGCCTGGCGCGAGTTGCTGCGGTGTGACATCCCCCCGAAGACGACGACAACGGCAGAACCAGCGGCCGGAGCCTTTGGGCACCCCTCAGGGAGGGGGCTCCGATGCAGCGCGGGAAGTTCAGCGGGGAGCAGATCGCATAGGTCGTGCGGCAGGCGGAGGGCGGGGCGCCGGTGGCCGACGTGTGCCGGCAGGTCGGGGTGAGCGGAGGGCGACGGCGCGTTCCGCGAGGGGATGGGATCGATCATCGTGGTGGTGGGGACCGACGCGCCGCTGTTGCCGCACCAGCTCAAGCGCATCGCGACGCGCGTCTCCCTCGGCATCGGCCGCATGGGCGGCGCCGGCGACAACGGCTCGGGCGACATCTTCATCATGGGTGTTACTTGAAATCGCCTGACGTCAGGTTCGGCTGCGGGGCGACCGGCGGCGGCGGAGACCCGGATTCAATCTTGCGGTCACCCCGTCAGTAGCAACCGTCGTCAGGCTCCCGCGCGTCGATTCTTTCGGCGACGCTCCACGCCAACGCGATCCGCCAGATAGACCTTGAGCAGGCTCTGGTACGGCACGTCGCGCTCGTTCGCGAGGAGCTTGAGTTCCGTCAGCAGCGTGTCGGGCAAGCGCACGGAGATTGCCGTGGTTGACGGCCGCAAGTTCGGAAAGCGGACGGGTCGCGCCTTCGACCAATCCACATACTCGGTCGAATCCGCGGTCGCCCAGAACGCTCGCTCGGCGTCTTCCGATTCAAACGTGGGGATCTGCTTCAAGGCGCGCTTTGGCGTTGGCATACTCGATTCGCTCCTTTCGATTCATGGCCCGCGCATGGATCACGCGAATGGCGTCCGCCCGAATAGTGAACACGATGTGGAGCAGGCGCCCGCCGGTGGTGACCCCCAAGGCCCGCCATCGCGCCTCGCGGGCGGAATGCTTGAGGTCCGCCGCCACCAGGAACGGCTCATTGAAGAACACCTGCTCGCATTCGCCAGGCTCCACGCGGTGCCGGGATGCAACCTTCGGCGCGTTGCCCTCGTCCCACTCAAAGCGCGATGCTCGATCGAGCGGGTTGAGGGCTTCCTCGGTCACCAGACGAGTATATGCCCGATATATACATCAAGCAAGGCATGGGCCGGTGTTGGCGAGCCTGACGTCGGCTTGGTGACTGACCCCCCCCGCAAATGACGACAGCCTCACTCAACAGCCGGTGGTCTTCGGGGACCCACTCGGAGCGGGGCCCGATGTCCAGTGGACGGGCAAGCCTACGCATCGGGGGCCCCGTCGACCGCAACGCGAGGTTGGACCGCGACCGTTTCCCCGCACGTTGGCGAATACGCGGGAAGCCCTACGGGATGGGGACTTCGATGAACCCCGCGTCGCGCGCGGCCTGGTCGACGACGGCGGCCACCAACTCGCTCACCCGCTGGATCCGTGGCCAACTCGTAGTGCCCAGGACCACGACCGCGATGCGACGCGCCGGGAGATGCTGCTGGTAGCGGAGGTTCTTGTCCGTGGTGACCAGCACCGCGAACCGTGCGGCTTCGGCGGCGCGGAGCAACTCGCCGTTGGCGAGGCGCGACCACCCGCGTTCATGCGCGGTCTTCACCTCGTGGCCGATCAGGGCGCGGCGCAGCGGCACCGGCGTCCCCTGATCGAACAGCACCCGCTCTCAGGCCGCGGTCAGCGGGGCGCGTGGTCGAGGACCGCACGCACCTGCTCGCGTGTCACGCCCGGGAACCACTCCAGGAAATCGTGCACCGGGGCATCGTCCTCGAGATTCTCGAAGAGTGCGGCCACCGGCACGCGCGTGCCGCGGAACAGCCAGGCGCCGCTGTAGCGGTCCGGGTCGCGTTCGACCGCCGGGCAGGAGGACCAGTCGATCATCCTCGAAAGCTAACGCCACACGCGCGACTCCTGTCGGTCCGTCCGGCGGGCATTGGGTGAGGCCGTGCCACGTCGGTCCGAGCCGCCCTCCGCGAGAGCGTCGTCGCAGCTATCTGCGCTCGCGTGATTCTCCGCGTGACCTCCCCCCCCGAAGACGAGGAGAGTCGCAGACCAGCGGCGGCAGCCTTCGGGGATCCACCAGGAAGGGTCGGCGATGCAGCGCGGGAAGCTCAGCGAAAAGCAGAGCGCGTAGGTAGTGCGGCAGGCGGAGGGCCGGACGCAGGTGGCCGACGTGTGCCGGCAGGTCGGGGTGAGCGAAGGGCGACGGCGCGTTCCGCGAGGGGATGGGATCGATCATCGTGGTGGTGGGGACCGACGCGCCGCTGCTGCCGCACCAGCTCAAGCGCATCGCGACGCGCGTCTCCCTCGGCATCGGCCGCTTGGGTGGCGCCGGTGACAACGGCTCGGGCGACATCTTCATCGCCTTCAGCACCGCCAACGCCAGGGCCTCGTCCGACTCGGCGATGGTGCGGCTCACCATGCTCTCCAACCCGCGCATCTCGCCGCTCTTCCGGGCGACCATCCAGGCGACGGAGGAGGCGATCCTGAATGCGATGCTTGGCGCGGTGACGGTGACCGGCGTGGATGATCACCGCGCGTATGCGCTGCCGAAGGATCGGTTGGTGGCGGCGATGCGGAAGTATGGGAGGTGAGGGGGGCGTTCGTGGCGAGGGGGACGGGGCGGAGTTGAGGTGTGGTGGGGCGAGGGTGATGCGGTGCGGCAGGATGGTGCGTTGGGGAGGGTGATTCCTCGAGAAAACTCGCCGAGCCCGGTGGGTCGACCGGGCTCCGGCGGGGTGCTGTCTTGCGACGAGGCCAAGGAGAGGCGCTGCCCGAGTCCGCCATCGAGTGTCTGGTGGACGGGGACGCTTACGATCCCACGCGAATGACCTGTCCAGGCGCCGCCTCCGCCAGCGCCGTGCGGAGCGCAGGGACCAGCGGAGCGAGATCGGGGACGCGATTGCCGCGCGCGTGCAGTACGATGACGGCGATGCCCGCCGCGGCAACATTCTGCTGGTAGGCAAGATTGCGATCCACGGTGACGAGCGTCGCGAACCCGGCCTCGCGCATCAGGCGCAGCAACACGCCGTTTCGTTGGCCGGTCCATTGCTCATCGCGGACGTGGGAGACGTCGAGGTCCGCGAGTTCGTTCCGAAACCGCCGCGGCACGCATTCGTCCAGCAGGATCCGCGTCACGCCGCCGAGGCGCGGGCGACCAACATCTCGCGCGCCATCTCAAGGACCGCGACAACCTGCGCGCGTTCGACGGACGGGAAGTCCGCGAGAAACTCATCGAGCGGATCGCCGGCCTCGAGATAGTCGAGCAGGGTCTGCAGCGGCACACGGGTACCGGTGAAGACGGTCACACCCCCCATGATCTCGGGGTCGCTCTGGATCGGCAGCGGCTGAGCAGGCACAGCAGCACTCCGGTAGGAAGGACCTTTGGAAGGTAGGCGAGCCGCACTGGCGTGTCTAACGCCGCGTTCTGCCCCGGGTGCCATCTTGAGCGACATCCGAGCCTCCGCGCACGCGTCGATTGCTGTGCGCTCCCCCGTGAACGGACGTCGTGCACGACGCGGTGGCCGATGTGCGGGCGTTCCGGGTGTTCACGGTGGTCGATCAGTGGAGTCGCTGGAGTCCGGTCCTTCAGGCGGGGTTTCGCCTGAGCGGGAACGACGTGGCGGCGGCGCTCGATCGGGCGATCGCTGAGCACGGGACGCCGCGGTCGATCACCTGTGATCACGGGACGGAGTTCATGTCGCGGGCGCTCGAGGACTGGGCCTTCCAGCGGGGCGTGCAGCTCGACGTCACGCGGCCGGGGAAGCCGACGGACAACGGGCACATCGAGTCGTTCAACGGGACGCTGCGCGACGCGTGCCTGAACGTGCATCCGTAAGCTTCCCCGTCAAGCAGACAGTTGATAGCTGGACTCAGGCGGTTGCGTCGGCCTCGGCAGAAAGGTGAGCGGAGGCACCCCGCCGAGGCTGTCGTGGGGGCGCTCCGTGTTGTACGTCGTGAGCCACGTCTCGGTC
>JANRIU010000016.1:0-34412 GCA_033764615.1 Gemmatimonadales bacterium | reverse complement strand
GGTGGCCGAGAGCCAGATGAAGCGGCACCCGGCGCGCTTGCCCAGCGCGAGGCAGAGCTCGAGCTCCGCCGACGTCTGGTGGATCTCGTCCACCACCACCGTGTCCTGCGCCGTGATCAGCTCGTCCTGGAACCAGCGCCGCGCGATCCCCGTCGTCACGATCACCACGTTCCAGCTCGGCGTCTCCGGCGTCGCCTCGCGCTCGCGGTTGACGACGCCGACGCGCAGCGGCGCCTCGAGCAGCGCCTCGGCGATCGGCCGGATGCCGAGCGTCTTGCCGACGCCGGTGCCCGCCACGATGCCGAACGGCGTCCCCGCGGCGGCCCAGGTGCGGAGCTCGGCCCCGTGCTCGCGCTCGAGGAGCGTCCCGATCCGGGTGTGGAGCGCGAGCTCGATCGTCTCGCACGCGGCGCGCGTCGGCGCGATGACGATGACCCGCCCGCGCGGATGGGCCGCATGGCGGAAGGCGTCGACGTCGGGCGGGAGGTGGTGGTCGCGGGCGGGGAGCACGGGGGGAAGGTACGCGGGGCGGCCGGCGGGCCCGACGGCAGGGGGGCCCGTGGGCCGGCGGGGCGGCCGCGCGACTGCCCTCCCCGCAGGCCCGCCTGCCCGCCGGCCGCCCGGGCACTCGTCCGCCCTCCCTGACACCCGACTGTCCACGACGCTTGACAGTGCCCCTGCCCCGTCCCAACTTTTCAAGGCTTTCCGTCCTTCGTGACCCGCCGGCCGCGTCTGCGGTCGCCGAGCCCCGGCACGGGGGGCGTCCACGCGGTGCCCAGCTCATTCTTTCCGCATCACCGGAGGCAGCATGGCTGCGAACTATTTCATCGGCGAGTCGCTCGTCGGCGACGGCAACGAGATCGCGCACATCGATCTCATCATCGGCGACAAGATGGGCCCCGCGGGCGAGGCCTTCACCAACGCGCTCTCGCGCAACACCGACGGCTTCACGACGCTGCTCGCGGTCGTCACGCCGAACCTTCCCTGCAAGCCCGACACGCTCCTGTTCAACAAGGTGACGATCAAGGGCGCCAAGCAGGCGGTCCAGATGTTCGGGCCGGCGCAGGCGGCGGTCGCCCGTGCGGTCATGGACTGCGTGGCCGACGGCACGATCCCGAAGGACAAGGCGAACGACCTCTGCGTGCTCGTGGGCGTGTTCATCCACTGGCAGGCCGAGAGCGACAAGAAGATCTACGACTTCAACTACCAGGCGACCAAGGAGTCGATCCAGCGCGCCATGGCCGGCAAGCCCTCGGTGGACGAGGTGCTGTCGAAGTACAAGGCCGCGCGCCACCCGTTCGCCAGCAACGCCGAGGGCTGAGCTACAGTCCCGCGGTGCCGATGTCGCGAGGGGCTTCCCGGTGCGCCGGGGCGCCCCTCGCTTTTTTTCCTCCTGACCCCGTTCCGGAACCATGAAGAAGCTCCTGCTGCAGCTGGACAGCTCGCGCCTGCCCTCGGTGTTCGACCAGGTCGTCGCCCACGATGCCGGCGCCGACGTGATCATGTCGTACGGCGGCGTGACCGAGGCCGACGTGCGCGACCTCGTGCACGGCTGCATGTTCACCCGCGGCCCCAGGGACCTCCACCACACCGCGATCTGGGTCGGTGGCAACAACATGGCGGCGGGCGAGGGGCTGTTCGCGCTCGCGCGCGACGCGATGTTCGAGCCGTTCACCTGCTCGATCATGCTCGACTCGAACGGCTCGAACACGACGGCCGTGGCGGCCGTGGTGAAGGTCGAGCAGACGCTGGGGTCGGTGGCCGGGAAGCGCGCGCTCGTGGTCGGCGGCACGGGGCCGGTGGGGCAGCGCTCGGCGGGGCTCCTCGCCCGCGGCGGCGCGCAGGTCACGATCACGAGCCGCAAGCCGGAGCAGGGTGACAAGGCGCGCCGCTCCATCGGCGAGCGCTTCGAGGCCGAGGTCGCGATGGCGGTGCTCGCCGACCCGTCGGCCGCGGCGGCCGTCTGCGAGGGGTTCGACATCATCCTCAACGCGGGCCCGGCGGGCGTGCTGATGGTGCCGCACGCGGCCTGGGCCGACCGCGGCACGGTGCTCGTCGCCGTCGACCTCAACGCGACGCCGCCGCTCGGCGTCGAGGGGATCGACATGCACGACGCCGGCGAGCTGCGCGGGGGCGCGAAGGTGTTCGGCGCCTTCGGCGTCGGCAACTTCAAGACGAAGCTCCACAAGGCGTGCGTCGCGCGCCTGTTCACCCGGCGCGACCTCGTGCTCGACGCCGAGGGGATCGCCGACATCGCCCGCGAGCTGGTCGCGGCGCCGAAGGGCTGATGGCGCAGGACGTCGCCGTCGCCGCCGCCTCCGCGCGCGCGCTCGCCCAGGCGGCGCGCCGCGCGGGGTATCGCGTGGCCGCCGTGGATGCCTACGGCGACCTCGACCTCCGTCAGGTGGTCGGCGACGCGTACGTCCGGCTCCGCCCGTGGGACGCGACGGCAGCCGTGGCCGCACTCGCGAACCGCGCGGCGACGCGGCTCGTCGCCTACGGCACCGGGCTCGAGCACGAGCCCGCCGCCGTCAGGGCGCTGGCGAAGGAGCGCGAGCTCCTCGGGAACCCGCCCTCGGTGCTCGCCGCGGCGGGGGATCCGCTCGCGATCGCCGCGGCGCTGGCCGAGGCGGGCGTCCCCGGCCCGATGGTGAGGGCCTCCGCGCCCGCGGTGTCGAGGGCGAAGGTGAAGGCGCCGGGGCCCGCGTGGCTGCTCAAGCCGCGCGCCTCGGGCGGTGGCCGCGGCATCACCGACTGGGCGCGCGGCACGCGCGTCGGCCGCACGCACTACCTGCAGGAGCGCCTCGACGGGCCGTCCGGCTCCCTCGTCTTCCTCGCCGACGGCCGGCGCGCCATGCCGCTCGCGCTGTCGCGGCAGCTCGTGGGCGATGCCGCCTTCGGTGCCGCCGGGTATCGCTGGTGCGGCAACCTGCTCGCCACGGCCGATGCGCCGCTCTTCGACGAGCAGGAGCGGCTCCTGCACGGCGCCACCCGCGCCGCCGACGCGCTCACGAAGGCGTTCGGCCTCGTCGGCGTGAACGGCATCGACTTCATCGCGCAGGACGGCGCGGCCCGCGTGGTGGAGCTCAATCCGCGCTGGACCGCCGCCGCGGAGCTGATCGAGCGCGCGCGCGAGCTGCCGCTCTTCGAGCTGCACGTGCGCGCCTGCCGCGGCGTGCTCCTCCCCGCCAGCCGCCCGCCGCTCGACCTGCCGCTCACCTACGGCAAGGCCGTCGTCTTCGCGCTGCGGAGCGGCGTCACGGCCGGCACCGCCGCCTGGCTCGGCGACCGGCGCTTCGCGGACGTGCCCGCCAACGGCACGCCGGTCGCCGTCGGCGACCCGGTGTGCACCGTCTTCGCCGAGGCCGACACGGCGAAGGCGTGCCACGACCAGCTGCTCGCGCTGGCTCGCCTCGTCCACCACGCCGTCGGCCGGCCCATCCCCGCACCCGCATGACGACCACCCACCAGGCGGTCACCTGCCTCGGCTGCGGCTGCGCCTGCGACGACATCGCGGTGACGACGGCCGACGGCGCCATCACGCGCATCGACCGCGCCTGCGCGCTCGGCCGCGCGTGGTTCGAGGGCGCGTCCGTCCCCGCGGCCTGCACCGTCGCGGGCGTCGCCGCGGGCCCGGAGCCCGCCCTGCAGGCCGCGGCCCGCGCGCTCCTCGCCGCCGAGGGCGACCTGCTCGTGGTGCTCGGCCCCGACCTCAGCACCGAGGCGGTGCGCTGGGCGCTCCACGCCGCCGACCGGCTGCGTGCCACCGTCGACACCGCCACCTCGTCGGCGGCCGGCGAGGGGATCCTCGCCGCGCAGCGGCGGGGGCGCGCGGGCGCCACGCTCGGCGAGATCCGGAACCGCGGCGACGTGGTGGTCTTCTGGGGCGTCGATCCCGCGCAGCGCTATCCGCGCTACGGCGAGCGGTACGCACCGGGGCCGCCGGGCGTGCACGTGCCGGAGGGGCGCGCGAGCCGCACGGTCGTGTCGGTCACCGTCGGCGATGATGCCGGCCCCGAGGACGCCGACGTGCACCTGGGCGTCGCCCCGGCCGACGAGGTGGACGTGCTCGCCGCGATGCGCGCGGTCGTGCAGGGCCGCGCGGTGGACGACCTCGCGGAGCCGCTCGCCGGCGCCGCCGCGCTGGCGCAGCGCCTGATGAAGGCGTCGTACGCCGTGCTCGTGCACGACGGGGAGCCGCAGGCGGCCGCGCGCTCGCCGCGGCGCACCGAGGCGCTCATCACGCTCGTGCAGGCGCTCAACACGCCGACGCGGGCCGCGCTCTCCACGCTCCGCGCCGGCGGCAACGCCAACGGCGCCGAGGCCGCGCTCACGTGGCAGACGGGGTACCCGTTCGCGGTCGACTTCGCCGACGGGCACCCGCGCTACGCGCCGGGCGCGCGCGGGCTCGACGCGCTCGCGGCCGGCCGGTTCCGCGCCGCGCTCGTCTGCGGCGAGTGGCGCGGCCTCGCCGAGCCGGCACGCGCCGCGCTCGCGGCGATCCCGACGGTGCTCGTCGGGCCCGCCGCCAGCACCGCTCCGTTCCCCGTCGCCGTCGCCATCGACACCGGCCGCGCGGGGATCCACGAGGGCGGCACCGCCTACCGCCTGGACGACGTGCCGCTGCCGCTCCGCCCGGTGCTCCCGCACCCGCGCGCCGCGGATGGCGTGCTCGCGTCCCTCGCCTGCCACCTCGCCGACCCGGCGTTCGCGGGGAGGAGCTGACCATGAGCCGACTCCGCCTCGCGGGCGGCCGCGTGTACGACCCCGCGCACGGCATCGACGGCGCCGTGCGGGACATCTGCCTGGACGACGGCCGCATCGTCGCCGACCTGCCGCCCGACGCGCCGACGCTGGACGTGACGGGCCTCGTGGTGATGCCGGGCGGCATCGACATCCACGCGCACATCGCGAGCGGCAGCACCAACCTCGCGCGCCGCCTCCTGCCCGAGGAGCACGCGGCCGACCCCGAGGCGGCGCCGCCGTTCGCCGCCGGCCGCTCGGGCACGGGCGGCACCACGCCGAGCACCTTCACCACCGGCTATCGCTACGCGCGGATGGGCTACACCACGGTGTTCGATGCCGCGGTGGCGCCGCTCATGGCGCGGCACAGCCACGCCGAGATGCAGGACACGCCGATCCTCGACACGGGCTTCTACGTGCTCATGGGGAACGACGACTACCTCCTCGCGGAGCTCGCGGCGGGGCGCACGCGCTGGGTGAAGGACTACGCGGCATGGCTGCTCGCGCGCACCGGCGGCTACGCGATCAAGATCGTGGACGCGGGCGGCGTGGAGCAGTGGAAGGCGGGCGTGAAGGAGCTGATCGACCTGGACGACCCGTGCGGCCCGAACGGCCTCACGCCGCGGAAGGTCATGCTCGCGCTCGCCGAGGCGGCGGACGCGCTGGCGCTCCCGCACCCGATCCACCTGCACTGCAACCGCATCGGCCAGCCGGGGAACAGCGCGACGACGCTGCGGACGCTGGAAGCGCTCGACGGCCACCGCGCGCACGTCACGCACCTCCAGTTCCACTGCTATGGCGGCGAGCGCGGCAAGGGATGGCGCTCGGAGGCGCGCGCCATCATCGACCACATCAACGCCCACCCGTCGCTCAGCTTCGACGTGGGCCAGGTCGTCTTCGGCCCCGCCACCACGCTCTCGGGCGACTGCCCCGCGCAGTACCTGCTCCATCGCGCGGCCGACCGGAAGTGGCTCAACGTCGACCTCGAACTCGAGGGCGGCTGCGGCATCATCCCGTACGCGTACAAGCAGTCGGCCGCGGTCGCCGCGCTGCAGTGGGCGATCGGCCTCGAGCTCTTCCTGCTCGCGGCCGACCCCTGGCGCATCGTCCTCACCACCGACCACCCCAACGGCGGCCTCTTCCAGGCGTACCCGCACATCATCCGCCTGCTCACCGACCGCGCGTTCCGCGCGGAGGCGCTGAAGGCGGTGAACCCGAAGTGGCTGCAGGGGTCGGCGCTGCTCGACGGCCTCGACCGCGAGTACACGCTGGGCGAGATCTGCATCATCACGCGCGCCGGTCCCGCGCGGCTCCTCGGCCTCGCCGGGAAGGGACACCTCGGTCCCGGCGCCGACGCCGACATCACCGTCTACCGCCCGCAGGACGACGCCGCCGCGATGTTCGCCGCGCCGGTGCACGTGCTGAAGGGCGGCGTGCCCGTGGTGCGGGACGGCGCGCTCGTCGCGTCCGTGGCGGGGCGGCGGCTCTCGGTCGCGCCGGCCTACGACGAGGCGGTGGTGGCGGAGGTCCGGCGCTTCCACGAGCGCTTCGGCTCGGTCAGCTTCGAGAACTTCGCGAGCGTGGCATGAAGGTCAACGGCGTCCTGATCGAGCAGACGTTCGCCGAGGCGTTCACCATGCGCGTCGCGCGGCTCGTCGTCACCGCGCGGAGCGAGCGCTGGGTGCGCGAGTGCGCGCTGAAGCTCACAGGCTTCGCCACCTCCGTCATCGGCTGCAAGTGCGAGGCGGGGATCGAGCGGTTCCTCGCGCCGTCGGAGACGCCGGACGGGCGCCCCGGCGTCAGCGTGCTGTTCATGGTGATGGCGCGCGACGACCTGCCGAAGCGGCTCGTGGAGCGCGTCGGCCAGACCGTGCTCACCTGCCCCACCACCGCCTGCTTCGACGGGCTGCCCGACGCGACCGACCGCGTCACGGTCGGCGGTGCCGTGAAGTTCTTCGGCGACGGCTTCCAGGCGAGCAAGGTGATCGGCGGCCGGCGCTACTGGCGCATCCCGGTGATGGAGGGGGAGTTCCTCTGCGAGGCGACGTTCGGCATGGTGAAGGGCGTGGGCGGCGGCAACTTCCTCGTGCTCGCCGAGTCTCCCGACGCCGCGCTCGAGGCGTGCGAGGCCGCGGTCGACGCGATGGACCCGCTCCCCGGCATCATCATGCCGTTCCCCGGCGGCGTGGTGCGCTCGGGGTCCAAGGTCGGCAGCCGCCGCTCGAAGACGATGATCGCCTCCACCAACGACGCCTTCTGCCCGACGCTGCGCGCCATCACGCCAACGCAGCTCCCCGAGGGCGTCAACAGCGTCCTCGAGATCGTCGTGAACGGCGTCGACGCGCCGTCGATCTCGGCGGCGATGCGGATCGGCATCCTCGCCGCCTGCCGTCCCGGCGTGGTCGCCATCTCGGCGGGGAACTACGGCGGCAAGCTGGGGCCGCACCATTTCCACCTGCGGCAGGTGCTGGAGGCGCCGGCATGAGCGGGCTCCTGCTCGCGCTCCGCGCGCCGCTCGCCGAACGCGTGGACCTCGCCGCGCTCACCGCGCCCGGCTGGCAGGCGCTCGACGCCGCCGCGCTTGGCGCCCGCGTCGTGCGCGGGCTCCGGAGCGGCGCGATCGCCGCGGGCGACCTGTTCACCATCAGGGGCGCGCCGGGCCCCCTGCTCACCCTCGAGGGCGACCTCGCGCTCGCCGACCACGTCGGCGCCGGCCTCGATGCCGGCACGGTGCACGTGCGCGGCTCGGTGGGCGCGCGCGCGGGCGCCGCGGCGCCCGGCGCGAAGCGCGGCATGACCGGTGGCGCGCTCGTCGTCTTCGGCGATGCGGGGCCCGAGGCCGGCGCCTCCATGCGGCGCGGCTGCCTCGCCATCGCGGGGCGCGCCGGGCCGGCCGCCGGCCTCGCGATGCTCGCCGGCACCATCGTGGTCGCGGGCGCGGTGGGCGAGGACGGCGGCCGCTTCAGCAAGCGCGGTTCGCTCGTCGCGTTCGGCGACGTGACCATCCCGGGCACGTATCGCCACGCCTGCACGTACCAGCCGCAGGTGCTCCGCCTGCTGCTCGCCCACCTGCGCTCGGCGCACGGCTTCGCCGTGCCCGGGGCGGTGTTCGACGGCAGGTGGGAGCGCTGGAGCGGCGACCTCGCCGAGAGCGGCAAGGGGGAGATCCTGACGCACGTCCGACCGGAGGCCGCATGAGCGGCCTGAGCCTGAACCTCCGCGCCGAATCGATCGCGGACACGCTGGCCGACGACCCCGAGGCGTTCGGCTGCGCCGTCACCACCCTCGCCAACGGCGCCCGCGTCATCGACGCCGGGGTGGAGGCGCCCGGCGGCTGGGAGGCCGGCCTCGCCCTCGGCGAGATCTGCATGGGCGGCCTCGGCTCCGTCACGTACGTCCCGCTCACGATCGGCGAGCACGCGTACATGGGCGTCGCCGTCAGCACCGACCACCCGCACGTGAGCTGCATGGCGTCGCAGTACGCCGGCTGGGCGATCACGCCCGAGGGGTACTTCGGCATGGGGTCGGGGCCGCTGCGCGCGCACGCGCGCGTGGAGAAGGAGCTGTTCGCGCTCCTCGGCTACGCGGAGGAGGCGGAGCATGGCGTGCTGGTGCTCGAGACGCGCCAGCTGCCCGATGCCCGCGTGGCGGAGTGGGTCGCGGCCAGGGCCCGGCTCGACCCCGCGCAGCTCACCTTCGTCGTGGCACCCACCGCGAGCACGGCGGGCGCCGTGCAGATCTCGGCGCGCATCCTCGAGACGGGGCTCCACAAGCTCGAGCAGCTGCACTTCGACATCCGGAAGGTCGTGAACGCCATCGGCACGGCGCCCGTGGGCCCCGTGGCGAAGAACGACCTCCGCGGCATCGGCCGCACGAACGACTGCATCCTCTATGGCGGGCAGGCGCGCTACCTCGTGAAGGGCGTCGACGACGACGCGCTGCGCCAGGCCGCCGAGCAGCTGCCGGCCTCGGCGAGCCGGGACTACGGCCGGCCGTTCTACGAGATCTTCGAGGCCGCGGGGAAGGACTTCTACAAGATTGACCCGCTGCTCTTCAGCCCCGCGGAGGTCTGGCTCACCAGCGCCGACACGGGGAAGACGTTCCACGGCGGGCGGCTCGACGCGGCGATCCTCGCCGCGAGCTGCTACCCCGCCTGACCCTCCCGACGCCGACGAGTGCCATGCGCCACGCCCTGATCGCCCCCGTCCTGCTCCTCGCGGCCTGCGGCAAGGCCGAGAGGCCCGCCCAGCCCGAGCTGCCCGCCGGCCACCCGACGGTCGCGCCGCAGACGCTCCCCGAGGGCCACCCCGCGGCGCCGGCCGCGGGCGCCGGGCCGCAGGCGGTGCTGACCGTGCTCTACCAGTGGCCGAAGGACACGATCGCCTTCGAGCGGTACTACATCAAGCACCTCAAGCTGCTCGAGGACGGCCTCGGCGAGCTGAAGTTCTCGCGCGCGCAGCTCACGCGGTTCATCCACGCGCTCGACGGCGGCAAGCCCGCGTTCTACCGCCAGGCGCAGCTCTTCTACCCGTCCCTCGACGCGGCGAAGGCGGCGATGGCGACGCCGGCGTTCAAGCGCGTCGCCGACGACCTGCCGAACTTCGCCACCGGCGGCCTCCTCGCGCTCATCGCGCAGGAGACCGGCACCCCCGACGACACCGACTGCAAGAACCTCGTGACCGTGCTGTACGAGACGCCGAAGGACACGGCCGCCTTCGAGCGGTACTACCCGACGCACCTCGGCATCGTCGGCAAGGGGCAGAAGGAGATCGGCTTCTTCCGCGCCGAGCTGACGCGCTTCACCTCCAACCTCGACGGCACGACGCCCGCCGCGAAGCACCGGCAGGCGGTGCTCTGCTTCCCGTCGATGCAGCAGGTGAACGCGGGGATGAAGACGCCGGCGTTCGCGGCGGTGGGCGCGGACTTCGCGAACTTCGTCGCGCCGAAGGGACTGACGGGCATGATCGGGGTGAAGACGAACTGACCCGGATCGCCTGCCTCGCCTCGCGGACGGGCTGGCACGTCGACCGGTTGCGGGCCGCGGCCGCGGCGCGCGGCGCCGCGCTGCTCGTGGTGCCCTGGCAGCGCCTCGTGGTGGAGCTCGGCCCCGTCGCGCGCGTGCGCGGCGGGGCCGACGCGCTGGACGATGCCGACCTCGTGCTGCCGCGCATCATCCCCGACGGCACGCTGGAGCAGGTCATCCTGCGGGTCGACCTGCTGCACCGGCTGGAGGACCGCGGCACGCGCGTGGTGAACCCGCCGCGCGCCATCGAGCGCACGGTCGACAAGCTCTACACGTCGGCGCTGCTCGAGCAGGCGGGGCTCCGCACCCCGGAGACGGTCGTCACGGAGGACGTCGACGAGGCGATGGCCGCCGCCCGGCGCCTCGGCGACTGCCTGGTGAAGCCGCTCTTCGGCTCGATGGGCCTGGGCCTCGTGCGCGTGAGCGACGAGGACACGGCATGGCGCGTGCTCCGCGCCGTGCAGAAGACCGGCGGCGTCTTCTACGTGCAGCGCTTCGTGCCGCCCGGCGGCCGAGACGTCCGCGCCTTCGTGGTCGGCGACCGCGTGATCGGCGCCATCGAGCGCCGGAGCGACGGCTGGAAGACGAACGTCTCGCGCGGCGGCCGCGCGACGCCGTGCGACCTGCCCCCCGCGTGGGCCGCGGCCGCCGTGACGGCGGCACGCGCGACGGCCTGCACGTACGCGGGCGTCGACCTGCTCCCCGCCGAGGACGGGGGCGCGCCGTATCTTCTGGAGGTGAACGGGATCCCCGGCTGGCGCGGCCTCGAGGAGGCGACGGGCATCGACGTCGCGGGCGCGCTGCTCGACCACCTGCTCGCCCCCGCGGCCTGAGGCGCGGCGCATGCACGTCGCCGAAGCCGCCTCGCTCGCCTGCCTGCTGGAGGCGAGCGCCCGGAAGCCGGGGAACGTCGCCCCCGGTCGCGCGTTCCGCGACACGCGCTACGAGGACTTCCTCGCCTCCGCCGTCGCCATCGGCCCCGTGCTCGGCTCGGCCGACTCCCGGCCCCTCGGCGAGACGGTGCGCCGCTGCCTCGAGGCGACGCGCCGCTGGACGCGCGCCAACACCAACCTCGGCATCGTGCTGCTGCTGGCGCCGCTGGCGCGCGCCGCGCTCTCGCGCGCCGGCGGGACGCTGCGGGAGCGGCTCTGGTCGGTGCTCCGGGCCACGACGGTGGCCGACGCCGCGCAGGTGTACGAGGCGATCCGCCTCGCGCATCCCGGCGGCCTCGGGGACGCGCCCGA
The DNA here is from genome assembly GCA_033764615.1 of Gemmatimonadales bacterium. Taxonomy (GTDB): domain Bacteria; phylum Gemmatimonadota; class Gemmatimonadetes; order Gemmatimonadales; family GWC2-71-9; genus JANRIU01. The sequence goes on along the minus strand of JANRIU010000016.1, from coordinate 23,402 downwards.
GCAGGACGTGGGTGCCGCCCCCACCGTCACGCTGCGGGAGTCGATGGCGCTCGCCGCCGCGCGCGACACGATCGCCGCCGAGTACGTCACCGACTTCTCCGTGACGTTCGACATCGCTGTCCCCGCGCTCCGCGCCGCGCGGCAGGATGGCCTCGCGTGGGACGATGCCGTCGTGGAGCTGGCGCTCACCGTGCTGGGCCAGGTGCCTGACACGCTGATCGCGCGGAAGCTCGGCCTGGCCGAGGCGGAGGCGGTGAGCGCGCGGGCGCGCGAGGCGCTGGCGGCCGGCGGCGTGCGCTCGTTCGCGGGACGCGAGGCGGTCGACGCGCTCGACCGCTCGCTGCTCGACCCGCAGAACCGCCGCAACCCCGGCACCACGGCCGACCTCACCGCGGCCGCGCTGTTCGTCGTTATCTTCGAGGATTGGTCCACCCAAGCGTAGGCGGGCATCATGCAGGGCACCTTCCGCGTCGAAGTCAGCAAGGACTACCTCGTCTTCGCGTCGGCGCACTTCATCACCTTCCGCGGCCACCAGTGCGAGTCGCTCCACGGCCACAACTACCGCGTCCGGATCCTCGTCGAGGGGCCGATCGACCGGGAGTGCCTGTTCGTCGTGGACTTCAGCGTGCTCAAGAAGGTCACCAAGCGGCTCGTGGACGCGATCGACCACAAGGTGCTGCTGCCGCTGGAGAACCCGAAGCTGGCGTATGCCGAGGTGGAGGGCGACATGCTCCGCGTCGACTACTTCGGCAAGCCGACGTACCTCTTCCCGAAGGGCGACTGCGCGCTGCTGCCGATCCAGAACAGCACGGCGGAGATGCTGGCGGAGTGGCTGGCGAAGGGCGTGCGCGAAGGCCTCGCCGCCGAGGGGCACGGCGACCTCACGTACCTGGAGCTCGAGGTCGAGGAGAACTACGGCCAGTCGGCGACGTTCAGCCTGCGCCTGGGGGACTAGCGGGGGCAGCCGGGCGGGTGGTCGATCCAGCCCGTCCGGATTCCCGCAGCGCACGTCAGCCCGCGTCCGCCTGTCCGCTGGTCCGCCCGTCCGCCAGCCGTCCGTTGTGCACCGCCGTCCCGACCACCGCGCCCCTCGCGCCGAACGCGAGGCAGGCGGCGAGGTCGTCGGCGTCGCGGATGCCGCCCCCCGCCCACACCTCCGCCTCGGGACAGGTGCGCAGCAGCTCGCGCACGAGCCCGAACGGCGGGCCGTCCTCCGCACCGATCTTCGCGAAGTCGAGCACGATGAAGCGGCGGAGGTCGAGCGCCCACGCCTGCTCGGCGGCGAGGGCGGTCGTATCGCCCAGGGCGCCGAGCGGGCGACCGCGCTGGTGGTCGAGCGAGACGATGAGCCGCTCGGGCCCCGTCATCCGCGCCAGTGCGCCGAGCGCAGCGACGGACACGAGCGTCTCGCTGCCGACGATGACCTGGTCGATCCCGTCCTCCAGCAGCCAGCGCGCGTCGTCCTCCGTCCGCACCCCCGCATCCACCCAGAGCGCCCCGCCGAACGCCTCGCGCACCCGGGCGAGCAGCGCGAGCTGCGCTGGCCCGCCGGTGATGGCGTCGAGGTCGGCGATGTAGAGGGTGGTGGCACCCAGCACCTCGCGGTACGCGCTCGCGAGCGCCACCGCGTCGCCCGGCGCATCGGGCGCGAGCAGCGAGCGGACGGGGGCATACTGCGCGCGCTCCCCGCGGCGGGCATGCACCGCGAGGCCGGCCTTGAGGTCGAGCGCGGGGACGAGCATGGGCGGGAACGTAGCGGCGCGGCGACCCCCGCGAGGGAGCCGCCGCGCCGGTGCCGCGCCCCCAGCGGCGCGGACTGATGATGCCGGCGCTTCACGCCATCGCCCGGCCACCCCGCTAGACTGTGCCCAGCCCTCTGCGCGCCGGACCGCCACCCTCGCCCCTGCCCCGTGCCCACGCTCCACCAGCGCTTCAGGCACCTCCCCGAAGAGGGAGCCGCGCTCACCCGCGCGCGCGCCGACGGCTCGGTGCCGTGCCAACCGCCCACGCCCGCCTCGCCCCCCGCGCGCGCGGGGGAGCCGCGCCCCGCCGGACGCCCGGGATGACGGCCGCACCGACCCTGGGCTGGGACATCGGCGGCGTGCATACCAAGCTCGCCGCCGTGGTGCGCGGGCGCATCGCGCACACGGCGAGCGCCGCCTACGAACTGCAGCGCGCGCCCGCCTCGCTGCCCGAGGTGCTGCGCCGGCTGGCCGACGGTGCGACGGCGGCCGGCGTCCCGGCCGTGCCGCGCCGGCACGCCATCACGCTCACCGCGGAGCTGTCGCAGCGGTACCGCACGAAGGCCGCCGGCGTCGCGGAGATCCTCGAGGCGATCGCGACGGCGTTCCCGACCGACGCGCTGCTCGTCTACGGCACCGACGGCGGCTTCCACGCGCCCGAGGCGGCGCGCGCCGCACCGCTGGTCGTCGCCGCCGCCAACTGGCACGCCACCGCCACCCTCGTCGCGCGCCACCATCCGGATGCGATCCTCGTCGACATCGGCTCGACCACGACGGACGTGGTCGCGGTCGCGGGCGGCGTCGTGCGCGCCGAGGGCCGCACCGACCCGGATCGGCTCGCGAGCGGTGAGCTCGCCTACACGGGGATGCTGCGCACGCCCGTGGAGGCGATCGTGCGCACCGTGCCGTGGCGCGGCCAGCCCGCCGCCGTCTCCGCCGAGGGCTGGGCGCTCACCGGTGACGCGCACCTGTGGCGCGGCGCGCTCGGCGAGGACGATTGCTCGTGGCCGGCGCCCGACGGCCGGCCGATGACGCGCGCGTTCGCCGCCGAGCGGCTGCTGCGCGTCGTCTGCGCCGACCGGACGATGGCCGACGATGCGGCGGTGGATGCGATCGCCGGGGCCATCGCGGCGGCGCAGGTGGCGCAGGTGAAGGGCGCGATCGCCGCGGTGCGCCGCCGGTGGCCCGCGCTCACCCTCGCCGTGGTCACCGGCCTGGGGGCCGTGGTCGCGGCGGAGGCGGCGCAGCGCGCCGGCCTCCGCGTGGCGCGCCTCGCCGACACGCTCGGCGCCGACGCCGCGACGATCGCGCCGGCCGCCGCCGTGGCGCTGCTGCTCGACGAGGCACCTTCCCCGATGGAGGGCGCGGCATGAGGCGGCTGCTCGTGGTGAAGGTGGGCGGCGCGCTCGCCGCCATCGAGGGGGCGCTGCCGCGCGCGGGCACCGCCATCGCTCGGCTCGCGGCGACGCGCCCCGTGCTCGTCGTCCCCGGCGGTGGGCCGTTCGCCGACCAGGTGCGTGCGGTGCAGCACCGCCTCGGCGTCTCCGACGACGCGGCGCACTGGATGGCGATCCTCGCGATGGACCAGTACGCGCACGTCCTCACGGAGCGGATCCCGGGCGCCACGCTCGTGGAGCGCTACGGCGAGATCGGCGGTGCCGTCGGCCGCGGCTTCGCCGCCGTGCTCGCGCCGCACCGCTGGCTCCGCGATGCCGACACCCTGCCAAGGGGATGGGACGTGACGAGCGACTCGATCGCCGCGTTCATCGCGGGCGCGCTCGACGCCGAGCGGCTGCTGCTGGTGAAGGCGGTGCCGGGCGAGCTGGAGGCCGTGGCCGACCGCGCGCTCAGGCGCGTGGCGCCGCACGACCTGCCGATCGAGGTGGTGGGGCTGGAGCGGTTGGCGACGTGGCACGACGGCGGGGCCGAGGCGCCCCACCGGCAGGGTTAGCTCGCCGGGCCCTCGACGACGGGCGTTTCGCCCGGCTCGAAGCGCCGCACGGCGTTCTCGCCGGCCGGCGCGGCCTCGAGGCTGTCGGGCGTGAGGTGCAGCACGCGGCGCACGCCCTTCCACCAGCGCGCGAAGCGCCGGGACTGCTGCGCCGGCAGGCGGCTCTCGATCACGCCCTTGCGGCGGTTCGCCGCGTGGACGTAGCGCCCGTCACCCACGTAGATGCCGATGTGCGTGACGCGCTTGCCGCGGCCGAACGTGAGCAGGTCGCCCGGGCGGAGGTCGGCGGTGTCCTTCTCCACCGGCACGCCGACCTTCGCCTGCTCGTTCGCGGTGCGCGGCAGCGAGATCTGCAGCGTCTCCATCACGAACTGCACGAGCCCGCTGCAGTCGAACGCCTTCCCCGGCGCCTTGGCGCCCCGCCGGTAGCGGAGCCCCACCTGCTCGCGCGACACCGCGACCACCGTGTCGGCCTTCGCCCAGGTGATCATGCGGTTCATCGCCGCGAACGGCTTCGCGCGGTCGAACGCGGAGGCCGCGGGCGCCGCCACCTCCGCCTCCTCGTCCTGCGCCCACGCCGAGCCCCACCCGCCAAGGGCGAGGAGCGTGGTGAGCACAAGACGACGGCGGAGCTGGTTCAGGGGACGCATCCTTCGCAGCAGGGAGTCGGCCGCGCACGCCGCGACCGGAAACCGGAAAAGTTAGAGGACCACGGCCGGTGAGGGAACCGCAGGACCGAACACGAGCCGAAGCCGGGCCTCGCGCACACGTCCGGCGGTCACCCGGCCCGCGCGCCCGCCCTCGGCCGCCGCGCCTCGGACGCCGACGAGGTCGGGGCCGAGGGTTGCCGCGCGCGCGAGGCTCGCGCCGGCCAGGCTGCCGGCCAGCGCGACGGAGAGGCCCCGCTCGCGCGCGGCGTCGATCCAGCGGCGGCACCCCTCGGCGTCCCAATGGTCGAACAGGCCGGTGCCATCCTTGAGCCGCGTGTCCACCAGCACCCCGCGCGCACCGCCGTCCGCGGAGGCCGCGAGCAGGTCGGAGGCCGCCGGCGCGTCACCCGACCCGGCGTCCGCATAGCGGACGGCCACGACGTGGCAGGCGGGCAGCTCGGCGACGAGCGCCGCGACGACGCGCGCCCAGGTCGCCGCATCGGCGAGGCCGTGGCAGGCGAGCTTTACGGCGATCGGCGCCGCGGAGGGGAGGTCATCGAGCGCGTGCAGCAGCCGCGCCGCGCGGCGCGCGTCGTCCACCGTCGCCGCGTCGCCGAGCGCGACGGAGCACGGCGTGCCGGGCGGGAGCGCCGCGACGATGCCGGCGAGCGTCTCCGGCGCCACCGCGCCGAGCGCGCCGGACGCGGGCTCCTTCGCGTCGATGACGTCGGCGCCGCCCTCGAGCGCGGCGCGCGCCTCGGCGGCATCGCGGACGCTGACGAGCAGGCGGGGATGGTGCGGATGGGGGTGATGGCTCGACACGGCGCCGGAACGTACACTTCCCGCTCCATGACCGACCTCCTCTCCGGCCAGCACGTCGTCGTCACCGGCGCGAGCAGCGGCATCGGCCGCGCCATCGCGCTCGCGTGCGCCCGCGCGGGCGCCGACGTGACGCTCACCTTCCGCGCCAACCGCGCGGGCGCGGAGGCCGTCGCGCGCGAGGTCGCGGCCCTCGGCCGCGGGGCGCGGACGCTCCCGCTCGACCTGGCCGACCCGGCATCGTGCGCCGCGCTCGTCGAGGCGGCGTTCGCCGACGGCCCGGTGCACGGCTGGGTGCATAACGCGGGCGCCGACATCCTCACGGGCGCGGCCGCGGCGCTCGACCGCGAGGCGAAGCTGGCGCTCGTGCTCGACGCCGACGTGCGCGGCACCGCGCGCCTCGCGTGGGCCGTCGCCGGGCGGATGCAGGCGCAGCCCGGCGGCGGCGCGATGCTCACCATGAGCTGGGACCACGTGCCGATCGGCATGAAGGGCGAGAACCCGACGGTGTACTCGGCGGCCAAGGGCGCGGTGGAGGCGTTCAGCCGGTCGCTCGCACGCGAGGTGGCGCCCGCGGTGCGCGTGAACATCCTCGCCCCCGGCTTCATCGCCACCGCGTTCGAGCAGGAGGCGAGCGACGCGTGGCGTGCGTGGGTGACGTCGGTGACCCCGCTCGCGCGCTGGGGCACGCCGGGGGACGTCGCGGGCGCTGCGGTGTACCTCCTCTCGCCCGCGGCGGCGTTCGTGACGGGGCAGGTGCTGCGGGTGAATGGGGGGGTGGTGTAGGGGTCGTGCGCCGCGGGTCGCGGGTCGTGGGAGGGACGCATGCGCGGGCCTATCTTCCGTCACCCACGCGCCCGGCCCCGCGTCGTCCGCGACCAACGGCCCTCGACCCACGACCCGCGACGAGCACACCCATGTCCGCTCCCAAGGAACCGACCTACGACGCCGCCGGCATCGCCGAGCGGCTCGCCGCGCTCCCCGGCTGGTACTACGAGGAGGGGTGGATCCGCCGCGTCTACAAGACCGATGGCTGGCTCTCCACGCTCGCGCTCGTGAACACGATCGGCTACATGGCGGAGGCTGCCTATCACCATCCCGACCTCTCCGTCACGTGGGCCCGCGTCGTCGTGAAGCTGCAGACGCACTCGGCCGGCGGCATCACCGACAAGGACTTCGAGCTCGCGCGGAAGATCGAGGAGACGGTGCTGTGGAAGCCGACCACCGGCTTCCCCGGCCTCGAAGGCACCCCCAACAAGTGGGTGCGCAGCGGGGACCCCCGATAGGCGGACCGGCGGACGCGCGGACGGGCGGAATGACAGCCGGTGGGGAGGGCGGCGCGCCGGCGCCCGCCCATGCGCCTGTCCACGCGTCCGCCCGCCGGGTCCTCTTCGTCACCGGCCGCCTCGCCGAGCCGGCGCTCAGGCGGTCGCTCGCGCGGGCGGAGCTGCCGTTCGCGTGGGACGTCGCGGTGCTGCCCATCACCGTCGCGGCGCTGATGACGACGCCGTGGATCGCGCGACACCTCGCCCCCGCGCCCGAGGGGACCGACCTCGTGCTGCTCCCCGGCCTCTGCGAGGGGGAGCTCGCGCCGGTCGAGGCCGTGGCGGGCGTGGCGGTGGCGAAGGGGCCGAAGGACCTCCGCCAGATCCCGCGCTGGTTCGGCGGGCAGGCGGTCGCCGAGGCGTACGGCGCCTTCCGCATCCGGATCGTCGCCGAGATCAACAACGCCTCGCGCTGGGAGGAGGCCGCGTTCGTCGCCGAGGCGGAGCGGCTGGCGCGCGACGGCGCCGACTGGATCGACGTCGGCTGCACCCCGGGGAAGCCGTTCCCCGCGCTCGCCGCGCGGGTGGCGGCGCTCCGCGCGCGCGGGCTCCGCGTCTCCGTCGACTCGTTCGACCCGGACGAGATTCGCGCCGCGGTGGGAGCGGGCGCCGAGCTGGTGCTCTCCGTGAACGGGAGCAACCTCGCGATCGCGCGCGAGCTCGCCGGCCGCGACGTGCGCGTGGTCGCGATCCCCGACTTCGGCCAGGGGCTCGACACGCTCGAGCGCACCGTCGCGCAGCTCGACGACTGGGGCGTGCCGTGCTGGCTCGACCCGATCCTCGAGCCGATCGGCTACGGCTTCTTCCGCTCGCTGGAGCGGTTCGCCGACGTCGCGCGCCGCTTCCCCGGCCGCGGCCAGATGATGGGGATCGGCAACCTCACCGAGCTCACGGCCGCCGACACCACCGGCGTCAACGCGATCCTGGTCGCGATCGCCGAGGAGCTCGGCGTCGAGGCGGTGCTCACCACCGAGGTGATCAGCTGGGCCCGCGGGTCGGTGCGCGAGATCGACGTCGCGCGGCGGCTCATGCACTACGCCGTCGCCCAGCAGCAGGTGCCGAAGCGCGTCGACGACCGGCTCGTGACGGTGAAGGATCCGGAGGTGCTCTCGTACACGGAGGACGAGCTGCGCGCGCTGCACGCCGAGGTGACCGACCCGAACTTCCGGATCTTCGCCGACCGCGAGGCGATCACGGTGTTCAACCGCGACGTCTTCGTGCGCGGCACCGACATCCAGGGGATCTTCGAGCAGCTCGGCGTGGACGAGGCGTCGCACGCCTTCTACCTCGGCAAGGAGCTCGCGCGGGCGAAGCTCGCCGTGGAACTGGGCAAGACGTACCGGCAGGAGGGCGCGCTGCAGTGGGGCTACCTCACGCCGCCCGACGACCCGCGCCGCGAGCACCGGAAGCTCACCATGCGCAGCCGGCGCGGCGACGGCGCGGCGCCCGCATGAGCCCCGGCCCCGCGGTCCGCGAGGTCGTCCCCGCGCCCGACCCCGAGGCGACGGCGCTGCGGCTCGCCGCCTGGCCGCGCCTGCTCTGGCTGGACGGCGCCGCCGACCCCGAGCGCCTCGGCCGCTACTCATACCTCGCCGCGGACCCGTCGCGCGTCGTGCGCGGCGCGGGCGCCCTGCACGAGGTGCGGCGCGCGCTGTCCGCGTCGCCGATCACCGCGCGGCCGGACCTGCCGCCGTTCCAGGGCGGGGCGGCGGGCTGGCTCGCGTACGACTTCGGCCACACCCTCGAGCGCATCCCGGCCACCCGCTACGACGACCTCGCGCTGCCGCTCGCCGAGTTCGGGGTGTACGACGCGGTGCTCGCCTGGGATCACCAGCAGGGGCGCTGCTGGGCGGTCGGGCCGGACGCGGACCGCGTGGCGTGGCTGGCGGCCGTGGCGCACGGGCGGACCGGCGGACCAGCGGACGCGGACGGTTCGTCGGCGGGCGCCACACCGCCCGCGGGGCCGCCGACGTATCCGGTGCTCGGCGTCGACCATGCGGAGGCGCTCGGGCTCCGCTCCACGTTCACGCGCCGCGGCTACATCGACGCGGTCCAGCGCGTGCGCGACTACATCGTGGCGGGCGACATCTTCCAGGCCAACCTCTCGCAGCGCTTCCAATGCGCGCTGCCGTGCGCGCCGTTCCCGCTCTATCGCACGCTCCGGCGCCGGAACCCGGCCCCGTTCGCCGCGTTCCTCGCCGGCGACGGCTGGGACATCCTGTCGGCGTCGCCCGAACGCTTCCTGCGGCTCGATGGGCGCACCGTGGAGACGCGGCCGATCAAGGGGACGGCACCGCGCGGCCTCGGGCCAATGCACGACCTGCACCTCGGCCGCGCGCTCACCGAGAGCGCCAAGGACCGCGCCGAGAACGTCATGATCGTCGACCTGCTCCGGAACGACCTCTCGCGCGTGTGCGCGGCGCACTCCGTCCGCGTGCCGGCCCTGTTCGCGCTGGAGAGCCACCCGACGGTGCACCACCTCGTCTCGACCGTGACGGGGACGCTCGCCGACGGGCGCGACGCCATCGACCTGCTGGAGGCGACCTTCCCCGGTGGCTCCATCACCGGCGCCCCGAAGGTGCGGGCGATGGAGATCATCGCGGAGCTCGAGCCGACGGCGCGTGGCGTGTACTGCGGCGCCATCGGCTGGCTGGGCTTCGACGGCGCGATGGACACGAGCATCGCCATCCGCACCATCGTCGCGCGGCACGGGCAGGCGACCTTCTCCGCCGGCGGCGGCATCGTCCACGATTCGGAGCCGGAGCGCGAGTACGACGAGACGCTGAGCAAGGCGCGCGGCCTCATCGCCGCGCTCGCGGCGGCACGGGGCGACTGAGATGATCCTCCTCCTCGACAACTACGACTCGTTCGTCCACAACCTCGCCCGCTACGTGCGCGAGCTGGGCCACGAGCCGGTCGTGCGGCGGAACGACGCGGTGGACCTCGCGGCGATCCGGGCGCTCGCCCCCTCCCACGTCATCATCTCCCCCGGGCCCTGCTCGCCGGCCGAGGCGGGGATCTCCACCGAGGCGGTGCGCGCCCTCGGCGCCGAGCTGCCGATCCTTGGCGTCTGCCTCGGGCACCAGTGCATCGGCGCCGCGTACGGCGGCGAGATCGTGCGTGCGGCGCGGCCGATGCACGGGAAGGCGAGCCAGGTGACGCACGACGGCAGTTCCGTCTTCGCCGGCCTGCCGTCGCCGCTGCAGGCGGCGCGCTACCACTCGCTCGTGATCGCGCCCGACTCGGTGCCCGACGCGCTGGCGGTCACCGCCTGGTCGGAGGACGGCGAGATCATGGGAGTCCGCCATCGCCGCTTCCCCGTGCATGGCGTGCAGTTCCATCCCGAGTCTGTGCTCACCGAGCACGGCTACCGCATGCTGGCCACCTTCCTCGGCGCCGACGCGGCGACCGTCGCGGCGCTGCCGGAGGCGGCGGATCGGTTGTAGGGGGAGGGGTGGAGGTATGTTTGGGGGCTGTCAGTCGTGGGCCGGGAGGCCCGGAGCCGGACGCTTCGCCCTTCCCGCCCTCGGCCCCCAGCCCCCGGCCTCCCCCCCTCGGCCCCCAGCCCCCCGCTCCCGGCCCATACATGATCATCGAATGCCTCGTCACCACCCAGGACGCCACGGGCGAGGTCAACGTGGCGCCGATGGGCGTGGAGTGGGGCACCGAGACGATCGTGCTCAAGCCGTTCATCGAGACCGCCACGTTCCGGAACCTGCAGGCCGTCCGGGCGGCGGTGCTGAACCTCACCGACGACGTGCTGCTCTTCGCCGAGGCCGCCACGTCGCGGCCGAGCTACCCGTGGAGCAGCGCGCTGCACGTGCCGGGCGCCGTGCTCGAGGCCGCGTGCAGCTGGCGCGAGCTGCAGGTCGAGTCGATCGATGCCACCCCGCCGCGCGCCCGCTGCGTGATGCGCGTGGTGCACCGCGGGCTCCGCCGCGAGGCGATCCTCTTCAACCGCGCCCGCCACGCGGTGCTCGAGGCGGCGATCCTCGCCACGCGCACCCACCTCCTCCCGCCCCAGCAGATCCGCGACGACCTCGCCCGCCTCCAGCCGCTCATCGAGAAGACGGCGGGGCCGCGCGAGTGGCAGGCATGGCGGCTGCTCGAAGGGGTGATCCACGACCGCCTCGGCGCGGCGTCCGTGGCGGGAGCGCTCGCATGAGCGCGGTCATCGTCGAGGCGCCTGCGCGCCTCCACCTCGGCGTGCTCGACCTGGGCGGCCGGCTCGGGCGGCGATTCGGCGGCATCGGCGCCGCGATCCGGCAGCCGTCGCTGAGGCTCGTGGCCGAGCCCGCGGCGGCGGTCGCCGCCGAGGGGCCGGAGGCGGAGCGGCTGCGGCAGTACGCGGAGCGGTTCCTCGCGAACATGCCCGGGGCGCGCCCCGCGCGGCTTCGGCTGGTGCGGGCCATTCCGGCGCACGCTGGCCTGGGGTCGGGCACCCAGTTGGGGCTCGCCGTGGCGCGGGCGATGGCGACGCTCGCTGGCCTCGAGGCCGATGCCCCGATGCTGGCGCGCGCTGTCGGGCGCGGCGTCCGCTCGGCGATCGGGACGCACACCTTCGCGGGGGGCGGATTCATCCTCGAGGGCGGGCGTCGTCCGGGTGGGGCGGGCGTGGCGCCGCTGCTCGGCCGGTGGCCGATGCCGGCCGCCTGGCGCTACGTGGTGGCCATCCCGTCGGGCCCGCGCGGCCTGTCGGGCGAGGCCGAGGTGGCCGCGTTCCGGACGCTGCCGGCGCCGCCCGACGCCGAGGTGGCGGCCGTCGCGCACCTGGTCCTGATGCAGCTCCTGCCGTCGCTCGTGGAGGGCGACCTCGCCGGCTTCGGCCAGGCGTTGACCGGGGTGCAGCGCATCACGGGCGGCTGGTTCGCGCGGAGCCAGGGCGGTGTCTATGCCCCCGGCCCGACGGCGGAGCTCGTGGAGGCGTTCGCGGAAGCGGGGGCACCGGGCATTGGCCAGAGCTCCTGGGGGCCGACGGCCTACGCGATCGTGGAGGGCGAGGCGGAAGCCGCGCGACTGGCCGGCGTGGCACGCGCGGTGCTGGCCGGGGAGGGGCAGGTACTGCATGGCTCCTTCGACGATCGCGGCGCAAGTGCCCACTCGCTTGCAAGCTCCCGTGTCACTCCTGATTGACACTGTGGGGGGGAATCCATACGTTTGGGGTTCCCGTGTGTGACGGAATGCTGAAGGAAACGTATCCGGCACCTTCGCATGTCTCGGGAACCTGACAGTGAATCGGGTGTTTGAAGAGGTGTAACCGATCACGTCATTGCAGTGTGGGGCCGTCGCATCACCCGTCGAGGCCATGCTGAATCAGGCGCGTTGTCGCTCTGGAGTCCCGAACGGTCGTCACTTGCTCAAGTGGCGCGGCGGGGCGATTCGTGGCAATCGTCCGGGTGCACGCAATTGGTGGTGGCGGAGCGAGCGTACGGCTGGCAATCCGGGGAGCGTGGCGTGAAGGATCGGACGCCGCGCTCCTTTTTTGTGTCGTCGCGTTCACCAGCGATCCGAGTGGGTCGCACGAGTGCTGACGCGGGCGCGCGGGTCGCCCGCAGGAGTGGAGGCGTCCCCGGGGCACGGGCGCATCCAGCAGAGCAGGACCCGTAACCCTTCATCAAGAGGTCAGGTATGAACCGCATTTCCACCAAGCTGGTGTCGGGAGGTCTCGCCGCGCTCGTCGCGACGACGGCCCACGCCCAGGCGGCCCGGTCCGGGGATTGGACCTACGGCGCCAAGGAGGGCGAGTGGGCCATCACGGGCCGTGACTACTCGCTGCAGCGCTTCTCGCCGCTGAAGCAGATCACGACCGCGAACGTCGCGAACCTCAGGGCGGCGTGGACGTTCTCGACCGGCACGCTGCGCGGTCACGAGGGCAACCCCCTCGTCATCGGCAACGTGATGTACGTCCACACCTCGTTCCCGAACAAGGTGTACGCGCTCGACCTGTCGAAGGCCGGCGCGCCGCAGATCTGGCAGCACACGCCGAAGCAGGACGAGGGCGCGATCCCGATCGCGTGCTGCGACCTGGTCAACCGCGGCCTGGCGTACCACAAGAGCGGCAAGCTCTACATCCAGCTGCTCCAGGGCGAGCTGCTCGCGCTCGACGCGAAGACCGGCCGCGAGCTCTGGCGCGCGAAGCACGCCGACCGCTCCGGCGCGGGCGTCGAGGCGACCGGCTTCAAGCAGGGCGCCACGATGACCAACGCCCCGATCGTCATCAAGGACATCGTGATCGGCGGCATCTCGGGCGGCGAGTTCGGCGTCCGCGGCCGCGTCACGGCGTGGGATGCGAACACGGGCAAGCTGATGTGGACGGGCTACAGCACGGGCCCGGACAGCGAGGTGCTGCTCGACGGTGACGCGAACGTGAATTACGCGTCGCACAAGGGCAAGGACCTCGGCATCTCCACCTGGCAGGGCGATGAGTGGAAGCGCGGCGGCGGCACGACGTGGGGCTGGTACAGCTACGATCCGGAGCTGAACCTCCTCTATTACAGCACGGGCAACCCGGGGTCCTGGAACCCCGACCAGCGCCCGGGCGACAACAAGTGGTCGATGACGATGTTCGCCCGCAACCCGGAGACGGGCAAGGTGAAGTGGGCGTACCAGATGACGCCGCACGACGAGTGGGACTACGACGGCGTTAACGAGAACATCCTGTTCGAGCGCGGTGGCCAGAAGCTCCTGGCGCACTTCGACCGCAACGGCATCGGCTACGTGGTCGACCGCACGAACGGCAAGCTCGTGAAGGCCGAGCCCTACGGCCCGGTCAACTGGGCGAAGAAGGTCGACCTCGCGACGGGCATCCCGGAGCGTGATTCGCGCTACGGCACGACCTCGAAGAAGAACACCGAGGGCATCTGCCCGGCGGCGATCGGCTTCAAGGACCAGCAGCCGGCGGCGTACTCGCCGGTGACCGGCATGTTCTACGTCCCGGTCAACCACATCTGCATGGACTACGAGGGCGTCGAGGTCAAGTACACCTCGGGCCAGGCGTACGTCGGCGCGATCGTCCGGATGTTCCCGGGCCCCGGTGGTCACCGCGGCCGGTTCATCGCGTGGGATCCGGACCCCAAGAAGGACCGCAACGCGTCGATCGCGTGGGAGATCAAGGAGCCGCTCGCGGCGTACGGCGGCGCGCTCGCCACGGCCGGCGGCGTCGTGTTCTACGGCACGATGGAGGGCTGGCTGAAGGCGGTTGATGCGAAGACGGGCAAGGAGCTGTGGAAGTTCAAGACCCCGTCGGGCATCATCGGCAACCCGATGACGTACCTGGCCCCGGATGGCAAGCAGTACGTCGCGGTGCTCTCGGGCATCGGCGGCTGGGCCGGCATCGGCGTGGCCGCGGGCATCGGCGCCGAGGATCCGACCGCCGGTCTCGGCGCGCTCGGCGCCTTCGGTGACGCCGGCTCGTTCAGCACGCAGGGTGGCGTCCTGACGGTCTTCGGCCTCTAGGCCGACGGATCGACCGGTCGCGGGCGGCTCGTCCGCCCGCGACCCCACCCGGCCCCTCCGGGCCGACGGCGTCGGGGTGAACCACTCGCCCCGACGCCGTTTCCCTGAGACCACCAGACCCCGCGGCACGAGGGATGCACAATGCTCCGACCATGACGACGCCCCGTACCGACTCCCGCCGCGCCCTCCGCGCCCGGGTCGCCGCACTGCTGGCCTGCACGGCCGCCCTGCTCGCCCTGCCCGCGCCCGCCGAGGCGCAGGAGATGGCCGAGAAGCTCCGCACGAGCGAGCTGACGCGCTCCCGCAGCCAGGACGCGCTGCGCGTCTGCGCAGATCCCGACAACCTCCCCTTCTCGAATCAGGCCGGCGAAGGGTTCGAGAACCGCATCGCCGAGCTGATCGCGAAGGCGTGGGACCGGCGCGTCGAGTACGCGTGGTGGCCGGTGCGCCGCGGCTTCTTCACGCGCGCCATGGGTCAGGGCTACTGCGACATCGCGATCACGGCGCCGTCCGGGATGGACATGGCCGCCACGACGAAGCCCTTCTTCCGCACGGGCTACGCGGTCGTCACGCGCGCCGATGGGCCGGACATCCGCGCACTGGATGACGAGCGGCTGAAGACGCTGAAGATCGGCGTGCACCTGCTCAACTCGGACGCCGAGAACACTCCGCCCGCCATGGCGCTGTCGGCGCACGGCGTCGTCGGGAACCTCGTGGGCTTCGGAACGTTCTATAGTGAAGGGGGCGACCGGCCCGAGGACATCGTGAAGGCGGTGGTCGACCGCCGGATCGACGTGGCGATCGTCTGGGCGCCGTTGGCGGGGTACTTCGCCAAGCAGCTGGGGGCACCGGTGCGCATCGTGCCCCTGCCGGACGACGCGAAGAGCGGGCTCCCCTTCTCGTTCGACATCGGGATGGCCACCCGGCGGCGCGATCGCGCGCTGCGGGACAGCCTGCAGGCCGTGATCGACGCGCAGGGTGACGCGATCCGGTCGATCCTCCGGGAGTTCGCCGTGCCCCTCTTCCCGGATCGCGCCGAGCCGGCGCGACGCGAGGGCACGGCGCCGGCGCGCTGAGCGCCGGCGCGGCTCACGACCCCTTCGAGGCAACGCATGATGACTTCGCGGTTCGGTGCCGGCCTTCGCTCGCTCGCCCTGTCGGCGAGCTGCGCCCTTGTGTCGGTGATCGCGGCCCGGCCGGCCGTGGCCCAGGCCTCGGCCGACTGGAACAAGTACCAGGCCAGCATCAAGCAGGTGCCGCGGGACACGATCTCGCAGAACGCCTACACTGGCTGGAAGCAGTACGAGCTGAACTGCTCGCGCTGCCACGGCGAGTTCGGCGTCGGCTCGAGCTTCGCGCCCGCCCTGATCGTCTCGCTCAAGAACAACGGCACGATCCCCGACCAGGGCGCGTTCATCCAGGTCGTCTGCGGTGGCCGGAAGGAGAAGGGCATGCCCGCGTGGTGCGAGGCGGGGCTCGAGATGGACAAGATGCTGGCGATGTACGAGTACCTGAAGGGCCGCGCCGACGGGAAGGTGGGCGCAGGCCGTCCGGCGGTGAAGCCGGAGGGATGACCGTCCGCGCGTCCGATGGGGCACCCCGGGGGCCGTTCCGCGGACGCGGGACGGCCCTCGCTGGCGTGCTGGGGCTGCGTGGCGAGCCCGGGCTCGCCGGGGCCGACCTCACCCGCATCAACCTCTACGAGGCCGAACTGCAGTTCACCCCGCTCCGCGCCGCGACCTCCGCGCGCGCGGACGTGGCGCTCGCCGAGCTGGCGGGCGCCGACCTCGAGGACGCGGACGTCCGCGCCGCGAGGGGGGGACCGCAGGTGAACGGCCTGGATCAGGCCAGGAACCGTGACCGTGCCCGACTTGCCGCACCCTGAGCGCCGCCTGCTCCCGCTGCTGGCGCTGCTCGCCGCCTGCGCTGGCGAGCGGCCCGCGCCGGGCGCCGACGCCGCCCCGGCTGCACCCGCCGCCCCGCCGAAGGGCCCGCTCGTCTACGTGACGAACGAGGACAGCCACGAGCTGACGATCATCGACGCCGCGACCGACCGCGTCGTCCGCACGCTCGCCGTCGGCACGCGGCCGCGCGGCGTGCGCGTCACGCCCGATGGGCGGTTCGTCGTCGTGGCACTCTCCGGCTCGCCGAAGTGCCCGCCCTCGATGCCGGACGAGGAATGCGAGAAGCTCACCTCTGACAAGTCGAAGGACGGCATCGCCGTCGTCGATGCGACCTCGCTCGAGGTCGTCCGCGTCCTGCCCGGCGGCTCCGATCCGGAGACCTTCGACCTCGCGCCCGACGGCAGCCGCCTGATCGTGTCCAACGAGGACGCCGGCGTCGCCTCGATCGTCGAGATCGCCACGGGGAAGGTCGTCGCCACCGTGAAGGTCGGCCGCGAGCCCGAGGGGGTGCGCATGCGCCCCGACGGCAAGGAGGTCTGGATCACCGGCGAGACCGACCACGACGTCACCATCCTCGACCCGGCCAACGGCGCCCGCCTCGGCCGCATCGCCGTTGACCGCCGCCCGCGCGACCTCGCGTTCCTCCCGGACGGCTCCCGCGCCTACGTCACGAGCGAGATGGATGGCCGCGTGGTGGTGGTCGACGTCGCCCGGCGCGCGGTGCTCCGCCGCATCGCCATGCCGACCGACGCCAAGCCGATGAGCGCGATCGCCTCGGCAGACGGTCGCCGCGTCTTCGTGTCGAATGGCCGAGGCGGCACCATCGCCGTGATCGACACCGGCGCGGACTCGGTCATCGCCACGATCAAGGCCGGCATGCGCCCCTGGGGCATCGCCCTCACGCCCGATGGCGGCAAGCTCTACGCCGCCAACGGCCCCTCCAACGACGTCAGCGTGATCGACACGAGGACGCTCGCCGTGGTCGCGACGATCCCGGCCGGGAAGATCCCCTGGGGGGTAGCCGTCGGGCGGTAGGCGGGCAGGCGGGCAGGCGGGCAGGCGGGCAGGCGGGCAGGCGGGCAGGCGGGCAGGCGGCGAACCTCGGCGCAGCGCGTGGGTATGGTCAAGGATGCCTCGCCCGCTGCTGGCCTCCGGCCCCCTGGCCCTCCTGCCCGCTCTCTTGCCCGTCGTCCTTGCCGCTCAGGAGCTGCCGCGCTTCGGCGACTCGACCGTCGCACCGGCGCGGAACGGCAACAACCTCCTCGTCACCCGGCCCACGCGTCTCCGCTCGCTGCCGGCCCGATTCCGCCTCACGCCCGATGCGAAGCAGCAGCTCCAGGCGCTCTGGGGCAGCTCCGTCGCCGCCGGCGCGGAGCGGGTGGCGTGCCTGGGCGGACACTACCTCGCCGACACGGTGGTCGTCGGCCGCGTCCGCGCGCTCGGCACCGCCGGCGCCGATTCCACGTCCATCTCCGCGCAGGAGTCGATCGACACCTGCGGCCCGCCGGAATGGCTCGGCACGGTCCACACCCACATCCCGCTCCCCGACGGCGAGCAGCCGTTCAAGACGTTCTCGGGCGCCGACCGCGGCGTGATGCTGATGTGGTGGAAGCGCTGGAAGAGCGACGGGATCTTCTGCGTGCTCTGGAGCGACCGCGACGCCTACTGCGAGCGGGACGGCGTCGCCGGGGAGGTGCTGGCGCCGCGGATGAGCTACGGCCGCGACGAACCGTGACCGTCAGGTCACGCCGAGCGCCTCGCACACGAACGTCCAGCAGTCGGTGAGCTCGTCGAGCACCTTGCGCACGGGCTTCCCCGCCCCGTGCCCCGCGCGCGACTCGATGCGGAGCAGCACCGGCCGCCCCGACGCGGTCGCCGCCTGGAGGCGCGCGGCCATCTTCCGCGCGTGCAGCGGGTCGACGCGGCTGTCCCCCTCCGCCGCGGTGAGCAGCACCGCCGGGTACCGCTCGCCGTCCTTCACGCGATGGTACGGCGAGTACGCCGCGAGCCACCGGAACTGCTCGGGGTCGTCCGGGTCGCCATACTCGGGGATCCAGAGCCGCGCGATGAGGAAGCGGTGGTAGCGCAGCATGTCGAGCAGGGGCACCGAACAGACCGCCGCGCCGAAGAGGTCCGGGCGCTGCGTCACGACGGCGCCGACGAGCAGCCCGCCGTTCGAGCCGCCCGCCACCGCCAGGCGCTCCGGCCGCGTCCAGCCCGCGCGCACCAGCCATTCCGCGGCCGCGATGCAGTCGTCGAACGTGCGCTGCTTCTCGCCGAGCATCCCCTGCTGGTGCCAGTGCTCGCCGTACTCGCCGCCACCGCGCAGGTTCGGCACCGCCAGCACCCCGCCCCGCTCGAGCCACAGCAGGTAGGAGCGCGAGAAGCCGGGCTGCATCGGCACGTTGAAGCCGCCGTAGCCGGTGAGGTAGACCGGGCGGTTCCCGTCGGGCGTCACGGCGCGGTCATGCACGAGGAACATCGTGACCTCGGTGCCGTCCCGCGACGGGTACGCCACCTGCTCGACGACGTACCGCTCCGGGTCCACGTCGGCGGCGACCGACGCCCACTTCCAGCGCGTGAGCGTGTCCAGGTCCCAGCGGTAGACGGTGGGCGGCGTGGTGTAGCTCGAGAAGCCGGCGAACAGCTCGTCGCCGCCCGACTCCGCGGCCAGCCCGAAGACCGATCCGAGCGTGGGCAGCAGCAGTTCGCGCGCGCCGCTGCCGTCGAGCGCCGCGAGCTCGAGGCGCGAGGCCGCGCGCACCAGGTACTCGAGCACCAGGTGCCGCCGCGTCACCATGACCGTCGCCAGCACCGCGTCGTCGCGCGGGGGCACCAGCTCGTGCCATGCCTCGCGCTCGGGGTGCACCGGGTCGACCGCGAAGAGCCGGTAGGTGGTGGCCTCGAGGTTCGTGCGGAGGTACAGCGTGCCGCGCACGATCCTCCCCTCGAACGACGCCGGCAGGTCGCGCGCGACGGCGACGAGCGGGCGCTGGCTCCCATCGAGCGGCCGGATGTAGAGATCCGAGCGCTCGAAGGTGCGCTGGACGGCGATGAGGAGCCAGCGACCGTCATCCGAGAGCGAGACGCCGGGCCAGTGCTCCTTCTCGGCGGGCTGGAAGACGAGCGCGTCCTGCGACGGCTCGTCGCCGAGGCGGTGGAACCAGACGGCGCGATGGTAGTGCTCCTCGCCGGCGGGCACGGCGCCGCCCAGCGGGTAGCGCGTGTAGTAGAAGCCGGAGCCGTCCGGGAGCCAGGCGACATCGGCCGCGCGGGTGCCGGGGATCCGGTCCGGCAGCGGGGCCAGGGTGTCGAGGTCGAGGAGGTGCAGGACGCTGCGCTCGGTGCCACCCTCGGAGAGGCCGTAGGCGAGGATGCGCCCGTCATCACTGACGTGGTACCAGTCGAGCGCGGTCGTGCCGTCGGCGGCGAGGACGTTCGGGTCGAGCGCCACGCGCTCCGGGCCGTCGACCCCGTCGCGCACGTAGAGCACGGGCTGGTCCTGCCCGCCGTCGCGCCGCTGGTAGACGTAGCGTCCGCGCGCCGGGCGGGGGCAGCCGATGGCGCCGATGTGCAGCAGCGTCTCGAGCCGCTGGCGCACCGCCGCGCGGCGCGGCGCGCGGCGGAGCCAGGCCGCGGTGTAGGCGTTCTGCGCGGCCGTCCACGCGCGCGCCGCCGCGGACTCGCCGTCCTCGAGCCAGCGGTACGGGTCCGCGACGGGCGTCCCGTGCAGCACCTCGAGCACGTCGTCGCGCGGGGTCAGGGGCAGGGAGGTCATGATGAATGCCTACCAGACCATCGGACAACATTTGGTGAAGAGCGCGTGAGCGACCGCCCGCACTTCGGCGCCGCCGGCTTCAGTCGCCGAGGCTGATGCCCAGGTCGCGGGCGGTCTGGAGGGTGTCGCAGCCGACCGGCACCAGCCGCGGCTGCCCGGCGGCGAGCGCGAGGGGAATGCGGACGACGTCGTCGCCCCGGAGCGCGACGAGCGTGCCGAAGTCGCCGTCGGCGACGGCGCGCACGGCCGCGGCGCCGAAGCGGAGCCCGAGCAGGCGGTCGAACGTGGTCGGCGAGCCGCCACGCTGGAGGTGGCCGAGCACCATGGTGCGCACCTCCTTGCCGGTGCGCTGCCCGATGGCGTGCGCCACGCGGCCGGCGACGCCGCCCAGCCGCTCGACGGTGCCCGCGCCGCGGCGCTCGATGAGCTCCACCGTGCCGCCCGCAGGCGCGGCCCCCTCGGCGACGACGACGACGCTGAAGTGCCGCCCCGCGCGCTCGCGCGCCATGATCTTCGCGCACACCTTCTCGATGTCGAACGGCACCTCGGGCAGGAGGATCACGTCGGCGCTGCCCGAGAGCCCCGCGGAGAGCGCGATCCAGCCGGCCGTCCGCCCCATCACCTCCACGACCATGACGCGGTCGTGGCTCTCGGCGGTGGAGTGGAGCTTGTCGAGCGCATCGGTGGCGGTCGCGACGGCGGTGTCGAAGCCGAAGGTGCGCTCGGTGACGGCGACGTCGTTGTCGATGGTCTTCGGGACGCCGACGACGGGGATCCCCTTCTCGCCGAGCTGGTGGGCAATGCCGAGCGAGCCGTCGCCGCCGATGGCGATGAGCGCGTCGAAGCCGCTGGCGTGGAACGCCGCCACGAGCTCGTCGGAGCGATCGGCCTCGACGACGCGGCCGTCGGGCTGCGTGACCGCATAGCGGAACGGGTTGCCGCGGTTCGTGGTGCCGAGGATGGTGCCGCCGAGGTGCGTGATGCCGCGCACGTCCGCGGGACCGAGCGGGACGACACGGCTGCCGCCGAGCAGGCCGTCATACCCGCGCTGGATACCGTAGCACTGCCAGCCGCGGTGGTGGGCGCCGAGGACGACGGCGCGGATGACGGCGTTGAGGCCGGGGGCGTCGCCGCCGCCGGTGGTGATCGCGATGCGCATCAGGGATCCGTCCGCCCGCGGGGCGGGCATGGGGCCGACGCGGCTACGCCGCGCCTCCCGCGAGCAGGTCGAGCACTTCCCCGGGCCGCGCGTGCCGGCCGAGGTCCTTCTTCGAGAACAGCAGCCGCCCGTCGACGGTCACCTCGAACACCCCACCCGAGGAGGGGATGAGCGTGACCGTCGCGTCGGGGTACGTCGCCTTGATCTCCGCCTCCAGACCGGAGGCGCGAGGGAGGTAGTTTCAGGCTGTGCAGTACTGGATGGTGATGCGCATGCGCTCGGCGGTCGTGGGTGGCGTGTCGCGGGTCATGGGGGAGGGTACCGGGGGACGGTGTTGCCGCCAAGGGGGCGCTATCTTTCCGGTGTCGCTCCCGTTCCCACCTTCCGGAGGAAGACCGATGGTCCGCGTTGCCCGCCTGTCCGGTGCGCTGCTGCTCGTTTCGCTCGCTGCCGTCCCGTCGCTCGCGGCCCAGGCCACGAGGCCCGCCGCCGGCGCGCAGCGCGTCGGCCCGTACAAGGCGGGCGCCGGTGCCGACGTGCCGACCGCGCAGGCGGCGATCTCCCCCGAGCTGATCGCCAAGGGCAAGACGGTCTTCACGAGCAGCGGCCTCTGCTTCGCCTGCCACGGCATGAACGCCGAGGGCGGCGTCGGCCCCAAGCTCGTGGGCCACACGTTCCTGCACAGCGGCGGCAGCTACGACGAGATCGTCACGTTCGTGATGAACGGCGTGGAGCCCGCGAAGGCGAAGTACGGCGCGAAGTCGGGCATGCCCGCGCGCGGCGGCAGCAAGATCAGCGACGACGACGTGAAGGCCGTCGCGGCCTACGTCTTCTCGATCAGCCGGTAGGGCGGGTCAGCGCGGCGCCCCGCCGGTCGCGCGCACCAGCGCGTGGCAGGCGGAGGCGTCCGCCCAGCGGGCGCGCACCTCCACGGTGCGCAGGAGCACGTCGGCCTCCACGTGCAGCACCGCGAAGTCCTCGTCCCGGGTCCCCTTCGACAGCTCGCGCGTCCGCGACGCCACGGCGAAGGCCAGTTGCTGGCGCCCGTGCCGCTCCGCCTCGCCCCAGCAGTTCTTCTCGTAGAAGTAGCGCGGCGCCACGCCGACGGCGACCAGCGCCCCCGGCTCGACCGGCGGCTGGCCGACCCAGGGCGGTGCCTCGATCGACATGGGCCGCGCGCCGTCGAAGGGCGGCCCCACCTCCCGCGTGGCGACGAGCACGAGCGTCATGTTGCCGACCTGCGCCGAGGCGAGGCGGCGGACGGCGGGTGGCGCGCCGAGCGGCGCCTCCTCGTACCGCTCGCCGCGGAAGAGCCCCTGCCCGCCGGGGATCACCTCGAAGATGGTGCCCGCCTTCACGCGGAGCCCCGCGTGCAGCGCGAGCGTGGCGGTGCCGTCGCGCTCCGCCTCCGCGCGCGCCGAGTCGGCCGTGCGGTAGACGGGCGCGTAGCCGACGGCGAGCGCCACGCCCTCCAGGCGCGGCGTCTCGAGGAACCACGCGGGGTACGCCTGCTGCGCGGCGAGCGGCGCCGCCATCCCCCCAAGCGAGACCCCCGCCGCGAGCGCGACGGGGGCCAGGATCGCGCCACGGCGGCGCGAGATCACTGCGGGTTCGACTTCTTCCACTCCTCGTACTTGGCGACCTCGGCCTCGAGCTCCTTGAACGCCTCGGTGGCGCGGTAGCGCGTGTACATCTGCTCGTTGGCCTTCATCTTCTGCACGAGCACCTGGTTCGCGGCGCCGATCGGCATCTCGACGAGCACGTAGGCGCGGTACGTCTGGCCGGTCGGCACGACCTCCTGCTTGCTCACGCGCGAGCCGTTGAGCGTCTGGCTCACGACGCCCTTGTACGTCTGCTGGAACTGGTCGAGCAGCGTGGCGTCGGCGCCGGTGCCCGTCTCCTCCTGGAAGCGCTTGCTGAGGCCCGAGTACTTCACCTCGAGCTGCTGCGCCAGGTTGAAGCGACCGTCCTGCGTCGCCTTGTTCACCGCGAGCTGCAGGTCGCGCGACTCGGCCGACGAGGCGGCGAACACCATGTTGGGATCGCGCGGGACCTGGGTGAACCAGTCGGGGATCGTCTTGACGACCTGCTTCGGCGCGGGCTGGGAAGGCGCCGAGCCGCCGCAGGCGGAGAGGGCAAGGGTGAGGATGCCGAGGGCGAATCGCTGACGCATGGCTGTGCTGCTCCTGGGTACGGGTGCGCCGCGCCACCATGGCGCGGCGGACTGCGGGACCGCGACGGCTACTTCGCCGCCTCCTGCCACAGCGCGGTGGCGCGCTTCAGGGCCTCCGTGGCGGCCGCCGCGTCCTTGCGCGCGATCGCGCCGATCGCCTCGCGCAGCGCGGCATCGCCGGCGGCGATCTTCTCCGGCGGCGCATCGGCGGCGACGGCCGCCTGCCGCACCCCGCGCGCGGCCTGCATCGCGGAGCGGACCTCGTCGATCGTGGGCGCGGCCGCGGGCCTGGGGGCCTCGGGCTTCGGCGCTTCGGCGACCGCCGGCTTCGGCGGCTCCGGCTTCGGCGCCGCGGGCTCGGGCTTCGGCGGTGCCGCCTCGGGCTTCGGCGCCGGGGCCTCGGCGCGCCCTGCCAGCGGCGGCGCCGGCTCCTGCCGCGCCGACGG
>JANRIU010000052.1:0-6303 GCA_033764615.1 Gemmatimonadales bacterium | reverse complement strand
CCGGCGCGCCGGCCGCGCCCGCGCCGCGCGCGGTGCCGGGCCCGGGCCCGTCGCGCGCCGAGCTGTTCGGCGTCTGGTTCCGCGTGGCGCTCATCGTGGCCCTCGCCGGCGCGATGCCGTTCTGGCCCTTCGTGAAGCGCTGCGGCGGCGATCTCGCCCTCTTCCTCGGCGCGCTCGCCGCGCTCGGCCTCGGTGCCGTGGGCGCGGCCGTCGCGAGCTGGCGCACGCGGCGTGCGGGCGCGCACCTGCTGGCGCTCCTCGTGCTCGCATGGACGCTCGCCCTCGCCGCTGCCGAGGTGCTGCCGCGCGCCGTCTGGCCGCAGCCGAACCTGACCTGGTCCTGCGAGTAGCGGCGCCCGCGCCGCACCCGCCCCACGCTCCCGCCGCCCCGGAACCATGCCGACCACCTTCCGCAACTTCATCGCCGGGCGCTGGGTCGCCCCGTCCACCGGCCAGTACCTGGTCAACACCAACCCCGCCGACACGCGCGACGTGATCGGCCGCTTCCCCGACTCGGGCGCCGAGGACGTGGAGGCCGCGGTGCGCGCGGCGCGGCGCGGCTTCGACCTGTGGCGCCGCGTCCCCGCGCCCGCCCGCGGCGACGTCCTCCGCCGCGTCGGCGACCTGCTCGCCGAGCGCAAGGAGGCGGTCGCCGACGCGATGACGCGCGAGATGGGGAAGGTGCTCGCCGAGACGCGTGGCGACGTGCAGGAGGGGATCGACACCGCCTACTACGCCGCGAGCGAGGGGCGGCGGCTCTTCGGGCACGTGGTGCCGAGCGAGCTCCGGCAGAAGTGGGCGATGAGCTGGCGCCGGCCGATCGGCGTCGCCGGGCTCGTGACGCCGTTCAACTTCCCGCTCGCCATCCCCACCTGGAAGATGTTCCCCGCGCTCGTCTGCGGCAACGCGGTCGTGCTCAAGCCGTCGGAGGACGTGCCGCACACGGCGCACCTCCTCGTCGAGATCCTGCTCGAGGCGGGGCTGCCGCCCGACGTCATCCAGCTGGTGCACGGCCGCGGCGCCACCGTGGGCAAGGCGCTGGTGGAGCATCCGGACGTGCCGGTGATCTCGTTCACCGGCTCGACGCGCACCGGCTCGGCGATCGGCGAGACGTGCGGGCGCATGCACAAGCGGCTCTCGCTCGAGATGGGCGGCAAGAATGCGATGATCGTGATGGACGACGCCGACCTCGACCTCGCGCTCGACGGCGTGCTGTGGGGCGCGTTCGGCACGACGGGCCAGCGCTGCACCGCGACGAGCCGCCTCATCGTGCACCGGAAGGTGCACGACCGGTTCGTGGCGCGGGTGGCGGAGGCGGCGGAGGCGCTGGTGCTGGGCGACGGGCGGAAGAAGGGCACCCAGGTCGGGCCGCTCATCCACGCGGCCGCGCGCGAGAAGGTGGAGCGGTACGTCGCCCTCGCCGCGGACGACCGGCGGCTCGAGGTCGTCACCGGCGGCGGCCGGCCGAAGGGCGCGCGGACGGCGCACGGCTGGTTCTACCGCCCGACGGTGATCGCGGGCGTGCCGGCCGGCCACCGGCTCGAGCAGGAGGAGATCTTCGGGCCGGTGCTCTCGGTGATCCGCGTCGGCTCCTTCGAGGAGGCGGTGGCGGTGAACAACGGCGTGGCCTACGGCCTCTCCAGCGCGCTCTACACGCGCGACGTGCACCGCGCCTTCCGCGCGATGGAGCTGCTCGACAACGGGATCACCTACGTCAACGCGCCGACGATCGGCGCCGAGGCGCACCTCCCGTTCGGCGGCGTCAAGCAGACGGGGAACGGCCACCGCGAGGGCGGCTGGGAGGTCTACCACTTCTACAGCGAGACCAAGGTCGGCTACGCCGACTATTCCGGCACGCTGCAGCGCGCGCAGATCGACAACTACGACTGAGCGGACGGGGCGGCCGGCGGGGCGGGGGCCGTCCGTGGCGCGCCCGCCCCGTTGCCCCCGCTCCCGGGGCGCACTAAACATTCATCGATTCCCCTCAGATGGTGGCGATGAAGCCGATGCAGGTGGGCAACGGCCGGCGTGGCTCCTCGGTGGACGAGGGGTCGCTGGACGTGTACCTCCGCGAGATCAGCCGCTACCCGCTGATCACGCAGGACGAGGAGGTCCGGCTCGCCCTTCGCATCCGCGCGGGCGACCCCGAGGCGCTCGACAAGCTCGTGCGCTCCAACCTGCGCTTCGTCGTCTCCGTCGCCAAGAAGTACCAGAACCAGGGCGTCTCCCTCAGCGACCTGATCAACGAGGGGAACCTCGGCCTCATCCGGGCGGCCCACAAGTTCGACGAGACGAAGGGCATCAAGTTCATCTCGTACGCCGTCTGGTGGATCCGCCAGGCGATCCTGCAGGCGCTGGCGGAGCAGAGCCGCATCGTGCGCGTGCCGCTCAACCGCGCGGGGACGCTCCACAAGATCGGGCGGCGCTCGCAGGCGCTGGTGCAGGAGCTCGGGCGCGAGCCGACGGCGAGCGAGATCGCCGAGGGGATGGACATCAGCGTGGAGGAGGTCGAGAAGACGCAGGCGATCAGCCAGGCGCACCTCTCGCTCGACGCGCCGGTGACGCCAGGCGAGGAGAACCGCCTCCTCGACTACCTGCCCGACACGCAGAACCCCGGCTCCGACAACGACACCTTCGAGCACGCCCTCACCGACGCCATCGAGCAGGTGCTGGGGCAGCTCAAGGAGCGCGAGGCGAGGATCCTCCGCCTCTACTTCGGCCTCGACGCGCCGGAGCCGATGACGCTTGAGGAGATCGGCTCGATGATGGGGATCACGCGCGAGCGGGTCCGCCAGATCAAGGAGAAGGCGCTCTCCCGGCTGCGGCACGTGAGCCGGGCGAAGGCGCTGGACTCGTTCCTGACCTGAGCTCGCCGCGGGCGGCCGGCCCGCCGCCGGCTAACGTCCGGCCCCGCCCGGCGTCCTCCCTGCCGTACGGCGCGACCACCGCGCCCCTCACGCCAGGAGCAGGACCATGTCGGCACGCCACCGCTGGATCGCCCTCGTCGCGCTGGCCCTCGTGGCCGGCGTCCCCGCCATCGCGCAGGCGCAGGACTCCGCCGCGGGCGCCCGTCCGCGCGCCGGCGAGCGGCTGGAGCGCCGCGGCGAGCGCCGGGAGCGGCAGGGGGAGCGCCGCGAGGACCGCGGCGAGCGCATGCAGGACCGCGGGGAGCGGCTGCAGGACGGCGGCGCCAGGCGCGCAGGCGAGGCGCTGGAGCGCCGGGGCGAGCGCGTCGAGCGGCAGGGGGAGCGGCGCGAGCGGCAGGGCGAGCGCATGGAGCGGCGCGGCGAGCGCATGCAGCGCCGGCCGTGAGCCGGGCGCGCGGGCGGCGGGCCTCGCGCGCCGCCGCCCCGCGCGACTAGCCTATCGGCATGCCGAGCACCAACTCCTTCGACATCTCCACCGGCGCCGACCTGCAGGAAGTCGACAACGCGGTCAACCAGGCGCTCAAGGAGATCGCGCAGCGGTACGACTTCAAGGGCACCTCCTGCACCATCGAGCTCGACCGGGAGAAGGCCACCATCCGGATGAGCGCGGACGACGAGTTCCGCATGGAGCAGCTCTCCGAGGTCCTCCGCGCCAAGTTCATCAAGCGGAACGTCCCGCTGCCCAACGCCACCTTCGGCGACCTCGAGCCCGCCACGGGCACCTCCGTGCGCCGCACCGTCACGCTCGCCCAGGGGATCGCGGCCGACAAGGCGAAGGCGATCCAGAAGTCGATCAAGGAGGGCGGGTTCAGGAAGGTCACCGCCCAGATCCAGGGCGAGGAGATCCGCGTCTCCAGCCCGTCGCGCGACGAGCTGCAGGCCGTGATCGCGCACCTGCGCCAGCAGGAGTTCGGCATCGAGCTGAAGTTTGGGAACTTCCGCGGCTAGCGCGGGCGCGGGCGCCCTCGCGGCGCTCGCGGTCGCGCTCGCATGCGTGCGGCCCGACGCCGCGGCCGAAGGGCCCGCGCCTGCGGCCGCGCCCGTCGCGGCGGCCCCCGCCCCCGCCGAGGCGGTGCGCATCGACGCGCGCCCGCCCACCGGTACCGAGCCGCTGCTGCTCGTGGGGCTGCAGCGCCGCGTGCCGCGCCTGCGCGTCGTCGCGACCGGCGAGATGGACGTCCTGGGCCCGGACGGCCGCGTGCTCGCGCGCGTGCGCGAGGGGGACGACCTGCTGCTCCAGCCCGGGGCCGGCGTCGTCGTGCTCGGCGGCGGGCGGGTCGGCTCCGCGCGCGAGGTCGAACTGCGCGTGGCGCCGGGCGGCCGCCTCCGCGTCGACGGCACCGGCTACCTCGGCCCCCTCCTCGTGCGGCGGGACGCGCAGGGGCTCACGCTCATCGAGCGCCTCCCGCTGGAGGCGTACCTCCGGGGCGTCGTCCCCGCCGAGCTCGGCCGCCGGCCGGCCGCCGAGCTCGAGGCGGTGAAGGCGCAGGCGGTCATCGCCCGCACGTACGCGCTGCGCAACCGCGGCCGCTGGCGCGGCGAGGGGTTCGACCTCCTCGGCACCACCGGCGACCAGGTGTACGGCGGCGCCGACGCCCACGACCCCGTCGCCGACGACGCGCTCCGCCTGACACGCGGCGAGGTGCTCGCGGCCGGCGGCCAGCCGGTCGACGCCTTCTTCCACTCCACCTGCGGTGGCCGGACCGAGGATGGCCCCGCCATCTTTCGCGGGAGCGACGGCCAGTACCTCCGCGCCGTCGACGATGTCGACGACGAGGGGCGGGCGTACTGCCGCGACTCGCCGCGCTTCCGCTGGCGCGAGCGATGGGACGAGGCGGCGCTCGCCGCGTCGCTGGCGCGCGGACTGCCGCCCTCCCGGCGGCTGCCGACCGCCGAGCTGCGCGCCCTGCGCGACCTCCGCATCACCGGGCGCACGGCGTCGGGCCGCGTCGCCGCGGTGGAGCTGGAGACGGCGGAGCGGCGCGTGCCGCTCGACGGGCCCACGCTCCGCCTCGCGCTCCGGCTGCCGGGCGGCGAGCCGATGCGGAGCACGGCGGTGGCGTTCACCGTGACCCGCGGTGCCGGCGGCCGGCTGGCGGCGCTGGAGGCGGAGGGACGCGGGGCGGGGCACGGCGTCGGCCTCTGCCAGTGGGGGGCGATCGGCCGCGCGCGGGCGGGCCACGGATACCGGCGCATCCTCGGCGCCTACTTTCCGGGGACGACCCTCGAGCGCCGCTGGCGCTGAGGACTCCCGACGCGCGGCGAAAGGACGGCCATGGCGGAGCTCATGCGGGTGGGGATCGTGGGCGGTGGCGCGGTGACGCAGGTCGCGCACCTGCCGGCGCTGCGGAAGCTCAAGGGCGTGGAGGTCGTCGCCGTCTGCGACGCCGACCTCCCCAAGGCGCAGGCGCTCGCGGCGCGCTTCGGCATCCGGGACGCCTACGACGACATCGAGGACCTCCTCGAGCACGCGCCGGTGGATGCCGTCGCCGTCTGCACGCCGAACCACCTCCACGAGGCGCACGCCATCGCGGCGCTCACGGCGGGCAAGCACGTGCTCGTGGAGAAGCCGGTCGCCCTGACGGTGGCCGGCGTGCAGCGGGTCTTCAAGGTGGCGGAGAAGAAGGGGCGCAGCTGCCTGGTCGGCATGAGCCACCGCTACCGCCCCGATGCCCAGCTGATCCGCGGCTTCGTGCAGTCGGGCGAGCTCGGCCGCCTCGAGTCGCTGCAGGGGAGCTGGCACGTCTTCCGCCCCAACCGCGGCGCGCTCGGCTGGCGCCAGCGGCGCGACCTCGCCGGCGGCGGCGCGATGCTCGACCTGGGCCTCACCATCCTCGACCTCGGCCTCTGGCTCGCCGGCTTCCCGGCGCCGCGCCGCGTCTCCGCCGCGTTCGACCGCCCGGCGCGCGAGCGGGCGGTGGAGAACGCGGGGAGCGCGTTCGTCGTCTGCGACGACGGGCCGTCGCTCTTCGTCGACGTGACGTGGCACCACATGGGCGAGGGGGAGCGCTTCGGCGTCGGCGTCCGTGGCTCCGCCGGCGCCGCGAGCCTCAACCCGCTCTCGGTGTGGAAGGAGCTGCACGGCGCGCCGGTCGACGTCTCGCCGCACAGCGCCCAGGGCCGGGAGAGCGCGTTCGCGGCGAGCTTCCGCGCCCAGTGGGCGCACTTCCTCGCGTGCGCACGCGGCGAGGCGTCCGCGCCCGACCCCGCCGAGCAGGTGATGCTCCACCGGGTGATGGAGGCCATCTACCGCTCGGCCGACGACGGGCGCGACGTGACGCTGTGAGGCGCCTGCGGTGGGGCGGGGCGCTGGCCGCGCTGCTCGCGGCCGCGCCGGCGCTCGCGCAGCCCGCGCCGGCGCCGGCCCCTCCCGCCG
>JANRIU010000071.1:0-29537 GCA_033764615.1 Gemmatimonadales bacterium | reverse complement strand
CGGCGGCCCGCCGGGGCAGCGCGGGCCCGGTGGCGGGCGGCCGGGCGGCCCGCGGCCCGTCTTCTCGAGCAGCACCCCCGCGGCGGCGCCCGGCACGGCCGCGCCCGCCGGTCCCGGCGGCCCCAACAAGCTCTCGGGCCGCGACCGCGCGCTCGAGCGCGCCTACGGCGACGACCGTGGCGCGCGCGGCAAGAAGGGGAAGAAGAAGAAGGGCGCCGACGCCGAGGCGGTGCAGGCGAACATCACGCGCACGATGCAGGGCCTGCGCGGCGCCGCCAGCGGCGGCCCGCGCCGCCGCCGCGCGGACGAGCCGTCGTACCGCGACCTGGAGGCCGGCCGCCTCGCCGAGGAGCGCGAGCGCGAGAAGACCCGCATCCGCGTCAACGAGTTCGTGTCGGTGAGCGAGCTCGCGACGCTGATGAAGGTCTCCGCCACCCAGATCGTCCAGTTCGCGTTCAAGGAGCTGGGGCTGATGGTGACGGTGAACCAGCGCCTCGACTTCGACCAGATCGAGCTCATCGCCTCGGCGTTCGGATTCGAGGCGCTGAAGGAGGAGGAGTACGCGGCCGAGGTCACCACGGTGACCGAGGTCGACGCGCCGGAGTCGCTCGTCAGCCGGCCGCCCGTCGTCACCATCATGGGCCACGTCGACCACGGCAAGACGTCGCTGCTCGACCACATCCGCAAGGCGAACGTCGTCGCGGGCGAGGCGGGCGGCATCACGCAGCACATCGGCGCCTACCACGTGAAGCTCCCGGACGGCCGGGCCCTCACGTTCCTCGACACGCCGGGTCACCAGGCGTTCACCGCCATGCGCGCCCGCGGCGCGCAGGTGACGGACATCGTGGTGCTGGTGGTCGCGGCCGACGACACCGTCATGCCGCAGACGATCGAGGCGATCAGCCACGCGCGCAACGCGGGCGTGCCGATCGTCGTGGCGATCAACAAGATCGACCTGCCCGGCGCCAACATCGCCAAGGTGAAGCAGGAGCTGCTCGGCCAGTCGGTCGTGCTCGAGGAGTTCGGCGGCACGGTGCTGCACGCCGCCATCTCCGCGAAGAAGGGCACGAACGTCGAGCAGCTCCTGGAGCAGGTCCTCCTGCAGGCCGAGATCCTCGACCTGAAGGCGAACCCCGGCGGCGCCCTCAAGGGCACCGTGCTCGAGGCGACGCTCGACCCCGGCAAGGGCCCGCTCGCCACGATCCTCGTGCAGCGGGGCACCCTCCGCGTCGGCGACAACTTCATCTGCGGCAAGTTCTCCGGCCGCGTGCGCGCGCTCTTCGACGAGCGCGGGAAGCACGTGAAGGAGGCGGGGCCGTCGATCCCGGTGCAGATCCTCGGCTTCGAGGGCGTGCCGAGCGCCGGCGACTCGTTCACCGGCGTCGCCGACGCGGTGGAGGCGCGCGAGATCGCGCAGAAGCGCCAGCGCCTCGAGCGCGAGGCGCAGAACCGCCGGAGCCAGCGCGGCACGTCGCTGGAGGACTTCAGCCGGGCCCTCAAGGAGGGCCAGGTGTCGAACCTCCGCATCATCATCAAGGCCGACCAGGGCGGCCCGGCCGAGGCGCTCGCGGATGCGCTGGCCCAGCTCTCGACCGCCGAGGCGCGCGTCGAGGTGGTGCACCGCGGCGTCGGCGCCATCACCGAGAGCGACGTGCTCCTGGCCAAGGCGTCGGGGGCGATCGTCCTCGGCTTCCATGTCCGGCCCGACTCCAACGCCCGCGTGGCCGCGGAGCGCGAGTCGGTGGACGTTCGGACGTACCGGATCATCTACGAGGCGGTGGAGGACGTCCGGCGCGCGCTGGAGGGGCTCCTGAAGCCCGAGGAGAAGGAAGTCGTCGTCGGCGAGGCCGAGGTGCGCGAGGTGTTCAAGGTCTCGAAGGTGGGGACGATCGCCGGCTGCCTCGTCACGTCGGGGCTCATCACGCGCGGCGTCAAGGTGCGGCTGGTCCGCGACGGCGTGCAGGTCTGGACCGGCCAGCTCGCGAGCCTCCGGCGGTTCAAGGACGACGTCCGCGAGGTGAAGGAAGGCCTCGAGTGCGGCATCGGGCTCGAGAACTTCAACGACGTCAAGAACGGCGACCGGATCGAGGCGTACCGCATCGACGAGGTCAAGCGCACGCTGCAGTCGGCGGCGTCGGGCGAGGCGGGATGAGCAGCCGCCGGCGCGGCGGGTCCGGCGGGCGCCGGTCCGGCCAGGTGGGGGAGGTCGTCCGCCAGGTCGTCGGCGAGGCGCTGCTCCGGGGCGACGTGCGCGACCCGCGCGTCGGCCTCGTGACGCTCACCGACGTCCGCGTCACGCCCGACCTCTCGCACGCGCGGCTGCTCGTGGCCGTGCGCGGCGACGAGGCCGAGCGGCAGGCGGCGCTGGCCGGGCTGGCGTCGGCCGCGGGGCTGTTGCGGCGGCTGGTCGCCGAGGCGATGAGCACGCGGATCGTCCCCGAGCTCCACTTCGAGCTCGACCGCGGGCTGGAGCATGCGGCGCGCATCGATGCGCTGCTCGCCGGCCTCGCGCGCGGGGGCGAGGAGGCCTGAGCTCGCCGGCGCCGTGCGGCGCCCTGCTCGTCGACAAGCCGGTCGGCCCGACGAGCCATGACGTCGTGCGCACGGTGCGCCGCGCGGTCGGCTCGCGCGCGGTGGGCCACACCGGCACCCTCGACCCGTTCGCGTCGGGGCTGCTGGTGGTGATGGTGGGGCGGGCGACGAGGCTCTGCCGCTTCGTCGAGGGCCTGCCCAAGGTGTACCACGCGGTGGCACGCCTCGGCCAGGCGACCGACACCGACGATCGCACGGGCCAGCCGGTCGGGACGCTGGTCGAGGCGCTGCCGGACGAGGACGCGGTGCGGCGCGCGGTGGAGGCGATGGCGGGCACCCGCGCCCAGCGGCCCCCGGCGTTCTCGGCGAAGCAGGTCGGCGGGGTGCGGAGCCATCGTGCCGCGCGCGCCGGGGTGGCGCTCCCGCTCGCGCCCGTGACGGTGACGGTGCACGACGTCGCGTGGCTCGGGCTCGCGGGGCGGGACGTCACGTTCCGCGTGACGGTGAGCGCCGGAACGTACGTGCGCGCCCTCGCGCGCGACCTTGGCGAGGCGCTCGGGTGCGGCGCGCACCTGCTGGCGCTCCGCCGGGAGGCGATCGGGCCGCTCCGCGTGGAGGCGGCGCTCGCGGCCGGGGCGCTGGTGCCCGGTGTCGCGCTGCGGCCTCCGCTGGAGGTGCTCGGGCACCTGCCGCCGGTGCGGCTCGCGCCCGACGAGCGGCGCGACGTCGGTTTCGGGCGGCCGGTCGCGCGCGCGGGCCTCGCGGGCCGGGTGGCGCTGGTCGACGGCGACGGCGCACTGGTGGCGGTCGCCGAGGGCGACGGCGAGCGGGTGCGGCCCGTGGTGGTGCTGGAGGGATCGTGAACGACGCGGGCGCGGTGGTGACGCTGGGCAGCTTCGACGGCGTGCACGTCGGCCACCGGGCGGTGCTCGACGAGATCGCGCGGCGTGCGCAGGCCACCGGCCGGCGCAGCGTGCTCGTCACCTTCGAGCCGCACCCGGCCGAGGTGCTCCGCCCCGCGCGGGCGCCAAGGCTGCTCGCGCCGGGCCTCGAGCGCGTGGCCGCGCTGGCCGAGAGCGCGGTGGAGCGGGTGCACGTGCTGCGGTTCGACGCGGCGATGGCGGCGCTGCCGCCCGAGCGCTTCGTGACCGACGTGCTCCGGCCCGCCACCGGCTGCACGGAGCTGGTCGTCGGGCACGACCACGCCTTCGGCCGCGGGCGTGCGGGCGATGTGGCCCTGCTCCGCGCGCTTGGCGCCGGGCTCGGCTTCGTGGTCGACGAGGTGCCGCCGGTGCTGCTGGAGGGCGCGCCGGTGTCGAGCTCGCGCATCCGGCAGGCGGTCGCCGGGGGCGATCTGGCCGAGGCGGCGCGGTGGCTCGGCCGGCCGTACGCGGTGGACGGCGTGGTGGAGCGCGGCGCGGGCCGCGGCAGGCAGCTCGGGGTGCCGACGATCAACGTCGGCGG
This sequence comes from Gemmatimonadales bacterium, assembly GCA_033764615.1. Classification (GTDB taxonomy): domain Bacteria; phylum Gemmatimonadota; class Gemmatimonadetes; order Gemmatimonadales; family GWC2-71-9; genus JANRIU01. The sequence continues at coordinate 25,541 of JANRIU010000071.1, read as the reverse complement.
CATCGACCCGCGCAAGGCGCTCCCGCCCGACGGCGTGTGGGCGGCGTGGGTGGAGTGGCCGGGGGGGCGGCACGGCGCGATGCTCAACCAGGGGCCGCGCCCGACGTTCGACGATGGGCGCCCCGCGCTGGAGGCGCACCTCTTCGGCGTCTCGGCCGACCTGTACGGCGCGCCGGTGCGGGTGACGTGGGTGACGCGGTTGCGCGCGACGCGGCGGTTCCCGTCGGTCGAGGCGCTGCAGGCGCAGTTGCAGGACGATCGTCGCGCGGCCGAGGCCGCGCTCGCCCGGGCCGGGTAGCGGTCCGGGCGCCACCAGGGCCCGCCGGCGCCGCCGGCGGCACGATGGACGAAGGGACCGGGAGACCGATGTTCGCCACGACCCGCAGCCGACTGTATGCGATCGCCGCGCTGCTCGCCGCCGCGATCTTCGCCCTCGTGCCGCGCACCGTCTCGGTGCGCGAGCGCGACGAGAAGACCGGCGTCATGACCGACCGCGCGGTGCGCCGCGTGCCGCTGAAGCAGGGACTCGACCTGCAGGGCGGCATGCACCTCGCGCTCGAGCTCGACCAGTCGAAGAAGGTCTCGGCCGACGTCAAGCGCGACATCGAGCTCGCCACGCAGGTCCTCCGCAAGCGCATCGACGAGTTCGGCGTCACCGAGCCCGTGATCCAGCGCTCGGGCACCGACCGCGTCATCGTCGAGCTCGCCGGCATCAAGGACCCGGAGCGCGCCGTCGCGCTCGTCCAGAAGTCGGCGTTCCTCGAGTTCCGCATCACCGACAAGTCGGGGGCGCTCAACAAGGCGCTCCCCTCGATGGACCGGAAGCTCCGCGAGCTCGGCCTGGGCGGCGCGGCGGCCGCGAAGCCTGCGGGCGACGCGGTCAGCAAGCTGCTCGGCGGCGATGCGGCGAAGGCGAAGGGCGCCGACTCCGCGAAGGCGAAGGCCGCCGACTCGGCCGCCGCCGCCACGGCCGGCGGCGTGCTCGCCGACCTGATCCAGGGCACCGGCGACGCCGGCGTCGGCGAGATGCCGGGCGAGTACCTGGTGGCCGAGACCGCGTACCCGCGCGTCGACAGCCTGCTCGCCATCCCCGAGGTGAAGGCGCTGCTGCCGCGCGGCATCGAGCTCTTCTGGGGCTCGGCGCCGACGTCGGTCGGCGTGCAGCAGTACCGCTACCTCTACGCGCTCGAGGACCGCGCCATCGTCACCGGGGCCAACCTGGTGAACGCCAAGGCGCAGCTCGACCCGCTGACCAACGGCCCCGAGGTCACGTTCGACCTCGACCGGCCCGGCGGCCGCAAGTTCGGCGACGAGACGGGGCGCCACGTCGGCGACTTCCTCGCGATCGTGCTGGACGGCAAGGTGCAGGGCCGCCCGCCCGTGATCCAGAGCCGCATCGAGCGGAACGGTCGCATCTCCCTCGGCGGCAAGACGATGCAGGAGGCGCAGGACCTCGCGCTCACCCTGCGCGCCGGCGCGCTGCCGGTGCCGCTCAAGGTCGTCGACCGCCGGCAGGTCGGCGCGTCGCTCGGCGCCGACTCGATCCGCGGCGGCATCATCGCCGGCGCGGTCGGCACGGCGCTCGTCATCGCCATCATGCTCGGCTACTACGCCTTCTCGGGCGCGCTCGCCGTCGCGGCGCTCGCGCTCTACGTCCTGCTCTCGCTCGGCGGCCTCGCGGCCTTCGACGCGACGCTCACGCTCCCCGGCATCGCCGGCCTCATCCTGTCGATCGGCATCGCCGTCGACGCGAACGTGCTGATCTTCGAGCGCATCCGCGAGGAGCTGGACCACGGCAAGACGGTGCGCCTCGCGATCGACGAGGGCTTCCAGCACGCGATGCCGGCGATCATCGACTCGAACCTGAGCACGCTGCTCACCGCGCTCTTCCTCTTCCAGTTCGGCACGGGCCCGGTGAAGGGCTTCGCGGTCACGCTCGCGATCGGCATCGCGGCGTCGATGGTCACCGCGGTGTTCGTCACGCGGACCTTCTACCAGCTCTGGCTCGACCGGCAGCCGGCGGGCGCGGCGTCGCTCTCCATCGGCTCGCTGCGCTGGTTCAAGGGCGCCGCGTACGACTTCATCGGCTTCCGCCGGGTGGCGTACGGGGTGACGGCCGCGCTGTTCGCGGTCGGCCTCGGGATGCTGGTCGCGCGCGGGCTCAACTACAGCATCGAGTTCACCGGCGGCACGCTGCTCCAGGTGCGCACCCAGGCCGCGGTCGACGTGGCGAAGCTTCGCGCGGGCCTCGACGCCAACGGGCTCAAGGGCTCGGAGATCCAGGAGTTCGGCTCCGACCGCGAGTACGTGGTGCGCGCGCGCGTCGGCGAGGGACTGGCCGCGGACAACAACACCGAGGTCGCGACGCAGGCCGTGGGCCGCGCGCTGGACGCGACGCTCGGCGCCGGCACCTACTCCATCGAGCGCGCCGAGGCCGTGAGCCCGAAGGTGGGCGGCGAGCTGCGGGGCAAGGCGTTCATGGCCATCCTCGCCTCGTTCCTCGTGGTGCTCGTGTACCTCGCCTACCGCTTCGAGTGGCGCTTCGGGCTCGCGGCGATCATCGCGACGGCGCACGACATCGTGCTGACGATCGGCTTCATCGCGGTCATGGACCTCGAGGTGAGCCTCGTCGTCGTCGCGGGGCTGCTGACGATGGTCGGCTACTCGCTGAACGACACGATCATCATCTTCGACCGCGTCCGCGAGAACCTCAGGAAGCTGCAGCGCACGGGGTTCGTCGAGATCCTCAACCTGAGCATCAACGAGACGCTGCCGCGCTCGATCCTGACGCACGGCACGACGCTCGCCACGCTGACCTCGCTCGCCGTGTTCGGCGGGGAGGTGATCCGGCCGTTCGCGCTGGTGATGTTCTTCGGCGTCTTCACCGGCACGTTCAGCTCGATCTACATCGCGGCGCCTGTGCTGCTCTGGATCGAACAGCGGTGGCCCGGGCCGCAGGCGCGCGCCGTGAAGGCGCAGGCGCCGGGCCGCACCGGCATGGGCATGCCGGCGCGCGGCAAGGTGCCCACCACCGCCTGAGGCGGCTCGCGCCCGGCCGATGCTCGTCGACACGCACTGCCACCTCGCGGACCCGGCGTACGACGCCGACCGCGACGCGGTGCTGGAGCGGGCGTGGGCGGCCGGCGTCGCGCACGTGGTCAGCATCGGGTCCGATCCCGCCTCGGCGGCCGCGAGCCTCGCGCTCGCGGCCGCCGAGCCGCGCTGCTCGGTGGCGGTCGGCGTGCACCCGCACGATGCCGACGGCTGGGGACCGGAGGCGGCGGCACGGCTCAGCGACCAGCTCGAGCGGCCCGGGGTCGTCGCGCTCGGGGAGATCGGCTTCGACTACCATTACGAGCGCTCGTCCCGCGCGGCGCAGCGTCGTGCGTTCGAGGACCAGCTCGCGCTCGCGGCCGACCGGGCGCTCCCGGTGGTGATCCATGCGCGGGTCGCGGATGACGACGTCGCGACGATGCTCGAGGCGTTCCCCGGCGTGCGCGCGGTGCTCCACTCGTTCTCCAGCGGGCCGGCGCTGCTGGACCGGGCGCTGGCCCTCGGCCACTTCGTCTCGTTCAGCGGCATGGTCACCTTCCGCAACTGGACGCTGGATGACGCGGTCCGCCGGGTGCCGGCCGACCGGCTGCTGGTGGAGACCGACGGCCCGTACCTGGCGCCGGTCCCCCATCGCGGGCGGCGGAACGAGCCCGCGTTCGTCGCCGCGACGGCCGCGCGGGTGGCCGAGGTGCGGGGCACCTCCCCCGCGGCGCTCATTGCCAGCTCGGCTGCCGCGGCGGTGGCCTGCTTCGGGCCGCGCCTCGCGGCGCCGACGGCGGCGTGACCGATGGCGATCGGCGTCTGGGAGGGGATCGTCATCATGGCCGTCGCGAGCTCGATCGCGGGCGCCGTCGGCGGCTGGGGCAAGGCCGGCCGCGCGAGCGGCCGGGAGCTGCGGAAGCTGCAGGACCGCCTCGACGCCCTCGAGCCCGAACTGCAGCGGCTCGCCGAGGCGAACGAGGCGCAGGCGCAGGAGCTGGCCGAGCTGCACGAGCGGGTCGATTTCGCCGAGCGGCTGCTGGCGCGGCCGCGGCAGGAACCTCCACCGTCATGAGGTCGTCGTGAGCGTACCGTCCGACATCGAGATCGCCCAGGCCGCGCAGAAGCGCATGCGGCCCATCGCCGACGTGGCCGCCGAGATCGGCCTCGGCCCCGACGAGATCCTGCCCTACGGCCGGACCAAGGCGAAGATCGCCCCCGAGGCGATCGCCGCGCGGAAGCCGACGGGCCGCCTCGTCCTCGTCACCGGCATCAATCCCACGCCCGCGGGCGAGGGGAAGAGCACGTGCACGATCGGCGTGAGCATGGCGCTGCGGCGGCTCGGGAAGAAGGTCGTCGTCGCCATCCGCGAGCCGTCGCTCGGCCCCGTCTTCGGCGTGAAGGGCGGCGCCGCCGGCGGCGGCTACGCGCAGATCATCCCGATGGACGAGATCAACCTGCACTTCACGGGCGACTTCCACGCCATCACGTCGGCGCACAACCTGCTGTCGGCGATGCTGGACAACCACCTGCACCACGGCAACGCGCTCGGCCTCGACCCGCGCCGCATCACGTGGCCGCGCACCATCGACATGAACGACCGCGCGCTGCGGAACATCCTCGTCTCGCTCGGCGGCATCAACGCCGGCCCGGTGCGCGAGGAGAAGTTCGTGATCGTGCCGGGGTCGGAGATCATGGCGATCCTCTGCCTCGCCACCGACCTGCAGGACCTCGAGGCCCGCATCAGCCGGATCATCGTCGGGTACACGCGCGACCGGAAGCCGGTCACCGCGGGCGAGCTCAAGGCCGCCGGCGCCATGACGCTGCTCCTCAAGGACGCGATGCTGCCCAACCTCGTGCAGACCCTCGAGGGCGGCCCCGCGCTCGTGCATGGCGGGCCGTTCGGCAACATCGCGCACGGCTGCAACTCCATCGCGGCCACGCGGCTCGCGCTGTCGCTCGGCGAGATCGTCCTCACCGAGGCCGGCTTCGGCGCCGACCTCGGCGCGGAGAAGTTCTTCGACATCAAGTGCCGCTTCGGCGGCCTCCGGCCCGAGGCGGCGATCATCGTCGCCACCGTGCGCGCGCTCAAGATGCACGGCGGCGTCGCCAAGGCCGACCTCGGCAAGGGCGAGGACCTCGCCGCGCTCGCGAAGGGGATGGTCAACCTCGAGGCGCACGTGAAGAACGTGCAGAAGTTCGGCCTCGTCCCCGTCGTCGCGCTCAACCGGTTCGTGACCGACACGCAGGCCGAGCTCGACCTCGTGCTCGAGGCGTGCCGCGGCTGGGGCGCGCGCGCCGCGGTCAGCGACGTCTGGGCAAAGGGCGGGGAGGGCGGCGAGGCGGTCGCGAAGGAGGTGCTCGCCATCCTTGACGGCGGCCAGTCCGACTTCCGCCCGCTCTACGACGAGAAGCTCCCGATCAAGGAGAAGATCGGGATCATCGCGCGGGAGATCTACGGCGCCGACGGCGTGAACTTCTCCGCCACCGCCGAGAAGGCGATCGAGCAGCTCGAGAAGATCGGCATGGGCCAGACGCCGGTCTGCATGGCGAAGACGCAGTACTCCTTCTCCGACGACGCGACGAAGCTCGGCCGCCCGAGCGGCTTCCGCATCAACGTGCGCGACGTCACCGCGTCGGCCGGCGCCGGCTTCGTCGTCGCGCTCGCCGGCGACATCATGACGATGCCCGGCCTCGGCAAGGAGCCGTCGGCCGAGCGGATCCGCGTCCTCGCCGACGGCACCATCGAGGGGCTGTTCTGATGCCCGAGCTCACCGTCGTCTCCACCGACGCGGCGCCGAAGGCGATCGGCCCGTACAGCCAGGCGATCGTCTCGGGCGACCTGGTGTTCACCGCCGGGCAGGTGGCGCTCGACCCGGCCACGATGGAACTCGTCCCGGGCGACGTCTCGGCGCAGACCGAGCAGGTGTTCCAGAACCTCGCGGCGGTCCTTGCCGCCGCGGGCACCTCGTTCCCGCACGTGCTCAAGACGACCGTGTTCCTCGCGGACATGGCCGACTTCGCGGCGATGAACGCCGTCTACGCGAAGCACTTCGGCGACCACCGTCCGGCGCGCAGCACCGTCGCCGCCGCGGGGCTGCCGAAGGGGGCGCGCGTGGAGATCGAGGTGGTGGCGCGCCGGTAGGACCGAGGGGGCGGATCCGGGCTGGTGTTCGGGCCGGTCTTCAAAACCGCGACGGGCGTCGCCCTGCGAGGCCTGGTGGGTTCGATTCCCACACGCTCCCGCCACGCCGCGAGCCGGCGCGCCCTCGGCGCGCTCGCGCTCGCCGCGTGGCTCCCCGCGGCCGCGGCCGCGCAGGGGAAGGTCCCCACTGCCGCCGACTCCATCCCCCGCGCCCAGAAGCCGACGCTCTCGCCCGGCGCCGCCGCGCTCCGCTCCTTCCTCGTGCCCGGCTGGGGCCAGCTCCGCCTCGGCCGCCGCATCGAGGCCGGCATCTTCATCGCCGGCGAGGTGCTGACCGTCTCGCAGGCGGTCAGGTTCAACGGCCAGGCCGGTGACCTGCGCGACCGGATCGACGCGCTCGACCGCCGCAGCACCACGTTCCGCGCCGACTCCAGCGCGCTCGCCGCCCAGCTGCGCGACGCCAACCAGTCCCGGGAGGACTGGTACATGTTCATCGCCTTCAACCACCTCCTCGCCGCGCTCGAGGCGTACGTCGCCGGCCACCTGGCCGACTTCCCGGCAGACCTGCGGCTCCGCGTCTACCCCGGCCGCGCCGAGGTCGGCGCGACGGTGCCGCTGCCGTGAGCGCGCCGATCGGCATCTTCGACTCCGGGCTCGGCGGCCTGACGGTCGCGCGCGCCGTCTTCGACCGGCTCCCCGCCGAGGCCGTCCTGTACGTTGGCGACACGGCACGCGTGCCGTACGGGCCGAAGTCGCCGGAGACGGTGCGCCGCTACTCGCTGGAGATCCTGCGCTGGCTTCTCGCGCATCGCGTCAAGGCGGTGGTGGTCGCCTGCAACACGAGCACCGCGCACGCGCTCGACGCGCTGCAGGCGGCGTCGCCCGTGCCGGTCATCGGCGTCATCGCGCCCGGCGCCGAGGCCGCGGTGCGCGCCGCGCCGGAGGGGCCGGTCGGCGTGATCGGCACCGCGGGGACGATCGGCAGCGGCGCGTATGCGGCCGCGATCGCGCGCCTCGCGCCCGGCGTCCGCGTGGTGGAGCGGGCGTGCCCGCTCTTCGTGCCGCTCGTGGAGGAGGGATGGTTCGACCGGCAGGTGACCGAGCTGGTGGCGGGCGAGTACCTGGCGCCCCTGCGCGCCGCCAAGGTGCGCGCGGTGGTGCTCGGCTGCACGCACTACCCGCTGCTCGCGCCCCTGCTCCAGCGCGTGCTCGGCGCCGGCGTGACGCTCGTGGACGGCGGGGCCGCGGCCGCCGAGGCGCTCGCGCGCGAGCTGGGCGCCCGCGGGCTCCTCGAGCCGGGGCCCGGACCGGGGCCGCACCGCTTCTGCGTCACCGACGACACCGCGCGCTTCCTGGAGGTCGGCCGCCGCTTCGTCGGCGAGCACCTCGAGGCGGCGGAGCTCGTCACGCTCGATGCAGGGTGACGGCCGTCTCGGTGACCGTGAGGTACCGGCCACCGTCGTAGAAGGCGCCGGGGTTCGCGTGCACGCGGCCGTCGGCGAGGTGGCGCAGCACCGGCAGGTGCGAATGCCCCGTGACGAGCACGGTCCCCGGCGGCTCCGAGGCGAGCGTGCGGTCGGCCCATGCCTGCTGCGTCGCCGAGACGGCGGCCACGCGCGCGTCGTCCTTCGGGTTGGCGAGCGCGCCGTCGAGCGCGCGGACGACGCGGTAGCCGAGCGCGGGCGGGAGCAGCGCGAAGGTCGCCGACGTGAGCGGATGCGCCACGATCGTCTGGCGCAGGCGGTCGGCGCGACCGGTGCCGATCGCATCGCCGTGGTGCGCGAAGACGGGCCGGGCGCCCACCGCGAGCCGCGCCGACCGCGCGAACCAGCGGAGCCCCAGCTCCTCGGCCCACGCCGGGGAGCCCCACCGGTCGTGGTTGCCGCCGACGAACGTGACCGGCAGGCGGCGCGCGAGCGCCCCGAGCGCCGCGAGCACGGCGCGGCCGTGCGGGAAGCGGTGCGTCGGGTAGCCGAACCAGAAGTCGAACAGGTCGCCGTTGATCAGGAGCGCGTCGCCCACGTCGGACGCCCGCGCGAGGAACGAGAGCAGCAGCGGCTCGGTGGCGGCGCGCCCGTCGTCGAGATGCGCATCGGAGAGCACGATGAGGCAGGATGGCACGGCCCAAGATCGCGGCGCCCCCGGCGCGAAGGCAAGCGCGCCCGCGTGGGACACGCTCCACCGCGTGAACTACGCCGAGACCGACCAGATGGGCGTCGCCTACCACGCGAACTACGTCGTCTGGCTCGACATCGGCCGCACGGAGTACCTGCGCGCCTGCGGCATGAGCTATCGCACGGTGGAGGAGCAGGGGTTCCGCCTCGCGGTCGGCACGCTCGGCCTGCGCTACCATCGCGCCGCGCGCTTCGACGACCTCGTGCGCATCCGCACCTGGGTGCAGGCCGTCGAGAGCCGCCGCGTGACGTTCGGCTTCCGCCTCACCCGCGCCGGCGACCACCACAGCCGCGCCGGCGCGATCGGCCTCGGCCCGGACGACGACGCCGGCGAGGAGCTCCTCTGCACCGCGGAGATCGGCATGATGGTGCTCGACGCGGCGCTCCGCCCCGCGCGCCTCCCCGCGGCGATCGGCGACCTGCTCGTCACCGGCCCGCGACTCGCCGTGCCCCACGCCCCGGAGGCCTGACCATGCGCCGACACTGGCCGAGCCTGCTCTGCGGCACCCTCCTCGCCTTCGGCGTGACCGGTCGCGCCGCCGCCCAGCGCGCGGGCCAGGTCGACACGCTCGCCCTGCTGCTCGCCGCGGAGGACGCACGGCGGCCGGACAGCGCGCTCGTCCGCGCCGCGCTCGGGAGCCGCGATCCGCTCGTGCGCCAGCGCGCGGCGCTCACCGCCGGCCGCATCGCGTGGCCCGGCGCCGCGGCGCTCCTGCTCCCGCTCCTCGACGACCGCGAGCCGCGCCTGCGCGCCACCGCCGCGTTCGCGCTCGGCCTCACGCGCGACTCCGCCGCCGTCGGCCCGCTCGGCCGCCGCCTCGGCGGGCGCGAGCGCGACGACGTCGCCGCGGCGGAGGTCGTCACGGCGCTCGCGCGCATCGGCGGCGCCGCGGCGGGCGAGTCGCTCGCCGTCATGCTCCGGCGCCCGCCCGAGGGCGGCAGCGGCCGCGTGCAGGTGAAGGAGGCGCTGCTCGAGGCCTGGCGCCTCGGCCCCCACGCCCCCGTGCCGCAGCTGCTCGCCAACGCCCGCGGCGGCAACGGCGACGACCGCTGGCGCGCGCTCTACGCGCTCGGACGGCTGCGCCACCCGCGCGCCGCGGACGAGCTGCGCTTCGCGCTGCAGGACGGCCGGGCCGACGTGCGGGCCGTCGCCGCGCGCGCGCTCGTGAAGTCGTATGCGGACTCCGCCAAGCTCGAGGCGCGCGCCGTCGCCCGCGACCTCGCCGACCGCGTCGCGGAGGATCGCGACCCCGGCGTGCGCATCCACGCGCTGCAGGCGCTCGCCACGTACAAGGCGCCGCAGTGGGCCGGGGCCGTCGCGGACGCGCTCCGCGCGCGCGAGGTGCACGTCGCCGCCCAGGCTGCCACCGCCCTCGGCGAGCTCGGCGGCGACGTCGCCATCGCGGCGCTCGACTCCGCGCTCGTGCGCGACTCCACGGCCCCCATGGTCGAGTGGGCGGCACTCTCCGCCCTCGCGCGGCTCGACAGCGCGCGCGTCCGCCCGCACGTCGACCGCCGCCTCGTCGATGCCGACCCGTGGCGTCGCGCGGCCGCGGTCGAGGCCGCCGGGGCCGCGCGCCTCGGCATCGCCCCCGCCCAGGCGGCGCTGGCCGACAGCGCGCCGCGCGTGGTGCTGGCGGGGCTCCTCGCGTGGCAGGCGCAGACGCGCGGGCCGGAGCCCGCGATCATCGCGGCGGCGCGCCGCCTCCTCGGGCACGCGGAGGGCGACGTGCGCGTCGCCGCCGCGGATCTGCTCGCCTCCGGTGGCGATGCGAGCGACGCGCCGGCCCTCGAGACGGCCGCGCGCCTCGCCCTCGAGGAGCGGCAGGAGCAGGACGCGATCAGCCTGCTCGGCGCGCTGGTCGCCATCGGCCGCCGCGACACGCTCATGGCCCGGCGGCTGGACGCCGAGCTTCCCGCGCGCCTCCCGCCGACGCCGCTGCTTCGCCGGTGGGCCGCGCAGGGCTGGCCCGCGGCCGCGCGCGCGTGGGGGCCGCCGTACCCTGCCGAGCCGGGGCCGACGCTCGACGAGTATCGCGCGCTCGTCCGGCGCTTCCTGCTGCCTGGCAGCCCCGACCGCCGCGTGCGCCTCGTGCTCGAGCTGGAGGGGAACGCCCGGGTGCAGCTGGAGCTCGAGGGCGAGGCGGCGCCGCGCACGGTCGCGAACTTCCTCGCGCTGGTCGACCGAGGCTTCTTCGACGGGAACCGCTTCCACCGCATCGTGCCGAACTTCGTCGTGCAGGATGGCGAGCCCCAGCCGGGTCGGCTGTCGCCGCCCTCCATCCGCGACGAGCCGAACCCGCTTCGCTACCGGGAGCCGATGCTCGGGATGGCGCTCGCCGGGCCGGACACCGGCACGAGCCAGTGGTTCATCACGCTCTCGCCGCAGCCGCACCTCGACGCGACGTACACCACCTTCGGTCGCGTGGCGGGTGACGCCGCCCCGCTCAGCCGGGTACAGCCCGGCGATCGCATCGTCCGCCTGCGGCGCTGAGCCCTGCCGGCCGGCCGCCGCGCGCCCCGGCCATCGCGGCCCGTCCCGAGTAGTTTTCGCGCGTGGGGGGCGCGCGGCACGGGTCCTGCAACTGGGGAGGGCGTCTGCGACGGTTCGGCGGGGAGGGAGCGGGCGTGGCTGTCGGGGCGGTCGCGCTGCTCCTCACGGGATGCGGCGCCGCCATCGCCGGTCCGCTGGTCTCCCCGCTCGCGGGACCGCTGCCGCCCGAGCAGCTCGCCGCGGCGCTTCGCCAGGGGACGCCGGACGGGAACCGGCTCTTCCGGTTCCGCTGGCTCTTCCGCGACGAGACGTCGAGTGCGGGCGGGCGCGGCAGCGTCCGGGTGGCCGCGCCCGACTCGCTGCGCTTCGACGTGGTCGGGCCGCTGGGCTCCGGCGCCTCGGCGGCGGTCGTGGTGGCGGATGCCCCCGTCTGGGTCGAGCCGAAGGACGCGATCGAGAAGATCGTGCCCAGCTACCCGCTCATGTGGGCCATGATCGGCGTCGCCCGGCCCCCGGCGGCCGGGGCGGACGTGCGCGGCAGCAGCGGCGAGTCGGGCACGGCCTGGCGCGTCGTCGCCGACGGCGACACGACCGAATACCTCCGGGAGCCGACCCGCCTCGTCGTGGAGGTGCGCCGCGCCGGCAAGGTGATCGGGCGCGCCACCACCACGCTCGGGCCCGAGGGGCAGCCCGTCAGGGCGCGCCTCGTCGTGCCGAGCCGCCCGGCGCAACTCGACGTGACGTTCACGGCGCTCTCGTCGCCCGCCAGTTTCGAGGCGGGGATCTGGCAGCCGAGGGCGCCGTGAGGCGACGCGAGTGGCTGGCGGCGTCCGCGGCCGCCTGGGCCGGGAGCGCGTGTTACGGCTTCGCCGGCGGTGGGCTGCCGCCCGAGGTGAGGACGGTGGCGATCCTGCCGTTCGACAACCAGACGCCCGAGCCGGCGCTGACGCAGGAGATCAACCTCGCCGTGAAGGAGGCGGTCCAGAACCGCCTCGGCCTGCTGCCCGCCGGCGAGGAGCAGGCACACGCGCTGGTGCGCGGGCAGATCGTGCGCTACGAGCCCGACCTCCCCGTCGCCTTCCAGGGCGGGCAGTCGCAGCAGCAGGTCAACGTGACCCGGCGGCTCGTGCAGATCTCGGTCAACGTCGAGATCACGGACCAGAAGCGGAATCGGCCGCTCTTCCAGCGGTCGGGCCTCCTGTGCCAGGGCGATTACGAGCCCGGCCGCGAGGTCGAGGGGCGCAGGAGAGCCCTCCAATTCCTGACGAACCAGATCGTGGAGGGAGCGCAGTCGCAATGGTGATGCAGCACGCGGGAGGGCGGGGGAGTCGCCGGGGCACGGGCGCGCTCGGCTGCCTGGTGTGGATCGTGGTCGTGGGCGCTGCCGCCTACTACGGCGGCAACGTCGGCCGCCTCTACTGGAACTTCTACAACTTCCAGGAGGAGATGAAGACGCAGGCGCGCCTCGCGCCCAGCCTGGCCGACACCACCATCCGGCGCCGCATCGTCGAGAAGGCCCAGTCCCTCAAGCTGCCGGACGACGCCGCGCGCGTGCGCATCCAGCGCCTCGAGCGCGAGTCCGCCATCGTCATCGAGGCGATCTATCGCGACTCCGTCGACCTGCCCCTCCTCAAGAAGGGCTTCGACTTCCATCCTCGCGCCAAGGAAGCGCTGTGACCGCCGTCGCGACGCCGCGTCCCGACGGGCGCGCCGCTGACGCGCTGCGCCCCCTCGTCCTGGAGCGCGGCGCGAACCCGTACGCCGAGGGCTCGTGCCTCATCCGCATGGGCGGCACCCTCGTGCACTGCACGGCGAGCGTCGAGCAGGGGGTCCCCGGCTTCCGGAAGGGCTCCGGCCTCGGCTGGGTCACCGCCGAGTACGCCATGCTGCCGCGCGCCACGACCGAGCGGACCCAGCGCGAGCGCAACGGCGCCGGTGGGCGCACGCAGGAGATCCAGCGGCTGATCGGCCGCTCGCTCCGCGCCGCCATGGGCACCATGGCCTTCGGCGAGTGGACGATCCGCGTCGACTGCGACGTGCTGCAGGCCGATGGCGGCACCCGCTGCGCCTCGATCACCGGCGCCTGCGTGGCGCTGCACGATGCCTGCGCCTGGCTCGCGAACCGGACGGGGCAGCCGTCGCCGTTCGGCCGCCTCGTGGCGGCGGTCTCGGTCGGCGTGATCGCCGGCGAGCCGCGCCTGGACCTCGCCTACCTCGAGGACCGGGATGCGATCGTCGATGCGAACGTGGTCATGCTCGAGCCCGACGCGTACGTCGAGGTCCAGGGCACCGGCGAGCACGGGACGTTCGCGCGCGCCGAGCTGGACCGGCTGCTCGACCTCGCCGGCGGCGGCCTCGACGCGCTCTTCCGCGCCCAGCGCGCCACCCTCGGCCGCTGAGCGCGCCGATGCGGCTCCTGGCGGCCACCCGGAGCCACGGCAAGCAGCGCGAGCTGCGCCGCCTCCTCATGGCGGCCGGCCACGAGGTGCTGTTCCCCGAGGATGTCGGGCTCCCCGAATCCGCCGACGAGGCCGCGCTCGAGGTGCACGACTCCTTCGAAGCGAACGCCCGCGCCAAGGCCGAGTACTTCGCGCGGCGCACCAGCCTCCCCACCGTCGCCGACGACTCGGGCCTCGAGGTGCTCTCGCTCGGAGGCCTGCCCGGCGTCCGCAGCAAGCGCTTCGCCGGTGCCTCGGGCACACCGGCCGACGTGGATGCCGCCAACAATGCCGAGCTCCTGCGGCGCCTCATCGGCGCGCCCGAGAACCGCCGCGCGGCGCGTTTCCGCTGCTGCCTCGTCCTGCTCCGTACGCCGACCGCCGTCCCCGAGGTGTTCGAGGGGAGTTGCGGCGGCCGGATCCTCGAGCAGCCGGCCGGGGCGGGAGGCTTCGGTTACGATCCACTGTTCTTCGTCACCGAGCTCGGCGTCACGCTGGCCGAAGCCTCCGCCGACCAGAAGGATCGGGTCAGCCACCGGGGCCGCGCCGTGGCGGCGCTGGTCGCGGCGCTTTCGCCGCCTGAGGCAAGATGACTGGTCATCTCAAGGAATCTTCACCCGTCGAGGCTACTTTCCCATGCACGGGGTGTAGCTCAGCCCGGTTAGAGCGCCTGCTTTGGGAGCAGGAGGTCGCTGGTTCAACTCCGGCCACCCCGACTGCGAGAACAACGGTCACGACCGACCGTCGGCCGTGGACGCCGCCTGGAGGGGTGTTGTCAGCCCCCCAGCGCGGCGTTTCTCTTGAGGCACGACCTGATTGGAGCCGTTGATGCGTCGTCCGCTGGTGCTGTCGTTCGCGCTCCTCGCCGCCGTGCCCGCGCTCGTGCGGGCCCAGGCCCCCGCGCCGTCGGGCGCCACCTACCGGCCCGACTCGCTCCCCGACGCGGAGGAGCAGGAGCGGGTGCGCAAGATCAAGGCGAAGGGATGGCTCAAGTGGCAGGAGAAGGCGGTGATCGAACGCCGCCTCGAGAAGGGCATGACGATGCCGATGGTCGCCCTCGCCCTCGGCCAGCCGGTCACCCAGCTGGAGGACCGGAGCGAGACCGGCACCCAGGGCGTGCAGGCCTGGCGGTGGGAGTACCCCGGGAACTTCTTCGTCTGGTTCCGGAATGGCGAGGTGAGCGCCTGGCGGACGCTGCGCTGAGGCGCCGCTAGAGCATCAATTGCAGGCGGATGCCGACGACCCGCTCATCGGGCCGGTCTCCGCCGGGGAGCCCACCGGTGAAGCGGGTCTGCTCGTAGTACACCAGCGCCTTCGTCAGGCGCGTCACGTACCAGTTGAGGCCGGCCGCCCAGGCGGTCGCCGCGCGCGCCTGCGTCGCCGGATCGGCGAACACCGGGAAGGCCGCGGGGTCGAGCGACAGCCGGGATATGCGCGCCACGAGCTGGAACGCCCCCCACTGTCCCGCGTCGGGATCGAACGGCTTCGCCGGCGTGATCAGGTTCCCGGACGACGGCTCGCCCGTGAGCGTCCACGCCGCATGCGCCATCCACGCCTCGTGCGTCACCTCCCCCGCCAGGGTGCCGCGGGCCAACGCCTGCCGACTCTGCACGTACTCCGCGTTGAAGCCGAATGGCCCCTCATGCACCCACGCGAAGGCACCCCAGCGCGTGCGTGTGCCGGCGGCCAGCGTCGTGCCGGCGCTGGTGCCGTCGGCGCGGTACGCGAAGAGCGGGGTGCCGGCCGACGTGCGGTAGGTGCCGAGGAACGGCGCGTTGGCGGTGCCGCGCTGGTCGCCGGTCGTGCCGTTGAGGCCGAGCGCCATCCCCTGCGTGGCCGCGCCGACGCGGCGAAGGCGGAACGCCCATGCCACGCGCCCGGTCACGTCCACCGCATCCGTCGGGTTCCGGTCGAGGCTCTGGTTGTCGGGGCCGCCGTTGAAGACGCCGACCGTGTACTCGAGGCGGCCGTTCGCGAGCTCGCCAGTGAGCTGGGCGCCGTTGTCGCGATTGCTCGTCAGCTGGCTCGCCAGCGACCGCTCGGCGAACAGCTGCTCGATGATGAGCCGGGCCCGCTCCTGGCCGAACGGCGTGCGCATCCTTCCGGCGCGCAGCCACGCGCCGCGGCCGAACGTCACGTCGGCGAAGGCGTCCTCCAGGACGACCACGCCGTTGCCGAACTCCGGCATGACACGGAACGCCAGTCGCCGGCCGAAGCTGCCCTCGACGAGCAGGCGCGAGCGTCGGAGCAGGAAGCCCCCTGACGGCTCGTCGAGCGCCCCTCCCGGCAGCGCCCGCCCGTCGAACTGCACGAGCGCGCGGGCGCGCACCTCGAAGCGCCGGTCGGTGGTGCGCCAGCGGATGCCGCCGTCGTCGAGCTGCTGCACCGGGCCCTCGCCGACGACGGGCAGGCGTGCCTGGGCATGCAGGAGGGCGGGGAGGAGGAGCGGGAGCGCAAGGGCGGCTGCGCATCGTGCGCGCGGAGCGGACATCCATGTCATGGAGCGGGAGTCTCGGTTGCCGGCGTTCGGGCCATGAATGCGATGCGCCCCGCGCGCGCTTAGGTTGGAGACAGGCACCCGTAGCTCAGCTGGATAGAGCAGCTGCCTTCTAAGCAGCGGGTCGCAGGTTCGAGTCCTGCCGGGTGCGTGACGACGACGGCCCACCGATCCTCCGGTGGGCCGTCGTGCGTCCCGGACCGCCAGCCCTCAGCTTACGGGCAGCCGGGGCCGCGCACGGCGGCATCGCCGTTCAGGCGACGCGCGTCGCACTCGAGCTGCGGGACCGGGAGCCGGGTGGCCACCGTGTACGCCGCGGGCTCGTTGAAGCGGATCGGAGGCAGCCCAGCGTAGCCCAGGAGGCGGCGCGTATCCACCCACCGATGACCCTCGAACAGCAGCGAGAGCCGCCGCTGGTTGATCAGCTCCGTCCGGAAGTCCGCCGCATCCGCGAAGGCCCCGCGCGCCGTCAGCCCGCCCGAGACCGTCCGGATGGCATTGATCGCGTTGAGCGCCTCGGTCGCGTTCCCCGTGAAGTACTGCGCCTCCGCGTAGAGGAGCACCAGCTCCTCCCGACGGATGATCGGCGCGGGGGAGTTGCCGTCCCGGAAGACCTGGAGCTGGATGTTGCTCGTCACCCCCTCCACCGTGCTCGAGGGCGCGGAGCGGATCTTCGCCACGTACCGCAGGTCGCTCGTCACGCCGGGGATGCGCCCGTCATCGCGGATCGACGGGTTGGCGTAGACGAACTGGTTCTGGCCCACGGCGTTGTTGTTCGGCACGTCACCCGACGCGATGCTGTACAGGTGCCAGATGCCGTTCTGCAGGTTGGCCGCCGACAGCGTGGCGATCCCGACCGGCGCGAAGAACGAGGCGTTCAGCGCCGTGAGCGCGGCCTGGTAGCACGGCGTGCCGCAGCCGAGCGACCCGCGGTACGCCTCCACCCGGGCCTTCAGGGCGCGGTTGAACAGGATGAAGCCGGCCGGCGTCGTCGCGGCGACGCCGAAGCCCGAGTAGCCCGTGGTGAGCGCGAAGGAGAACGTGCCGCCCGCGCCCTGCAGGTCGGTCTGCGCCTGGTCCAGCGTGTTGCTGATGAAGCGGTAGACCGAGTCGCGGCTCACGAACGGCGCCAGGCCGATCGCGTCGGCCGGCATCGTCGTCACCGCGCCGATGCTGTCGCGCGCGAGGATCGGGTACAGCAGCTCCAGCGCGTAGAACGTCCGCGCGAAGCCGCGGGCCCCCGCCTTGAACTGGTCCGAGTAGTTCGCGCTCGGCACCGTGTCGAGGAACGTCAGCAGCGACTGCGCGTTCCGCAGGTTCGTGTAGTAGCCCGACCAGAGGCCGGCGCCGTTGCCGTTGAACAGCGGCCAGTCGCGGTACGGGCCGAAGATGACGCCGCCGAACTGCGCCTGCATCAGGTAGTACTCACGCCCGTAGCTGCCGGTCGTGGTCCCCCAGCCGAGCCAGTTGCTGCGGGCCTGGGCCAGGATGCCGGTCACGGCGAGCTGCACCGCCGCGCGCGCGTTCGGCGCGCCCGCGATGTTCGGCGAGTTCGGGTTGCCGACGTTCAGGGAGCTGCTGCTGCAGGCCGCCGTCGCGACGGCCGCGGACGCCACCAGGGCGCGGAAGTAGGTCATGGTCCTCATGGCTCAGAACCCCACGTCGACGGAGAAGAAGAACTGGCGGGCGCCGGGGAAGGCGGCCAGGTCCTGTGCCTGACGGATGTTCTGGTTGCCCTGCCGGTTGTTCTCGGGGTCGAACGACCAGTACTTCGTGAAGATGAACATGTTGCGGCCCTGCAGCGTGAGGCGCATCGTCCGGGCGCCGAGCGACTTCGCCGCGCGCTCCGGCACGTCGTAGCTGAGCGCGATGTCGCGGACGCGCACGTAGCCGCCGTCCTGCGAATACACGCGGCCGTCCAGCGTCGGGCCCGCCGCGAGGTAGCGGAAGCGGCCCAGGCCGATGTTGTTCGCGTTCGCGAACGCGATCACCTCGGCGGAGGTGCCCGCCGGCGCGTTCTCGGCGGTCATCGGCGTCTCGTAGTCGCGCGAGGTGCCGCCCTCGTCGAACAGGCGCTGCGTGAAGTTGTACACCAGGCCGCCCTGGCGCCAATCGAGCGTGAACGAGAAGCTCAGCCGCTTCCACTGCAGCTGGCTCGAGAGGAACGCCTGGAAATCCGGGTTGATGTCGCCGATGATCGTGTCGCGCGTCGACCGCACGCGCGTCGGGTCGACCACCACCGAGCCCGTCGGGAGGAACTGCCCGCTCGCGTCGAACGGCGCGTTCGCCCACGCCCACGTCGTCCGCTGCCCGTTCACGATGCGCGGCCGCATGCTCGCCGCGTTGCCCGCCGACGGGTTGAACGGCGCCACGAAGCTCGGCAGGTTCGTCACCGTCTGGACGTTGCGCTGCCACGTCGGCCGCAGCGTCCACTGCAGGTCGCGCGAGTTGATCGCGAGCCAGGTCAGGCCCAGCTCCACGCCCGTCGTCTTCATCTCGCCGCCGTTGATCACCAGCGCGTTGAAGCCGCTCGTCGGAGCCAGCGCGGGGTTCAGCAGCAGGTCCGAGATGTTCCGCTGGAAGTACGTCGCCTCCAGCTGCACCCGGTCGCCGAACAGCGTCGCGTCGACGCCGCCCTCCACCTCCGTGAGCGTCTCCGGCTTGATCCCCGGGTTGCCCACCGTGCCCGGCGCGATGATGCCCTGGTTGCCGGCGATCAGCACGGCGCCGCCCGGCACGTCGCGGTCCGCGTAGCGCGGCCGGTTGCCGGTCTGGCCCCAGCCGCCGCGCACCTTGAAGCTGCTCACGAACGGCAGCGGGTTGTCGAAGCGGTACGCCGCCGAGGCGCGCGGGAAGACGTAGAACGTGCTCTGGCTCCCGTTCGCGCTGCTGCGGTCGGCGCGGAGGCCGGTCGTGATGCTGAGCCGGTCCTTGAACGCCTGCAGCTGCGTGTTCGCGAACAGCGCCTGGTCGTTGAACTGCGTGATCGACTGGATCGCGTCCAGCACGCCCTGCTGGATCGTCTCCACGCCCGGCAGCGTGCCGCGCGCCCGCGTCAGGTAGAAGTTCGTGCCCTGCCGCTCCAGCGACGAGCCGACCGACGTCGTGACCGTCCAGTCGTTCGCCGTCTTGTGCGTCCACACCGCCGTGAACTGTGCGTTGTAGTTCAACCCCTCCGCGCTCGACTGCGCCACGCGGCCGAGCAGGCCGTCCACGCCGCCCTCGTACTGCAGGAACGGCGGCGAGAACACGTACGCCTCCTGCTGGTACCGGTCGAGGCCGCCGCCCAGGTTCAGCGTCACCGTGTTCCGGTCACCCTCGAGCGCGCGGTACGAGAGGTTGGCGCTCCCCACCGAGCGGAAGACGTCCTGCGTGTTCTTCAGGAACTGGAACGTCTCGAACCAGTTGGACACGCGGTTGCCGCCGCCGTTGAAGGGGTTGCGGACGAACGTGCCGTTCGCGTCCACCGAGTCGAGGTTGATCACGCCCGGCGTGTACGGGATGCAGTACATCGGGCTCGTGCAGGTGTTGTCGTTGCCCGCGACGCCGCGGTCCAGCACGTTGCGCGTCACGTTCGCCGAGAGCTGCGCCGAGAAGCCGTTCTTCCACGTCTGGTCGATGTTGAACCGGAGCGTCTGCAGCTTCGCCCCCGTGTTCGGCGCGATGCCCGTCTCCTGGCGGTTGCCGAGCGAGGCGAAGTACTTGAACGTCTCCGAGCCGCCCGTCAGGCTCGCCGTCGTCTCGTAGCTCGGCGAGGTGTTGTCGTAGAACTCCTTCTGGTAGTCCCGGTTCGCCGAGAGCGGGATCGTCCCGTCCGGGAACGCCTGGTTCAGGTAGATCGTCGCCGGGTTCGTGGGGACGCCGCGGCCGCCGTTGCCGTACGGGATGTTCGCCACGTCCGACACGCGGCTGAACACGCGCGAGCCGAGGAGCCGCAACGGCTCCTGCGTGCCGACGCGCTGGGTCACGTTGAGCCGGGTCTGGCCGGGCGCGCCGCGCTTCGTGCGGATCACGATGACGCCGTTCGTCGCACGGCTGCCGTAGATCGCCGTCGCCGCCGCCGACTTCAGCACCTCGATCGACTCGATCTCGTTCGGGTTCAGGTCCGAGAGGCGGTTGACCAGGTTGTCCTGCGCGCTCGTCGACGCCGTGCCGGCCGCGCGCGTGACGGTGTTCAGGCCGCCCGAGAACGCGTCGTTCGAGATGATCGTGCCGTCCACCACGAACAGCGGCTGGCTGTTGCCGATGATCGACGAGGCGCCGCGGATCTGGATCTGGCCGCCGCCGCCGGGGCCGCCGCCGTTCAGCGTCACCGTCGCGCCAAGCACCTTGCCCTGCAGCGCCTGGTCGAGCGACTGCGCCGGCGCCCGCGTGATCTCCTCCTTGTCCACGCTCACCGTGGCCGTCGTGGCACTTCGCTTCTCGAGCGTCGTGGCCTGGCCGGTCGTCACCACCTCCTCCAGCTTGAACACGTCCTCGGCGAGCTCCACCGACACCGAGGTGGCCCCGGCCGCGATGCCCACCTCCTTGCGCTGGAAGCCGATGGCGCGCACCGACAGCCGCACCTCGCCCTCCGGCAGCGTGATGGTGAACCGCCCCTGGTCGTTCGAGACCGCGCTCGCGCGCCCGCCCACCTGCGTGACCGTCGCCGCAGCGACCGGCCCCTTGGCCGACGTCACCGTGCCCGCCACCTGGCGCACCTGCGCCAGCAGCGGCGTCGTGACGCTGCCCAGCAGCAGCAGGACCGCGCCCCCCCAGACCCCCCGTCGACCCATGCAGCCCTCCGTCCGGAACAACGTGGATTGCGCGCGGCGCACCACGATGGCACGCCGCTCCCCCTTCCGGCCACGTCGTGGCCGGACATCAAACGCGATCAGCACCCGCGACGCGCCGCGCGCGGGAATGCCCAAAGGCCGGCACCTGCGCCGGCGATCGCCCATCGGTTGTCGTAAGGTTCGCAAAGGCAGGCACCGGGGCCGGGGCCTCGGTGCAAAGTGCGGCTCGCGCCGCGACGACCCCACCATGTTGGGCAATCCGGGTCATCCGCGCAAGAGGGTGCCGCCAGCCGCTCCCATCCAGTATCCTGACAGTCTCTCCCGGATAGCCCATGACCGACGGCCCCTCCGACAAGTCGCGCGGCATCGCCCTCGCCCTCTGCATCCCGCTCGGTGTCTTCGGTGCGCACCGCTTCTACGCCGGTCGCATCGGCTCCGGGCTCGCCATGCTGGGCACCATGGGCGGCTTCGGTCTCTGGTGGCTCTACGACCTCATCCTCATCGCCGGCGGATCGTTCAGCGACGCCGACGGCCGCATGATCCGGCGCTGGGACACGCCCGAGGTCGCCGAGGCCGCGCGGCGCGACGCCGTTCCCGAGGAGGTCTGGGACGAGCTCGACCAGCTCCGCGCCGAGGTCCGCGAGCTTGCCGAGCGCCTCGACTTCGCCGAGCGCCTGCTCGCGAGACAGGGCGAGGCGCGCGGACTCCCCCCGGACACCCGGGCCTGACCCATGCCCGGCCGGGACTTCCTCCCCCGCGCGTCCGACGTGCGGGAGCTCACGGTGCTGGCCCTGCCCATCATCACCGTGCAGGTCGGGCTCATGCTCATGGGCGTCGCCGACATGGTCATGGTCGGCCACTACGCCCCGGAAGCCCTCGCCGCCGTGGCGATGGGCAACATCTACCTCTTCAGCGCCTTCATCCTCGGGCAGGGGATCCTGCTCGCCGTGGACCCGCTGGTCGCTCAGGCCGTCGGCGCCGACGATCGGGCCGGCATCGCCAACGCGGTGCAGCGCGGGATCGTCCTCGCCGCGCTGCTCACGCCGCCGGTGACGCTCCTCAGCCTCCCCGTCGCCCCCGTGCTCGCCGCCCTCGGCCAGCCCGCCGAGGTCGTGCCCGTCGCGGCCGCGTTCGTCCGGGGCACGCTCCCCGGCATCTTCCCGATGCTGCTCTTCGGCGTGCTCCGCTCGACGCTCCAGGCCGTGGGGCGCGTACGCGCGGTCGTCGTCGTCATCGTGCTCGCGAACCTGCTGAACGTCCTGCTCAACTGGATCCTGATCTACGGCCGCCTCGGCGCACCGGCGCTCGGGGCGACCGGCGCCGGGATCGCCACCGGGCTGAGCCGTTTCGTGCTCGGCCTCGGCGTGCTCGCGCTCGGCTGGCCGGCGCTCCGCCCCCTGCTGCGGCCGTGGCGACGCGAGGCGTTCGACGCCCACGCGCTCTGGAACACCACGCGCGTCGGGCTCGCCATCGGGCTCACCATGGAGCTCGAGTACGGGGCGTTCGGCGCCACCGGCCTGCTCGTCGGCACGCTTGGCACGAGCGAACTCGCGGGCCACCAGATCGCGCTCAACCTCGCCTCCCTCACGTTCATGGTGCCGCTCGCCATCGGCAGCGCCGCCGCGGTCGTGGTGGGGCGGGCGGTCGGCGCCGGCGACCCGGCGGGCATGCGGCGTGGTGCCGGCGCGTCGCTCCTCGTGGGCATCGCGGTCATGGTCGCGTCGGCGACGCTCTTCCTCGTCGCGCCCGTGTCGCTGGCCCGGCTCTACGCCGACGATGCCGCCGTCATCGCGCTCGCGGCCTCGGTGCTGCCGCTCGCCGGGCTGTTCCAGGTCTTCGACGGCATCCAGGCCGTCGCCGTCGGCATCCTGCGCGGGGCGGGCGACACCCGTGTGCCGCTGGTGATGAACGTGCTCGGCTTCTGGCTCATCGGGCTCCCCGTGAGCTGGGCCGGCGCCAAGTGGCTTGGGCTGGGCGTGGTCGGCGCGTGGTGGGGCTTCGTCGTCGGTCTCGCGGGCGTCGCCGCGCTGCTGGCGTGGCGCGTCCGCACGCGCCTGCGGCGCCGCGTGGAGCGGCTCACGGTCGAGCGGCCCGCGGTGCCCATCGCCGCGGAGTAGCGGCGCACCCGAGGCACCTTGCCGCCGGCCCCCGGCGCGCCGACATTCGAGGCCCCTCCGCGCCCCCGCCGACCGAGGCGGCCCGCGGCCGATCCCGACGCCCACGCCTCGAGAGGGTCATGCCCGCTCCCGCACTGTTGCTCCTCCTTGCCCTGCAGGACCCCGCCCAGCGCACGCAGCCCGCGTCGCTGCCGCCCTCGCCGATCGCGCGCGTGGTCCTCGACCAGGGCTCCCGCGTCACGCTCGTCGCGGGCGACACGCTGCGCCTCCGGCCGCGCGCGCTCGACAAGGACGGCCAGCCCGTGGAGGGGGCGCAGTTCCGCTACTTCACGGCCGGCGGCTTCTTCGAGGGTCGGGTGGACTCGACCGGCCTCGTCCGCTCCGGCAGCACGGGCACGCTCGCGGTGTCGGTCGTCGCGGCCGTCCCCGGCACCAAGCCCGTCTTCGAGCGCGTCGAGGTGCGGATGCTGCCGGGCCCGGCGGCCCGGGTCGCGGTGCGGCCCGCGACCGCGCGCCTCGTGGCGGGGCAGCGGCTCCGCCTCGTGGCGCAGACGGCCTCCGCCGCCGGCGACGAGCGGCAGGACCGCCTCGAGTGGCGCAGCTCGGCCCCGGGCATCGTGCGGGTGGGGGCGGACGGCATCGTGCAGGCGGTCGGCCCCGGCCGCGCCACCGTGACGGCGCGCGTCGCCGGCGGCACCGTCGAGGCGCGCGTGCCGGTGGAGGTCGTCGCCAATACGATCGCCCGCGTCGAGGTTGCGCCCGCCACCCGCGAGGCGCGCACCGGCGACGTGATCCGCTTCACCGCCACCGCGCGCGATGCCGCCGGCCGGGAGATCGCCGGGCTCACGCCCACCTGGACGTTCGCACCCGGGCAGGGGCAGCTCGATCCGGACGGCGCGTTCGTCGGCTACGAGGCCGGGGCCTACTACGTGACGGCCAGCTTCGGGGGCCGCTCGGCGGACGCCGCCATCACGCTCGCCGAGCGCGACGTGCGGCGCCCCGCGACCGTGGTCGGCCGGCTGCCGCGCTCGCGATTCACGACGGAGGAGGTCTGGCTCCATCCGGACGGCCGGCACGCCTACCTCGGCTCCGGGTCGGGGGGCGACGTGCTGTACGCGCTCGACATCAGCGACCCGGCGAAGCCCATCGTCACCGACTCGATCGTCTCGAACACGCGGCGCGTCAACGACGTGATGACGACGGCCGACGGCAAGGTGCTGGTCTTCACGCGCGAGGGAGCGTCCGACCGCAAGAACGGCATCGTCGTGTGCACGCTGGACGACCCGGCGCACCCGCGGGTGGTCGCCGAGTTCACCGAGGGCGTCACCGCCGGGGTGCACTCGGCGTTCGTGTACAGCCAGCCGCGCTACGGCACGCACGTGTACCTCACGAATGACGGCACCGGCGCCATCCACATCGTGGACATCGGCGACCCGGCGCATCCGCGGGAGGTCGCGCAGTGGCGCACCGACCGGCCCGACGCCGGCCGCACGCTGCACGATGTGGACGTGCAGGACGGACTCGCGTACCTGAGCTACTGGAACGACGGTCTCGTGGTGCTGGACGTCGGCAACGGCGTGAAGGGGGGCAGCCCGTCGAACCCGCAGCTGGTCACCCAGTACAAGTACGACCTGAACGCGCTGTACAAGGACGTCGAGGCGACCGGCGGTCCGGGCTTCATCCGCGGCACGCACACGGCGTGGCGGCACAAGAACTACGTGTTCATCGCCGATGAGGTGTTCCCGGCGAGCCAGGTGAAGGGGGCGAAGGACGCGTCGGCGGGGCGGGCGTACGGGCGGCTGCAGGTGCTCGACGTGAGCGACATCACGCGGCCGAGGTCGGTGGCGTGGTATGAGCCCGAGTTCGGCGGCGTGCACAACATCTGGGTGGCAGGCGACACGCTGTACATGGGTGCGTACAATGCGGGCTTCCGCGCGTTCGACATCTCCGGGGAGCTGCGCGGGGACCTTCGGGCGCAGGGTCGCGAAATGGTGCACGTGCACACGGCGGACATGGACGGGAAGGTGCAGAACGCGGCGATGACGTGGGGCGTCGTGGTTCGGGATGGGCTGGCGTACGTGAACGACATGTACAACGGGCTGTGGATCGTGCGGATGGAACCGAAGCGGCAGGAGTTGGTGCCGTGATCGTGGCGGGGGGTTGAAGTGCGGTCGGCGGCGCGCTAGGTTTCCCATCCCTCGCTGAGCGACCTGTCACGAACAGGTGTTCGGCGGGGGCGTCGGCGGCGGGAAAGCCGGCGGGTTCGGAGACCCGGTTGAGACGGATTCGAGACAGGGGTTGACGGATCTGGCAGGACTAGGTATAGTTAGAGGCTGCCGGCGAAAATGGTCGGCGCGAAGTCAGCAGGACGGTTCTTTGACAAGTGATGTGAGTGGAAGGTGACGGAGTGCGGACCCTGTGACGCGTTGGGCATCGAGACCCGCGCGTAGGGTTTGATCTCTCGAAATAGTGATTCGGACGGCACAACAGCCGTTCGTGTGAGCTGATGAACTCTTTGGAGAGTTTGATCCTGGCTCAGGACGAACGCTGGCGGCGTGCCTAACACATGCAAGTCGCACGGCCCGCAAGGGCAGTGGCGAACGGGTGCGTAACACGTGAGGAACATGTCCTTCGGTGGGGGATAGCCGGCCCAACGGCCGGGTAATACCGCATGCGAGGTTCGGGGCGCATGCCCTGGATCTGAAAGCAGCAATGCGCCGATGGAGTGCCTCGCGGCCTATCAGCTAGTTGGTGAGGTAATGGCTCACCAAGGCGACGACGGGTAGCTGGTCTGAGAGGATGGCCAGCCACATTGGGACTGAGACACGGCCCAGACTCCTACGGGAGGCAGCAGTGGGGAATCTTGCG
>JANRIU010000045.1:0-22272 GCA_033764615.1 Gemmatimonadales bacterium | reverse complement strand
CGCGGCCGGCGGTCGCCGGCGCGCGCCCGCCCGCCGCGCCCGCCGGCCCGGTGCTGACCACCCTCGAGGTGCGCGGCGCCGACCGCGTCGCCAACCTGCTCGCGTGGGCGCCCGTGGCCGGCGCCCCGGGCTACCTCGTCGATCGCCGCCCGGCCGGCGGAGGGTACGTCGATTCACTCGCGGTCGCGGTGGCGGAGCCGGCATGGCGCGACACGGCGATCAGCGTGCATGCGACGTACGTGTACCGCGTGCGCGTACCTGGGCGGCCCGGTGCCTCGACGGAGGTGACCATCGGCCCGCCACCGACCGGCTTCTCCACCGTCTTGTCCCCGACGTCGCGCGGGACGGGGTGGGACCGCTTCGGCTCGCAGGTGGCACTCGCGCTGGACGCCAACGACGACCCGGTCGTCGCCTGGTTCCACAGTGACGAGGACGGGAACAACCGGGCGGACGACTCGTTCGTCTACCTCCGGCGATGGGACCGCGCGGCATACCGCTGGCGCGATCCCGTGCGCGTGGCACCGGTGGGTGACGTGTCCGGTCTGGGCGCGCGCCAGCTCGCGGTCGCGTGTGATGCGGCCACCGGCACGCTCGGCGTCCTGTTCCGGCAGGCCGTGCGCGATCCCAACCCGGGGCTGGTGCTGTCGCTGTCGCGCGATGGTGGCGTGACGTGGCAGGCGGAGCCGGTCAGCGGGGCGCGGTACGAGACCGGGGCCGCGCTGGCGTTCGGAGGCGGCCGCATCCACGCCGTGGTCAACCGCGCGGCGAGCGACACGGCCTTCCTGCTCGTGAGCCGGCCGCTGGACGGGGGCGCGTGGCGCAGCACCCTCGTCCCGAGGCCCGACGGGGTCCGGCAGACCGAGGTGCCTGCGGCGCTCGCGCTCGACGGGGCGGGGCGTCCCGGCGTGCTCGTGGCGTGGCAGCCCGAGGGGGGCTCGGCGCGCACGTTCCACTTCTGGCAGCCCGGCATGGGCGCATCGCGACGTGTACTCGACACGGAGGGCGCGCAGTCGGATCGCAATGCGGTCGAGCTCGCGTGGCGGGATGGGTGGCACGCGCTCGTGCTCGCCTCGCGCGCGAGCGCGCCGGCGTCCCGGCTGCATGCGTCGCAGTCGATGGACGGCCAGGCGTGGACGCCCGCGGTCGCGCTGCCGCAGGACGGCGAGGACGATCCTGGCCTCTCGGTCCCGGCGATCGCGGCGGGACCGCGAGGCGTGGCGGCGTTCCACGGCGTGCTGGAGTCGCGGGCGACGCCGGCATGCGGTCGGCCCAAGATCGTGCGGCTGGGCGCCGGCGGGTGGAGGACGTGCAGCCCGGACGCGTCGCGCCAGCTGGCGCTGCGGGTGCGCCACGTGGCCGCGGCGGCGGCGGGCGACGGGCGCTTCTACCTCGCGGCGCCGGTCGACGCCGGGTCGGGCGGCGGGTACGCGGCGGGTGGCCTCGTGCTGTGGCGGGGCGAGTAGCTTGGCAGGAGACCCCCCCGCCCGAGGCTGCTCCCATGCTGCGCCCGCTTCCCCTCGCCGCCGCGCTGCTCGCCGTCTCCGCCGCGCCCGGCGCCCTCGCTGCCCAGCAGGCCGAGATCCGCGAGTGGCCCGTGCCCTGGGAGAAGTCGCGCCCGCGCGACCCGGCGGTCGCGCCCGACGGGCGCATCTGGTTCGTCGGCCAGGAGGGGAATTACGTCGCGGTGCTCGACGCGCGCACCGGTGCCATGAAGCGGTACGAGATCGACGCGGGCGCGCACCCGCACACCGTCGTGCTCGACGCGCAGGGGACGCCGTGGTACGCGGGGAACCGCAACGCCACCATCGTGAAGCTCGATCCCGCGAGCGGCACGCTCACGCGCTTCCCGATGCCGAAGGGCGCCGAGGACCCGCACACCATGGTGTTCGACCGCGCGGGCGACCTCTGGTTCACCGTGCAGCAGGGGAACCACGTGGGGCGGCTGCGGCCGTCGACGGGAAAGGTCGACCTCGTGGCGATGCGCGCCCCGGGTTCGCGGCCCTACGGCATCGTGCTCGACTCGAAGGGGCGGCCGTGGTTCGACCTGTTCGGCTCGAACCGCATCGGCACCATCGACCCGAAGACGCTCGCGCTCGACGAGGTGGTGCTCGCCGACCGGAAGAGCCGCCCGCGCCGCATCGGCGTGACCAGCGACGACCGCATCTGGTGGGGCGACTACACGAAGGGGCTGCTCGGCGTCTACGACCCGCAGACGAAGCGGATCGAGGAGTTTCCGCTGCCGGGTGGGCTCTCGGCGCTGCCGTACGCCATGGGCGTCGACCACAAGGACCGGATCTGGCTCGCCGAGACGGGGTCGCAGCCGAACCGGCTCGTGGGCTTCGACCCGAAGACGCGGAAGTTCTTCGGCGCCACGAACGTCCCGAGCGGCGGCGGCACCGTGCGGCACATGGTGTTCGACCCGAAGACGCGCGTCTTCTGGTTCGGCACCGATGCGAACACGGTCGGCCGCGCGAAGGTGCCCGAGGGGGAGGCCGGCGTGTCGTGACACGCCGGCGGGGCGGGGCGGCCGCGCGCCGCCCCGCCGCTCAGCGCGGGCGGGTGACGAGGCCGTTATGCGCCTTGATCACGCCCGCGCGCACGATGTCGAAGCCGTTCTCCCACGCGTACAGCCCCATCTGCCGCACGTCCATCAGCTCGCGATAGCCGAAGTTCACGAGGTCGCCCATGACGTGGTAGTACGCGCGCGCCCGCAGCTGGTCGCGCGGCGTCGTCATGAGGCACCAGCCGCCGGGCTTGAGGAAGCGCCGGTGGAAGTCGAGCGCGAGCGGCTTCCACTCGTCTGGGAAGTGCTCGATGAGCCCCACGGAGATCACGATGTCGAACTCGCGGCCGTAGCGCAGGTCGCGGATGTCGGCCACTTCGTAGTGGATCGGCATCTCGTCGCGATGCCAGACGCGCGCGTGGCCGGTCGCCGGGTCGGTGCCGAGGAACGGGTACGCCTCGGGGAAGCCGGCGAAGCGGTGGTCGCGGCAGAACGGGTCGTAGTCGACGAGCACGACGTCGCCGCCCGGGTACATCGCGTACAGCTGCATCGCCTCGTACCCCTCGGCGGCGCCGAGGAAGAGGATGCGCGGCTTCACGACGCCGAGGCCGCTGAAGAGGGCGCGCTTGCCGCGCGGGTCCCAGACGGCGTCCTCCACGCGGTGGATCCGGTTCCAGATGGCGAGCTGCAGCAGGTCGGTGCACGCCTCGCGCGCGCCCGCCACGTCGAGTCGCGCGAGGGCGGCCGCCAGCTCGGTGCGGGCGCGGGCGGAGGCGGCCGGGACGTCGGTGGTGAAGAGCGCGTGGAAGTGGCGGTTGAAGTGCTCCCACCCCACCGACACCGGCATCGGCTGGCCGTGCGCGCGCTCCCATTCGTGCTTCTCGCGCGACCAGCGCTCCACGCGATAGGGGCGGCGGACGTCGCTCCAGCGGAGGCGGGCCCAGTCGGTGCTGCCCCAGTCCTGGAAGAGGTCGGGCGGGGTGTCGCGCAGGTCCTCGAGGTGCGTCGGGAGGCGGCGGACGCCGCCGAGGGCGTCCCCGAGCGGGGGGGTGATCACCACCTCAGCGGCGTGCGCCGGGCCGGGGCCGCTTCGTGGCGCGGGCCTTCGGCTTCGCCCGGCCGCTCCCGCGGCGGGCGCGCCGCGCGACGGCAACGGCCTTGTCGACCCAGCCGGCGAGCACGTCGGGTGTCTCCAGCACGTCTTCGGGCACCGGGTAGTACTGCATCACCACGTCCTGGTCCTCGAAGGGGCGGAACGGCCCGAGGCCGCGGGCCTCGAAGTCGGGCCGATTGGCGTCGTCCACCTTGAGGTAGAGCGTGTCGTCGTCCATGAGCGCGAAGAAGAGGGCGTCATGGTAGATGCCCACGCCGCCGAACATGCGGCGCGAGGTGACGGTGGTGACTCGGCCCAGCTGCTCGAGGGCGTACACCTGGAACGACGTATCGCGGCGGGGCATCGATTTTGGGCCCGGTTCAGGGTCTGCTCCTACTCTGCTCCCCATGACGGCTTCTGAAAAGGGGGGCGCCTCCGTCCCCGATGGGTCCGGCTGCCATGTCGTCCTCGTGCCGGACGACCCGGAAGGGTCGGGCGTCTTTCGCTGCCGGGTCGATGCGGCCGGTCGACTGGAGCTGCCGTCAGCGCTGCGGGCGCAGAAGCTCGTGGTGCCCGGGCAGGTGCTCCGGGTGCGGTCGGCGGGTGATGGCAGCATGGAGGTTTCCAGCCCGCGCGTCGCGCTGCGGGCGCTGCGGGAGCTCGCCGCGCCGCTCGGAGGGCCGGCGTCGGCCGGGCGCGGGGCGGTGACGCGGCTCGATTCCGGTGCGGAGGAAGATGTCGAGGGGGGCCGCTGATGGGGCCGCTGCTGCTGCATCGCTCGGCGCTGCTGGCGTACTTCCGTCGTGCGCCGGGGGCGGAGCGGGTGGAGGCGGCGATCGACGGCGCGATCATGTCGTCGGTCGACCGCGCGGAGGTGCTGGAGGCGTTCGCCCGCCACGGCGTGCCGCTGGCGGAGGCAGACGCGATCCTGCACGGCACGGGGCTGCTCGATGCCCCCGCCGACTCGTCGATCGCCAGCACCGCCGCGCGCCTGCTCGCGGCGGACGACGCGCTCACCAGCGGAGACGCGTTCTGCCTCGCGACGGCGGAGCGGCTGGGTCTCCCGGTGCTGGCCGCCGCGCCGCACCTGGGCGGGCGGCTGCGCGGCGTGGAGGTGTGGGCGCTGGCCTGAGGCGCCTCAGCGCCGGAACCGCAGCGCCGACCAATCGGCATTCATCGCGACCTGCAGCACCGCGTGCCAGCCGAGGGCGGTGAACGGCGCCCAGCCGCGGTCGCGGTTAATGTCGGCGCGCACGGCGCCGCCCTGCTTCGGGTAACAGAGCCAGAGCAGGCCGCCGTCGCGCACGGCCGCCGTCACCTCCGCGGCCCGGCGCTCCACGTCGGCGGCGCTCGTGAAGCACGCGATCACCGCATCGAACGGCCCTCGGCCCCGCGCGGCGAGGCGTGCGCTCTCGGGAAGGCCGTCGAGGGTGACAGCGTCCGGCAGGTCGAACGTCCGCACCGCCATCCCCGGCTTGATGCCGAGCTTCAGCGCGAGCGGCTTGGTTGAGGGGCGGCTGAGCGTCTTCGTGCCGGAGAGCAGCGCCTCGAGGCAGCGGGCGACGCGGCGCGCCTTCGTCTCGGCCTGCTTCGCGCTCGCCACGGCCTCCACGTGCTCGCGCTGGTGGCTCGGCGCGAGCGCCTTCCACGCCGCCGCGGCGCCGGGCGTGCGTCGCAGCGCGGCCGCCAGTTCGGGGGGCGGCTCGGTCGCGGGCGGCAGCTTGCGGGCGGGGCTCATGGCGCCTCCGGGGGCGTGGCGGTGATCCGCCGCCACGCGTCCGGGTCGGTGTCACCTTCGGTGCTGAACACCAGCACGCGCGTGGCGGGTCCGGCGCCGAGCGCGTCGCGGAGGGGGGCCAGCTCGGGGGCGCGCATCAGCGCCATCAGCCCCGCCACCGACGCGGCCCCGCTCTCGCCCGCGATCACGCGGTCGTCGCCCGGCAGCGGATGCGCGAGGCGGCGCATTGCCTGCTCGGCCCAGCCGTCGGGTACGGCCATGAACGCGTCGACGCCGTCGCGAAGCATCGTCCACGCCGTCGTGCTCGGCGTCCCGCAGCAGAGCCCGGCCATGATCGTCCGGAGGTCGCCCGTCGCGTGGGCGAAGCGGCCGGCCTCGGCGCTCGCGAGGAGGCAGTCGGCGGCCGTCGGCTCCACGATCAGGAGTCGCGGGCGGCGCGCGCCATAGCGGTGCCAGAGGTACGCCACCACGCTCGCCGCCCAGCTGCCGACGCCGGCGTGGAGCAGCGCCAGGTCCGCGGCGGGCGCGCCAGCGGCGAAGGCGCTCGCCTCCAGCTCACGGCAGTGCGTGGTGTAGCCGCCCACGATCCACTGCGGGATCTCCTCGTAGCCGTCGTACGCGGTGTCCTGGATGAGCACCCAGCCGTGGTCGCGGGCGGCGGCGTCAGCGGCCTGCACGGCCTCGTCGTACTCGCCGTGCACCACGCGCACCTCCGCGCCCTCGCCCGCGATGCGCGCGATCCGCGCGGGCACCGTGTGGGCAGGCACGAAGACCACGGCACGATGCCCAGCCATCCGTGCGGCCCACGCGACCGCGTGGCCGTGGTTCCCGTCGGTCGCGGTGGTGAAGGTGTACGGGCCCGCGCCGCGCGCGCGGGTGCGGAGCCAGCGGTCGACCGCGAAGCTCGCGCCGAGCCCCTTGAAGGCGTTCAGCCCGAAGCGGAACGATTCATCCTTCAGCGCGAGCGTGCCGAGCCCGAGGGTGCGGGCCAGCGCATCGAGCCGCGCGACGGGCGTCGGCGCATAACCCGGCAGCGCGCGGTGGAACGCCCATGCCTCGTCGGCGAGCGCCGCAAGCTCGGCCTGATGCGGCGGGCCGTCGGGAGCGGGGTGGCCCAGGGCGAAGCGGGGGGCGGTCATCATCGTGCCGTGGGTGCCGGATGCGACGCCTCGCCGGGCGTCGGGAGGGCCGCTTCCGCCAGGGGCGGGCGCAGCGGCCGCTCCGATTCCGCACGACGGGCCAGCAGCAGCGAGGCCGCGGCCGAGCCGGCACCGAGCACCACGAGCGGCGGCGCCATCGCGGCGAAGAGCCGCCAGCCGTCGTCAGGGCGGGTCATCCGCAGCAGGCCGATGCCGGCAAGCGCGCCGGGGACGAGGCTGAGCAGCAGCCCCGCAAGCGCGCCCCATGCCGCCATGCGCGGGAGCGACAGGCCGTCGAGGCGGTGGCCACGGGCCGCCACCGCGAGCACGACGCTGAAGAGCAGTCCGCCCACGAAGCCCGGCACCGCGAGGGCCGGCAGGGGCGCGTCGAAGACGACGAAGAGCCGTTCCCACGGCAGGCCGGGCAGCAGGCGGCTGCTCACGCCGAGGATCAGCCCTGTGAGCGCCCACCCCGCCGCCCAGCAGAGGCCCATGCCGATCCCACCCCGCAGCCGTCGCCATGCGAGCCGCATCGCTTGCTCCCTCGTCGTCGCCGCACCCGCGCGTGCGGGCAAGCTAAGGGCCGGGCGATGCCGGCGCGTGGTGCGCCGGCCTCACGGACGCAAGCGGGCATACACCACCTCGTCCAACACCTCGCCCCACTTCACGACGGCGCGGCGGTGCACTCCCTCGCGCGTGAAGCCGGCCTTCTCGAGCACCCGCATCGACGCGGGGTTCGAGGAGAAGACGGACGCCTCGAGCCGCTCGAGGTCGAAGTCGTCGTAGGCAGTGCGGCAGCGCTCCCGCACGGCGGCCGTCGCGAGGCCGCGTCCCCAGAACGGCCGCGCGACCCAGTAGCCGAGCTTCGCGGTGCGGCGCCACACGTCCGCCTGCGGGTGCACGCCGATGCAGCCGGCGAACTCGCCCTCGTGCTCGATCACCAGCACCTCCGGCGGCGCGAGCGCGCCGAACGTCCCGATGAACGCCACGGCGTGCTCGCGCGTGTACGGGTGCGGGAACGCGTCGGTCAGGTGCCGGGCGACCTCGGGATCGTTCGCGCGGCGGGCGAGGACGTCGGTGTCGAGGAGCGAGAGCGGCCGGAGGAGCATCGGGGAGCCGGGGGCCGGCAGCCGCCGGTCAGAACGTCAGGCCGACGGTGATCGGGAAGTGGATGGCGGCGCCTGCGTGCACGCGCGCGTCGAGCACGAGGTGCCGGTCGCCGAGGCGGATGCGCGCGCCGGCACCGAAGGATGCGTCAAGGGACACCGCACTCGAGACGAAGCGCTGGGTGGAGGGCGCGGCCGCGGCGAGCTGCTCGGTCACTGCCGAGTTGCCCCGGTCGAAGCGCAGCACCGGGCCCGCGACCACGTACGGCTGGACCGCCGCGTTGGGGAGCAGGTTCAGGATGCCGGAGAGCTGCGAGCCCACCTGCCAGGCGTCCTGCCGCACGCTCAACGAGTTGCCGCGAGGCGCGCCCAGCGCCAGCGTCTTCGGCGTGAACCACGACCCCCAGACCTCGGCGGCGAGCGAGAGGGTGCGATCCGGCCGCGTCAGGTACCGCGTCGCGCGCGAGGTGAGCATCGGGCCGAGCCCGTTGTCGTTGACGGGGCCGGCGCCGACCGCGACGACCGTGGCTCGTCCGGCCCCCGTGGTGCTGCGTTCCTGTCCGGCCACTTCCCATGCGGTGAGGGCAACGGACAGGGAGGCGAGGACGACGGCGCGAGCTGCTCGACGGGGCCTCATGACCTTCGAGAGTAGGGGCCCCGGCTCACTGCCGCAACCGGAGCCCGTCGAGCAGCGCTCCGCGCACCACCCGGTACGCCGGCCGCCACCGTGCCTCGTACGCCGGCGAGTGGTGCACGGCCGGATATCCCTCGCGCGCGCGCTCGGCGATGAAGGCCGCGAGCGGGTCCGGCGCCACGCGCAGCTCCCCGGCTCGCGCCAGCGCGAGCGCCGTGTCGAGCGCGCGCCGCAGGTCGGTGGTGTCGCCGCCGGCGCCGTTCGCGGAGCGGAGGAATGCCTCGAGCAGCGCTCCGGGCCGGCCACCGCGCGCCGCGAAGGGCCTCAGCTGCACCCGCACCACGGCGCCGCCCGGCGCGATGGTGTCGGCCAGCGCCTCGGCCGGGCCCTCGCCCATCGTCGCGAGCTCGCGCGTGAGCCAGCGACTGGCCACCGCGGTGTCGCGGATGGCGTGCTCGGTGCCGAGCACACCCTGATGCAGCAGCTTGTACACGTCGGCCGCCTGGAGGCCGGGATGGCGCGCAGCCTCCGCGAGGATCACGGCGCGCCAGCCGCCCGCCTGGGCCTGTGCCGAGCGCGCCAGGAGCGCCGCGCCCAGCCACGCGAGGACGACGGCCGGCCACCACGCCATGCCGCGCCCGCGCTTCATGAAGACCTCGCGAAGGTCAGGCTCACGGCGTCTGTGATGCCATCATGATATGCATTCGGGCAGGCATTCCCGTGGGAGGGCATCGTGTTCGAGTCCGCCGAGCTGGGCCATCGGGTCGCGAAGGAGGCATACGCCGAGGAGGAGCCGAAGCTCCGCGAGGCGCTGCTGGACGCGCAGTTCGACCTGCACGAGAGCCGCCGCTTCTCCACCGTCATCCTGATCGGCGGCGTGGAGGGGGCGGGCAAGGGCGAGACGGTCAACACGCTGAACGCGTGGATGGACCCGCGCCAGATCGAGACCACCGGATTCGTCGCGCAGACGGACGAGGAGCGCCAGCGGCCGCCGATGTGGCGCTTCTGGCGTGCGCTGCCGCCGAAGGGCCGGATCGCGATCTTCTTCGGCTCCTGGTACACCGACCCGATCGTGGCGCGGGTGCTGGGCGGCGCGAAGGAGGCGCAGCTCGACCGCGCGATCGCCGAGATCCGGCGCTTCGAGCGGATGCTGGCCGACGAGGGCGTGCTGCTGCTCAAGTTCTGGTTCCACCTCTCGAAGGAGGCGCAGCGGCAGCGCCTGAAGGAGCTCGCGAAGGACCCGCGCACGGCGTGGCGCGTCACGAAGGACGACCGCGCGCGCCTGAAGGACTACGACACCTGGCGCGAGGTGTCGGAGCGCGTGCTCCGCCGCACGAGCGAGGGCCACGCGCCGTGGATCGTGGTCGAAGGTGCCGATGAACGGTACCGCAACCTCACCGTGGGCCGCACCGTCCTGACGGCGCTCCGCCGCCGGCTCGACGCGCCGCCCGACGACACGCCGCCCGTGGCGCCGCCCGCGTCGCCACCGGGCGTCGACGCACGCAACGTGCTGACCGAGCTCGACCTCACGAAGGCGGTGCCGAAGGCGAAGTACGAGAAGGAGCTGGAGGAGTGGCAGGGCCGGCTCAACCTGCTCACGCGGCACCGGCACTTCGCGGAGCATGCGTGGGTCGTCGTCTTCGAGGGGAACGACGCCGCGGGCAAGGGGGGCGCCATCAAGCGCGTGGTGGGCGCGGTGGACGCGCGCTTCCTGCGCACCGTGCCGGTCGCCGCGCCGACGGACGAGGAGAAGGCGCGGCCGTACCTCTGGCGCTTCTGGCGGCAGATCCCGCGCCACGGCCACGGCGTCATCTTCGACCGCTCGTGGTACGGGCGCGTGCTGGTGGAGCGGGTGGAGGGGTTCTGCGCCGAGTACGACTGGCAGCGCGCCTACGGCGAGATCAACGACTTCGAGGAGGAGCTCGCGCGCCACGGCGTGATCGTCACGAAATTCTGGCTCGCGATCGGACGGGAGGAGCAGGCGCGCCGCTTCAAGGAGCGCGAGGAGACGAGCTTCAAGCGCTTCAAGATCACGGCGGAGGACTGGCGCAACCGCGAGAAGTGGGACCAGTACGTCGAGGCGGTGTGCGACATGATCGAGCGCACGTCCACGACGGTGGCGCCGTGGACGGTGGTCGAGGCGAACGACAAGTACCACGCGCGGCTGAAGGTGCTGAAGACGCTCGTCAGGCGGATGGAGCGCGCGCTGGAGGGCTAGCGCTGCGCGAGCAGCCACGCCACGGCGTCGGGCACCGCGGCACCGACCACCGTGGTGTGGCCGTGGTCGGCGTAGCGCCGCTCCTGCACGCTCCAGCCCGCGGCGCGCGCGGCATCGCGCGCGCGCGCGAGCACGCTGTCGGCGACGACGCGGTCGGCGCCGGCCGTCGCGAGCCAGAGCGGCGGGCGACCCGCGCCCGTGCGCGGCGGCACCTGCGCGAGCGCCGGCACGTATGCCGCCGGCACCGGCCCGCCGCACGGTCCCGCGATGCAGGCGACCGCCGCGACGCGGCTCCCCGGCAGCTGCACGAAGCCCCACGCCGCGGCCGCGCCGAGCGAGTGGCCGATGACGTAGATCCGCTTCGGGTCGATGCGGTACTTCGCGAGCACGGCGTCGATCAGCCGGTCGAGGTTGCCCGCGTCGCCGATGAGGCGGTCGGTGCGCGGCGTCACCGCCACGAAGCGCCGCTGCCGCGCCAGCGACCCCAGCACCCCGGCACCGTACCCCTCGAGGAAGGTGTGCTCGTTCCCGCCGGCGCCGACGAGCGCGATGACGAGCGGCAGCGGGTCGCCGCTGCGCACGAGCGGGGCGGCGACGCGGTACGGGATCCCCTGCGTCGCGACCTGCAGCTGGTGCCGCTCCCCTTGCGCGAGGCCGAGGCGGCGGCGCAGCTCGCCGCAGTGGCGCGCACGCGCGTCCTCGCGGCCGCCCTCGAGCGCCGTCGCGAGCGAGTCCTGCACGATCGTGGCGCGCGCACGGTCGCCGCCGAGGAACGCCAGCACCGCCCCGTCGAACGCCTCGCTCAGGCGGCGGAGCGGCGCGCCGGAGACCGGGGCATCGCGCAGCGCCAGCTCGAAGCGGAAGTAGACGGGGCAGGTGGTGTCCGCCGGCACCTGCGCCGCCGCGGGCCGGGCCGCGGCGAGGAGCAGGAGCGCCGCGCGCGCCGCGTGCCTCACTTCGTCGCGGGGAGGGGCGTCACGGTGAGGCCGCTCACCGCGAGCTCCAGCCCGTGGTTCACGCGGAGCCCCGCGATGCCGTCGGTGTTGAGGTAGCCGCTGCGCGCCAGCGTGTAGACCTGCTGGCCGTTCACCTTCACCGCCACGCCGGCCGCCGTCGCCTCCACCGCGAGCTCGTTGGTCGCGACGCCCTTCGCGTCCGCCGCCTTCACCGCCGGCGACTTCGTCCAGTCCTGCATCGTGTGCACCTCGGCGCCCGCGCGGTGCTTCACGAGGAAGGCGCCGTCGCCGCGGACGAGCACGTAGAGGTAGTCCGGCTTCGGGCCGTCCAGGTCGCGGCCGCCGACGACGAGACCGTACGCCTCCGGGTGCGCCGGCGCCTTCTTCTGCGTGAACGTCGCCGACAGCCGGTAGGCGCCGGTCGCCACCTGCGCCGGCTTCCACGCCACGACGGCGGGCCCGGTCGTCACGTCGATGGTGCCACCCGACTCCTTGAGCACCACCTTGTCGGTCGCGGCGTCACGGTCGGCGCGGAGCTTCCAGGTCGTCTGCGCAGCCGCGGGCGACGCGGCGAGGGTGAGCAGGGCGAGGGCGAGCAGGGGGCGCATCGGGGTCGTCTCCCGGGTCAGGGTTGGTTGGCGGCGCGCCAGTCGGCCAGGAAGCGGCCCACCAGCCGGCGCGCGAGCAAAGGTACCGCGGAGCCGCGCGTCGGGTCGCGCGCCTCCGCCTCGGCGTGCCACGTAAGGGCGCGGGCGAGGCCGCGCGTCCGCGCGAGCGACACGCCCTGCTCGGCCGCCACCTGCACGCGGCTCATGCTGACGGCGCCCACGCGCTGGCGGCTCGCGCGCAGGTGCAGCACCGCGTCCCCCGAGGCGTCGAGCTCGCTCGGCGCCACGAGCGCGAGGCCGGCGCGCCGCAGCGAATCCCCAAGCTCGCGCCACAATGTCGCGAGCGAGTCACGGCCGTCGCCCTCGGCCCCGGGCGGCGCGAGCTGCACGCGGCGGAGCCCCGCGAGGCTCGCGCCCGCGTTCGGCAGCTCCTGCGCGCGCGCCGGCGCCGCCCACAGCAGGAGCAGCGCCGTCACCGAGGCCACCGCGAGCCGGGCGTTCCGCCGCAGCCGTTCGAGCCCGACGCGCGCCAGCGCGGTGTCGCCGAACCGCTCGGCGAAGCCCGCCTCGTCCATCGCCTCGAGCTCGGCCAGCCCCACCGGCGGGCGCGGCGCGAACGCGGGGATCGCCGTCGGTGCTGCGAAGCGTACGTTCCACGGGCACACCGCGTTGCAGATGTCGCAGCCGAACGCCCACCCCTCCATCCGCGCCGCCAGCGGCGGGGCGATCGGCGGCTTCTGCTCGATGGTCAGGTACGACAGGCAGCGCGTCGCGTCGAGCACGCGCGGCTCGGCGAACGCGTCGGTCGGGCAGGCATCGAGGCAGAGCCGGCAGCTGCCGCAGCGGTCGAGGTCGAACGGCGGGTCGATCGCGAGCGGCAGGTCGGTGAGGACGACGCCGATGAACGTCCAGCTGCCGAGCGTCGGCGCGATCAGCATCGTGTTCTTGCCGATCCAGCCGAGCCCGGCCCGCTGCGCGAGCTCGCGCTCCTGCACGGGGCCCGTGTCGACGTACGGCCGCGCGGTCCGCGCGCCGTGCGCCGTGAGCAGGGCCGCGAGCGCCTCGAGGCGGCGGCCCGTCACCCGGTGGTAGTCCTCGCCGCGGGCGTACCGCGCCACGCGCGGCGCGGCGTCGTGTGCGTCCGCGCCGGGAGCGCCGGCCGCCTCGGGCACGTGGTAGCTGTCGAGCACCACCACGACGCGCGTGGCGAGCGCGTCGGCCAGGCGCGGGTCCTTCCGCTTCTTCGCCTGGCGATGGAGGTAGCGCATCGTCCCTGCATGGCCGACGCGCAGCCAGCGGTCGAGCGCGTCGGCGTGGGGGATGGGCGAGGTGTCGGTGATGCCGCAGGCGACGAAGCCGAGGCGCGCCGCCTCCGCCTTCACGTCGTCCGCGGTGAGCGTCGCCATGTCGCGCTACTGGCGCTCGCGCAGGATCCGCCGCGCCGCGGGGAGCGCCGCCTCGGCCCAGCGCGCGTACTGCGCACCCGAGGGGTGCAGGCCGTCGCTCGCGGTCATCGCCGGCTCGTCGCGCCCGGTGCGCGAGATCGCGGTGACATCCACCCACTCGGCGCCCGCCTTCAGCACCTCGTCCTTCGCCGCCCAGTTGAAGCGGTCGATGGCGGCGGCGGTCGCGACCGGAGGGGTGGCGTGCCGCTGCCCGAACGGCGTCACGCCCCAGTCCGGGATCGAGAGCACGAGCACCCGCGCACCCGTCCCCCCCGCGAACGTCACCGCCCGCAGCAGCAGCTCGCGGAACTGGAGGCGGTACTCGGTCAGCTCGCGCCCGCGGTACTGGTTGTTCACGCCGATGAGCAGCGTCACCAGCGCGAAGCGCCCCGTGGGGTTCTCGCGATTGATGCCGAGGTCCAGCTCGTCGGTCGTCCAGCCGGTCTTCGCGATGATGCGCGGCGGCTCGACCGCGATCCCCTCCGCGCCGAGCAGGCGCGCGAGCTGGTTCGGCCAGCGCTCCGCCTCCGGCACCGCCTCGCCGATCGTGTACGAGTCGCCGAGGGAGAGGATGCGCGCCGGCGGCGCGCCGTCCTGCGCGCTCGTCGGGCCGGCACCAGCCATGAGCATCGTCGTCACCGCCAGGAGCATCCGCATGGTTCGGCCGGGCGCCCCGTCCGCCGCCTCACGGCGCCCCGGGGCGCCGCCCCTCGGTGATGAGCCGGGCGCCGCGCGCGTACGTGAAGTACGCCCACGCCCACTCGAACATCACCATGACGCGGTTGCGGAAGCCGATGAGGAAGAAGATGTGGATGAAGATCCACAGCAGCCAGGCGATGAAGCCGCCGAACTCGAAGCGGCCGATGTCCGCGACTGCCTGCCCGCGGCCGATGACGGCGAGCTGGCCCTTGTCCCAGTAGCTGAACGGCCGCCGCGGCTCCTTGCGCAGGTCGCCGCTGATGCACCGCGCCGCGTACTGCGCCGTCTGGATGGCGACGGGGGCGATGCCGGGGAGCGCGCCGCCCTTGCCGTCGTCGATGTGCGCCGTGTCGCCAAGGACGAAGATGTTCGGGTGGCCGGGGACCGTGCAGTCGGGCTCGACGAGCGCGCGGCCCTGCGCGTCGAGCGGCGCGCCGAGCGTCCGCAGGAGCGGCGAGCCGACGTTCCCGGCGGCCCACACGACGGTGTGCGTGGGGATCGTCCAGCCGCCGGCGCGTACCCAGCCGGGCGTCACCTCGCTGACGAGCATCTCCGTGCGCACCTCGACGCCGAGGCGCCGCAGCTCCCGCTTCGCCTCCTCGGAGAGCTGGGCGGGATACGACGGCAGCACGCGCGACCCGCCCTCGAGCAGCAGCACCGTCGCCTCCCGCGGGTCGATGCGGCGGAAGTCCTTCGCGAGGGCGTAGTTCTTCACCTCGGCGATGGCGCCGGCGACCTCCACGCCCGTCGGCCCGGCGCCGACGACGACGAAGGTGAGGTGCGCGTGCCGCTTCACCGGGTCCTTCTCGCGCTCGGCGAGCTCGAAGGCGAGCAGCACGCGGCGGCGGATGTCGAGCGCATCCTCGATCGTCTTGAGGCCGGGGGCGAGCGGCTCCCACTCGGCGTCGCGGCCGAAGTACGAGTGGCGGACGCCGGTGCAGACGAGGCAGTAGTCGAACGGCAGCGTGGTGCCGTCGGCCAGGGTGACGAGGCGGCCGGGCGCGTCGATGGTGGTCACCTCGGCGAGCACCACGTCGACGTTGCGCTGGCCGGAGAACACCGAGCGGATCGGCGTCGCGATCGCCTCGGGCGCGAGCGCGGCGGTCGCCACCTGGTACAGCATCGGCTGGAACAGGTGGTGGTTGTGCCGGTCGATCACCGTGATGTCGACGGCGGCGTCCTGCAGCCCGCGCGCGGCGTAGAGCCCCGCGAAGCCGCCGCCGATGATGACGACGCGCGGCCGGCTCACAGGCCCATCACCTCGCGCCGCCAGCGGGCGAAGCGGACGAGGTCCTCGGCGGGGGGCACGGCGTGCTCGTCGCCGTAGGCGGTGAGCATCCGCCAGCGCAGGTACTCGGCGTCGGGGATCGGCAGGAACGGCGCGCGCGCCCACCAGCGCAGCCGCCGGAACGCCCAGGCGGTCCGCAGGAGGTCGAGCGCGGTGCGTGGGCTCACGAGCGCGCGCGCGGCGAGCGCGACGAGCAGCGCGCCCCACGAGCCGCGGTAGCGGCGCCAGTCGGCGGGGATCGGCGGATGCGTGGTCACGCGTGAAACATACGGCGGGCGGGCGGGGCGCCGGACGCCGGACGGGGGGACGCGGCGCGGCCCCGGGGAGGCCGGCCGCGCCTACCTTGCAGCATGCAGGTGATCGACGACTTCACCTCCCCCGCCCGCGCCACCATCGGCACGCGCTGGCGCTTCTTCACCGACGGCGTGATGGGCGGCGTGTCGTCGGGGGAGGCGCGCATCGGGCACCTCGACGGGCGGCCGTGCCTCGGCCTCGCGGGGCAGGTGCGCACCGAGAACCGCGGCGGCTTCATCCAGGCCGCGCTCGACCTCGACCCCGATGGCCGCCCGGTCGCCGCGGCCCGGCATGCCGGCCTGCGGTTCGCCGCGCGCGGGAACGGGCGCGTCTACTACATCCACCTGCGCACCGCCGACACCCGCGCCCCCTGGCAGCTGTACGCCGCGCCGTTCGAGACGATCGACCGGTGGCGCGACGTGCTCCTCCCGTGGTCCGCCTTCCAGCCCTCGGCGCTCGACGCGCCGCTCGACCCCGCGCGCCTCACGCGCGTCGCCCTCGTGGCGGCGAAGGCGGCGTTCCGTGCCGAGGTGGCGATCGCGGCGCTCGCCTTCGCGTGACGGCGCGGTCCCGCGGGGGGCGCCGCGGCCTATATTCCGCCCCGCCATGACCTCGACCCCCGTACTCCCCGCGCTCGACCCGTCGCCGGTCGCCCTCCGCTGGCGGCCCGAGTTCCCGATCTTCGAGCGCACCACGTACCTGAACACCTGCTCGCTCGGCGCGCTCAGCCGCCGCGCGCGGGCGCGCGTCAACGAGCACCTCGACCTGTGGGAGGCGATGGGCGCCTCCGCCTGGTACGAGATCTGGTGGGCGGCCCTCGCCGACCTCCGCGCCGGCTACGCGCGCGTCATCGGCGCGGCCCCGCACGAGATCGCCCTGCAGCCGAACGCGAACGCCGCGCTCACGATGGTCGCCGAGGCGCTCGACTACGGCACGCGCCGCCGGATCGTCACGACGGCGCTCGACTTCCCCACGATCCCGTACCAGTGGCTCTCCAAGCCGGGCGTCGAGGTCGTCGTGCTCGAGCCGGCCGACGGCGTGCGCGTGCTGCCCGAGCAGTTCGCCGACGAGGTGGACGACCGCACCGCGCTCGTGATCACCAGCCACGTCTACTTCACGACCGGCGCGCTGCAGGACGCCGCCGCGCTCGCGACGATCGCGCATCGCCACGGCGCGCTCTGCTTCATCGACGGCTACCAGGCCGCCGGGCAGGTGCCCGTCGACGTGCACGCGCTCGGCGTCGACTTCTACTGCGGCGGCGGGCTCAAGTGGCTGATGGGCGGCACGGGGACGGCGTTCCTGTACGTCCGCGAGGGGCTGCACCGGCAGCTGGCGCCGACCACGGCGGGCTGGTTCGGGCACAAGGAGCAGTTCCGCTTCGACCCGCGCGACTGGACCCCGCACGACGACGCGCGCCGCTTCGAGGGCGGCACCAACGCCCTCCCGTCGGTGTACCTGCAGCTCGGCGGCCTCGAGGTGCTGGAGCAGGTCGGCATCCCGGAGGCGCGCCGCGTGACGATGGAGCTGGCCGAGGACCTGATCGCGCGCGCGGAGGAGGCCGGCCTGCGGCCGCGCGTGGCGCCGACGCCCGCCGAGCGCACGGGGATCGTCATGCTGCCGAGCGACGACCCGCGGCGTGACGTCGCGCGGCTCGCCGAGCGCGGCTACGTAGTGGACGCGCGGCCCGGGCACGTGCGCGTCTCCCCGTTCTTCTACAACCTCCCCGACGACCACCGGGGCCTGCTCGAGGCGCTGCGCGACCGGTGAGCCGCTGGCACGAGATGTTCCTCCCGATGGAGCCGCACCCGCGGCGCGCCACGGAGGACGAATACCTCCTCGCGACGCCCGCGCCGCGCACCGAGGCCGACCAGGTCCGCATCTCGGACAGCTGGCGCGTCTTCCGCATCATGGGCGAGTTCGTCTGGGGCTTCGACAACCTCGCCGACGTGAGCGGCGGCGTCACCGTCTTCGGCTCCGCGCGCACCCGTCCGGACGACCCGATGTACCAGCACGCCGTGCGCCTCGGCGCGCTGCTGGCCGAGACGGGACTGCCGGTGATCACCGGCGGCGGGCCCGGCATCATGGAGGCCGCCAACAAGGGCGCCTTCGACGCGGGCGGCCTCTCCATCGGCTGCAACATCGAGCTGCCGTTCGAGCAGCGCTCGAACCGGTACCTCACGCGCTCCCTCGACTTCAAGTTCTTCTTCGTCCGCAAGACGATGTTCGTGAAGTACGCCTCGGCGTTCATCGTCTTCCCGGGTGGCTTCGGCACGCTCGACGAGCTGTTCGAGGCGCTCACGCTGATCCAGACCGGGAAGATCACCGAGTTCCCGGTGAT
Source organism: Gemmatimonadales bacterium (assembly GCA_033764615.1). Lineage (GTDB taxonomy): Bacteria > Gemmatimonadota > Gemmatimonadetes > Gemmatimonadales > GWC2-71-9 > JANRIU01. The sequence continues at coordinate 4,213 of JANRIU010000045.1, read as the reverse complement.
CCTCTTCGGCAGCGCGTTCTGGGGCCCGCTCGTGGCCTGGATGCGCGACACGCTCGCCGCCGAACGGAAGATCGACGCGGACGACCTCCGCCTCTTCCACGTGACCGACGATCCCGCCGAGGCGGTCGCGCTGGTGCTCGCCGCGCGCGACCGGCACCCCGCCTGAGCGTCCCCCCGGAGCCCCGCGCATGAGCACGATCCGCACCTTCCTGGACGACCACTTCCTCCACTTCAACGCGCGCGAGGTGGTGGCGGCGGCGCGCGCGTGGGAGGCCCACCTCGCGGCGGGCGGGAAGATGATGGTCACGCTCGCCGGTGCGATGAGCACCGCGAAGCTCGGGAAGATCCTCTCGCGGCTGATCCGCGCGGGGAAGGTGCACGCCATCAGCTGCACGGGCGCGAACCTCGAGGAGGACCTGTTCAACCTCCTCGCGTACAACGACTACCGCATCATCGAGGACTGGCGCGCGCTCTCCGTCGCCGACGAGAAGGCGCTGTACGACGCGGGCTACAACCGCGTCACCGACACCGCCATCCCCGAGACGATCATGCGCCACATGGAGCGCGAGCTCCTCGAGGCGTGGAAGCGCGCCTGCGCGAACGGCGAGCGGAAGTTCGAGAGCGACTTCCTGCGCGAGGTGTTCGAGGGCGGCCGCATGGAGCGGCACTACCAGATCGGCGCCGAGAACTCGTGGCTGCTCGCGGCGTGGGAGATGGGGATCCCCGTCTACCACCCCGGCTGGGAGGACTCGACCACGGGGAACATGTTCGCCGCCGCCGTCTTCCGCGGCGAGGTGGCGCACCACCAGTGCGTGAAGTCGGGCACCGAGCAGATGGAGCACCTGATGCGCTGGTACCTCGACGCATCGGGGTACACCGCGGCCAAGGCGAGGGCGCCCGGACAGCCGGCCCGGCCCGACCACCCCTCCGTCGGCTTCTTCCAGATCGGCGGCGGCATCGCCGGCGACTTCGCCATCTGCGCCGTGCCGGCGATGGTGCAGGACCTCGACATGGAGGACGTGCCCTTCTGGGGCTATTTCTGCCAGATCTCGGACGCGTCCACCAGCTACGGCGGCTACTCGGGCGCGGTCCCCAACGAGAAGATCACGTGGGGCAAGCTGGACGTGGACACGCCGAAGTTCATGATCCAGTCCGATGCCACGATCGTGGCGCCGCTGATCTTCGCGTACCTGCTCCACGACTGAACGCCCGCCCCGGCATGAGCTCCGAGCGCCGCCCCGTGAGCCAGGCCTACGCCTGGTATGCGCTGGGCGTGCTCACGCTCATCAACCTGTTCAACTTCCTCGACCGCAACGTCATCTTCGCGGTCTTCGAGCCGATCAAGCAGGAGCTCGCCCTCACCGACGCGCAGCTCGGCTGGCTCGGCTCGGCGTACATCCTCGTCTTCTCGGTGGCGGCGCTGCCGTTCGGCGCCCTCTCGGACCTGCGCGGCCGCCGGCTCGTCATCGCCGGCGGCGTGGCGCTCTGGTCGCTCTTCACCGTGCTCTCGGGCATGGTGACGGGGTTCTGGCAGCTCTTCCTCTGCCGCGCGATGGTCGGCATCGGGGAGGCCGCGTTCGGCGCGGCGTCCGCGTCGCTCGTGGCCGACTTCTTCCCGCAGAGGGGCCGCGCCATGGCGCTCGGCATCCTCTCCGGCGGCCTCGTGCTCGGCGGCGGGCTCGGCATCTGGCTGGGCGGCGTGCTCGGGCAGGCGTACGGCTGGCGCGTGGCGTTCATCGCGGTCGGCCTCCCGGGCTTCGCGCTCGCGGCGCTCGCCGCGAAGCTGCACGAGCCCGAGCAGACCGGCGGCGCCACCACCACCGACCTCACGCGAGAGCTGGAGGGGGCGCTCCGCACCGTGGTGCTCGCGGGGCGCACCGTCGTGGCGTCGCGACCGCTCACCTTCGTCTTCCTCGGCGGCGCCCTCATCTCGTTCGGCATGAACGGCCTCGTCGGCTGGGCGCCGACCTTCGTCGGGCGCGAGCTGGAGATCAGCACCAAGGCCGCCAGCGACCTGCTCGGGTGGCGGCTCCTCGTGTTCGGCGCCGCCGGCACGCTCGCCGGCGGCTTCATCGCCGATGCGTGGCGCCGCCGCAGCCCGGACGGCCGCATCTTCACCGTCGCCACCGGCATGATCACCGGCGCCGCGCTCGCGGTGTGGCTGCTGCTCCTGCGCGACCCGGCCGTGTTCAAGCCGGTCTTCTCGCTCGCGGTCTTCTTCCTCACGTGGTACAACGGTCCGCTCAACGCCGTCATCTTCGACAACGCGCCTGCCCGGATCGAGTCGACGATCGCGGGGTCGTACCTGCTCTTCATCCACCTCGCGGGCGACGCCGTGGCGTTCCCGCTGGTGGGATGGCTGTCCGACCGTGTCGGCATCGACCGCGCCATCCTCACGCTGCCGGCCGTGGCGTTCCTCGGCGGGATCCTCGTCCTCTTCGCGCGGCAGCGCGCCGCCGCGCCGCGGGTGCGCTGATGCGACCTGCCGCCCTCCTCGCCCTGCTCGCCGCCGCCGCGATCGCGGCTGGCGCATGGGCGGTGCGCCAGTTCCCGACCGCGTTCCCGCTCGTCACGCTCGACCTCCGGATGGACCGCGCCCGGGCGCTCGCTGACGCCGAGGCGCTGCGCGTGCGCGACGGCCTGGGACCGCCGGAGGCGCCGCGCAACGCGGTCCGCTTCGACCGCGACCTGGATGCGCAGACGTTCATCGAGCTCGAAGGCGGCGGCCGCGCGCGGTACCAGGCGCTCATGGCGCGCGACCTGTACCAGCCGTTCCAGTGGAACGTCCGCTTCTTCCGGCCCGGCGACCCGCGCGAGGCGACGCTGCGGTTCGCGCCCGACGGCCGGCCGTACGGCTTCGTGGAGAAGCTGCCCGAGGCGGCGCCCGGCCCCGCGCTCGCGGCCGACAGCGCGCGGCGGCTCGCCACGGCGGCGCTCGGCCGCTGGGGCGTCGACACGGCGCCGTACACGCTCGTGGAGTCGGGGCGCGAGCTCCGGCCGTCGGGCCGCGCCGACCACACGTTCACCTGGGAGCGCGGCGACGCGGAGATCGGCGCGGGCACGCTGCGCGTGCGCGCCGTCGTCTCGGGCGACCGCGTCACCGAGGTCACGCGCTTCGTGCGCGTGCCGGAGGCGTTCGCGCGCCGGTACCAGCAGATGCGGGCGCTCAACGACGGCATCGCGACGGGGGCGAGCTTCGTCATCCTCGTGCTGTACGGGCTCGTCGGACTCGGCGGCGGCCTCCTCTGGCTGCTGCGCCGCCGCGCGCTGCTCTGGCCGCCGGCGCTCCGCTGGGGCCTCGCCATCGGCACCGCCAACGGCCTCGCGTACCTCGCGCAGTGGCCGCTGCTCTGGTCGGGCTACGACACCGCGGTCGACGCGGGGACCTTCGCCACGCAGCAGGGGCTCATCGCCGCCGCGATGGCGGTCGGGATGGGGATGCTGCTCGCCGTGTCGTTCGCGGTCGCCGAGGGGCTCACGCGCGCGGCGTTCCCGGCGCGGACGCAGCTGTGGCGCCTGTGGGCGCGCGACGTGGCCCCGGCGCCCGAGGTCGGCGCGCACACGCTCGTGGGCTACCTGCTCGTCCCGCTCTTCTTCGCGTACGTGGTCGCGTTCTATGCCGTGGCGACGCGCGTCCTCGGCTGGTGGTCGCCGGCCGACACGCTGATCAACCCCGACGTGCTGGCGTCGTGGGTGCCGTGGCTCTCGGCGCTCGCGCCGTCGCTGCAGGCGGGCTTCTGGGAGGAGTGCCTGTTCCGCGCGGTGCCGCTCGCGGGCGCGGCGCTGCTCGGCGAGCGGTTCGGCCGCCGCGGCGCGTGGCTCGCCGGGGCGATGGTGGTGCAGGCGCTCGTGTTCGGGGCGGGGCACGCCAACTACCCCGCGCAGCCGGGGTACGCGCGCGTCGTCGAGCTGATCGTGCCGTCGCTGCTGTTCGGTTGGATCTACCTGCGGCTCGGGCTGCTGGCCGGCATCGTGATGCACTTCGTCTACGACGTCGTGTGGTTCGCGCTGCCGCTCTTCACGCTCGACGCGCCGGGCGTCGGCCTGCAGCGCGCGCTGCTCGTGGGCGGGGCGCTGGTTCCGGTGCTGATGCTCGCGCTGCGGCGCGCGCAGGCGGGTGCGGTGCCGGCGGTGCCGGACGACGCGCGGAACGGCGCGTGGGCACCTCCGGCCGCGGGGGAGGAGGCGCCGGTGCCCGCGCCGGCCGCGCCGG
>JANRIU010000007.1:0-81845 GCA_033764615.1 Gemmatimonadales bacterium | reverse complement strand
GGTCAGCATCGCCAGCAGCAAGATCCTGCTGTACGACGCCGGGCTGCAGTATCGCTTCGGCAAGCCGACGGCGTTAGGCACCGGGGCCATCCCGTTTATCGAGGGTGGGCTTGGCGCGATCCGCTATGAACTCAGCAAGGGGCCGCTGACGACCAACACGACGAACTTTGCCGGGAACATCGGGGGCGGGCTCGACGTGCAGGTCAACCCCACGATCGGGGTGCGCGGCGCGGTGAAGGACTACATCGGCAAGTTCGACTTCAAGGAGGCCACCGCGTTCAGCCTGGAGAGCAAGGTCGCGCACAACGTTGCGTTCACGCTGGGGCTGACGCTCTCCTTCTAGACCGGTGGATGAGCGGACGCGCCAACGAGGGGGGCGACAGGGGTAGGCGTCGCTTCCCTCACTCGCGCGTCTGCCGTCTTTGCTCTGGGGGGCGGGAACGGTTGGGGGGGTGCGGTTTGCGTCTCGTCCGCACGTGGGTACCATTCGTGGCGTCCCACGCGCCCGATCGCCCCGAACCAGCAACGTTACGCCCCGTGTTGCGCGTATCGACTCGACCGCCGAGACCCGGCGGGGAGTTGGTTCGCGCTTATTGCTGCCCCCTGAAGCGATTCCTTCGTGCCCATCCCAGTCCTCGCCGCGCTCGCCCTCCTCCTGCCAACGGATCCCCCCAAGGGCGGTGTCTTCAACGGCCGCCTCGGGCAGGTGGATGTGACGCCACCACGGCTCGAGCAGAGCGTTACCGTCGACGGGGTGCTGAACGAACCGGCGTGGGGCGAGGCGGCGCTCCTGACCGGCTTCTCGCAGTACCAGCCGACTGACCGGCGCCCGTCGACCGATTCGACCGAAGTCCTCGTCTGGTACTCGCCGACGGCGATCCACTTCGGCATCCGCGCGTACGCCCCGGCCGGCGCGGTGCGCGCCACCGTCGCCGACCGCGACCGGATCAGCCAGGACGACCAGGTCCAGCTCTTCCTCGGCACGTTCAACGACAGCCGCCAGGCGATGTGGTTCGCGGTCAATCCGCTCGGCATCCAGAGCGACGGCGTGCTGAACGAGACCGGCGTCACGGGCGGCGGCGGCTTCGGCCGCGGCGCCGCGGTGCGCGAAAGCCCCGACCTCGCGCCCGACTTCGTCTGGAAGTCGAAGGGGCGGGTGACGGAGTTCGGCTACGAGGTGGAGATCAGCATCCCGTTCAAGTCGATCCGGTACCTCGGCGGCGAGCAGCAGACGTGGCAGCTCAACGTGCTGCGCGTGGTGCAGGCGCGCGGCCACGAGCAGACGTGGACGCCGGTGAAGCGCGGCAACGCGAGCTTCCTGGCGCAGTCGGGCCGGCTCACGCAGCTGCGCGAGCTGCGGCGCGGCCTCGTGCTCGACCTCATCCCCACCGTCACGGAGCGCGTGAACGGCGTCGCGCCGTCGCCCGCGCCGGGGCCGTGGACGTACAGCGTCCCCGCGCCGGAGCTGGGCGGGACGATGCGCTGGGGCGTCACCAACAACCTCACGATGACCGGCACCGCCCGGCCCGACTTCTCGGACGTCGAGGCCGACGCCACGCAGTTCGCCATCGACCCGCGCGTGGCGGTCTTCTTCCCGGAGCGGCGGCCGTTCTTCCTCGAGGGGATCGAGCAGTTCGGCCTGCCGAACCAGATCGTCTACACCCGGCGCGTGGTGCAGCCCGTGGGCGCGGTGAAGCTCACGGGCAAGGCGAGCGGCTTCGACATCGGCCTGCTCTCGGCGGTGGACGCGCGCACCACGAGCGCCACCGGGCTCGACAACCCCGTGTTCAACATCCTGCGGCTGCAGCGCGACATCGGCCGGCAGAGCCGGATCGGGATGGTCTACACCGACAAGATCGATGGCGGGAGCTGGAACCGCGTGGGCGGCATGGACACGCGGCTCGTCTTCGGGCGCATCTTCGCGCTGCAGTTCCAGGGCGCGCTCACGGCGACGGGCGCGCCCGGCGTGTCGGACGCGCTGGCGCCGCTCTGGGACCTGCGCTTCAACGTGAGCGGCCGCCGCCTCGCGCTGCGCTACCAGTTCCGCGGCATCAGCCCGCGCTTCGACGCGCAGGCCGGCTTCATCCCGCGGCCCGGCATCGTGCGCATCGGCGGCGACCACCGCTTCACCACCTTCGGGAAGCCGGGCGCCTTCCTCGAGTCGTACACCGTCGGCTTCATGACCGACGGCACGTGGCGCTACGACGAGTTCGTGAACGGGCGCGACGTGCAGGACCTCAAGTTCCACGTCAACACCAACTACCGCCTCCGCGGCGGCTGGGGCGTGGGCGCGTCGGTGTTCATCGAGCGCTTCGGCTACGACCCCGGGCTGTACCAGAACTACGTGCTGCTGCGCCCGCGGCCGCAGAGCCGGCTCGTCGACACGATCCCGTACACGGGGACGCCGACGCTGCCGAACCTGGACTGGGTGCTGGCGTTCAACACGCCGCAGTGGAAGGCGTTCTCGCTCGACGTGTCGGCGATCTGGGGGCAGGACCAGAACTTCTTCGAGTGGTCGTCGGCGAGCATCTACATCCTCAACACGACGCTCAACCTGCGGCCGACGCGGCAGCTGCGCGTGGCGGGGACGTGGAACTTCGAGGCGTACGACCGCGTGGGCGACGGCACGCGCGTGGCGACGCGCAACGTGCCGCGCGTGCGGATGGAGTACCAGCTCTCGCGCACCATCTTCGTGCGCTTCATCGGCGAGTACGCGCTGCAGCGCGTCGACTCGCTGCGCGACTACTCGCGCACCGACCTGCCGATCTACTTCCGGAACGCGTCCACGGGCGCGCTCACGCGGGCGGGGGCCACGCGGAGCGCGCGCGTCCGCGGCGACTTCCTCTTCTCGTACTTCCCGAACCCCGGCACCGTGCTCTACGCCGGCTACGGCGCCATCCTGCGCAACGGCGACCCCCGCGGCGACGGCGACTTCCGCCGCACGCAGGACGGGTTCTTCCTGAAGCTGAGCTACCTGTTCCGGATGTAGCGGCGGCGCCGCAACGCTGTCCCCGGAAGGCGACGTCGGGTGTGGCGCGTGCGCCACTCTTGCGCGTCGGGGACTGGACGTGCCACAGTAAGTGAACACCCCTTGCTCTCGGAGTCATCATGCGCCGGTCCCGTCTCGCCGCCCTCGCGGCCGTCCTCTCTGTCCTCACCGTGCAGCCGCTCAGGGCCGATCCGAGCAACCACATGTGGGCCTGGACGACTGGGGGCCCGGCCACCTGGTCGCAGCTCGTGCTCAACGGTGGTGCCCTGGTGCTGAACGCGTCCCGGCGGGGCTGGTACGAGTCGACCGGCGGCACGAACGGTGTCGGCATCAACAACTACATCGCCGGCAAGTGCGGCTCGTCCGACGTCTGCAACGGCGGCGATGAGGTCCACCGCAACTTCTTCGTCTTCGAGCTGCGGCCGGGCCTCGCCATCACGAGCGCCGAGCTGCGGCTCTGGAACCCGCTCTCCCCGCCCGGATTCCTCGCCACCTCGTCGTCGCTGACCTACTCCCTCTGGGACGTGACGAACGCGGGTGCGCTCGGCTCCGCCAACTCGCTGGCGGACTACGCCGATCTCGGCAGCGGCGTCGGGTATGGCAGCTTCTCGGTGGATGCGTCGATGAATGGCACGTTCCAGAACCTCGCGCTCAACGCGAACGCACTCGCCTCCCTCAACAGCGCCCAGGGCTTCTGGGGCGTCGGCGGCGCGATCGACGGCGGGCAGGTCGTCCCCGAGCCGTCCACCATGGTGCTCCTCGGCAGCGGGCTCGTCGCCGTCGTCGGCATGGTGCGTCGGCGGCGCTGAGCGGCTCCGCACGCACGACGCCCCGCGCCTCCCGAGGGAGACGCGGGGCGTCGTCGTTCCGGTCGTCCGGCCGAGGACGGCCGGAACCGATGGTCCGCTACGCCTTGCCGTCGCCGTTCGGGAAGCGGATCGCGGTCAGGGTGTCGAGCAGCCGGTGAAGCTGCTCGTCGCCGAGGTGCGTGAGCTGCTGGCGCGTGAGCTCGGCGATCGGCTCGTCGAGGCGGCGGACGATCTCCAGCCCGTCGGGCGTGATCGTCGCGATCACCACGCGCCGGTCGGCCTCGCTCCGCTCGCGCCGCACCCAGCCACGATCCTGCATGCGGTCGAGCAGGCGCGTCACGTCCGGCTCGCGCGTGATCATCCGCTCGCCGACCTCGCGGCACGGATGCCCCGCCGCACCCGCGCCCCGCAGGATGCGGAGCACGTTGTACTGCGTGATCGTCAGCTCGTGGCGCTTCAGCAGCTCGGCGATGCCGCGCTGCAGGTGGTCGGCCGTCCGCACGATGCTGATCCACGCTTCCTCCTCCGCATGGGCGAACGGGCGCCGCTGGCGGAGCTCTTCCTGGAGGGTGGGGCGGACGGCCATGCCCTAGATGCTACTGACGAATTGCCTGCAACGTAATCCCGATCTCGACCGTGTCGCCCAGGAGGGTGCCGGTGTCGAGCGTCTGGTTGAAGACGATGCCGAACTCGCGCCGGTCGATAGAGCCGGCCGCCTCGAAGAGCAGGCGATCCTGCCCCCACGGGTCCCGCACCTGGCCGAGCGCCTCGCCGGTGAGCGTCACCGGACGCGTGACGCCGCGGAGCGTCAGGTCCCCCTCGACCACGAGCCGCTCGCCGTCGACGCGCAACGCGCGGCTCGCGAACGCGATCGTCGGGAACGTCGCCACGTCGAAGAAGTCGGGGGAGCGGAGGTGCTCGTCGCGCATGGCGTTCGCCGTGTCGATCGTGGTGGCCTCGATGGTGACCTCCACGCGCCCCTCGGCGAGCTGCGCCGGGTCGGCGGTGAGCGTCCCCGCGAAGCCCGTGAAGCGGCCGCGCACCTTGCCGATCAGATGGCGGATGCGGAAGGTGAGCTCGGAGTGGGCCGGGTCGATGGTCCAGGTGGCGATGGCAACGGGTGCGGCGGTGGCGGTCATGGGAGGGAGCTCCGGAAGGTTGTTGGGTCTGATCTGCAAATAACTGCCGGCTACACGATATTTGTTATCACAGATAAACGCAAGAGGATGGCTCTAGTCGGGTGGTGCGGACATCGGGATACTTCGGTTCAAGAGCGTCGGCACACAAGGTCGCTTCGGGCGCTGTGCGCCCTCGCGATGACAGCGATCGGCGCGCCGCCCGCCCGCCTGCCCTACCCCTCTCCCTTGATCTTCTTCAACGCCTTCCGCGCCATGTGCCCCACGTCGTCCGAGCGGTCGTCGACCGCCTTCTCGAGCGCGGGAATCGCATCCTTCGCCGCCGGTCCGATCTCGCCCAGGCAGACGGCGGCGGGGTACCGCACCACGGCCTGATCGTCATCGAGCAGCTTGATCAGCCCCGGCACGGCGGGCGCCCCGGCCGCGCCGAAGCCGCAGATGGCGTACGCGGCGTGGTGCCGAGTCGACGGCGAGTCCGACGAGAGATCGGCGACGTATTCGGAGAGGCGCCGGCCCTGGAACGACGGCTCGAGGGCGACGGGCTTCGACTTGACGACGACATCCTTGCGCGGGGCCTTCTCCTGCGCGGCGAGCGGAGCGCTGGCGACGAGCGCGAGGGCCGCGACCATGGCGAGACGAGTCATGCCCGAAGCATACGCTTCCCGTGCCCCGTCACCACCAAGGCAGGCGGGAGGGCCGCGCTTGACATTGCGACCCTTTCGCTCGCACTATCGGAGTCCTGTTTTCTCGCGCCCCACGGATGGAGCCGACCCTGATGTCCGCCGAGCAGACCCTGCCGCCCGTCACGCCGATCAGCGAGCGTGGATACGCCCACCCCGAGGTGCTGGTCTCCACCGACTGGGTGGCGCAGCACCTGCACGACCCGAAGGTGCGCCTCGTCGAGTCGAACGAGGACATCCTCCTGTACGAGACGGGCCACATCCCCGGCGCCGTCAAGCTGGACTGGGTGACCGACCTCAACGACCAGATCCAGCGCGACTACGTCGGGCGCGAGCGGTTCCAGCAGCTGCTCCGCGCGAAGGGGATCGACGACGACACGACCATCGTCCTCTACGGCGACAAGAACAACTGGTGGGCGACGTACGCCTTCTGGGTGTTCACGCTGTTCGGCGTCGCGAAGCTGCGGCTGATGGACGGCGGGCGGCTGCGCTGGGCGGAGGAGGGGCGGCCGCTCGTCACCGACGCGCCGCGCCACCCGGAGGGCGCCATCACCATCCGGCAGGAGCGGGACGATGCCGGCCTCCGCGCCTTCCGGGACGAGGTGCTGGCGCACGTCCGCGCGCGCGGCGCGCTCGTCGACGTGCGGAGCCCCGAGGAGTTCCGCGGCGAGCGGCTGCACATGCCCGAGTACCCGAGCGAGGGCGCGCTCCGTGGCGGCCACATCCCCGGTGCCCGCTCGATCCCGTGGGCGCGCGCGGTCGACCCGGCGACGCACACCTTCCGCCCGGCCGCCGAGCTCCGCACGATCTACGAATCCGAGCACGGCCTCGCGAAGGACGCGCCGACCATCGTCTACTGCCGCATCGGCGAGCGCTCCAGCCACTCGTGGTTCGCGCTCACCTACCTCCTCGGCTTCGCGAACGTCCGCAACTACGACGGTTCGTGGACGGAGTGGGGGAACGGGGTGGGGCTGCCGATCGAACGGCCGTGACGCCGGTGGCGGGCGGCGCCCCATCAGGGTTCCGCCCGCCGGGGGATGCGCGAGCCGGTACCGGTGGCGATATTCGCCTCCGCGATCCGAGTGAGCGCTCCCTGTTGTCACGGAGACAGGCGGCTTCCGATGCTCATGCCCATGCGCGCTCCGCTGCTCTCGGCGGATTCGGCGGCCTTTCGCGCCGTCCTCGACACGCTCGAGGACGGGGTGATCATCACGGACGCCGAGCGGCGCGTGCTCTGGACCAACCAGGCGATCGCGTCGATCTGCGGGCACGAGATGCTGGAGATGCTGGGCCGCCGGCCGGGCGACCTGCTGCAGGGCCCCCTCACGGATCCCGAGACCATCCGCACGATCCGCGACGGGCTCGCCGAGGGGCGCGACGTCGACGTCGAGATCGTCAACTACCATCGCGATGGCCGGCCGTACTGGATCCATCTCCGCATCCTCGCCGTGCGCGGGATCGACGGCGGGATCGAGCGCTTCGTCGCCATCGAGCGGCTGCTCACGCGGCGCGCCGAGGGGGAGCCGTTCGCGCACGACGCGCCGCTGCTGCACCGATGCGCGTGGTGCGGCCGGGTGGAGGATGCCTTCGGCTACTGGCACGCGCCGAGCCCCACGTTCGAGCGGCGCGAGCACCGCGTGTCGCACAGCATGTGCGCCGACTGCGCCGTGCGCCAGCAGGCCGGCGCGTAGCGGGGCGCACGGGCCCCGCCGGGCCGCGCCGCGCTCCGGGCGCCCGGCAGCGGGGTAGAATCCGCTCCCATGTCCAGGACCTGCCGCATGCACCCGGCGCTCGCCGTCGCCGCCCTGCTCGCCCTCGCCGCCGTTCCCGCCGCCGCCCAGGCCCCGCGCATCACGAAGCTGGGCGACGCGAGCGTGCGGACCGACTCGCTGCTCAAGCTCGCCATCGACCCCAAGGAGCGTCCGGACGACGCGACGCACCTCATCCTCGACGACGGCGTCATCATCCTCGACGCCCAGGGCAAGGGGACGCGCACCTTCCGCCAGGTGCGTCAGGTGCTCAAGCGCGAGGCGATCGAGGAGAGCGCCGAGCACAGCTGGGGCTACCTGCCCGAGCGCGAGGCGTTCGTGCTGAACTGGGCGCGGGTCTATTCGCGCTCCGGGAAGCTCGTGAGCGCGAAGCCCGCGGTGGTGCAGGAGGGGGAGATCCCGGCGCGCGAGATCGCGCCGGTGTACCAGAAGCAGCGCGTCTACCGGATGTCGCTCGCCGGCGTGACCGAGGGGAGCATCATCGACATCAGCTGGAGCTACAAGGTCACCAGCCCGTCGCGCGCGGGGGACTTCCTCGAGGGGTGGCGCCTGCACGCGGGGACGAGCGTGGCGCGCTCGCGCTACGTGGTGGAGCTGCCGGCCGCGATGGACGCGAAGCTGGTGGCGCGCAACATGGGGATGGAGCCGAAGGTGCAGCAGCTCAAGGCCGTCGGCCGCTCCCCGGCGCGCGTGGTGCGGATGTGGGCCGCGGCCGACATCCCGAAGCTCGAGCCCGAGCCGCTCGCCGCCGACTCGAACGACGTCGTCGGCACGGTGACGCTCGCGGGCACCGGGACGTGGGAGGACGTGGGCCGCTGGTACGCGGGGCTCGCGAAGGGGCGCGACTCGCTCACGCCCGCCGTGACGGCGAAGCTCCGCGAGCTCGTGAAGGACGCGCGCACGCAGGAGGACTCGATCCGCGCCATCCACCGTTGGGTGGCGCAGGACATCCGCTACGTGTCCGTGTCCCTCGGCCTCGGCGGGTACCAGCCGCGCACGCCGCAGGCCGTCATGGCCGACGGCTTCGGCGACTGCAAGGACAAGGCGACGCTCTTCGTGGCGGCGCTGCGCTGGATGGGGGTGCCGGCGTGGCCGGTGCTGCTGAACGCCATCGGCCGCGTCGACACCGCGTTCGTGTCGATCAACCAGTTCAACCACGTCATCGCGGCGCTGGACCGCGGGCGCGGCGCCGAGTTCGCGGACCTGACCGCCGACCTCGTGCCGTTCGGCGAGCTGCCGCCGAACGTGGCGGGGCAGTTCGGCCTCGTCGTGCGCGACCTGCAGCGCATCGACCGCGTCACGCTGCCGGACGGCGGCCCCGCGGCCAACAGCACGGTGGAGACGATCGCGGGGACGCTCACGCCGACGGGGCAGCTCACCGTGGCGCTCACGCAGTCGGGCACGGGGGCGGGGCTGCTGCGGCTCCGCGCGCAGTTCCCGGACGGCGTGGACGCGAAGGCGCGCGAGGGGTTCGCGAAGGCGGCGGCGCAGAACTTCTTCGCCAACGCGACGCCCGACTCGCTCCTCGTGAGCGAGGGGCGCGACTTCACGCAGGCGCCTCGCTTCGCGCTCTTCTTCAAGGCGCCGCAGGTGGCCAAGCGCGCGGGCGACAGCTGGATCCTGACGCTCAAGCCGCCGGCGATGGGGCGGAGCTTCGCGCAGCTCGCCGACGCCATCGAGCGGAAGACGCCGCGCCGCTTCCCGATCGACCTGCGCGACACGTTCGGCCGCACCACGTCGGTGACGGAGAGCCGCATCCGCCTGCCGGATGGCTGGACGGCGCAGCTGCCCGACGGCGTGAAGGCCGTCGGCGCGCCGGGGACGTTCGAGGTGACGTACGCGCAGGAGGGGAACACGCTCGTGGTGCGGCGGACGCTGCGCCCGGCCGACCGCGGCGTAGTGCTGCCGCCCTCGGCCGCGGGCGAGGTGCTCGCCTGGCTGCGCGAGGCGGCGAAGGACGAGACGGACTTCGTGGTGCTGCGGCCGCGTTAGGGGCGGACGGGCGGGCTGGCGGCATGGCGGACGGGGTGGCGCGGGTCAGGACCCGTGCCGCTCGCGCCAGCGCTGGAAGAGCCGCTGCTGCTCCACGAGCCCCGACCATGGCGCCGGCGGATGACTCGCCAGCGCGAGGCGGTCGAGGCCGGCGAACGCGTCGATCGCCGCAGGCGTGTCGGCGTCACTCATCGCGGCCAGCTCGGCGTCGCGGAGGCGCTGCAGCGCCGGGCCCGCCTCGCGCCAGCGGGCGACGAGCGCGCGCTGCTGCTCGGGTGTGGGCGTCTCGGCCATGCACGGAAGGTAGCGGCCGGCCGGTCGCCCCCCTTGCGCGGCCGCCCGCCCGCGGGCTGCTTGCGGCGCATGCGCCGAGCCCTCCTATCGTGCCTCGTCCCCCTCGCGATCGCGGTCCCGCTCCACGCCCAGGCGCTCACCGCCGCCGACACCGCGCTCGTGCTGCGCGTGCTCCGCGCCGAGGACCGGCGCGACGCGGGGGATGCCGCGCTCGCGGCGGCGGCGGCGAACGCGGATGCGCGGCTCCGCGCGCTAGCCGCGCGGGCCCGCGCCCGCATCACCGATTCCACGTTCGCCCGGCGCGACTCGCTGTCGCCGGCTGCGGCGCCGTCGGTGGCGTGGCCCGAGCCCGACTGGCGGCGCCGCTTCCGCGCGCTCGTGAAGGAGAGCGACTGCGCGGCGCTCGCGGGCGGGCTCGACGATCCCTCGTGGCCGGTGCGGCTCCGCGCGGCGGAGCTGGTGCCGCCGCGTTGCGCGGGCGACCGGCGGATCGCGGAGGTGCTCGGCGCGTGGCTCGTGGCGCGGCCCGATCGCGTCGTGCCGCGGCGCGCGGGCGGCGTGAGCTGGCACGCGGCGGCGCAGGCGGTGGTCGCGCTCGCGCGGCTCGATCCGGCGCGTGTGCGGCCGGTGCTGCCGGCGTTCGTGACGCACGCGGAGCCGTGGCTCCGGGTGGCCGCGGCGCGCGCGGCGGCGACGCTCGCCGATACGGCAACGCTGGTGCGCCTCGCGCGCGACGGCGATGGCAACGTGCAGGAGGCGGCGGTGCTCGCGCTCTCGCGGCTCGCGGGCCACGCGATGGACAGCGTGTACCTCCCCCTGCTCGACGCGCCGGCTGTGCAGCCGGTGCGCGCGGCGGCGCTCGCGCTCAAGGGGTCGCCGCGGACGGACGTGGCGCCGCGCGCGCGGGCCGCGTTCGCGCGGTGGGTGGCGCGGGGGAACCAGAGCGAGCGCGACGTGCGCGCGGCGCTGCTCGAGGCCGCGGGCGGCACCGCCGCGGACGACCGGCCGCCGCCGCGCGTCGACGAGGTGCCGGACGAGGCCGCGGCGCTCGCCCTCGGCCGCGAGGTGCGGCTCCGGGTGAGCATGGACTCGGCGAGCGGCGGCGGGCGCTTCACGGTGCGGCTCCGGGGGGACGTGGCGCCGGTGATGGCGGCGCGGATCCTCGTGCTGGCGCGGCGCGGCTACTACGACGGGCTCACGTGGCACCGCGTGGAGCATGATTTCGTGATCCAGGGCGGGAGCCCCGGGGCGAACGAGTACGTGGGGTACCCGCAGTTCCTGCGCGACGAGCTGGGGACGCTCGCGCACCCGCGCGGCACGGTGGGGATGAGCACGCGCGGGCACGACACGGGGGACATGCAGTGGTTCGTGAACCTGCGGGACAACGCGCGCCTGCGCGGCGCCTACACCGTGTGGGCCGAGGTGGTGGAGGGGATGGACGTGGTGGACGGCGTGATGCAGGGGGACCGGATGGTGGGCGTGCGGGAGGTGCCGTGAGCGACACGGGCCGCCCCGATCGGTCGTGTCCTCGCCAGCGCGGGTTCCTCGGCTGATCTCATCATGCGCTTCTGGGTCGGCGTCACCGACAACGCCTGGTACCGCTTCCTGCGCGACCGCCATGAGCGGCGCCCGCTCGACGACGTGAACTTCTGGCACCCGAGCGGCCGGGCGCCGTTCACGCGGCTGCCGGAGGGGACGCCGTTCCTGTTCAAGCTGAAGAGGCCGTACCATCACGTCGCTGGCGGCGGCTACCTGGTGAAGTACGAGTCGCTGCCGTTGCCGCTGGCCTGGGACGCCTTCGGCGAGGGCAATGGCGCCGCTGGCTACGCCGAGCTGGCGGCCATGATCGGGCCGCTCCGTGCGCGCGACGATGGCCGCACGCCCGAGATCGGCTGCAGCATCCTCGCCGAGCCGTTCTTCCTCGAGGAGCGCGACTGGATTCCGCTCGGCGACGGCTTCCAGCGCAACATCGTCACGGGCCGGACCTACGACACCGCGGCGGCCGACGGCGCCGCGCTCTGGCGCGCCGTGGAGGAGCGGCGTGGTGCGCTCCCGATCGGCGCCGAGATGCTGCGCGAGCCTCGCATCGAGGTCGGGTTCGGGGCGCCGGTGCCGCGTCGCCCGCGCCTGGGCCAGGGGGCGTTCCGCGCGCTGGTGACGAACGCGTATGCGCGCCGGTGCGCGATCACGGGGGAACACACGCTGCCGGTGCTCGAGGCCGCGCACATTCGCGGCGTCGCCGAGGGCGGCTCGCACAACACGTGGAACGGGCTCCTGCTCCGCTCCGACTTCCACAAGCTCTTCGATGTGGGGCTCGTGACCGTGACCCCCGACCACCGCATCGAGGTGAGCGGCCGGATCGCGGAGCAGTGGTTCAACGGGAAGGCGTACGCGCGACTGCACGGCACGACGCTGCGCAGCCTGCCGCGCGCGCCGCAGGACCAGCCCCGTCCCGAGCTCCTCCAGTGGCACAACGAGAACGTCTTCGAGAAGCGGGTGGCGTGATGCTCCCGGACCAGCTGATGCAGGCGCTGCTCGCGTTCCGCGCCGAGCGCGCGTGGGAACCGTTCCACACGCCGAAGAATCTCGCGATCGCGATCACCGTGGAGGCGGCGGAGCTGCTGGAGGAGTTCCGCTGGAGCCGCGACGCCGACCCGGTGCCGGTCACGGACAACCTGCGCCACGAGATCGCCGACGTCACCATCCTCCTCGCCTACCTCGCCCACGACCTCGGCATCGATATCGACGCCGCGGTGCGCGAGAAGCTCGCGATCAACGCCGAGCGGTATCCGGTCGACCGGAGCAGGGGAGTGTCGGGGAGGCCGTCGCCGGCCTCCCACTGAGCGCGGGCGTCGGGCGAGGGGGAGTCCGCGCACCCCACGCGCGCGCGCCTGCCGACGCGACCAGCTCCGCGGGCGACAGGTACCAGATCACGAACCAGCTCGAACCGGCCTCGGGTGCGTGCGCCGCCCCGCTCGGCGCTTCGAGGGCCCATGGCGGGTCCGGGAAACGACGACGATGCCCGGAACGGCATCAGGCCCGTCGTTCCGCCAACGCCCCCCCCTCCTCAGTGACGCCGCGGCGGTGACCGCTCGAGCGCGACCGCCACGGCCAGCGCGACCACCCCCACGATCGCGAGCGCCCAGAGGAACGGGGTGAGCACGAGCCATCCGAGGCGCGAGGCCCACGTTGGCTCAGGTGTGGATGATGCGGTCTCGCCGGATCGCGGCTCGCCGTCGGGTAGGTGTCCGAAGCGATCGTCGATCGGAGGCGCGGACTCCGGCCGGCCCGTCATCGTGGCGCCTCGCGGGCGGAACGCCGCGGCGGACTGACCGTCGCTGCTGGCGCCCGTCGACTCCTGATCTGCCGCACTTCGTCGCTCCGATCCGGTGATGGGTGACCGCGCATCGCGTGGCGCGTGGCTGCCTCTCTCGCCGCAGACTACCACCCCCCCGTGACAGCGCCGTCCATCGGCGTCACGAAACCTTCCTCGGCCATCCAGCGTACTTGCACCATCGGGTGCATTGCAAGCACCTACTTGCTTATTCAGAATTGCAAGCGTATACTTGCTTTCATGACCAGCGATCTCAAGATCAAACTCCTCAACGTGACCGCCCAGATCTTTGCCGAGGCTGGCTACCGCGGCACCACCACGCGCCGCATCGCCCAGGACGCAGGGATCAACGAAGTCACGATCTTCCGCCACTACGGCTCCAAGGACGCCCTCATCCAGGCCGCGATGCAGCACGCCTGGGAGGCCGAGTTGCCGCGCCTCCCCGAGGTGCCGGGGGATCCGCACGCCGAGCTGCTCGAGTGGTCGTTCGCGTGGTACGACCACGTGCACTCCCGTCGCGCGCTGCATCGCAAGCTGATGGGCGAGTTCGAGGAGCATCCCGACATCCTGCGCCCCGCGCAGGAGTGCACCGACGTGCGCATCCTCGAGGGGTACCTGTTCGCCCTTCGCGATCAGGGGCAGATGGACGCGTCGGTCGTCGTCCGCGCAGCGGCCGGCATGCTGCTCGGCGCGCTGCACGCCGCCGCCACGTTCGGCGACATGCTCGCCGAGATCCCGCCGCGCGACGAAGCGGTGGCGCCGATGGTGGCGATCTGGTTGCGGGGCATCGGCGCGCGCGGTGGCGCTGGCGCGCCGGCGGACGGCCACGGCGCTTACGCGCCGGCGGACGAGCGGACGGGCGGACGGGCGGACGTGGGGGTGTCGGCGAATGCGTAGCGCAGCGCTCGCGAAGCTCGCAGCGGCGCTGCTGCTGCTGTCCGCCCGTCCGCCCGTCCGCCTGTCCGCCCAGCAGCCGGCGACGCTGTCGCCGGCTGCGATGACCCTGGACGAGGCGCTCCGCCTCGCCGCGCCGGCCTCCGAGGCGATCGGCATTGCGCGCGCGCAGCTGCTCCGCGCGGAGGCGCAGCGGGAGCAGGCGCGCGCGCCGTGGCTTCCGCAGCTGAGCGGCTCGGCGACGTACACGCGCACGTTCAGGTCGCAGTTCGACGCGCTGCTGCAGACGCCGGGCGGCGGGAACTTCCCGCTCGGCCAGCGCAACGCGTGGAACCTGAACCTCACCGCGCAGCAGACGATCTGGAACTTCCGCCTGCCGGGCCAGACACGCGCCGCCGCGCTCGGCGCCGAGCGGGCGAAGGTGGAGCTCTCGGCGCAGGAGGCGCAGACGGTGCTCGACGTGACGCGCGCCTACTACGACGCGCTCCTCGCCGACCGCCTGGTCGCCATCGCGGACTCGACGCTGCGCCAGGCCGAGCGGACGCTGGCCGACGTGGAGCTGGGGCGGAAGGTCGGCACGCAGGCGGAGTTCGACCTGCTGCGCGCCCGCGTCGCGCGCGACAACGCGAAGCCCGCGGCGATCGCCAACCGGCGCCAGCGCGAGCTCGCGTACCTGCGGCTCCGCCAGCTGCTCAACCTGCCGGCCGACGCCGCGCCGGCGCTCAGCTCGCCGCTCATCGAGGACTCGCTCGCCGCCGTCGCGCGGCCGGCGGCCGACTCGGCCACGGCCGACCGCGCCCCGGTGCGGCAGGCCGAGCAGGCGCTGCGGCAGAGCGACGCGCTGCTCGCCTCGGCGAAGGGGGAGCGGCTGCCGTCGATCGGCGTGCAGAGCTCGTTCAGCCGCGTCGGCTTCGGCAGCACGGTCTTCCCGAGCTGGGACCGCTTCCTGACGGACTGGTTCCTCGCCGTGCGCGTGGACGTGCCGCTGTACACGGGCGGCCGCCTGGGCGGCGGCGTGCGCGCGGCGGAGGCGAGCCGGCGCGAGGCCGCGCTCCGCCTGCGGCAGGCGCAGGAGGC
This sequence comes from Gemmatimonadales bacterium, assembly GCA_033764615.1. Classification (GTDB taxonomy): domain Bacteria; phylum Gemmatimonadota; class Gemmatimonadetes; order Gemmatimonadales; family GWC2-71-9; genus JANRIU01. The sequence continues at coordinate 66,871 of JANRIU010000007.1, read as the reverse complement.
GGCGCAGCAGGACGCGACCGACGCCCTGCTCGCGCTCGACGCGAGCGAGGCGCAGTGGGCCGCGACGAGCGGCACCGTGGAGCAGGCGCGGCGCGCGTACGCGATCGCCGAGCTGCGCTTCCGCGAGGGGCTCAGCAGCCAGACCGAACTCACCGAGGCACGGCTGCAGCTGCAGCAGGCCGATGCCAACCGCGCGCAGGCGGCGCGCGACCTCCGTGTGGCGCGCGTGCGCGCCGCGTTGCTCAGGGACCTTCCGCTCGCGACCGTCGCGGCGGCTTCCGGAAGTGGCCGATAGATGCGTTCGACGATCCGTCCCCCCAGGCTCCACGACCCCGCCCTCGCCCGCCCGCTCGGCGTGGTGGCCGCGCTCGCGCTCGCGGCGCTCGCGCTGCTCGCGACCGGCTGCGGCAAGCGGGAGGCGCAGGCCGCCTCGGGCGGCAGCGCCCCCGCCGTGCAGGTCGGCGCGGAGAACATCATCATTGCCGACACGGCGACCCTCGAGGCGGGGCCGTCGCTCGCGGGGACGCTGCTGCCGGAGCGGATGGCCGCGATCCGCGCGCAGGTGGGCGGCACGATCACGCGGGTGCTGGTGGAGCAGGGGCAGGCCGTCTCGGCGGGCCAGCTGCTGCTCACGATCGACGACGCGCAGCAGCGCGACCTCGTCTCGGCGGCGCGCTCGCTCGTGCGCTCGGCGGAGCTGCAGGCGGAGCAGGCGCAGCGGAACGCGGCGCGGCTGCGCACGCTGAAGGACGCGGGGGCGGTCGCCGAGTCGGCGTGGGAGACGGCGCAGACGCAGGCGCAGCAGGCGCTGGCGGGGCTGGACGACGCGAAGGCGCGGCTGGTGCAGGCGGAGAAGGCGCTGGCGTGGACGCAGGTGACGGCGCCGTTCGCGGGGGTGGTGAGCGAGCGCGGCGTGAACCTGGGTGACGTGGCGGTGGCGGGGCCGGGCGCGTCGGGCACGCTCGTGACGGTGATGGACCCGACGGTGCTCAAGCTCGATGCGGCGGTGCCCGCGGAGGCGCTCCGGCGCGTGCGGGTGGGCGGGCAGGCGCGCTTCCTCGTGACGGGGTGGGACCGGCCGTTCACGGGCACCGTGTCGCGCATCAACCCGACGGCCGACCCGCAGACGCGGCAGGTGCGCGTGTACGTGACGATCCCGAACCGCGACCGCGCGCTGGTGAGCGGCCTCTTCGCGCAGGGGCGGGTGGCGACCGAGCGGGCGCAGGGGGTGGCGCTGCCCGAGAGCGCGGTCGACACGCGCGGGACGCAGCCGTCGGTGCTGGTGCTGCGGCAGGGGAAGGTGGCGCGGCAGCCGGTGACGATCGGCCTGACGGACGAGGTGGCGGAGCTGGTGCAGGTCACGCAGGGCGTGGCGCGCGGGGACACCGTGCTGAGCGGCCTGACGACGAACGTGCTGCCGGGGACGCCGGTGCAGGTGCGCGGCTCCGCCGCCACCGTGAGCCCGCTCGAGCGGGCAGGGGGACGGTAGCCGATGTGGATCTCCGACTTCGCCATCAAGCGGCCGATCGTCACGATCACGGCGATGCTCGCGCTCGTCGTGTTCGGCCTCGCGTCGCTGGGCCAGCTCAAGACCGACGAGTTCCCCGACATCGCGCAGCCGATCGTGGCGGTGCGGATCATCTACCCCGGCGCCTCGCCCGAGACGGTGGAGCGCGAGGTGATCGACCCGATCGAGCAGAAGATCTTCGGCATCGCGGGCGTCGACCGGAACCAGACGATCGCCAACGCGACGGACGGCCTCGCGCAGCTCACGATCTTCTTCGAGTTCGAGAAGGGGGTCGACCAGGCGGCGCAGGACGTGCGCGACGCGCTCTCCGAGCTCCGCGGCGACCTGCCGCAGGAGATCGAGGAGCCGATCATCGCGAAGGTGGACCCGGCGGAGCAGTCGCTGCTCTCGCTCTCGCTCGCGGCACCCGCGCTCTCGCCGAAGGAGCTCACCCTCATCGCCGACCCGACGGTGGTCCGCGCGATCCGCGCGGTGCCGGGCGTGGCGCAGGCGCAGGTGGTGGGCGGCGTCTATCCCGAGATGACGATCGAGGTGGACCCGGCGCGGCTGCAGGCCGCGGGGCTCACCGTGGCGCAGGTGGTGCAGGCGGTGCAGGCGCAGAACCTCGCCGCGCCGGTCGGCCGCCTCACGGGCCAGCATGACGAGCGCACCATCCGGCTCAAGGGGCGCCTCGAGCACGCGGCCGACTTCGGCAACCTGGTGGTGGCCGACCGCGGCGGGCGCATCGTGCGCCTGGGCGAGGTGGCGCGCGTGCGCGAGGGGGCGGAGGAGCAGCGCACGCTCGCGATCTACAACTCGAAGCCGTCGGTCGGGATCGAGGTGAAGAAGTCGAAGGGGTACAGCGCGACCGACGTGTCGGACCGGGTGCAGGCGGAGCTGCGCCGCCTCCAGCCGACGCTGCCGGCGGGCGTGTCGGTGAGCGTGGTGCGCGACCAGGGGCAGCGCGCCGAGCGCGCGGTGCAGAACGTGAAGGAGGCGCTCGTCGAGGGCGCGCTGCTCACGGTGCTGGTCGTGTTCCTGTTCCTGAACAGCTGGCGCTCCACGGTGATCACGGGCCTGGCGCTGCCGGTCTCGGTGATCGCGAGCTTCATCGCGGTGTGGGCGTTCGGCTTCAAGCTCGAGACGATGTCGCTGCTCGGCCTCTCGCTCGCCATCGGCATCCTGATCGACGACGCCATCGTCGTGCGCGAGAACATCGTGCGCCACGTGGAGATGGGGAAGGACCACTACACCGCGAGCCGCGAGGGGACCGCCGAGATCGGCCTCGCGGTGGCGGCGACGACGTTCTCGATCATCGCCGTCTTCGTGCCGATCGCGTTCCTCCCCGGCCTCTCGGGGCAGTGGTTCAAGCCGTTCGCGCTCACGATCGCGATGTCGGTGCTGGTGTCGCTGTTCGTGTCGTTCTCGCTCGACCCGATGCTCTCGGCGTACTGGCCCGACCCGCACGTCCCCGAGGAGCGGAAGGGGTGGGTGACGCGCCTGCTCGACCGGTTCAACCGCTGGTTCGACCGGCAGACGGAGCGGTACGGCCGCCTCATCGGCTGGGCGCTCGACCACCGGATCGCGGTGGCGCTGCTGGCGGTGGCGAGCTTCGTCGGCGCCATCGCGCTGCAGGCGACGGTCGGCGGCGCGGGCTTCGTGCCGGTGAGCGACCGGTCGGAGATGGAGATCATCGTCGAGGCGCCGCCGTCGGCCAACCTCGAGTACACGCGCGCGAAGACCGAGGAGGTCGCGCAGCTCGTGCGGAAGCACCCCGAGGTGCTCTACACGTACACGGTGATCGGCACGCCGCTGCCGATGCGCACGCCGGGCGTGGACCAGGCGAGCGTGCTCGTGCGGCTCGTGCCGAAGACGGAGCGCCGCGTCTCGCAGGACGAGATGGGGCGGATCCTGCGCGAGGAGCTCGCGCGCATCGGCGGCGCGCAGGTGTTCGTCTTCAGCGGCGGCTTCGCCGGCGCGATGAAGGACATCCAGCTGCAGCTGCGCGGCCCCGACGCGAAGGCGCTCGCGGCGTACGCGGAGCGGCTGATGGAGCTGGCGAAGACGGTGCCGGGCGCGGCCGACGTGTCGCTCTCGACGCGCGCCTCCCGCGAGGAGGTGGTGATCGAGCCGTACCGCGGCGTCGCCGGCTCGCTCGGGGTGACCGTGGGCCAGGTGGCGCAGTCGCTGCGGCCGGCGTTCGCCGGCATCGACGCGGGCGACTGGATCGACCCCGCCGGCGAGACGCGCGACGTGCGCGTGCGCCTCGCGCCGGAGGCGCGCGCGCGCACGGCCGACCTCTCGCAGCTGCCGCTCACGCTCCCGGCCGGCGGCGCGACGCTCCCGCTCGGCCAGGTGGCCGACGTGCGCACCGGCCGCGCGCCGGCGCAGATCGACCACCTCGACCGCGACAAGGTGATCACCGTCGGCGCCAACGTGCAGGGGCGCCCGCTCAACGACGTGCTGCAGGGGATCCTCGCGAAGATGGCCGCCGAGGCGCCGCTGCCGCCGGGGATCACGCTGTCGCAGGGCGGGCAGGCGCGCGACCAGCAGGAGGTGTTCAGCAAGGTGTTCATCGCCCTCGGCGTGGCCGTGCTGATGATGTACCTCATCCTGGTGGTGCAGTTCGGGTCGTTCCTCGACCCGGTGGCGATCCTCGTGTCGCTGCCGCTCTCGCTGATCGGCGTGGTGCTCGGGCTCATCGTGACGGGGCAGACGCTCAACATCATGTCGCTGATGGGCGTCATCCTGCTGATGGGGATCGTGGCGAAGAACGCGATCCTGCTGATCGACTTCGCGAAGTGGGCGCAGGAGAAGGGGATGCCGCTGCGCGCCGCGATCATCGAGGCGGGGAAGACGCGGCTCCGGCCGATCCTGATGACGACGCTCGCCCTCATCGCCGGCATGCTGCCGGTGGCGTACGGCAAGGGCGAGGGCGCCGACTTCCGGGCACCGCTCGGCATCGCCGTGATCGGTGGCGTGATCACGTCGACGCTGCTGACGCTGCTGGTGATCCCGACGTTCTACGAGGTGATGGTGGAGTGGCGCGAGGCGTCGATGCACCGCCTGCGGCGGCTGCTCGGGTCGCCGGAGCCGGCGGGTGCCGGCGTCACTCCGGAGTCGGGCGCGGAGTAGGCGCCGCGCCTCGGGGGCGGGCCGTCAGGCGCGGTGGTACCGCCCCCGCATCGTCGTCATCCACTCCGCGCCGTCCGGCGACACGTCCAGCGCGTGGGCATAGCGCCCGGCATCGTCGAACACCCACGTCGACCGGGCGAAGCCGCCCGGGATCGGCGCCTCCAGCACCAGCTCGTCGCCCACCCAGCCGCCGACGTACTCCGTCGGCGGCCCGCCCATCGCATCGATCCACCAGAGCACCACGGCCTGCCGCTCGGGCGCCCAGCGGAAGACGCCGTGGCCGCGGAAGCTGGCGACGCCGTCGCGCAGCTGGACGTAGTCGTGCTGCACCGCGAAGCCGTCGACCACCACCGTGTTGGTGACGAGCCCCTCGGCGCGCGCGCCCTGCGGATCGAACGGCGACGGCGCGATCTCCTCCTCGCCGCGCCACGCGCCGGCGAGGCGCTCGAGGGCGCGGTGCTCGGGGCTGGGCGACGGCATCGGCATGGGGGCTCCGGGGTCAGGCGGGTGGAAGCGCTCCGAGCAGGCGGTCGATCGGCAGCACGAGCTCCGGAGCCGCGGGCTCCCAGCGCCAGCGCAGCGCCTCGGTGACGACGCGCGGGCGCTCGTCCGCCGGCAGCCACTCCTCCACGAGCTGCGCGTCCACGTCCACCACCCAGTACGTCCGCGCCTGGCTGCGCTGGTAGAGGCGGCGCTTCTCCACGCGGTCGCGCCGGGCCGACGCGGGCGAGACGACCTCCACCGCGAGCAGCAGCGTGCGGATCGACTCCCACTGCCGCGAGAGTTCGGCAGGCGGCACGACCATCACGTCGGGGACGAGGAGGTTCCCGTCATCGATGGCCGCGTCGCCGCCGGGGAGCACGCAATCGTCGAGGCCGTGGGGGGCGATATGATTGGCCAGGGCAGTGACCAGCCGTCGCACGACGATCTGATGCGCCGGCCGCGGTATCGGCGTCACGACGACGCGCCCATCGAGCAGCTCGCGTCGCGCCCCGTCGTCGTCCGGGAACGGCAGGGCGCGGAACTCGTGCACGGTAAGGCGTCCGGGCGGCAGGTGGACCATGACCATAGGATGCGGCTCCGGGACGGGGATGCGCAAGACGGCATGCTGCAGGCTCGGCTCGGGGTTGGCGAGGAGGCAAGGGGCCGGGGCGTGGGGCTGGGGGCGAGGGGCTGATGGGGCGAGCGCGGCGTCGTCGCCGGAGATGCGAGGTGTGTTGCAACATGAAACCATGTGCGCGGCCCGGGCGTAGGGCGCGCATCTCACACAAGGAGCGAGGCAGTGGCGCGAGTGATGCGCGGGTTGGCGATCGGTGCGGGTGTGCTCGCGGGGCTCGCCGGGCTGGCGCTGGCAGGCGTGTGGCTGGCGAGCAGCCAGCGCCTGACACGGGCGATCGCGGCGCCGGACACGCCGGTGGCGGCCGCGGCGGCGACGCCCGGGACGCTGGCGCGCGGGCGGCACCGGGCGACGAGCATCATGAAGTGCTCCGACTGCCACGGCGACGACTTCGGCGGCAAGGTCGTGATCGACGATCCGGCGCTCGGCGTGGTGTCGGCGCCGAACCTGACGCGCGGCGCCGGCGGCGTCGGGGCGCGCCTCACGGCGGCCGTCCTGGAGCGCTCGGTGCGCCATGGGCTCGGCGAGGGGGACCGTCCGCTCGTGCTCATGCCGTCGGACGACTACCAGCGCCTCACCGACGCCGACCAGGCCGCGCTCTCGGCGTACCTGCTCTCGCTGCCGCCGGTGGACCGCACCGTCCGGCCGACGGCGCTTGGCCCCATGGGGCGCGCGCTCCTCGTCGCGGGGCAGCTGCCGGTGCTGAGCGCCGAGCGCATCGCGCACGAGCGGGTGGGCCGCGCGACTGTCGCCGAGGGGGACACGCTGGCGCTCGGCACGTACCTGGCCGACATCGGCGGGTGCACGGGGTGCCATCGTGCGGACCTCACCGGCGGGCCGATCCCCGGGACGCCGCCCGACTGGAAGCCTGCCGCGAACATCTCCGCGAGCGGCCCGAGCCACGGGTGGACCGAGGCCCAGTTCGTCCGGGCGATGCGGTCGGGCGTGCGGCCCGACGGGACGCCGATCGACACGCTCATGCCGTGGCGGCTGGCCGGGCAGATGACCGACGCGGAGCTCCACGCGGTATGGCGCTTCCTCCAGGCGCCGCGGGGGTAGGCGCGCGGGCGGGCGCGCGGACCGGCGGCCGGGCGGACCGGATCGGGTGAGCGGGGTTACTCTGTGGAGTGACCCCGCTCATGCTTCTGACGCTGCTGCAGGCACCGCCGGCCCGGCCTGCCGCCTCCGGCCCGCCGCCGCTCACCTGCGCCGATTCGAGCGTCACGACGCTTGGCGACCTCTCGCTGCACTGCGTCGACCTCGTGCCGGTCCCCGACGTCACCACCATGTCGGGCTACGCCGAGCTGGACTACGCGCCGACGCCGTACGGCATCCCGGTCACGCGGGAGGGTGTGGTGCGCTGGCAGGTCCGGATGCGGCTGAGCGGGCTGCGGCACCGGCCGTCACCGCGGTGGATCGGCGGGCCGCACTACGTCGCGTGGGTGGCGCCGCCGTCGATGGCGCCGCTCATCCGGCTCGGCCGCGTGCGGAACGGCGCCAACCTCGTGGGCGAGGTGGCGCTGCCGGTGTTCACGCTCTTCGTGACCGAGGAGGCCGACACCGCGCCCGCGACGATGGGGAAGCTGCTGCTCCGAGCGCAGAGCCCGAGCGCCCTGATGCAGCCGCACGGCTCGAGCCGCCTGCCCGCGCGGGAGGCGGGGGCGCACCAGCACGGCGCGTGGCCGATGCCGCCGATGCATCCGCGCGTGACCTCGATGCCGCCGGGCCTCGAGGTGCTGCAGCCGGATGCGACGCCGTGGTGGCCGTCGGCGACGCCCGTGCCGACGGCACCGCCCGCCGCGGCCGCCCGTGGTGCCGCGCGCGCGCGGGCGCGACCGGCCCGCGGCGCGCCGGCCAACGCACCGCCCGCGCCGCCCGATGCGGAGGCGATCGTGCTCGGCGCGAAGGACACGGCGGTGCTCGTGACCGCGCCGCTCGCGCGCACGCTCGCCGGGCGCGCGTTCACGGGTTACGCCTGGAACGGCCGGGTGCCGGCGCCGACGCTCCGCGCGACGGAGGGGCTGCGTTCCACGCTGCGCGTCGTCAACGCGCTCGGCGAGCCGACGACGGTGCACTGGCACGGGTTGCGGCACGACTGGCGGCAGGACGGCGCGGTCGGGCTCTCGCAGGAGCCGATCGCGCCGGGGGCCACGTTCACGTACCGGCTCGCCTTCCCCGATCCCGGCCTCTTCTGGTACCACCCGCACCTGCGGGAGGACCGCCAGATGGACCTGGGCCTCGCGGGGACGATCCGCGTGGCGGCGCGGCGCGACGACTGGCTGGCGCCGGTGGACGCCGAGCACGTCCTGCTGCTCGACGACATCCTGCTGGGCGACAGCACGGTGTACCCGCATGGCGCCGAGCGGCCGACGCATGCGCTGATGGGGCGCTTCGGCAACGTAATCACCGTGAACGGCGCGGTGCGACCGGAGCTGGCGCTGCGCGCCGGGCAGGTGGTGCGGCTCTGGTTCGCGAACGCGGCGGGGGTGCGGCCGTTCAACCTCGCGTTCGAGGAGCCGCTGCCGATGAAGCTGGTCGCGGCCGACATGGGGCGGATGGAGCAGGAGCGGCGCGTGGACGTCGTGACGATCGCCCCCGCCGAGCGGTGGGCGGTGGACGTGCGGCTCGACCAGCCGGGCCGCTACGCGCTGGTGAACCGGGTGCTCGGCGTCGACCCGGTGCAGCAGGCGTACTTCCCGCAGGTGGACACGGTGGCGACGCTCGTCGTCTCGGCGGCCGACACGCCGGCGGCACCGACGCCGGCGCAGCGCGGCTTCGACGCGCTCGCGCGCCACGACGAGGAGACCGACCGGTTCGACGCATGGCGCGACGCCGCGCCGCAGCGCGAGCTGCTGCTGACGCTGCAGCCGACGGGGCTCCCCATCGGCCTCGAGCAGGCGATGCGGGCCGACACGCAGTACGTGCAGCCGGTGGAGTGGGTCGGCACGATGCCGATGATGGACGTCCTCTCCACGCCGAGGCAGGCGCGCTGGATCCTGCGCGACGTGGCGAGCGGGAAGGAGAACCACGAGATCGCGTGGCGCGTGCCGCGCGACGGCGTGCAGAAGGTGCGGATCCGCAACGACCGGCACACGCTGCACGCGATGCAGCACCCCATCCACCTGCACGGGCAGCGCTTCGTGGTGCTGGCGGTGAACGGGCGGCCGGCGGCGGACCGGGCGTGGAAGGACACGGTGCTGGTGCCCGCGGGTGCCACGGTGGACGTGCTGGTGTGGTTCCAGAACCCCGGGCGGTGGATGCTCCACTGCCACGTCCCCGAGCACCTCGCGTCGGGGATGCATGCGGTGATCACGGTCGGCGACGAGGAGGGGCGATGACGGGAGCGTGGTGGGCACGGGCGGCGGTCGCGGCGGTGGCGGTGCTCGGCGTCGCGGCGCCGCTCGGCGCGCAGGCATACGAGCAGCTGGGGCCGCAGGCGAAGGCGTACGTGACCGTGCCGGAGCCGGTGGTGGCGCTCGTCGGCGTGTCCGTGGTGGATGGCACGGGCGCGCCGCCGAAGGCGGAACAGACGGTGCTGATCGAGCGCGGTGTCATCCGCGCGGTGGGGCCGTCGGCGTCGGTGGCGGTGCCGGCGGGCGCGCGGCGGATGGAGCTCGCGGGGCACACGGTCCTGCCCGGGTTCGTCGGCATGCACGACCACACGTTCTACACCACGTCGCTCCGCTCGACGCAGATGAACGTCACCGGCCCGCTGCTGTACCTCGCCAGCGGGGTGACGACGATCCGCACCACCGGCTCGATGTCGCCGTACAGCGAGATCAACCTGAAGCGGAACATCGAGGCCGGCATGGTCGCCGGGCCGCGCATGCACATCACGGGGCCGTACCTCACGGGCGCGGGCGCGGGGGGCGGGATGCACGCGCTGGTCACGCCGGAGGACGCGCGGCGCGTGGTGGCGTACTGGGCGAGCGAGGGGGCGAGCTGGCTCAAGTTCTACACGCTCGTGCGGAAGGACGTGCTGGCCGCCGCGGCCGACGAGGCGCACAAGCGCGGCCTCAAGGTGACGGGGCACCTCTGCTCGGTCGGCTACCGCGATGCGGTGGACGCCGGCATCGACGCGGTGGAGCACGGCCTCTTCGCCAACAGCGAGTACGACCCGGCCAAGGAGCCCGACAAGTGCCCGGCCGGCTTCGAGGCGAAGTACACGACCCTGGACGTGAACGGCCCCGAGGTGCAGCGCACCTTCCGGGAGATGATCCGCCGCAAGGTGGCGATGACGAGCACGCTCGCCGTGTACGAGCTGTTCGTGCCGAACCGGCCGCCGCTCGAGCAGCGCGTGCTCGACGCGATGAGCAACGACGTGCGGAACGAGTACCTCACCACGCGCGCGCGCCTCGCCGAGCCCGGCGCGTTCGCGATCAGCCCGGCCGTGTTCCGGAAGGCGCAGGAGTACGAGGTCGCCTTCGTGCGCGCGGGCGGCCTGCTCGCGTGCGGCGTCGACCCGACGGGGAACGGCGGGGCGCTCCCCGGCTTCGGCGACCAGCGCAACTACGAGCTCCTGCTCGAGGCGGGCTTCACGCCGGTGGAGGCGGTGAAGATCATGACCGCCAACGGCGCGCAGGTGCTGGGCAACGCGCGGATCGGCACGGTCGAGGCGGGGAAGGCCGCGGACCTGCAGGTGATCCGCGGCGACCCGGTGGCGCGGCCTGCCGAGATCCGCAACACCACGATCGTGTTCAAGGACGGCGTCGGCTACGACGCGCCGAAGATGATCGCGGCGACGAAGGGGCTGGTGGGGGTGCGGTGAGCGGGGCCCGGGGGCCGGGGGCGTGGGGCGTGGCGCTGCTGCTCGGCGTGGCGCGGCCGGCGGCGGCGCAGGTGGTGCAGGGGGTGCTGGTCGACAGCCTGTACCCGGAGGCGCTCACCGGTGCGCTCGTGACCGCGGAGCGGGACGGTGTGCGCGTCGCGACGGGGCTCGCGGAGCAGGGCGGGCGGTTCACGCTCGTCGTGGGCGCGGAGGCGCCGGTGCTGCTCCGCGTGGCGCGCATCGGCTTCGCCCCGGACAGCTTCCCCGGCGTCGTCCCCGACCCCGTGCCGCCGGCGGTGCCGCCCCGCTACATCCTGCGCGGCAGCCCGACGAACCTGCCCGAGCTGGTGAGCGAGGCGGGGATGCGCTGCCCGCGGCCGCCGTTCGAGGGGCCGCTCGCCGACCGGCTCATCTCGGAGGTGCGCCTGGCGGTCGAGGCGCTGGAGGTGACGCGGCGCCTCCCGCCGTTCGCGGCGCGCACGCTCACGTGGGAGCGGCTGCTCGACCGCGACGGCGCGACCGTGGTGAGCCAGCGGCAGGCGTCGCACGAGGGGATCGGCCGCGAGACGTTCATCAACCTCTCGCCCGACACGCTGGCGCGCACCGGCTTCATCGTCCCGCACGGCGACACGCTCACCTACCACGTCCCCGATGCGCGCATGGTGACGTCGGCCGCGTTCCTCGCGGGGCACTGCACGACGCCGGTGCCGGGGCCGCCGGGCGAGCCGGGCCTCATCGGGCTGCGCTTCGAGCCCGCGGCCGACGCGCCGAAGCACGGCGACGTGACGGGCACGCTCTGGGTGGAGCTCGCCACGCGCGAGCTGCGCCGCGTGGAGTTCTCGTACGTGCGCCTGCCGCCCTGCGGCGCGGATGCGAGCGCCCGCGGCGAGGTGCGGTACCGCCGCCTGCCCGACGGCCGCTGGGTGATCGAGCGGTGGTTCGTGCGGATGCCGGTCTGCGGCGTGCAGCAGAACTACTTCCTCAATCCGTCGGAGCTCGCGCGCACCGGCACGATCCGCGGCGCGTCGTTCGGCGCGCGGGTGGTGCGGCGGCTCAAGGAGGACGGCGGCCAGCTCGCCGAGCTCGGCGACCTCCGCCTCGGCCAGATGCTGGGCCGCGTGCGGGTGGCGCTGGCCGACAGCGCGCGTGCGGCGCTCACGCCCCTCGCGAACGCCCTCGTGACCGTGCGCGGCACCGAGGTGTCGGCGCGCACCGACTCGCTCGGGCGCGCCGAGCTCGGGGGGCTGCTGCCGGGGCGGTACACGCTGGAGGCAGACCATCCGCGCATCCGCGCGCTGCAGGGGGCGGCGGTGCGGCTCGCGGCCGAGGCCGACACGCTGGCGGGGGGCGAGGCGGCGTGGGCCGTCCCGCCGGCCGCGAGCCTGCTGCCGCTCCTCTGCAAGCCGGGCCCGAAGACGGAGGGGCGCCCCGCCACGGCGCTGCACGGCCACCTCTCGGATGCGGCGGGGCACACGCTGGAGGGGGCGACGCTCGAGGCGAGCTGGCGCGAGGGGTTCTCGTCGCAGGGCGCGGCGCTCCGCTATACGCAGAAGACCGCGCGCGCGACCACCGACCGCACCGGGCTCTTCACCATCTGCGGCATCCCGCCCGGCGTCCCCGTCGCGGTGCTCGTGACGCACGGCACCGACACCGCCGAGCTCACGGTCACGCTCGCGGTGGACGAGCCGGTGGAGCTGCTCCCGCTCCGCTTCCGGCCGCTCCGCTGAGCGACGCGTTCAGCCCGCGCCGGTGAGGCGCGCGAGCTCGGCGCGGAGGAGGCGCCGGGCGACGTAGAGGTTGGCGCCGTCGAGGTTGCCGCGGAGCGCCTGGCGGAGGAGCGTGGCCGCCTCCTCGCGGCGGCCGGCCTTCGCGAGCAGGCGCGCGAGGTGCAGGTTGGTGCGCGTGAAGCCGATCACCGGCGAGAAGATCGCCTGGCGGAACTCGGCGATCGCCTGCGCGTCCTCGCCGCGGGCCTGGTGCAGCAGGCCACGGAGGTGGTGGTGCAGGCGGCGGTCGCGGCCGTAGGCGCTGCGCTGGCCGTCGATCGCGAAGGAGTCGGCGAGCTGCGCGAGCCCCGTCGTGTCTCCCCCCGCGGCACGCGCCTCGGCGGCGAGCGTGCCGAACCAGACGCGATGGCGCGCCTGCAGCGACGGCGGCTCCCGCGGGTCGGGGCGGCGGCCCATCGAGTCCCAGACCGCCGCGGCGCGCGCGAGGTCGCCCGCCTCGAACGCCGCGATCGCCTCGAGCGTCGCTTCGGCGGGGAGGACGCCCGCGGGCCACTCGTCCTGCACCAGCAGCCTCGCCTTGATGGCCGGCGCGAGCGCATCGCGCGGCCGCCCCATCTCGCGCCAGGCGCGGCTCTCCGTCCAGTGGAGCCGGCCGCGTGCGGCGCGCGCGGTGTCGAGCCGCAGGCGGGGCAGCTCGAGCGAGATGCCGGCGAGGTCGCCCTCGCGCACGGCGTGGAGCAGCCGGAGGCCGGCGGCGCGCCTGGCGTCGAGCTGCGCCACGGTGTCGAGCACGCCGCGCAGCTCGTCCGTGCGTCCCGCGGCCATCAGCGTCTCGGCGAGGCGGCTCCAGGCGGGGGCGTCCGTCGGTTGGCGGCGGACCGAGGCGCGCCCGACCGCGAGGGCCTGCTCGACCGAGTCGGCCATCAGGTAGTAGAACTGCAGCCGGCCGAGCGCCTCGCAGCCGAGGCAGCGCGCCTGGCCCTGCCCGGGGCCGATGGACGCGGCGTCCGCGCGCACCACGTGGCGGAGCTGCGCGATCGCCGGCGCCGTCTCGCCGTTCCAGAGCAGCGCCTCGGCGAGCGCGACCCGCGCCTCCAGGTCGGCGGGCCACGCGGCCACCAGCGACTCGGCCACCGCCCGGCGCGACGGATCGTCGACCGCGTTGGCCCACGCGGCGCGGATGAGCAGCGCCTCGCGCGGCGACGCGTGCCGCGCGAGCCGGCGCGCGCGCTCGAGCGTCCGGATCTCCGCCGCGCGGTCTCCCGCCACCCAGGACGCGCGGAACGCGGCGAGCGCGAAGGTCGAGTCCTCGGCGAGCGCGCGCTCGAACAGCAGGCGCGCGCCGGCCGCGCGCCCATCCTGCCACGCGCGCATTCCCTCCTCGTAGAACTGCCACGCCACGAGCGACTTGGTCGACACCTCGCCGAGCGACTGCGCCGGCGCACCCACCTGCAACGCGCGCGCGAGCGTGCCGGTCACCTCGTCGACCAGCGCGAGCGGGTCGGCGCCCTCGCCGCGCGCGGTCGCGCGGACCTTGCCGTCGGCGAGGGCCACGAGGCGCACGTCGAGCCGGTACCGGTCGTCCGGGCGGCGGGCGAGCGTCCCCTCCACCAGGTCGACGGCGCCGGCACGCCGCGCGGCGTCGGCGAGCGCGCGCGCGGAGTCGGTGGCGGTGTCGGGGATGAGCTCGCGCAGGCGGCTGCTCGCCACCACCTCCACGCCGGGCAGCTGGGCGAGCCCGGTCGCGAGCATCTCGGCGATGAGCCGCGCGGTGGGCGCGGCCGAGCTGTCGGCCGTCACGGCGCCGAGCGCGAGCACCGGTGCCGAGGTCGCGGCGAGCGGGGTGAACAGGTCGCGCTCCGCCGTACGGTCGCGGCGCCCCGTGCCGAGCACCACGACGAGGAGCGACGCCACGATCGCGACGGCGGGGCCGATGAGGGCGAGGGGATGCACGCGGCGCCGCGGCGCGGCGGGTGCCTCGGGCGGCGTCGGTGCGGGGGCGGTGGCCACGGCGGGGCTCGCCGCCGGGGCCGGCGGCGGTAGGGGCGGTGCGGCCGCGGTGGCCGGCGTGCCGGCCGGCGTCCGCGCCACGGGGCTCCGCACCTCGCCCGTCGGCTGCGGCAGCAGCAGCTCCTTCTCGAGTGCGCGCAGCTCGCCGTCCGGCCGGAGACCGAGCTCGCTCTGGAGCAGCTCGGCGTGGATGCGCAGCTGGCGGAGCGCGCTCTCGCGGTCGCCGAGGGACATGAGCGCCAGGACGAGCGCGCGCGCGAAGCGGCCGCTGAGCGGGTCGTGGCCCGCGAGCCGCCGCCACTGCGCCACGGCCTCGGCCCAGTCCCCCCGCGCCTCCGCCGCGCGCGCCCGCCGCTCCACCAGCGCCACCCACTGCTGCTCGAACCGCTCGCGCTGCTGCTCCTGCCACCGCTCGAACTCGGCGAGGCCCGGGAGCTGGAAGCCGTCGAGGAAGGGCCCGGCGCGGAGCTTGTCGGCGGAGAGGTCGTCCCCCTCCTCCACCGCCTGCAGGAATTCGGACACATCGGACGCGATCGTCGGCCCCAGGCGCAGGTCGGTCGTCCCCTCGATCGCGTCCTCGCCCAGCTCCTTCCGGATGGCGTACAGCGCCTGGGCGAGGGAGGCCTTCCCCTTCGTCTCGTCGGTGTCCGGCCAGAGCAGGGCGACGAGCCGGTCGCGGCTCACGCCATCGCGGCCGGCGACGGCGAGCACCATCAGCAGGCCGAGGCGCCGGCGCTGGGCTGCCTGGCCCTGCGTCGGCACGCCGTCCCGGAGCAGCGCCGGGCTTCCGAAGAGCTTGAGCCGCAACGAGTTAGGTCAGTTGATGGCGGGTTGATGAAACATTGAAAACGGGGCCTATCGTACCGCCCGACGACACCGGACGCAACGACGCGATGGCCGGTGGAACCCCGATCGATGGAGCGATGACGATGTCCCTTCCGACCCCCTCCGTGGCGCAGGTGCGCCAGCTGCTCTTCGCTGCCGGCCTCGCCACCGTGGCCGCCTGCTCGGACGCGAATGATCCGGGCGCCACGACCGGCGCCCTGACCGGCGCGATCCGGCTGCTCGACGAGGACAACCCGCCGCCGACCGGCGGCCACGTCCGCGTGTTCCGCTCGGTGGCCGAGTTCGAGGAGCAGCTGACCTCGACCATCACGGCGCCGATGACGCGCGAGTCCGGCACCTGGCGCTTCGCGCTGCGGAACCTGCCCCCGGGCACCTACTACCTCAAGGCGTGCTGGAGCTTCGGCTGCGCCGACGTGCGCACCGGCGGCGCCCCGCGGCCGTTCACGGTGCAGGCGGGCCGCACCACCGACATGAGCGCCGCGCTGTGAGCCGGCGACCGACCCCGATGACCCCCATGACCCCCAAGCGAAAGGCATTCCCCATGTCCCGCCGTCCCTTCGCGCCGCTCGCGGCGCTCACCGTCGCCCTGCTGGCCTCGGCGTGTGACGACAACGCCAACGGTCCGGGCGAGGAGCCGTTCGACCTCCTCTACACGAACACCCTGCCGGGCGCGGTCGGCCCGTTCCGCACGGTGACCGAGCGCGTGCGCGCCGACGGGAGCGCGGCGCCGATCATGATGGAGGCGACGTCCGGCGCCAAGGACGTGACCCTCTCGCCCGACGGCCGCTTCGTCGTCTTCACGCGCTACACCGATGACGAGCATCCCTACGACCTCTACCGCTACGACCTCCGCGAGCGCATCGTGCAGCGCCTGGTGTGGGCCGATGGCGCGGTCTTCCGCGCGCCGCGCTACTCGCCCGACGGCACGCGGATCCTGTACACGAGCACGCAGGCGGACGGCCTTGGGGACATCTGGGTCATGAACGCCGACGGCACGAACCGCAGGAACCTCACGCCCCCGGCGCTCCCCGCGGTGACGGTGGATGACGACGGCGCGTGGTCGCCGGACGGGCAGCGGATCGCCTTCTCGAGCAACCGCGGCGGGCCGCTGGCGATCTGGGTGATGCGCGCCGACGGCACGCAGGCGCAGGCGGTGACGCCGGGCAACGCCGTCGCCTCCTTCCTCGCGCCGGCGTGGTCGCCGGACGGGACGACGATCGCGGCCGAGCAGCGCGGCAGCGACGGGCTCGCGATCGCGCTGGTGCCGGCGGCGGGTGGCGCGGTGAACACCCTGCCGGGCACCGAGTTCCGGCGCTCGCCCTCGTGGTCGCCGGACGGGAAGCGGATCGCGTACGTGCTGGAGGAGCAGGCGAACCGCCAGGGCGACTCCGACATCGCGGTGATGACGCGCGAGGGCGCGCGGGTGGCGCGGCTCGCGCGGCCCGGGCGCGCGGAGGCGCCCATCTGGGTCCGCCGGTGAGGACCCTGCTCGTGGGGGCCGGCGGCGTCCTGGGCCGCCGGCTCCTGCCCCGCCTCGCCGCGCGCGGCCTGCCCATCCGGGTGCTGTCGCGCGGCGGGGCGCGCCCGCCGCTCGCCGACCGCGTCGTCATCGGCGACCTGCTGGACGCCGCGTCGCTCGAGGTGGCCGTGCGCGACGTCGACACGATCGTGCACTGCGCCGGTGCCTCGCTCGACCCCGCGCGCTGGGGCGATCGCGCCACGTTCGACACGGTCGACCACCTGGGCACCGTCGCGCTCGCGCGCGCGGCGAGGGCGGCCGGCGTGCGCCGGGTGCTCTACGTGAGCGTCGTGGCCGCGGGCGCGGCCGAACGGACGCGCTACGTGCAGGCGCACCGGCGCGCGGAGGCGGCGCTCGCCGATGCCGGGTTCGATGTCCGCTTCGTGCGCGCGACCGGCTTCTTCGCCTCGTTCGCGCAGCTGCTTCCCGTGGCGCGGCTCGGCGTGCTGCCCCGGCTCGGCGCTGGCACGGCGCGCACGAACCCGATCCACGAGGCGGACCTCGCCGACGCGTGCCTGCGCGCGCTCGAGAGCGACTGCGTGCTGCACGAGGTCGGCGGCCCCGAGGTGTTCACCCGACGGGCGCTCCTCGACGCGATCGCGGAGGCGGCAGGCGGCGCGCGGCAGCTGCGCGTGCCCGCGGCGCTCGCGCTCGGTGCCGCGCGCGCCGTGCGGCTGGCGCAGCCGCGCGTGGGCGACGCGCTGGCGTTCCTCGCGCGCGTGAGCGTGGAGGATGCGGTCGCCCCGGTGGCGGGGCGGCGGCGGCTCGGCGAGTACCTGCGCCGCATGGCGACGGGCGAATCCCTGCTCACGGGCGAGTTCGCGACGATGCGCGCGGAGTGAGGGGCGTGGCCGCCGGGGACGGTGCCCGGGCCGCGGTAGCTTTCCCGGCATGCCGACCATCCGCCTCG
Organism: Gemmatimonadales bacterium; assembly: GCA_033764615.1. Taxonomy (GTDB): domain Bacteria; phylum Gemmatimonadota; class Gemmatimonadetes; order Gemmatimonadales; family GWC2-71-9; genus JANRIU01. The sequence goes on along the minus strand of JANRIU010000007.1, from coordinate 49,332 downwards.
CGACCGCCGCGCTCCTCGCGTTCGCCGCCGCGCCGCTTGCCGCCCAGCAGCTCACCGTCACCGCCGAGCGGCCGCTCGGCACGCTGCGCGAGCAGGCCGCGCTCCAGCAGCGCTGGCTCGACGCGCGCCTGCGCGACGCGCTCCCGCCGCTCCTGCGCCGCCACAAGGTGGACGCGTGGGTCATCCCGATGCGCGAGTACAACGAGGATCCCGTCTTCTCGTCGCTCGTCGCGCCGACCACCTTCGCCGCGCGCCGGCGGACGATCTACGTCTTCATCGACAAGGGCGCGAAGGGCGTCGAGCGGATCGCGCTGGGGGGCACGAGCCAGGGCGGCGTCTTCAAGGCCGTGCGTTCGCAGAGGGCGGTGCCGTCGGGCGGGCAGTCGACCGGGCGGCAGGCCGAGCTCTGGGGCGACTCGCAGTGGGAGGTGCTCGCGCAGGTGCTCGCCGAGCACGACCCGAAGCGCATCGCGATCAACACCAGCCGCACCTGGGCGTTCGCCGACGGGCTCTCCTCCGGTGAGCTGGAGGGGATGCGGAAGTTCCTCGGCGAGAAGTGGACGCGCCGCTTCGTGCCGGCGGAGGGGCTCGCCGTCGACCTCATCGCCACGCGCTCGCCCGAGGAGGCAGCGACGTTCCAGCGGCTCGTGGAGGTCACCTGGTCGGTGATCGACGAGATGTTCTCGGGCAAGGTGGTGACACCGGGCGTGACGCGCACGAGCGACCTCGTCTGGTTCTTCCGCCAGCGCGTGAACGACCTCGGCCTCGGCACCTGGTTCCAGCCGAGCGTGAACGTGCAGCGCAAGGGGTGGACGCCCGAGCGGCTCGGCGAGGACCCGGTGATCGAGCGCGGCGACCACCTCTGGTGCGACGTCGGCATCACGGCGCTCCGGCTCAACACCGACATCCAGCACGTCGGCTACGTGCTGCGGGAGGGGGAGACGGCGCCGCCGCCCGGGCTCCTGCAGGCGCTCCGCAACTCGAACCGCGCGCAGGACATCCTCATGGAGGAGATCCGGCCGGGGCGCACCGGCAACGAGATCCTCGCGAGCACGCGCCGCCGGCTCGCCGCCGACGGCCTCGACGGGACGATCTACTCGCACCCGATCGGCGTGCACGGCCACGGGGCGGGGCCGCTGATCGGCCTGTGGGACTACCAGGAGGGCGTGCCCGGCCGCGGCGACCACGCGGTCATCCCGAACATGTGGTTCTCCATCGAGCTGCAGGTGACGACGCCGGTGCCCGAGTGGGACGGCCAGCCCGTCCGCTCGGCGCAGGAGGAGGACATGGTCGTCGGGCCCGACGGCGCGACGCGCTGGGGCTGGAAGCGGCAGGTGGAGTACCACCTGGTCCGGCCGTGAGCGTCGAGGCGCTGCGCCGGAGCTACCGGCTGGCGTCGCTCGACGTGGGCGACGTCGCCGACGACCCGGCCGACGAGTTCGGCCGCTGGTTCCAGCAGGCGCGCGAGGCGGGGATCATCGAGCCGAACGCGATGACGCTCGCGACGATCGGCGCCGACGGCCACCCCGACGCGCGCGTGGTGCTGCTCAAGGCGTACAACCAGCACGGCTTCTCGTTCTTCACCAACTACACGAGCGCCAAGGCGACCGAGCTCGCGACGCGGCCGCACGCGAGCCTCGTCTTCTGGTGGGACCTGCTCGAGCGCCAGGTGCGCATCCGCGGCCACGTGACGCAGGTGCCGCGCGAGGAGAGCGAGGCGTACTTCGCCAAGCGGCCGCGCGACTCCCAGCTCGGCGCGTGGGCGAGCGCGCAGAGCAGCATCGTGCCCGACCGCGCGACGCTCGAGCGGCAGTTCGCGGAGGTGCGCGCGCGCTTCGAGGGGCAGCCGGTGCCGTGCCCGCCGTTCTGGGGCGGGTACCACCTGCGTCACGAAACGGTCGAGTTCTGGCAGGGCCGCGAGAGCCGGCTGCACGACCGCATCCGCTACGTGCGCGCGGGCGACGGGTGGCGGCGGGAGCGGCTGGCGCCGTGACGGGGGGCAGGAGGGCTGGCGGGCCGGAGGCCACGGGTGACGGCTTCCGCCCGTCCGCCCGTCCGCCGGTCCGCCTATCTTGCAGGCGACTCCCCACGGGTACGGCCCCAGCATGGCTCTCCTCGACATCAACGGCAAGCGCGTCCGCGTGGACGTGCCGGACGACATGCCCCTCCTCTGGGCCCTGCGCGACGAGCTCGGGCTCACCGGCACCAAGTACGGCTGCGGGATGGCGCTCTGCGGCGCGTGCACGGTGCACGTGGACGGCATCCCGATGCGCTCCTGCTCGGCGACGGTGAAGGCCGCCGAGGGGAAGCGGATCACCACCATCGAGGGGCTGCAAGGGAAGGCCGCCGCCGCGGTGCGCGCGGCGTGGCAGAAGCTCGAGGTGCCGCAGTGCGGCTACTGCCAGTCGGGACAGGTCATGGCCGCCGCCGCGCTCCTCGCCACCAACCCGAAGCCGACCGACGACGACATCGACGCCGCGATGCAGGGGAACGTCTGCCGCTGCGCCACCTATGTCCGCATCCGCGCCGCGATCCACGACGCGGCCGCGACGATGGGAGCGTGACCATGGACGACCAGGCGATGGCGGTCTCGCGGCGCGACATGCTGCGCGCCGGCGCGGCGGCGGCGGGCGGGCTCCTGATCGGCGTGCGGCTGGAGGGCGCGGAGCCGCCGGTGAACGCGGCGCTCCCCGCGCCGTTCGCGCCGAACGCCTTCGTGCGCATCGGCACCGACGGCACGGTGACGGTCATCTCGAAGCACCTCGAGATGGGCCAGGGGGCCTACACCGGCCTCGCGACGATCGTCGCGGAGGAGCTGGACGCCGACTGGCGCCGGGTGGTGGTCGAGTCGGCGCCGGCCGACGCGAAGCGCTACGGCAACCTGCAGTGGGGCGGCATGCAGGGGACCGGCGGCTCGAGCTCCATCAACAACTCGTGGGACCAGCTGCGCAAGGCGGGCGCCACCGCGCGCGCGATGCTCGTGCAGGCGGCGGCGGCGCAGTGGAAGGTGCCGCCCGAGGCGGTCACCGTCAGCAACGGCGTCCTGCGCCACCTCGCCACGCGCCGCCAGGCGACGTTCGGCGCCGTGGCATCGCGCGCCGCGACGCTGCCGGTGCCGGCCGACGTGCCGCTCAAGGCCCCGTCGGCGTGGACGCTCATCGGGCGCGACGTGCCGCGGCTCGACACCGCGCCCAAGCTCCGCGGCACGCTCCAGTACACCATCGACGTGAAGCGCCCCGGCATGCTCGTCGCCGTGGTCGCGCATCCGCCGGTCTTCGGCGCGACGGTCGCGAGCGTGGACGACGCGAAGGCGCGCGCCATCCCCGGCGTCGTGGACGTGGTGCGCATCCCCACCGGCGTCGCGGTGCTGGCGCGGAACACGTGGATCGCGAAGCAGGGGCGCGACGCGCTCGCCATCACGTGGGACCGCTCGCGAGCGAAGACGCGCGGCTCGGCGCAGCTGGTCGAGGCGTACCGCGCGAAGCTCGAGCAGCCGGGCGGCGTCGCCCGGCGCGAGGGGGACGTCGCGACCGCGCTCGCGAAGGCGGCGCAGGTGATGGAGGCGACGTTCGAGGTGCCGTACCTCACGCACGCCACGCTGGAGCCGATGAACTGCGTGGTGGAGCTCAAGCCGGCGGGCGGCGCCGAGCTGTGGTACGGCGCGCAGATGCAGTCGGGCGACCAGTTCGGCGTCGCCGCGGCGCTCGGCTGCGCGCCGGAGCAGGTGGTGATCCACACGCTGCCGGCCGGCGGCTCGTTCGGCCGCCGCGCGAACCCCCGCTCCGACTACATCCTCGAGGCGGTCGAGGTCGCGAAGGCGATCCGGGGCCGCGCGCCCGTGAAGCTCCAGTGGACGCGCGAGGACGACCAGGCGGCCGGCTGGTTCCGCCCGATGTACGTGCACCGCGTGCGCGCCGGCATCGACGCCGCGGGCGCGCCGGTCGCGTGGCAGCACGTGATCGTCGGCCAGTCGCCGATGGCGGGGCTGCCCGGCGTCGCGGAGGGGATCGCCAAGGCCGGCGGCGTGGACGACGCGTCGGTGGAGGGCGTGAAGAACCTCGCCTACACCGTGCCGAACGTGCTGGTGGAGAACCACGTCATCGCGGACGCGGTGCCCGTGCAGTGGTGGCGCTCGGTGGGGCACACGCACACCGGCTTCGTCGTCGAGTCGGTGATCGACGAGCTGGCGTCGATGGCGGGCGAGGACGCCGCGGCGTACCGCCGGAAGCACTACGCGGGGAAGCCGCGCCACCTCGCCGCGCTCGACCTCGCGGTGGCGAGGTCGGGGTGGGGCGCGCCGCTGCCGAAGGGGCGCGGGCGCGGGCTCGCCGTGCACGAGTCGTTCGACACGGTCGTCGCCGAGGTGGTGGAGGTCACGGTGAAGCCGGAGGGCGGCTTCACCGTCGACCGCGTCACGTGCGCCGTCGACTGCGGCGTCGCCGTGAACCCCGACGTGGTGAGGGCGCAGATGGAGGGCGGCATCGGCTACGCGCTCTCGGCCGCGCTGCATGGCGAGATCACGCTGGTGGACGGCGTGGTGCAGGAGACGAACTTCCACCTGTACAAGCCGCTCCGCCTGCCCGAGATGCCGAAGCGCGTGGACGTGCACATCGTGCCGAGCTCGGCGCACCCGACCGGCGTGGGCGAGCCGGGGACGCCGCCGCTCGCGGCCGCGCTCGCCAACGCGCTCTTCCAGGCGACGGGCAGGCGCGTGCGCCGGCTGCCGATCCGCGAGGAGTTCACGCGGGCGTAGGCCGGGCGGGCGGCACGCGACGCGGTATCTTCCGCGCGCTCCCCGGGGGTCGGTGCGGCCGGCAGGCCGGCCGACCCCCGCGCCACGTCCCCGCCTCCCGCCCTCCCATGTCCACGCGCTCCGCTCCGCAGGTCACGCTCGAGGCCGCCCGCCGCATCGCCGAGGCCGGCGAGGCCGAGGCGCGCGAGCAGGGCTGGCACGTCACGATCGCCATCGTCGACGCCGCCGGCGACCTCGTCCTCCTCCAGCGCGACGACCAGGCCAACCCCGCGTCGGTCGCGAACGCCGAAGGGAAGGCGCGCACGTCGGCGCGCTTCCGGCGGACGACCAAGGTGCTCGAGGACGCCATCGCGGCTGGGCGCCCCGTGCTGATGACGTTCCCCGGGATCGTGCCGGTGCAGGGCGGCGTGCCGATCGAGGTGAACGGCCAGGTGGTCGGCGCCGTCGGCGTGAGCGGCGCCACCTCGGCGCAGGACGAGCAGGTGGCGCGGGCGGGGATCGGGGCGATGTAGGGCGGCAGGAGGGCCGGCGGGCAGGAGGCCCATTGGCTTGCGCGGGGGCGCCCGTCGCGGCAGGATTTGGAACGTTTCTGTCGGCTTTGCCACGCGCCGCGTTCCCCTGGCCCTCAGTCCCTGGCTCCGACCATGTCCTCCGCTCCCGTCTGCCTCATCACCGGCGCCTCCAGCGGCGTCGGGCTCTGGGCCACGAAGTCCCTGCTCGACCGCGGCTGGCACGTCGTGATGGCGTGCCGCGACGTCGCGAAGGCCGAGCGCGTCGCCGCTGAGATGGCGTTCCCCGCCGACCGGCGCACGCTGCTGCCGCTCGACCTCGGATCGCTCGCCTCGGTGCGGCGCGCGGTGGAGGCGTTCCGCGCCACCGGCCTCCCGCTCGACGCGCTGCTCAACAACGCCGCCGTCTACCAGCCGCGCCGCCCGGCGCCGACCTTCTCGCCCGACGGCTTCGAGACGGCGGTGGCGACGAACCACCTCGGCCACTTCCTCCTCTCGCTGCTGCTGCTGCCGTTCCTGCAGCGCGCGAGCCGACCCGCGCGGCTCATCACGCTCGGCACGGTCACGGCGAACTACGAGGAGTTCGGCGGCAGGATCCCGATCCCGGCGCCCGCCGACCTCGGCGACCTGGAGGGGCTGGAGGCGGGCTTCCAGGCGCCGATCGCGATGATCGACGGCGGGCCGTTCAAGCCCGGGAAGGCGTACAAGGACAGCAAGCTGTGCAACATGATCACGAGCCGCGAGCTGCACCGGCGCTACCACGCGGCCACGGGGATCGTGTGCAACACGCTGTATCCCGGCTGCGTCGCCGACACGGCGCTCTTCCGGGAGACGCCGAGGCTCTTCCAGGTCGTCTTCCCGTGGTTCCAGAAGCACATCACGAAGGGCTACGTCACGCAGGCGCTGGCGGGGGAGCGGACGGCGATGGTGGTGGCCGACGCCGGCTTCGCGCAGTCGGGCGTGCACTGGAGCTGGGGGAACCGGCAGCGCGCCGGCCGCGAGGCGTTCGCGCAGCCGCTCACGGCGCGCGCGAGCGAGGAGGCGCTGGGGCGGCGGCTGTGGGCGTTGAGCGAGCGGCTGGTGGGGGAGACGGCACCGGTGCTGGAGGCGGGGGCGGGGGTCTGAGCGGGCGCGGCGGCGGATGGTGGTGAGAAGGGATCGACCGTCACCGCGTTCTCGTGGAGTGGGCGACGATTCGCCGCCCCGCCACCGAGGTGCCCGTGATCCGTCCCGCGCTCCAGCCGCCCGACCAGCCCGACAGCGCCGCGGCGCCGCCCACCGTGGCGGCACCCGCCCGGCGGCCGTGGTCCCCTCCCCAGCTCGAGTCGCTCCCCTCGCTCACCGACCTGACGCTGCAGACCGGCGGCGGCATTGGCGGTGGCGGGATCATCGGGGGCGGCGGATCGACGGTATTCTGATGCGCGCCGCCAGCTCCCTCGCCGCCGCCGCGGCACTCCTCGTCGCCGCCTGTGGCGGGGCGCCCGTCTCCCCCGAGCCCTCGTCACCGTCCGGGGGCCAGCCGCCGCTCGCCGCCATCAGCTGCCGCGCCGACGTCGGCGCGCGTGCGGTGCGGTGCGCGCCCGCCGCGCAGGCGCTCCTGAGCGCGGGGCCCGTGCTGCTTGGCGGGCAGGGGGAGTACCTCACGCTCACGTCGAGCAACGTCGCCTACAGCGGCGCGCAGCAGCAGTTCTCGTTTGATGTCACCATCACGAACCTCACGGCCTGGCCGCTCGGCTCCGCGGACGGCACCACGGCGCACGCCGACGGCATCCGCCTGGTGCTGGCGACCGCCACGGCGACCGGCGGCTCCGGGACGATCAGCGCGGCGAATGCGAGCGGCACCGGCAGCTTCACGGCGCCGGGGCAGCCGTACTGGCAGCTGACGGGCAATCTCCTGCCCGGTGAGACGTCGGGCGCGCAGTCGGTGGTGCTGTCGGTGCCGAATACGGTGACGGCGTTCGACGTCACGGTCTTCGTCCGCGCGGTGCTCCCGCAGGATGATGGCGAGCTGCGCTGGCGTCAGGTGGCCGGCGCGGCGCGGTACAACGACGTCTCCTGCGTCGGTTCGTCGTTCTGCATGGCGGTGAGCGCGAACGGCGCAGCCGTGCGGTGGGACCTCACCTCGTGGACCGCGACGGCCACCGGCCTCATCACCAACCTCAGCGGCGTGAGCTGCACGACGAGCATGCACTGCGTCGCCGTCGGCCAGGGGGGGCGGGTGCTGGTGTGGAACGGCAGCCTCTGGCGTGCGCAGGCCAGCGGGACGACCGGCTCGCTCGGCAGCGTGAGCTGTACGTCGGCGTCCGCCTGCGTGGCCACGAACGGCTTTGATGCCCTGCACTGGAACGGCAGCACGTGGCGCAGCGAATCGTTCAACTCCGGCAGCGCCAGCCTCAGCAGCATCGCCTGCGTCGCTGCGGACGACTGCGTCGCCGTCGGGAACTCGGGGACGATCCGGCGCTGGAACGGCAGCGCCTGGGCGACGGTCTCGAGCGGCACGAGCGCGGTGCTCCTCGGCGTGGCGTGCGTCACGGCGACCGACTGCACCGCGGTGGGAGCGAGCGGAACGATCCGCCGCTGGAACGGGAGCGCGTGGAACGCCTCCACGAGCGGGACCACCACCACCCTCAACGCGGTACGCTGCCGCGGGGCGAGCGAGTGTGTCGTCGTGGGCGCCAGCGGCCTGATCCGCCGCTTCAACGGCTCGACGTGGAGCGCCGAGGCGAGCGGCGTCACCGAGTCGCTGCGAGGCGTGGCCTGTCCTGCCGCCGCCGACTGCGTCGCCGCCGGTCAGGGCGGCGCGCTGCTCCGCTGGAACGGCACGGCTTGGACCGTCACCACGCTCACGCGAACGTCGCTCGAGATCCGCGACCTCGCCTGCCGCTCCGCGACGTCGTGCTTTGGCGCGGGCAGCTTCGGGCTGGTGGCGCGCTGGAACGGCACGAGCTGGAGCGTGCCGGCGACGGGGCTGCCGGTCGGCGAACAGCTGCGCGGCATCGCCTGCCCGGCCGACGACCTCTGCTATGTCGTGGGCGGCCTGGGCACGATCGCGCGCTGGAACGGGTCGGCGTGGTCGACGGAGACGAACCCCGCCGCCGGCGACGCGCTGTACGCCATCGCCTGCCCCACGACCACGAGCTGCGTCGCCGTGGGCCAGCTCGGGCGCATCGTGCGCCTCGCAGGCGGCAGCTGGACCGCCGCGACCGTGCAGTCCAACAACGACTGGAACGCCGTGGCGTGCGCCGCCGTCGACGACTGCATCGCCGTGGGCCCGGCCGGCACCGCGATCCGCTGGGACGGCACCGACTGGACGGCGCAGACGACGGGCGCCGGTGTCGGCGTGACGCTCTTCGGGGTCGCCTGCCTGAGCGCGACGGATTGCGTGGCGGTCGGGACCAACGGCACGATCGTGCGGCGCACGGGCACGAGCACGTGGATCACGCCGACGAGCGACCTCACGACCGGGGCGATCCTGCTCGACGTATCGTGCCGCTCGGCGAGTGACTGCTACGCCGTCGGCAGCTCGGGCCTGGCCGTGCGGTGGGATGGCACCGCCTGGCGCACGCAGGGCCGGTTCAGCGCGTTCAACCTGTTCGCCGTCACCGAGCTCGACGCGACGCGGCGGGTGGTGGCGGCGAGCGGCGAGGAGATCCACATCGGGCGCCGGTAGCGCCCCGCGCGCTACGCCGCCCGACCGTGTGCGGCGGCCCCGAGCCGCCGCTCCAGCATGCCCGCGAACCGCGCGAACGGGTCGAACCCCACGACGCGCGGCGCGTCGGCCACGAAGTTCGAGAGCGCGTTGATGTCGTAGAACGCGTGCCGGCCGTCGCGCGCGTCCACGAGGTACTCCACCCCGCCCACGTCGAGCCCGATGCGCGCCGCGATCTGCTCCACCTGGCGGACGATCTCGGCGGGCGGGTGCGCCTGCTCCACGCGCATGCCGTTGCGTGCCGCGTCCACCGCGCACGCGCCGCGCGCGAGCTCGGCGCCGTCGGTCGTCTGGCAGATGTCGGCGGGGCAGAGGTTGAAGGAGTCGGCGGCGGGATGCACGTTGATGGCATAGAGGAAGCGGCCGTCCAGCACCTCGACGCGCGTGATGTGCCCGCCCGCGAGCGGCGCCTGCTCCTGCACCAGCGCCGTCCCGTCGATGCCCAGCGGCACCGCCCCCGCCGCGACCGCCGCCGCGAGCGCCTCGCGCGAGGCGTGCGGCGTGATGCCGGCGCCGCTCCCCCCGATGTTCGCCTTCACCAGCACCGGGTAGCGCAGCCCCTCCGCCGCGGCCAGCGCCATCGACGGGTCGTTGATCACGCGCGACCGCGGGAACGGCAGCCCGAGCTCCGCGAGGATGTCGAGCTGGAGCGCCTTCGAGAGCTCCACCGTGTACGGTTGCACGCCGTTGATCACCGGCACGCCCAGCCGCTCCAGGTGCCGCAGCCACTGCAGCGTGTGGAAGATCGACTGCCCGTGTCCGCGCAGGTATGCCGACGGCGACGCGCGGTTCACCACCAGCGCGTACGGCACCTCCGCCTCCGCGGGGTCGTAGGCGTGCGCGGCGGCGTCGATCCGCTCGTACGGCAGCCCGCGTCGCTCGAGCTCGGCGAAGAGCGGGCGGAACCAGTCGGGATGCTCGTGCAGGATGCCGATGGGGCGCATGGGGCGATCGGGGCTCGTGGTGTCGGGGCGGGTCGGCCAGTCGCTCCAACGTAGTCGCGCCAGGCGCAAGCAACGGGCCGGAGGACCGGCGCCGCGCCGGCGCCACGCGCGCCGCGCAAGAGGCCCTGAACGCGGGGTGATGCCCGCTTCATGCGGACCAGTCGCCGCGCCTCACGCGTGCGGTGGCACCCTTGAGGCGTCTCCGGCCGGAGGGTCCGATGACCGCCTCCGCACTCCTGTTCCCGCACGACGTCGGCCTCGCGCCGCCGCCGCCGGCACCCGCCCCCTTCGTCGGGCGGCTGCCGTGGGTCCTCCTCGCGCTCCTCGCGCTGCACGGCCTCATCCACCTGCTCGGCGTGGTGAAGGGGTTCGGCCTCGCCGAGCTGCCGCAGCTCGCGCAGCCGATCAGTCGCGGGATGGCGCTGCTCTGGCTCCTCGCCGCAATGCTCGTGCTCGCGGCGGTCGCGCTCGCCGTCGCACGGCCCGACGCCTGGTGGCCGGTCGGCATCGCCGCCGCCCTCGTCTCGCAGGCGGTGATCGTCGCCGCGTGGGGCGATGCGAAGGCCGGCACCGTGCCGAACGTGCTGCTGCTGGGCGCGGCCCTGCTGACCGCCGCCATGGCGGGGCCCACCTCGTACCGCGCGCGCTTCCTGCAGGATGCGCAGGAGGGGCTTGCGCGCCCCGTCGACGCGCCGCTCGTCACCGACGCCGACCTCGCTCCGCTCCCCGCGCCCGTGCAGCGCTATCTCCGGCTCGTGGGCGCCGTCGGCCGTCCGCGCGTGCGGAACTTCGCCGTGCGCTTCGAGGGGCGGATCCGGAGCGGACCCGACGCGCCGTGGATGGCGTTCACCGCCGACCAGCAGAGCTTCCTCGACCGCCCCACGCGCCTCTTCCTGCTGCATGCCACGAAGGGCGGGCTCCCGGTCGAGGTGTACCACCGTCTCGCGGACGGGCACGCCACCATGCAGGTCCGCACGCTCGGGCTCGTGCCGATCGTCGACGCGCGCGGCCCCGTCATGGACCGCTCCGAGTCGGTCACGATGCTGAACGACATGGCGCTGCTCGCGCCGGCGTCACTCGTCGACGCGGCGATCCGCTGGCAGGCGGTCGACGACCGGCGGGCCATCGCGCACTTCACGCACGGCGCCAACGAGGTGAGCGCCACGCTCGTCTTCGGCGAGGACGGCCTGCTCGCCGACTTCATCTCGGACGACCGCTCGGCGGCGTCGCCGGACGGCAAGACGTTCACGCGGCTCCGCTGGACGACGCCCGCGCGCGACTATCGCGACTACGGCCCCGCGCGGATCGCGTCGTTCGGCGAGGCGCGGTACGACGCGCCGGGCGGCAGCTACGCGTACGGCGAGTTCACCGTGCGGGCGGTGGCGTACAACGTCGGTCGCGGGTCGGGCTAGGTTGAGGGGTCGTGGGCCGCTGTCCACCACTCCTCCCGGGTCGCGCCATGGGCACACCGCTCTCCTGCCTCCGCTGCGAGGCGCCGATGGAACTCGGCTACGTCCTCGACCAGAGCGACGCCGGCCGCTCCGAGCAGCGGTGGGTGCAGGGGCCGCCCGAGCCGAGCCTGTGGATGGGGCTGCAGATCGGCGGGCGCCACACGCATGCGGTGCGCACGTACCGTTGCACGCGCTGCGGCTGGCTCGAGTCGTACGCGGTGGGCGAGTAGGTGCGCCGGTCGGCGCTCGCGCTGCTCGCCGCCGCGCTCGCGACGGCGCCGCTCCGCGCGCAGGGCACGTGCGCACCGCCGGTCTCGCCCGACACGGCGCCGACGCTGGTCCTCCACAACGCCCGCCTCCACACGCTCGCCTGGCCCGACCCCGCGCCCGATGGCACGCCGGCGCCCTCCGCGCCGTTCGCCGACGGGCGCTGGCTGCCCGACGCCACGGCGCTCGCCATCCGCGGCGACCGCATCATCGCCGTCGGCAGCGACGAGGCGATCATCAAGCTCGTCGGCCCGCGGACGGTGCTCCGCAACCTCCGCGGTGCCACGGTGCTGCCTGGCGCCGTCGACGCGCACACCCACGTCGTCGAACTCGGGACCTCGCTCGCGCGCATCGACCTCGTCGGCGTGCGCACGCCCGAGGAGGCGATCGCCCGCGTCGTGAAGGCCGCGGGCCGCCCGGTGCCCGGCGCGTGGATCCTCGGGCAGGGGTGGGATGAGGGCGCCTGGGCCGATCGCCGCCTCGTGCACGACGAGCTCACGCGCCGCTTCCCCGCCAATCCCGTCTACCTCCGCGGCCTCCACGGCTTCGCGGGCTGGGCGAACCGCGCCGCACTCGACGCGGCCGGCATCCGCCGCGACACGCCCGCTCCCGTCGGCGGCACCATCGAACGCGCCGCCGACGGCACGCCGAGCGGCGTGGTGCGGAACCGCGCGGTGACGCTGCTGGATGACGCGCTGCCCGCGCCCACCGACCGGGAGGCGGAGCGCCACTGGCTCCTCGGCCTCGGCGCGCTTGGCCGGGCGGGCTACACCGGCGTGCACGAGGCGGGTGTCGACGCGGTGCATCTCGCGGCGCTCCGGCGCCTCGCCGCGCGCTGCGCGCTGCCGCTCCGGGTGCACGCGCTGCTCTCCGCCCGCGACACGGCGGCCGTGCGCGATGCGCTCGCGCGCGGGCCCGACAGCGTGGAACGGGGCGGCGCCACCGTCCGCGCGGTGAAGGCGTACTACGATGGCGCGCTCGGCAGCCGCGGCGCACGCCTCCTCGCCGACTACGCCGACCAGCCCGGCACGCGCGGCATCGCCGGGGCGGGGTACGGCTTCGACTCCGCGGCGGTCCGCGCGCTCATGCGGCGCGGCTTCCAGGCCGCGATCCACGCCATCGGCGACGCCGGCAACCGCGAGGTGCTCGACCTCCTCGCCGACGTGCGCCGTGGCGACACCACGCACCGCGACCGCGTCGAGCACGCGCAGGTGCTCGCGCCCGATGACGTGCCCCGCTTCGCGCGGCTCGGCGTCATCGCGAGCATGCAGCCGCCGCACGCGCCGGAGGACGCGCCGTGGGCGGGCGCCCGCCTCGGCGCCGCGCGCGCCACGGGCGCATACGCGTGGCGCTCGCTCCGGCGCGCGGGGGCGGCGCTCGCACTCGGCAGCGACCTGCCGGGCAGCGGCTTCGCGCTCGGCTACGGCCTGCACGCGGCGGTCACGCGGCAGGACTCGCTCGGCGTGCCGCCCGGCGGATGGCAGCCGGCGGAGCGGCTGACGATCGAGGAGGCGGTGCGCGGCTACACGCTGTGGGCCCAGCGCGCGGCGTTCGCCGAGTCGCGGCGCGGCACGCTCGCGCCCGGGATGCAGGCCGACCTCACCGTGCTCGACGGCGACCCGTTCGCGCTCGCCAGCGAGACACCGGCGAGGCTGCTCCGCCTGCGGCCGGTGCTGGTGGTGGTCGGCGGGCGGGTGCTGCCGTGACGATGCACGCCGCCGCGCCCATCCTCCGCGTCGCCGACGTGCGCGCGGCGCTCCGCTACTACATCGGGGCGCTCGGCTTCGCGCTCGACTGGGATGCCGGCGACATGGTGAGCGTCGGGCGCGGCGACTGCCACCTGATGCTCGTGCAGGGCGACCAGGGACGGCCCGGGTCATGGGTGTGGATCGGCGTCGGCGACGCGGATGCGCTGCACGACGAACTGCTCGCTCGCGGCGCCTTCATCCGCCATCCGCCGCAGGACTACTACTGGGCGCGCGAGATGCAGGTGGCCGACCCCGACGGGAACGTGCTGCGCTGCGGCTCCGAGCCGCGGCCGGATGCCGCGCCGGGAGCGTGGCTCGACATGCACGGCCACCGCTGGCGCCCCACCGGCGTCGACGGGCACGTGCGGAGTGCGGAGTGGTTCCGCCCCCATCTCGACCACCTCGTGCTTGGCGCGCCGTCGCTGGACGAGGGCGTCGCGCACGTGGAGCGGTTGACGGGGATGCGCGCGCGCGCCGGCGGCCGGCATCCCCAGTGGGGGACGCACAACGCGCTCATCGGGCTGGGCGTCGGCGCGTACCTCGAGATCATCGCGCCCGATCCGTCGCTGCCGCCGCCCCCGGGCCCCAGGCCGTTCGGGCTCGACGCGCTGACGGCGCCGCGGCTGGTGACGTGGGCCGCGCGCGTGCCCGACCTCGATGCGCGCGCGGAACGGGCCGCAGCGCTCGGCGTCCCGCTCGGCGCGCCCATCGAGGGCCGCCGGGTGCGAGACGATGGCGTGCCGCTTGCCTGGCGGCTCACCGACCCCGCCGTCGCGCCGTGCGACGGGCTGGTGCCGTTCCTCATCGACTGGGGTGCGTCGCCGCATCCGTCCGCGTCGCTCACCGAGGCGAGCCTCGACCTGGTCGCGTTCGAGGCGAGTCACCCCGAGGAGGCGCGCGCCTGGGATGCGCTCGAGGCGGTCGGCCTCGTGCTGCCGATCCGCCGGGGGCCGGTCACCCTGCGCGCGAAAGTGGTGGGGCCGCGCGGGCAGGTCGTGCTCGGTTGAGCCACGGCGGCACGTGCGCATGTGGTCACATGAGACTACATTTTTCCCATGCGGACCATCGGCATCCGGGAACTCAAGGCGCGGCTCAGCGCCGTGCTGCGCGACGTGCAGGACGGGGAGCTTGTGCTGGTCACTGACCGCGGGCGTGTGGTGGCGGAGCTGCGGCGGCCCGGGCCGGCCGCGGAGCCGTCGTCGGCCATCGAGCAGGCGCTGGCGCGGATGGCGGCGGACGGCGACGTGCGGCTGGCCGTGCGTCGGGCGCGGGATTGGCCGGCGACGCCGCTGCGGCAGCCGGCCGGCACGGCGCGGCGACTGCTCGACGCTGATCGCGACGACGGATGATCGTGTATGCCGAGTCGAGCGCGGTGCTCGCGCTGCTGCTTGGCGAGCCGGGCGCGGAGGGAGCGGGGGAGGCGCTGCGCGACGCCGAGCGGGTGGTGGCGTCGGTGCTCACCGGCATCGAGTGCGCGCGCGCGATCCGTCGCCATCGTGCTGCCGGCGCGATCGACCTGCGCGACGAGCTCGCGCTCCTGCGGCTGCTTTCGGAGGTGGAGCAGGGCTGGGACGTGGTCGGGGTCAGCCGCGCCGTGGCTGATCGCGCCGCCGCCCGCTTCCCCGTGGAGCCCGTGCGCACGCTCGATGCGCTGCATGTCGCCACGGCCGCCGTCCTGCAGGAGCGCATCGGGCAGATCGTGATGCTCAGCCGTGACGATCGTGTGCGGACGAACGCCGCGGCGCTCGGTCTGGACCTCCTCCCGGCCTGATGCGCGCCGCCCGCGCTCACTCCCCCGGCCGGTACCGCCGCTCGATGTGCCCCTCCAGCTCGTCCGGCCAGAAGTAGACCGGCCGGAGGTCGCCCGCGGCATACCGGGCGACCTGGTCCGCGAAATGGGGGGACGCCGCATCGCCCCGCTGCCCGCCCGCCATGATGGCCCGCGCGCGCACGCGCGGCCCGAACTCGACGACGGCGACGAAGCTGTTCCCCGTGGTGCCGTACTGGCGCGCCTGGCCGGGGGGCCGCCGCGTGCCGAACGACGCGAGCGAGCCCCAGCGCGCCGAGGTGAACGGCACCGGCGTGCTCGGCGCGTCGTCGCGGAACGCCTGGTCGATCGCGGGGCTGATGCGCTGCAGGCGGTTCACCTCGCCCCACGGCACCTGCCAGGTGCCGAAGCGCGCGGTGAGGGAGTCCATCGCGGCGAGCAGCGCCCCGATCCGCTCGTCCGCCGTCGCGCGCTCGCGCATCCACGTGAAGGCATCCACGCGCTCGCGCAGGATCACGGGCGCGCCCACGCGCCCGAGCTCGCTCCCCCATGCGTCGGCCAGGGTGGTCGCCCGCGAGTCGGCGCCCCAGCGGCGGTCCCACGCGCGGAGCAGCGCCACCGGCTCGGCGAGGCGCGCGCGGCGCGGGTCGGCGGCCGGCAGCGCGTCCACGTCGCGGAAGAGCGGCGGCAGCTGGTCATCGAAGGCGGGGAGGTCGGGGTCGTACGCGGCCGCGAGCAGCGCCTCGAGCGTCCAGCCGCGACGCCCCTCCAGCAGGCGCAGCGCATGGATGCCGCGCGGATTCTCGCCCACACGGTCGAAATAGGCCGGGAACGCGCTGGCGCGCGGGCTGGCCGCGCCGGCCGCGCTGTACGGCCAGTTGTTCGTGTTGTAGACGAAGCCCGTGGCCGGTGAGCGCACGAACGGCGATGCCTCCACCTCGTGCGGCGGGCCCCACTCGGTCGCGGGGTCGCTCCCGTCCACCGGCCGCGTCCAGTCGAAGCGCGGGTCGCGCCGGGGGACGAAGTTGGCGTGCACGTACACCGCGTCGCCGCGGCCGTCCGCGAAGAGCGTGTTGTTGGACGAGTTGGCGTGCAGCGCCAGCACGCGGCGGAAGCCGGCCCAGTCGCGCGCCTTCGTGCGGAGGTACGACTGCTGCAACGCCTCGAGCGGCTTCCGCATGAAGCGCGCGGCCACCCACTTCCCGTCCTGCTCGCGCACCACGGGGCCGTGGTGCGTGTGGAGCAGCGTGAAGCGCCGCGCCTCGAGGCCGCTGGCGGTGCGCACGCGGATCGTCACCGGTACCTCGACGACGGGTCGGGTCCCCGCGCCGTGGCGGTACGTGGCGCCCGCCGGCGTCCGTTCCACCGTCTCGAGGTACTCGTCCACCGCGTCCACGCCGCTCGTGGTGTGCATCCATCCGGCCGAGCGGTTGAACCCCTGGTAGATGAAGAACTGGCCCCATGTCAGCGCGCCGTAGGCGTCGAGCCCCTCGTCGCTCGTGACGTGCGCCTCGTGGCGGAAGTAGAACGTCGTGTGCGGGTTGATGAGGAGCAGCGCATGGCCGGTCGCGCTGTTCGCTGCGGGGATCGCGATGCCGTTGGAGCCGGTCGGCTCGGCGAACCAGTCGGCGGGCGGGACGGCGTCGGCGCGCGACGCGGGCGGGCCGCCGTAGAAGCGCGCGAGCGCCGGGAGGCTGATGCCCTCGAGGTCGCCGCCGATCGAGCCCTCGCTGAAGGCGAACGGCATCCACGGCTCGAAGCGGGTGAGCACGCGGGGCCGGACCTCCGGGTGGCGCGCGAGGTGGAAGTTGAGCCCGTCGGCCCACGCCTGCGTCAGCCGGCGGAGCCAGCCGGGGGCGCGGGCATGCATCGCCCTGAGCGAGTCCTCGTGCACCACGAGGCGCGCGCGCACGTCCTGCCAGAGTGCGGCCTCCCCCTCCGCCTCCGCGAGCCGGCCGAGGGCGCAGAGGTAGTTCCGCTCGATGCGCGGGAAGTCGTCCTCGGCCTGTGCCACCATGAGGCCGAACACGGCGTCGGCATCGCTGCGGCCGCGGATGTGGGGGATCCCCCAGTCGTCGCGCGTGATGGTGGTGCGGGCGACATGCTGTGCCCAGCGGAGTGAATCGGGCGGCGGCGGCGCGAGCAGGAGCGCCGCGGACAGCAGGAGCATGGCGGGCCGGCGGGTGGGGGACGCCGGATGCTACGACGCCCGCGCGTGTGCGGCCAGCGGGAGGGTGGCACTACCTTGAGGCGGTCCCGCCTCCCGGAGCGCCGCCTGCCCACCCTCCTCGACACCGACGCCCGCCGCGCCATCGCGGCGCGCACCCAGCGCCTCACCGCCGCCGACGGCGCGCTGTGGGGCACGATGGACCCGCCGCGCATGCTCGCGCACCTGGTCGACTCGTTCCGCATGGCCTACGGCGAGCTGCCGGTGACGCCGAAGGACATGCCGCTTGCGCGCCTCGCGCCCGTGCGCTGGCTCATCCTCCGCGTGCTGCCGATGCCGCGCAACGCGCCGACGGTGCGCGAGATCGTCGAGCGACCGGCGCGCGGCCTCGAGGAGGAGCGCGTGGCGTTCCTCGCGCTGCTCGAACGCTTCCCCACGCACCCGTTCGACACCGTGCCGACCGCGCATCCGCTGTTCGGCCCGCTCTCGCGGGACGACTGGGGCACCCTCGCCTGGAAGCACATCGACCATCACCTGCGGCAGTTCGGCGTCTGAACCGCCGGGTGCGCATCAAGGTCTGCTGCATCATGTCGGCGGAGGAGGCGCGCCTCGCCCTCGACGCGGGCGCGGACGCGCTCGGCCTCGTCTCGCGGATGCCGAGCGGGCCCGGCGTGATCGACGAGGCGGTGATCGCCGCGATCATCGCGACGGTGCCGCCCGCGACCGAGACGTTCCTGCTCACCAGCGCCACGCGGGTCGACGCCATCGTGGCGCAGCACGCGCGCTGCCGGCCGACGACCCTGCAGCTCGTCGATGCGCTCCCGCCGGGGGCCCACGCGGAGCTCCGCTCGGCGCTCCCCGGCGTCCGGCTCGTGCAGGTGATCCACGTGCGTGATGACGGATCGGTCGCGGAGGCGCTCGCGGCCGCGCCGCACGTGGACGCCCTGCTGCTCGACTCCGGCAACCCCGCGCTCGCCGTGAAGGAACTCGGCGGCACGGGACGCGTCCATGACTGGTCGGTGAGCGCGCGCATCCGTGCGGCCGCCGGCGTGCCCGTCTGGCTCGCGGGCGGTCTGCACGCCGGCAACGCTGCCGAGGCGATCGCCGCCGTGCGGCCGCACGGGCTCGACGTCTGCTCGGGCGTCCGGCGCGAGGGCCGGCTCGACTCGGCGCGGCTCGCGGCGTTCATCGCCGCGGCGGGCGCGCACTGAGCGCCACCATGCCGCGCGGGCGCCGGCGCACCACGTTCGCCGATGCGGTCGCCATCGCGCGCGACCTGCCTGGCGCCGAGGAGGCGACATCGTACGGCACGCCGGCGCTCAAGGTGCGGGGGAAGCTGTTCGCCCGGCTCAAGGAGGACGGGGAGACGCTCGTCCTGCGCACCGACGCGCTGGAGCGCGCGCACCTGCTGCGCGCGGAGCCGACCGTCTTCTTCCTCACCGACCACTACCGCGACCATCCGTGGGTGCTCGTGCGGCTCGGTGCCATCTCCCGCGCGCGTCTCGCCGCGCTGCTCGACGACGCCTGGTGGCGCGCGGCGCCGCCGGCGCTGCGGGCGCGCCGGCCGCGCTAGCGGGAGGCCGGCGCATCGGCACGGAACGCGATAGCTTCCGCCCATGGAAGGCATCATCATCGTGTCCATCGTGTTCGGCTCGATCTGGGGGATCCTCCGGGGGCCGATGGGCGGCGCCATCGCCGAGGCGATCCGGAACTCGTCCCTGCCCGAGGGCGGCAACCCGCGCGAGCTCGAGGCGATGCGGCATGACCTCGAGGAGCTGCGCGCCCAGCTCGCCGAGACGCAGGAGCGGCTCGACTTCGCGGAGCGGATGCTCGCGAACGGGCGCGAGGCGAAGGGGCTGCCCCCGGCGGCGAAGTAGCTCGCCGGCCGGTCAGTCCGCCCGTCCGCCCGACCGCCCGTCCGCCGGCGCCTGCGGCGCCGAGAACTTCCCCTCCGCCCGCGCCACCACCACCGTCGCGACCGCGTTGCCGCACAGGTTGGTGATGGCGCGCGCCTCCGACATGAAGCGGTCGACGCCGAGCAGGATGGCGAGCCCCTCCACCGGCACCACCTTCACCGCGGCGAGCGTACTGGCGAGCACGATGAAGCCGGAGCCGGTGACGCCCGCCGCGCCCTTCGACGTGACCATGAGCACGCCGAGCACGCCGAGCTGCGCGCCGATCGAGAGGTCGACGCCGTACACCTGCGCGAGGAAGACGACGGCCATCGAGAGGTAGATCGCCGTGCCGTCGAGGTTGAACGAGTAGCCGGCCGGCAGCACGAGCCCGACGATGGAGCGGTGGCAGCCGAACGCCTCCAGCTTGGCCAGCATGCGCGGGAGGGCCGGCTCCGAGCTCGACGTGGCGAGCACGAGCAGCAGCTCGTCCCGGATGGTGCGGAGCAGCGCCCACAGGGAGAAGCCCGACCAGCGCGCGATCCCCCACAGCACCACGCCGACGAACAGCGCCATCGTCAGGTACACGTCGAGCATCAGCCGGCCGAGCGGCAGCAACGCGCGAAGGCCGAACGTGCCGACTGTGTACGCCATGGCGCCGAACGCGCCGAGCGGCGCGAAGCGCATCACGATGGCGACGGCGGCGTAGACGACCTTCGCGAGCCGCTCCATCGCGACGACGATCGGCTCGGCGTCGCCGCCCGCGGTGACGAGCGCGATCCCCGCGAGCAGCGCCACGACGACGACCTGCAGCATGTCCCCGCGGGCGAATGCCTCGACGGCGCTCGCCGGCACGAGGTGCGTGACGAACTCGCTCCACGAGAGCGCGCCGCCCTGCTGCACGAAGCGGCTCACGTCCGCCTTCGCGAGCGCGGAGAGGTCGAGGCCGTCGCCCGGGCGGGTGACGTTCACCACCACGAGCCCGATCGCGAGCGCCACGGTGGAGACGACCTCGAAGTAGACGAGCGCCTTGAGCCCCACGCGGCCGAGCTGGCCGAGGTCGCGCATGGCGGCGATGCCGAGCGCCACCGTGAGGAAGATGACCGGCGCGGTGACGAGCTTGACGGCGTTGAGGAAGAGGTCCGCCAGCACCTTGCACGGCGCGGCGGCCGCGGGCGCGACGGCGCCGAGCGTGGCACCGGCGGCGATGGCGAGGAGGACGCGCGCGGCGGGGTGGCGCAGGACGCCGGGGAGGGGCATCGCGAGGGAACGTAACGGCGCCCGCGAGCCGCCGTCACCGGAAAGGGAACGGGCGGGCTCCTGTAGGAGCCCGCGCGCCTCGGGATCGCCCGGGTCGACCGGCGCGCGCTGGACGACCTCCGGGGATCAGGCCCGGCGGCGGCGCGCCACTGCGAACACCCCGGCGAGGCCGGTGCCGAGCAGCACGTAGGTCGACGGCTCCGGCACGGTGGTGGGCGGGACGTAGTCGCCGCGCACGGCGCCGCCGAGCCAGAAGCCATCGTAGATGCTGTTCACCGACGAGCCGCGGAGCTCGAGCGTGTTCAACCCCTGGTTGAAGCCGCTCGTTGCCTGCAGCTGCTCGCCGAAGGAGAAGCCGAAGTTGCCGATCTGGCTGCTCGGGAGGAGCACGCCGTTGAGATACACGCCCCACCGCACGTCGGCGACGCGCCACGCCAGGTCCAGCGACACGGAGGAGAGGGTGTAGCCGGAGAGGTCGAAGGTGCGGCGCGCGTACACCGTGCGACCGACTCCCCAGCTGGTGCCGGTACCCGTCAGCTGGATGGACGGATCCGAGATCCAGCGCGCCGTGTTCGGGGCACTCTCCATCCCGCAGCAGATGATCGGGTGGCCGGGCGCCGCCACGCGCGCGGCGGTGAACGTCGCGCCCCCGTAGAGCGAGATCGTCCAGAACGGGTCGAGGGCCTGACTTGCGAGGAGGTTGCCACCGGCATCGACGCCGGTGTTGAGCGAGATGACCTGCGCGTCGGCGGGCGCGGCGACGAGGGCCAGCGCGACCAGCGCGCCAGCGAGCGGACGGATGCGCGACGTGGGAGGGCTCCGCGGTGGAGATGGTGGCGCCGCGGCCCGTGCGCCGTCGGCGACCCCTTTCGCGCGCAGGAGCCATACCTGCGCGGTGTGCGGCATCCTGCCTCACGTGGACGATGGGATGCGCACCTCGCCGCCGACAAGTGACGTGCGCGTGCGACGGTGCTGCGCATGCGCCACAACGGTTTGCCGAGCGGTGGTCGCGGGAATCCGTCGTGCAATGGAGTCGCAGTACCGACTGCCGCTCGTGCCGCGGCGCGGTTACCCTAACGACGATGCGCCGCGCACGATCCGCCCTGAGGCTCACTGGCTGCGCCGCCGCGCTTGCCCTCGCGCCCGTCGCCGAGGCCGCGGCGCAGTGGCCGACGGCGACCCCGCCGACGCGCCTGGACGTGCGCCCGTTCATCACCGACGACGCGCGCGTGGTAGGCGGCGGCCTGGCGCAGGCGGAGAGCTGGTTCCGGTGGGACCACGAATCGACCCAGCAGTGGCTGCTGGCTGCGGTGGGGCCCACGCCGTGGCTCGAGCTCACGGTGGGCGGTGTCGCCGGCGCGGACCGGCGCGGGGGCGGCAGGCGCTTCACGTACGCCCTGCCGCTCGTGCAGGGGAAGTTCCTGCTCCGACCGTATGCACCCGGGCGGGGGCCCGGCGTCGCGCTCGTCGCCGGCTCCTTCCTGCCGGGCGGCAGCGGCCTCCTCAGGCCGGAGGGCTATGGCGCGTTCACGTTCGCCATCGCCAGCCAGTCGCTCGGCGAGCGCGACGCCGTGCTGCTGCACGCGAACCTCGGCGTGAACCACCTCTGGCTGGCGCCGACCGACCGCACGATCCTCACGTGGGGCGTGGGTACGCAGCTCCGGGCCGTCGGCGGGCTGCACGTGGTCGCGGAGCTGTTCTCGGGCGATCCGTACGTGGCAGGCTCCGGCAAGGCGTGGCAGGCAGGGCTCCGGCACTTCGTCAGCGACGCGGTGCAGGTCGACGCGACGGTGGGGCACGGCGTGGGGGGCGCGGCGCCGCTGCCGACGTGGTGGACGCTCGGGCTCCGGCTGGTGACGCCACGTCTCTGGGGGGCGCCGCCGCCGTGATGCCCGCCGCGCCGACGCTATCGCACCCGCGGCACCGTCGCCGCCCGCTCCGCCACCTGGCTCGCGCGGAACCAGCCGAGCGCCGGGGCCTCCGGGCGCGTGAGGTTGGCGACGTTGCCGCGCACCGACGCGGGCGGCACCGAGAACGGCGACCCGCCCCCCTGCGACTGCTGCTCCAGCAGCGCGCGGTGGTAGCGGAACCCCGCCGCCGAGAGCGCCAGCTGCCGCACCAGCACCCGCTCGCCCACCTCGAGCACCGACTCGTCGAACGGCTGGTACCGCGTCACGCGACCGCCGTCGTAGAAGCGGTCCTCGCTGATGAGGCGGAAGCGGTTGCCCGGGTCGGTGTTGAGCCGGCGCTGCCCGTTCACCAGCAGGTCCCAGTAGTAGTTGTCCTGCCGGCCCGCGGGATCGGTGTAGTCGATCGCGGCGCGGATGCCGGAGTCGCCGCTGAACGGCCCCGCCTCCACCCAGATGAAGTAGAGCGAGTCGATCGGCGCCACCGGCAGCAGCGTCTCCTGCGCGCGGTACTGGTCGCCGTTCCAGCCGATCTCCAGCGTGTATGTCCGGCCGACGACGGGAACGAGCCCCGTGGTGCGGTACAGGCCGTCGGCGTCCGGGCCGGCGTAGCTCCAGCTGCCGCCCTGCCCGTCGCGCACGCGCACGGTCGCGTTGGTGGCGGGGGGCGGCGTGGTGGTGCTGGCGAACGCATCGGTGGTGGTGAGGCGGAGCGACTGCGCACCCGCCGCGTTGTCGGGCCGCAGCTCGACGCCCCCCTCCACCACGAGCCGGAGCGGCCCGGCCGGGATCCCGGGGTCGACGACCCGCTCGCACGCGATGAGCAGCGGGAGCAGCAGGGCGAGGGCGTGGCGCGCGCGCATCAGAACCGGAACTGGTACGAGATGGAGGGGACGAGGCCGAACAGCGCCGTCTGCGTCGCCTCGCTGCGCAGCGCGTCGTTCTCCGCCTGGCGGAAGCCGATCCCCTGCGCATTGAAGCGGTTGTAGAGGTTGTACACGCCGAACTGCAGCTGGCTCCGCTTCCATTCCTTCGTGAGCGTCACGTCCAGCCGGTGGTACGTCGGCAGGCGCGCGGCGTTGCGGTCGCCGTACTCGAAGAGGAGCAGCGAGTTGAACTGGTAGCGCGAGACCGGGAACGTCGCGGGCAGGCCGCTCGTCAGCACGAACACGCTCGAGAGCGTCCACGAGCGCCCCACCGGGTGGAAGCCGACGACGGCGAGGTCGTGCGTGCGGTCGTACGGCGACGGGAACCAGCGCCCGCCGTTCACGCCGGGATCGCCGGGGGCGATGCCGGGCAGGCGCCGCTCGCTGCGGGAGAGCGTGTAGCTGATCCAGCCCGTGAGCTTCCCGGTCACCTTGCGCAGCTGCACCTCGAAGCCGTAGGCGCGCCCGCGGCCGATGAGCGTCTCGGTCTCGAGCCGGTCGTTGAGCGCGAGGTCGGCGCCGGGCACGAAGTCGGTCACGCGGTCGAGGCGCTTCACGTACGCCTCGGTGGTCAGCTCCCACGCGCCGTCGCCGAAGGTGCCGGCGTAGCCGAGCGCCACCTGGTCGGCGCGCTGCGCGGGGAAGTACGGCCCCACCGGCTCCCAGACGTCGAGCGGCGTGGGGCTGTTCGTGTTCGAGATGAGGTGCAGGAACTGCCGCGTGCGCATGACGCTCGCCTTGAGGCTCGCGGTGCGCGAGAGCCGGAGGTTGAGCGCGAGGCGCGGCTCCAGCCCGCTCGCCGACGTGATCGTCTCGCCGGGGCCGAACACCGTGCTGTCCACGATGGTGCCGCGCTGGTAGCGCTGGAGCACCGCGTCGTACACGACGGGGCCGGGCGCGGCGTACTGGTACGTGGTCCCCGCGCCGACGCGCCGGAAGCCCGCCCACCGCACCCCGTAGCGCACCGACAGCGCCGGCGACACGCTGAACTCGTGGTCGGCGTGGAGCGCCGACGTCCAGCCGAAGCGCGGCTGCAGCGTCACCGGCCGCACCGGCGACTGGCCGATCGGCTGCACGTTGCCGGGCTGCAGCGCGTTCCGGATCAGCTCGCCGCCGAACTCCACCTGCTGCGTGTTGGAGAGGTACAGCGTCTCCAGCACGCGCGCCTCCGTGCTGCCGATGCTCGCCGTCCAGCCGAGGTCGCGGCCGAGGCTCAGGAAGTCGAGCCGGTAGTCGTACTCGCTCGACGTGAGCGACACCTTGGAGAACAGCCGGTCGCCGAACGACTGGTTCCACCGCAGCGTGCCCGCCGTGTTCCCCCAGCCGGTCGAGAGCCGCTCCTGCACCGCGAAGCGGTCGCGGCCGAAGTACCCCGACACCATGATCGACCCGCGGTCGCCCAGGCGGATGTTCCCCTTGGCGTTCAGGTCGTAGAAGTACGCGGTGTTCTGGTTGATGTCCGGGTTGCTGGAGAGCCGGAGGAAGAGGTCGGCGTAGGTGCGCCGGGCCGCGACGAGGAACGAGCCGAGCTTCCCCGGCAGCGGCCCCTCGACCGAGGCGCGGCTCGAGATCAGGCCGAGCGACGCCTGCCCCGTGAACGCGCGGTCGTTCCCCTCGCGCTGCCGGATGTCCAGCACCGACGAGAGCCGGCCGCCGAACCGCGCGGGGATGCCGCCCTTGTACAGCTTCACGTCGGCCACCGCGTCCGAGTTGAACACGGAGTAGAAGCCGAAGACGTGCGACGGGTTGTAGATCGTCGATTCGTCCAGCAGGATCAGGTTCTGGTCGGGCGTGCCGCCGCGCACGGAGATCCCCGTGGAGCCGTCGCTCGTGAGCTTCACGCCCGGCAGCAGCGTCAGCGTGCGGATCGGGTCGACCTCGCCGAGGATCGCCGGGGCGAGGCGGATGGTGCCGGCGTCGAGCGCCTCGACGGACATCGCCGGCGTCTCGAGGTCGATGGCGACCGAGTCGCGCCGCCCGCTCGCGCGCAGCTCCTGCAGCGTGAACGCCGCCGGCTGCAGGCGCACGTCCCGCACGAGGCTCGCTGCGAGCTCCAGCGTGTCGGCGAGCGGGGTGTGGCCGAGCGCACGGAATCGCAGCACCTGGCGACCGCCCGGCACCGTGAGGACGTAGAAGCCGTCCTGGTTCGTCTCCGCGCGCCACGGCCCGTTTTCCACCAGCACGGTCGCGCCGCGGATGACCTCGCCCGACTCCGCCGAGCGCACGTAGCCGCTGACGCGCACGACGCCGCGCTGCTGCGCGGACAGCGGTGCGGCAGCCGCCGCAAGGCAGAGCAGGGCCGGCAGGGCCCGGAGGGTGGAAAAACGCACGGCCGAACTTACCTGCCGGTCAGGAGGACGCCACGCCCGTGACGCATTCGCTATCGTCCGGGCTGGGAGGTGCCGACGGCGCCTCCGCAGGCACTTCGTTCGCACGGGGAGGAGACCCGGATGCAGGTCCAGATCAGCGGTGACAGCCACATCACGGCCGACGACACGCTCGTGCGGGACGTCGAGGGGGTGCTCACGGAGGCGCTGGGGCGCTTCGGCGAGCGGATCACGCGCGTCGAGGTGCACCTGCGGGACGAGAACGCGCACAAGGCGGGCCCCGCCGACAAGCGGTGCCTGCTGGAGGCGCGCCTTTCGGGGCGCCCCCCCGTGGCCGTGCACCACGACGCCGCCACGATCCCGCAGGCGCTCGACGGCGCGGTGCAGAAGCTGCAGCGCAGCATCGAGTCGCAGCTCGGGCGCGCCGAGGGATACTGAGCGGCGCGCGGGGCGGGGCGGGGGCGGCCCCGTCCCCGGAGCTCGTGCCGCTCCGTGCGGCAGCGGCGACGATCCTCGTGGCCGGCCTCGGCTACTTCGTCGACGTCTTCGACCTGCTGCTCTTCGCGGTGGTGCGCGTCGCCAGCGTGCAGGAGCTCGGCGCCGGGCCGCGCGCGCTCGAGGTCGGCGCGCTCCTGCAGAACGCGCAGCTCGTCGGGATGATGCTCGGCGGGTTCGCGTGGGGCGTCCTCGGCGACCGCCGCGGCCGGCGCTCCGTGCTCTACGGCTCCATCCTCTGCTACTCCCTCGCCAACCTCGCCAACGCCGCGGTCACCTCCGTGCCCGCGTACGTCGCGTGCCGCCTCGTCGCGGGCTTCGGCCTCGCAGGCGAGCTCGGCGCCGCGCTCACGATCGTCGGCGAGCTGGTGGAGACACGCGCCCGCGGCGCCGCCACGGCGATCGTCGCCGCGATGGGCGTGCTCGGCGCCGTCGCCGCCGCGCTCGTGGGCGAGCAGGTGCCGTGGCGCACCGCGTACGTCGTCGGCGGCGCGATGGGGCTGGCGCTGCTGCTGCTCCGCGTCGGCGTGCGCGACTCCGCCATGTTCGCGCGCGCGCGTGCAGCGGCGGGCCGCGGCGACGTCCGCCGCCTCTTCGACGACCGCGACCGCGCCGCGCGCTTCCTCCGCGCCATCGCCATCGGCATGCCGGTCTGGTTCGCCGTCGGGATCCTCATCACCTTCGCCCCGGAGTTCGCGCGCGCGCTCGGCGTCGCGGGCGAGGTGACGGCCGCGCGCGCCGTGCTGCTGTTCTACGCCGGCACCACGCTCGGCGACCTCGCGAGCGGGCCGCTCAGCCAGGCGCTGTGCTCGCGCAAGCGCGCCGTCGGCGCCTTCCTCTGGCTCTGCCTCGGCGGGATCGTCACGTACCTGGCCGGCGTGCCGCGCACCGCGGCCGCGCTCTACGCCACGTGCGCCGTGATCGGCTTCGGCGTCGGCTACTGGGCGGTGCTCGTCACCATGGCGGTCGAGCTGTTCGGCACCGACCTCCGCGCCACCGTCGCGACCAGCGTCCCGAACCTGGTGCGCGTCACCGCCGTGCCGATGACGCTCGCGTTCCTCGCGCTGCGCGCGCCGCTCGGCCTCGTCGGCGCCGCGGCGCTGGTGGGCGCGGTGGCGATGGGCGCTGCGGCCTGGGCGCTCCGCGCCCAGCCGGAGACGTACGGCCGCGAGCTCGACTTCCTGGAGGGCCATGGACGCGCGGCCTGACCTCCTGACGCCTCGGCTCGTGCTCCGTCCCCTGCGCGAAGCCGCGGCCGACGTCGACCGGCTGCACGCGCTGCTCCTGCGCGCGGAGGTGCGGCGCTACCTCTGCGACGACCGCGTGCTCGCGCGCGACGAGGTCGCCGCCCTCCTCGCCGACGCGGCCGCCGCGGCGCCGCAGGGCCTCGGCCTCTGGTGGCTCTCGGCCGCCGCCGACCCGGCGTGCGCCGGCTGCGCCGGCCTCCTCCCGGTGACCACCGCCGCCGCGCACGAGCCGCGGCTCGCGGGGCTCGTGGAGCCGCTGGTCGCGCTCGCGCCGGAGGCGTGGGGCCGCGGCTATGCCGCCGAGGCGCTCGGCGCCCTCGTGGCGCACGCGTTCGGCGCGCTCGGCCTCGTGCGGCTCGCGGGCGTCACCGACGCGCCGAACGCCGCCTCCGCGCGCATGCTGGAGCGGTGCGGCTTCCAGCCCCTCTCCGAGGTGGAGGGACCGCTCCACCGCCTCCGCACCTTCCTCCTGGAGCGTCCCGCATGACCGCGCGTCCCCGCGTCTCCGTGTTCATCGCCACGAGCCTCGACGGCTTCATCGCCCGCCCCGACGGCGCGCTCGACTGGCTCCCCGCGCCGGGCGGCGACGGCCCCGCGGACGACCATGGCTACGCGGCGTTCATGGCGGGGATCGACGTCGTGCTCATGGGGCGGGCGACGTTCGAGACGGTGCTGGGCTTCGGGCTGCCGGAGTGGCCGTACCGCGTCCCCGTCGTGGTGCTGGCGACGCGTCCGCCCGCCGTGCCGGCGGCGCTGGCCGACCGCGTGCGCCACGATGGCGGCGACCCCGGTGCGGTGCTCGCGCGCCTCGCGGAGCGCGGGCTCTGCCACGCGTACCTCGACGGCGGCGTCACGATCCAGCGCTTCCTCGCGGCCGGCTGCGTGGACACGCTCATCCTCACGCGCGTCCCCGTGCTGCTCGGTGCGGGGCGGCCGCTCTTCGGGCCGCTCCCGGCCGACGTCACGCTCGTGCACGAGGGGACGACGGCGTTCGCGAACGGGCTCGTGCAGAGCCGGTACGCCGTGCGGCACGGAGCCGGGCATCGCGCGACGCCGTGACGCCGTGCAGCGGGCGATCGGCGTGCCGGCCCCCTCCCCGCGCGACCCGGAGGCAGCGTGGCGCATCCTCCCCCGCAACGATCACCGGAGCGTTCGCGCCCATGCAGTCCCGTGGCTTTCTCCCCGCCGTCCTCCTCCTTCTCGCCGCCGCCCCCGTCGGCGCGCAGTCGCCCGCCCGCCCGCACCTCGATGCGCTCGTCGGCGCCATCCGTGCGGGGGACAGCGCCACCATCGCGCGGTTCGTCGCGACCGACCTGGCGCCCCACTTCCGCGACGCCGTTCCGCTGGCGGTGCACGTGCAGACGCTCGGCCAGCTGCACCGCGACTTCCGCGACGCGGAGGCGCGGCTCGACCGGCAGTCCCCCGCCGAGGTGGCGGTGCGCCTCGCGCGCGGCGCGCGCCGCGTGCGGCTCACCGTGACGCACGAGCCGGAGGCGCCGGGTCGCATCACGGGGATCCGCATCGGCCCCGACGCCTCGGCGCTGGACGGGGTGCGCACCTCGGTGGACCTCACCCGGCGGCTCGACTCGCTCGCGCGGGTCGACCGCTTCGCCGGCGTCGTGCAGGTGACCCGTGGCGACCGGGTGCTGCATCGCTCGGTGCACGGCCTCGCCGACCGCGCGCGCGGCATCCGCATGGCGCCCGACACGCGCGTCGACCTGGGCTCGATCACGAAGCTCGTGACGCAGCTCGCCATCCTCCGCCTCGCCCAGGACGGGCGGCTCCGCCTCGACGACCCGGTGGGTCGGTACGTCGACGGCTTCCCCCCCGCCGTCGCGGAGCGCGTGACGATCCGCCACCTGCTGCGGCACGAGTCGGGCCTCGGCGACTACCTCGGGTACGAGGAGGTGCGCGCCGACCCGTCGCGCTTCCGGAGCCTCGCGGACTACCTGCCCCTCATCGCCGCCCGGCCGCTGGAGTTCGAGCCGGGCGCGCGCGAGCGGTACAGCAACAGCGGCTACGTCGTGCTCGGCGCGGTGCTGGAGCGCGTCACCGGGCTCGACTTCGACGCGGCGCACCGTCGCCTCGTGTACGAGCCCGCCGGCATGACGGCCAGCGGCGCGTTCCCGCGCGGCGGGCCCGACGTGGCGACGGGGTATACGCGCGCCGGCGGCACGCTCGCCCCGAACACGATGCTGCCGCCCCGTGGCACGAGCGCAGGCGGCACCTTCAGCACCGCCGCCGACCTCCAGCGCCTCGGCCTCGCGCTGCTCGACGACCGCCTGCTGGATGCCGCGCACACCGACCTCCTCTTCAACCGCTTCCTCGATGGCCGGCGCGGCCGCGGCCCGATCGCCGTGGCCGGCGGCGCGCCCGGCGTCAACGCGGAGCTCGTGCTGGTGCCGGCCGACCGGCGCGTGATTGTGGTACTCGCGAACCTGGACCCGCCCGCGGCGGCCGAGGTCGCGCAGCCGCTGGAGGCGCTCACGGCCGAGTGGTAGGCGTGGCGGCGGGCGCCCGCGATGGGCGTCCGCCGTCCCGGCGGGGCGCCGCTACCTTCGAGGCCATGCCTGCCGTGCCGCCGTCCCCCCCGCGCCGCCGGTGAGCGACGGCCCGCGCCTCGCGCGCGACCTGGGCCTCTGGGGCCTCGTCGCCACCGGTGTCTGCTCGATGGTCGGCGCGGGGCTCAATATCGTCCCGTTCATGATCCAGCGGCACGTGCCCGGCATCGGGCCCTGGGTCGTTCCCGCGTACCTGCTCGCCGCGGTGCCGGCGCTCCTCGCCGCGCTCGCCTATGCCATCCTCGCCTCCGCGATGCCCCGCGCGGGCGGTAGCTACGTCTACGCGAGCCGCGGCCTCAGCCCCTACCTCGGCTTCGTCGCCAGCTTCTCGCAGTGGGCGGCGCTCGCCATCGCCATCGGCGTCGTATCGTACGTCCTGCCGCCGTTCCTGCGCGACCTCTGCGCCGTCGCGGGCCTCGACGGCGCGGCGGCGACGATCGAGCGCGGCCCCGTGCGCCTCGCGATCGCCTTCGCGGCGCTCGGCCTCGCCACGCTCGTGAACCTGCGCGGCGTCCGCACGCTGCAGCTCACGCTCGTCCCGCTCATGCTGCTCACCCTCGGCCTCGGCGCCGTCGTGATCGTGGCGGGCTGGCGCCTGTCGCCCGGGGCGTTCCTCGCCGCGGCGGCGCCGGGCGCGTCCGCCGCGCCGCCTGCGCCCGCGCCCTTCTCGTGGGGGGTGCTGCTGCCCGGGGCCGCGCTGCTCTTCTCGTCGTTCATCGGCTTCGACGCGATCGCGCAGGCCGGCGGCGAGGCGCGCGACCCCGGGCGCACGCTGCCGCGCGCCATCGGCATCGCCATCGTCGGCGTCGGCGCGTTCTACCTCGCGTTCACCGCCGCGGTCTACCACGCGGTGCCGTGGCACTGGCTCGCGGAGGAGGCGCGCACGCGCGACGTGACGGCCCCGGGCCTCCTCGGGCGCGCGCTCCCCACGGCATGGGCGGTGCCGATGGTGGCCGGCGCCGCCGTGGCGCTCGCGAAGGACCTGCCAGCGATGCTCCTCGGCGTCTCGCGCCTCATGTTCGCGTGGGCGGACGATGGCATCATGCCGGCCGAGCTCGCGCGCCTCCATCCCGTGCGCCGCACGCCGGACGCGGCGATCCTCTGCAGCGCCGCGCTCGGCGCCGTGAGCATCCTCGGCGGCCACCTCGCGGGCGACTTCTTCCTCGGCGTCGACTTCCTCGTGACCGCGATGCTCGTGAACTTCGTGCTGATGTGCGCGACGGTGCTCGCGCTGCCGGCGCGGAACCCCGCACTCGCCGCGGCGGTGACGGTGCTGCCCGACCGGCGCCTGCAGGCGCCGCTCGCGTGGGCGGGGATCGCGCTGCTCGGCGGCCTGCTCGCCGTGCACACCTGGCGCGACCTCACCGCACCCCGCGACGCGTGGTACTTCCGCTCCACGCCGGTCTGGCTGCTCATCATGGCGGTCGGCACCGCGATCTACCTGCGCGAGCGCCGCGCCGCCCGCCGCGCCGGGCGCGACCTCCACGCGACGTTCGCCACGCTGCCGGCGGAGTAGGCCGGCCGCGCCGTGCCGCACCGGCCGCGGCTAGCTTCTCAGCGCTCGGAGTCCCGCCGGCCCTTCCGCCCTCCCGCCAGTCCGCCCCCCATGCCCCTGCCCCCGATCCTGACCGGCCTCTGGCAGCTCGCCGACATGGAGCGCGATGGTCGCGCGCTCGACCTCGACGCCACCGCGGCCGCCATGCTCCCGTACGTCGACGCGGGCCTCACGGCGTTCGACATGGCGGACCACTACGGATCGGCCGAGCTCGTGGCGGGGCGGTTCGTGACGGGTGCGGGGGCGGGGCGCGCCGTGCAGCTCTGCACCAAGTGGGTCCCCGAGCCGGGCCCGGTGACGGCCGACGCCGCGCGCGCCGCGGTCGAGCGCGCGCTCGACCGCCTGCGCGTCCCCGCGCTCGACCTGCTCCAGTACCACGCGTGGACCTTCGCCGACCCGCACTGGCTCGACGCCCTCTTCCACCTCGATGCGCTGCGCCGCGAGGGGCTGGTCCGCGCGCTCGGCGTCACCAACTTCGACACGGCGCACCTGCGCATCGCCGTCGCGAGCGGGATCCCGCTGGTCACGAACCAGGTGTCGTGCTCCGTCCTCGACCGACGCGCTGCCGGACGGCTCGCCGCCTATGCCTCGGCGCACGGCGTCGGGCTGCTCGCCTACGGCACCCTCGCTGGCGGCTTCCTCTCGGACCGCTGGCTCGGCGCGCCGGAGCCCGACTGGGAGCGGCTGGAGACGTGGTCGCAGATGAAGTACGGCCGCTTCATCCGCGCGGCCGGCGGCTGGGCGCCGTTCCAGGCGCTGCTCCGCGCGCTCGACGGCGTGGCGCGGAGGCACGGCGTCGCGCTGGCGACGGTCGCGAGCCGCGCCGCGCTCGACATGCCCGGGGTCGCGTCGGTCATCATCGGTGCCCGCCTCGGCCAGCGCGCCCACGTCGACGCGACGCTCGGCGTCCTCGCGCTCCGGCTTGACGATGCCGATCGCGCCGCGATCGCCGACGCGCAGGCGGGGCTCGCCCCGATCCCCGGCGACTGCGGCGACGAGTACCGGCGCCCGCCGTTCCTCACCGCCTCGGGCGACCTGAGCCACCACGTGCGCGCCTTCCCGCCCGCCTGGCCCGCGCGCCGCGGCCACGACGACCGCACGTACGTGCTCTCGGGGACCGTGTGGGAGCCGCTCGCCGGGTACAGCCGCGCGGTCCGCCGCGGCGACCACATCAGCGTGAGCGGCACGACGGCCACGCACGGCCCGCGCGCCATCGGCGGCGACGACCCGGCGGCGCAGGCGCACTTCGTCATCGACAAGATCGAGGCGTCGCTGCGGTCGCTCGGGGGCTCGCTGGAAGACGTGGTGCGCACGCGGATCTTCGTGAAGGACGTGCGCCAGTGGGAGCCGATCGCGCGGGCGCACGGCGAGCGGTTCGGCCACATCCTCCCTGCCAACACGATGGTGCAGGCGCCGCTCATCGGCGAGGAGTACCTCGTGGAGATCGAGGCCGAGGCCGTCGTCGGCGCCCCGCGCTGACAGCGGCGCCCGGCGCCGCTACGTTGCCCCACTCACCCTCCAGCCCTGCCGCCATGCGCCTGACACGCCTCGCCCTGCCGCTGCTCGCCCTCGCCGCGCCGCTCGCCGCGCAGGCGCCCGCCGATTCCGCCGACCCCGTGAAGGCGCTCGTCGCCCGGCTCGACCTCGAGCGGTACAAGGCGGTCATCAAGGGCCTCACGCAGTTCGGCGACCGGCGCCAGGGGACCGACCGCAACCGCGCCGCCATCGACTGGATCGAGCAGCAGCTGCGCGCGTCCGGCTGCACGAGCACCGAGCGCATGCAGTACGACTACGCGCCGCCCCCGCCGCCGGGCGGGGCGGGGCCGGCGCGCGCGCCGAACCCGAACGCGCGCGCGGTGGGCGGCGGGCGGCCGCGCGGCGTGCGCGCGCCGACCGGCGTCAACACCGACTCGCTGAGGCAGCCGGACGCGCGGCTCCGCGCGCTGAACGCGCAGGCCTCCGTGCCCGGCCGGCGCGAGCAGGTGTGGTGCACGAAGGTCGGCACCACGCGGCCGGACGAGATGTACATCGTCGGCGCGCACATGGACGGCATCGGCTGGGGCGAGGCGGCGAACGACGACGGCTCGGGGACCGCGCTCGTGATGGAGCTGGCGCGCGTGCTGTCGTCGCCGGACGTGCGCACCGAGCGCACGATCCGCTTCGTGCTCTGGAACAACGAGGAGACCGGGCTCAACGGCGCGCGGGCGTACGTGCAGCAGCGGCAGGCGCTGCAGGGGCAGGAAGCGCCCGCGGGGTCGGGGCGATACCCGGAGCCGCGCTGGCTCGGCATGATCCAGCATGACATGATGCTCTTCGACCACGGCCCGCCGCGGAAGGACGGCACCCTCGCGCGCGAGCAGCGGCCGGAAGCCGACGTGAACATCGAGTTCCAGTCGAACTCGCGGATGGCGGACGCCTCGGCGCGCCTCGCCTGGGCGCTGCACGCGGCGAATGCGGAGTACGCGACCGACTACCCGGCGCAGGTGGGGCCGCACATGACCAACACCGACTCCACGCCGTTCCAGGACCTGGTGGCGGCGGTGAGCCTCCGCGAGAACGAGCGCGGGGTGCACATCGGCTCGGGCTGGGACCCGCACTGGCACCAGCCGACCGACCTGTACAGCACCTTCAACGACGATGATTTCCGGCTGGGGCTGAACGCGGCGCAGACGACGCTGGGCGCGCTGGGGAAGCTGGCGGGGGTCACGCTCGCGCGCTGAGGCGCGCGACGAGGAGCGGGGGCGGGTGGGAACACCGAGGCGGAAGGGCGCGCGTGCCGTGATGCGGCACCGCGCCCTTCCGCCTGTCCGCCCGTCAGCGGCGCGTCAGGTCCGCTTGCGGGCGCGGCGGCGCGCAGCGGCCGCCTTGCGCTTGCGCGCGTCGCTGGGCTTCTCGTAGTGCCGCTTCTCGCGCAGCTCCTTGAGGATCCCGGCGCGCTGCACCTTGCGCTTGAACGCCTTCAGCGCCGTCTCGATGCGGTCGCTGTCGTCGAGCAGGACTTCGATCATGCGGACTCCGGTTCCGGCGGCCGCCCGGGCACGCCGAGGTTGAGGACACGTCCGGCCGGCCCGCCACGATGGCGGACCGGCCGGCGCGGATCCGTCAGGCGATCAGCTTCAGCGGCCGAGACGGGTGACGTTCTCGGCGGCGGGGCCCTTCTGGCCCTGCACCATGTCGAACTCCACCTTCTCACCCTCGGTCAGGGTACGGAAGCCCTGCGCCTGGATGGCCGAGTGATGGACGAAGCAGTCCTTCTCGCCACCATCGGGGGTGATGAAGCCGAAGCCCTTCGCGTCGTTGAACCACTTCACGGTGCCGGTCTTGCGCATGGTGTCCATGCTCCTGGTGGTGCTGTAATCGGAGACGGGACATGCCGTGCGCACCGACTACAACGGATCGCGATCGAGTCCCCTCGCGACGGGTGCCGCTCCCCGCGGCGCGACGACCCGTCGCGCACACGCGTGCGACCTTGACCACGAAAAAGGGACCGGCGCGAACGCCAGCCCCTCGAGATGATCTCAGGAACGTGCCCGCGTTGGTACACGCGGTGGTCGCATCAGCCTGAGAAGATAGGGGCGCGGCAACCCCTCGGCAAGAGGGAGGTTCCTGCCGGTTCGGCACGGGCCCATCTTGGAGGCTGCATGCGCATGCTCTGGGGGGCTGCCGCCACGGTGGCCGGCCTCGCCCTCGGCGAGCTGGCCCTCCGTGTGCTGGCGCGCCGGCCGCCCGCCGTCCGGCGCGCGGTGCTGGCGGGCCTGCTGGCGCTCGCGTCGGTCGTGTACGTGGGCTTCGCGATGCGGCTCGGGCGCCCGTCCCAGCGGCTGCCGGAGCTGTTCGGGCTCGCGGGCTTCGCGGCACTCGCCCTCGTCGGCCTCGATCCGGCGCAGGGCCGGATACTCGCGCTCGCGTGGCTGGGCCATGCGCTCTGGGACCTGACCGTCCCCTTCCGGGGCGGCGGCAGCTACGTCCCGGACTGGTATCCGCCGTTCTGCCTCGCGTTCGACCTGCTGCTCGCCGTGGGGATCTGGCGCGCGGCGCGCCCCGCCGGCGGCGCGACGTGAGCGGAGGCCGGCGCCGTCAGGCGATCGGCGTCCCCTCGGTCACGTCCTGGTCCGGCTTGAGCAGCACGACGGCGCCGTCCGCCTCCACCGCTCCCAGCACCAGCACCTCGGAGGCGAAGCCGGCCACCCGCCGCGGCGGCAGGTTGACCACCGCCACCACCTGCCGTCCGACGAGCGCCGCCGGCGTGTAGCGCGCGGTGAGCTGCGCGCTCGACGTGCGCAGGCCGAGCGGGCCGAAGTCGATCCAGAGCCGGATGGACGGCTTCCGCGCCTCGGGGAACGGCTCGGCGCGCGCCACGCGGCCGACGCGCAGGTCGAGCGCGGCGAAGGCGTCGATGGTGGTGCCTGCCGCGGGCACGCTCACCGTCGCGCCACGTCGGTCGCGCCGCGGCGGAGCCGCTCGAAGCGGGGGGTGCCGCGGAGCGTGCTGAACGCCGGGTCGATCCCGAGCCAGCCCGGCGAGAGCAGGTACGGCCGCGCGAGGAGCGGCGCGAGGTGGTCGAGCGCGCGGTCGGGCTCGCCGGCGAGCAGCAGGATGCGCACGAGCTGGTGCTGCAGGTACGCGCCGACGTAGGCGTCCTTCTCCATCGGCAGCAGCGCCGTGCCGCGCTCGCCGGCCTTCACCGCCTCCGCGCCACGGCCGGCGTACGCCAGCGCGAGCCCCTTGAGCAGCAGCAGCTGCGCGTCGTCGGGGGCGCCGGCGAGCTGGCCGTCGAGCGCGGCGCGCGCCGAGTCGGCGTAGGCACGGGCGCGCGGCTGGTCGCCGCGGAGCGCGTGCACCTGCGCGAGGACGACGCCCCACGTGCCGCGGTCGTCGCCGAACGCGGCCGGGGTGAGCCGCAGCAGGAGCTGCTGCTGGGCGTCGTCGAGCACCCAGAACAGGTCCCAGTACGACGCGAAGTGTGCGACGAGCGCGGTCGGGTCCACCGACGCGGGTGCCGCCGCGATGACCGCGCGCGCGCCCGGCAGGTCGCCCTGGGCGACGTACGCCATCGTCTTCGTCTGCAGCACCTGCAGGCTCTGCGGGTCGAGCGCGAGCGCGCGGTCGGCCGCGGCGATCGCGTCGGGATAGCGACGGAGGAGGAGCGTGGTGAGCGCGAGCCGCCGCGCGGTCGCCGCCGAGCGGGGGTCGAGCCGCGCGCCGCGCACGAGGTAGTCGAGCGTCGCCTCCCAGCGCCCCAGCGACTGCTCCGCACGGGCGCACGCGGCCAGCAGCTCGGCGCTGCCGGGCACGACGACGAGCCCGCGGCGGCAGGCCTCGAGCGCGTCGGCGAAGGCGCCGCGCACGAGCTGGTGGTAGTCGGCGAGCGCGAGGTACCCCTCGGCGCGCTCCGGCGCGAGCTGCGCCGCGCGCTCCGCGGCGCGGCGCGCGCGCGCCGCGCCGTCCGGCGTCGGCGTGCTGTAGCCGTAGAGCAGCGCCTGCGCCCGTCCGAGCTGCGCCCAGGCCGGCGCGTACAGCGAGTCGAGCGCCACGGCCTTCTCGTACAGCCCGGCGGCGGCCTGGAGCGACGGCGGATCGAGCCGCGAGAGCGACTGGCCGACCTCCTCGCCCTGCAGGAAGGCATCGTACGCCTTGAGGTTGCCGGTGGGGCGGGCGTCGAGGCGCTGGCGCTGCGAGGCGCCGAGCGCGAGGTCGAGCGCGGAGGCGACGCGCGCGGCGATGTCGGCCTGCACCTGGAAGACGTCGGTGAGCGCGGCGTCGAACGGCTGCTGCCAGGTGGCGGCGCCGGTCTCGGCATTGACGAGCTCGGGGCTCACGCGCACGCGGCTCGCGTCGCCGCGCTTCTCCCAGCGCACCGTGCCGGTGAGGAGGTACTGGACGCCGAGCTCGCGGCCGATGTCGCGGAACGGCTTGCGCGTCGCCTTGTACTCGGCGCTGCTCGCGCGTGCGGTGACCTGCAGCCCCGGGAGCGCGGCGAGCTTGCCGCGGACCTCGTCGGTGATGCCGTCGCTGAAGTATTCGTCGGTGGCGGCGCCGAGGTTCTCGAACGGCAGCACGGCGAGGCGGCGGACACCGTCGCCGTCCGGCGCCGCGCCCTCGCGCCGCGACCAGAGGAACCCGCCCACTGCGAGCACCGTGACGGCGGCCGCGACGAGCCAGCCCCAGGGCCGCGCGGGGGCGGGCGCCGCGGCCGGCGCTGCGATCGCCGGCGGGCGGATGCCGGCGGCGGGGGTCGGCGTGCGGGCCACGGGCAGCGCCGGGTCGGACAGCCGCTGGAGCAGGAGCGCCGCCTCGTCCGCCTCGAGCGCGGCGACGAAGTCGCGCGTGCTGGCGAAGCGGTCGTCGCGCAGGGGCGCGAGCGCGCGCGCGAGCGTCACGTCGAGCGAGGGCGGCAGGTCGGGCCGGCGCTCGCGGAGCGGCACGAGCGGCTCGGTGAAGCGCCGCACCAGGATCGCCTGCGCGGTCGGGCCCGCGTGCGGCGGGGCGCCGGTGAGCAGCTCGTACAGGACGCAGGCCAGCGCGTACTGGTCGCTGCGCGCGTCGAGGGTGCCCTCGCCGGTCGCCTGCTCGGGGCTCATGTACGCCGGGGTGCCGAGTGTGAAGCCGGTCTCGGTGAGGCGGCCGTCGCCGCCCTCGCCCATCGGCCGCGCCACGCCGAAGTCGGCCACGAGCACGTGGCCATCGGCCGTGAGCAGCAGGTTCTCCGGCTTGATGTCGCGGTGGAGGACGCCGTGCTCGTGCGCGTACGTGAGCGCGTCGGCCGCCTCGCGCACGAGGCGGAGCGCATCGCGGGCGGGCATCGGTGGGTGCCGCTCCATCCGCGCGCGCAGCGACTCGCCGTCGACGCACGGCATGGTGAACCAGAAGCGGCCCCCCGCGACGCCCGAGTCGAACACGCCGAGGATGTGCGGATGCTGGAGGCGCGCGGCGAGGCGGATCTCGCGCTGGAACCGCTCGGGCCCGAGGATCGCGGCGAGCTCGGGGTGCAGCACCTTGAGCGCGACCGGCCGGTCGTGCTTCAGGTCGTGCGCACGGTACACGGTCGCCATGCCGCCGCGCCCCAGCGTGTGCTCGAGCCGGTACTGCGCGGCGAGCGCCTCGCTGAGAACGGTGGACGGGTCGGCCATGGGCGGGCGGAACTCCTCGGGCGTTGCGGAACGCGCGAACGATACGCCCGCCCGGGCGGTGGGGCTACCGCCTGCCGCGTCGGCGGCACCGCTGTACGATTGGGCGTGATGCGCACCGCGACCGCGGCCGCCGGCCGCTCCCGCCCGTGACTGCCACTCCCGAACGGCCGTCGGCCGAGCCGGGCGGCTTCCGGCCGCTGCTGACGACCGGCGGCCGCCGCCAGCGCCGTGGCGACGGTGCGCTGGAGGGCGCGCTCTACATCGGCGCGACGCTCGACATCATCGCGGTGATCGGGTACGCGTTCCTGGCGCGGGTCGGCGCCTTCGTGGGCTTCCCGCGCGCCGTGCATCCGCTGTACTCGCTGCTGCTGGCCGGGGCGATGGGGCTCTCGGCGGCGGCCGCGCTCTGGCTTGCCATGACGGGCCGACGCGAGCGCGGGCTGCTCTACGTGATGGGCTTCGCCCGCCTCGGCTACTTCCTCGCCTTCCTGGGGTATGCGGTGCTCGAGGAAGCGCCGTGGCGCGGCGCGATCCTCGCCGGTGGCGGCGCGGCGACGGGGGCGGTGCTGCTGTGGTGGCTCGTCGAGACGCGGAATTGAGGGGCGCGCTTGCCGGGGCGACGCTGCTGCTGGGGGTCGCGGTGAGCGCGGCGGAGGCCCAGTGGCCGGCCGCGGGCGAGCGGGCCACGGCGCGCGCCCGGCTCGGCGGCATGATGCTCGTGCTGGAGGCCGAGGCCTGGGTGGACCGGATGCCGATGGCGCTGGAGGCGACGGCATCGCCGGCCGCGCCGGTGATGATGAGCGTCCGCGTCGTCGCCGAATCGGGCCCGCTGCCGGCGGGGCTCGCGGCGGACTCCGCCTGGCTGCGGCGCGGGCGCCGGCGCTGGCGCGGCGTGCCGACCGCCGAGCAGCCGCCCGAGGCCGACCGGCGGGCATGGATGCTGCGCGACCTCCCCTCGTGGGTGGGCGACGGACCCACCGACCTGCTGCTGCGCGTGCGCACGCCGGGGAGCGCCCCGGTGCTGCTGCGCCTCACCCTGCCGGCGCCGGAGAGCGTGTACTGACCGATGGCCACCATCTTCTTCGAAGCGCGTGAGCGGCTGGAGCCGCTGATCCTCGCGGCGGGGCTCCGCCTCGCGTCGGTCGAGCCGCCGCGACGCGGCGGGTCGAGCGCGTTCGCCGAGTGGTTCCGGCGCGACCTCCGGCTCCGGCTGGTGTGGGAGGGGGAGTCGCGCGCCGTGTGGCTCGAATCCGCGCGGCAGGACGGCACGCAGGTGATCAGCCGCTGGATCGACATCGAGTGGTCGCTGGCGGGCGAGCGCCTGCCGCTCGACCAGGACACGAGTCCGGCGCGGCTCGATCGGCTGGCGGGCGCGCTCGAGCGTTTCCTCGCGCGCGGTGCGCCGCGTCCCGCACCGCAGCGCCTCGCCCACGCGCCGGACGACGGCGACACGGCCGACTGACGCCCGCGTCCGCGCGCCGCGCGCTCGCCCTGCTCTGCGCCTCGGCGCTCCTCCCCCTGCTCCGCCTGCAGCGCGCCTGGTGGCGTCGCCGCGGGCGCGCGCTCGCGGGCGCCGAGCGCGCGGCGGGCACGCGTGTCCTGCCCGCCGAGGCGCTGTCGCGCGTGCGCGTCGCCACGGTGCCGGCCGCCTGGAACCCCGCGATGTGGCTCGCGCCACTGGCGCCCGGCCGGATCGGGGCGATGGCGTGCCTCGATACGGTGCTCGTGAGCGGCTCGTCGACGATGCCCCTGCCGCTGCTGGTGCACGAGCTCGCGCACGTCGCGCAGTTCCGGCGCCTCGGCGCGTTCGGCTTCCTGGCGGCGTACGTCGACGGCTGGCTCGCGGCCGGGTGCCGCTACCACGCGATCCCGCTCGAGCGCGAGGCCCGCGAGGCCGAGCGCGCGTGGCGCATCGGCGGCTGGACGCCCCCGCTACCATCCGGGGATGAACCCTGACTCCTCCTCCGCCCTCGCCACGCTCGGGGGCGGCTGCTTCTGGTGCCTCGAGGCCGTCTTCGAAGGGATCGCCGGCGTCCGCTCGGTGAAGTCGGGCTACGCCGGTGGCCACGTTCCCGCCCCCACGTACGACGCGGTCTGCACCGGCATCACCGGCCACGCCGAGGTGGTGCAGGTCGCCTTCGACCCGGCGGTGCTCCCGTACCGCGATGTGCTCGAAGTGTTCTTTGCCGCGCACGACCCGACCACGCTCAACCGGCAGGGCGCCGACCGCGGCACGCAGTACCGCTCGGCGATCTTCCCGCACGACGAGGCGCAGCGCGCGACGGCCGAGGCGCTGATCGCGGCGTACACGCAGGAGCGGGTCTTCGCGGACCCGATCGTGACGACGATCGAGCCGCTCGACCGCTTCTGGCCCGCCGAGGCGTACCACGATTCGTACTACCGTCGGAACCCGCTTCAGCCGTACTGCCTGTTCACCATCGTCCCGAAGCTGGCGAAGGTGCGCCAGAAGTTCGGGTCGCGGCTGCGGGCGGGCGCGTGAGCGATCGCCGCGCGCGCATCTACGCCGCCGTGCGCCGCATCCCGGCGGGCGAGGTGCGGAGCTACGCGGAGGTGGCTCGCATGGCGCGGGTGCCGAACGGCGCGCGCCAGGTGGGGTACGCGCTGGCGGCGCTCGAGGTCGACAGCGCGGTGCCGTGGCACCGCGTCGTGAACGCGACCGGCGCCATCAGTCCGCGTGGCGATGGCGCCGCGGCGATCACGCAGCGGCTGCGGCTGGAGGCGGAGGGGGTGCGCTTCGATGCGCGCGGGCGGGCGATCCGGCCCGCGCGGCGCGCATGACGGTGCCCGCCGCCTGGTCGCGCGCGGTGCCGGGGCTCACGGTGCTGCTCGCCGCGTTCCTCGCGTGGGGCGGCGTGCGCAAGCTGGCCGGGGTGCCGGCGGAGCAGGCGCTGCTCGCGGACGGTGGCTTCCCGCCGGGCTTCGTGCTGCTCGTCGGCGCGCTCGAGTGCCTGGCGGCCGTCCTGCTGTTCGTGCCGCGCCTGCGCTCGTACGTCGCGCTGGCCGTCGCGGTGGTGCTCGGCCTCCTGCTCATCAGCCCGCGCTTCATCACGGACCCCTGGCGCCAGGTCTGGCTGCTGGTGGCGGCGCTCGCCGTCGCGATGACGCTCCGTTGCCTCACGCGCGAACCGTGGACCTTCGAGGAGGGGGCATGACCGGTCGCCGGTTCCCCGTCATGCTCGCGCTCGCCGCCGTCGGCGCGCCGCTCGCGGCGCAGCCGCCGGCCGTCGCCACGGCGCCGGCGGCGGACGGCGATTCGCTGCCGTTCGACCCTGCCGTGGTGCGCGGCACGCTGCCGAACGGGCTCCGCTACTACCTGCGCCGCAACAGCCTGCCGGAGCAGCGCGTCGACCTGCGCCTCGTCGTGAACGCGGGATCGGTGCTCGAGGACGAGGACCAGCGGGGCCTCGCGCACTTCGTCGAGCACATGGCGTTCAACGGCACGCGCCGCTACGCGAAGAACGACCTCGTGAAGTTCCTCGAGTCCGTCGGCGTGCGGTTCGGTGCCGACCTCAACGCGTACACGAGCTTCGACGAGACCGTCTTCTACTTCCCCGTCCCCACCGACCGCCCCGGCCTGCTCGAGAAGGGCTTCGAGGTGCTGGAGGACTGGGCGGGCGGCGTGCTGTTCGACTCGCTCGAGGTGGTGAACGAGCGGGGCGTGGTCTTCGGGGAGTGGCGCGACGGGCGGGGCGCGGCGGCGCGCCTGCGCGACCGGCAGTTCCCGGTGCTCTTCCGCGGCTCGCGGTACGGCGAGCGCGTGCCGATCGGGCAGCCGTCGATCATCCAGGGGGCGACGCCGGGGCCGCTGCGCCGGTTCTATCGCGACTGGTACCGGCCCGACAACATGGCCGTCGTCGCGGTCGGCGATGCCGACCCGGCCCGGCTCGAGGCGCTGGTGCGGAAGCACTTCGGCGGGCTGCGCGGCCCGGAGCAGCCGCGCCCGCGGCGCGACGAGCCCGTGCCCCCGCACGCCGAGACGCTCGTCACCATCGCCGCCGACCCGGAGCAGCCGACGTCGCGCGTGACGGTGATCCACAAGCGCCCCGCGCGCCCGCGCGGCACGCGCGCCGCCTGGCGCGCCGCGCTCGTGCAGGAGCTGTACGACCGGATGCTGAACGACCGCCTCGCGGAGCGCACGCGGCGCCCGGACGCGCCGTACGTCTCCGGCTTCGCGGCGCTCCTGCCGATGGCACGGACCGCCGACGCGTACTACCTGAGCGCGACGGCGAAGGAAGGCGGCATCGACCGCGCGCTGGAGGCGCTGCTCACCGAGGCCCGCCGGGTGCGTGTGCACGGCTTCCTCCCGAGCGAGCTCGCGCGCGCGAAGGCCGCCTACCTCCGGGCGGCGGAACAGGCCTACGCCGAGCGCGACAAGCTGGAGACCGAGGTGTTCGCCGGCGGCCTCGTGCAGGCGTTCCTCTCGGGCGAGCCGCTCACGAGCAGCGCGTGGGACTGGGAGACGGCGCAGGCGCTCGTGCCCGGCGTCACGCTGGAGGAGGTGAACGCGCGCTCGGCGGGCCTGCTGACGCTCGAGAGCCGCGTGGTGCAGGTGCAGCTGCCGGAGAAGCCCGGGCTCGTGCCGCCGACCGAGGCGGGGCTGCTCGCCGTGTTCGCCCGCGCCGACACCGCGACCGTGGCCCCTTACACGGAGACCGGAGCCGACGGGCCGCTCGTGGCGGAGGCGCCGGCGCCCGGCCGCGTGGTGCGCGCGGACTCCATCCCCGCGCTCGGCCTGCTCGACTGGCGGCTCTCCAACGGCGTCCGCGTGCTGGTGAAGCCGACCGACTTCAAGGACGACGAGCTGCTGCTCAGCGCGTGGAGCCCGGGCGGCACCAGCCCGCTGCCGGACGCCGACGCGCTCACCGGCGGCTTCGCCAGCCAGCTCGTGGAGGTCGGCGGCCTGGGCCGCTTCGATCGCACGCAGCTCCAGAAGCGGCTGGCCGCGGTCGCGGCGTCGGCGAGCACGTACATCGGCGCGTACCAGGAGGGGCTGCAGGGGCAGAGCGCGCGGCGGGACGTGGAGGCGCTGCTGCAGCTCGCGCACCTGCGCTTCACCGCGCCGAGGCCGGACTCGGCCGCGTTCCTGGCGCTGCGGCAGCAGTTCGAGCAGCTGCTGCGCAACCGCGCCGCGAGCCCGGAGGCCGCCTTCGCCGACACGGTCGGCGTGACGCTCGCCCGGCGCGACCCGCGCTTCCGCCCGCTCACGCTCGAGCGCCTCGCCGAGCTCGACTTCGGCAGG
Source organism: Gemmatimonadales bacterium (assembly GCA_033764615.1). GTDB lineage: Bacteria > Gemmatimonadota > Gemmatimonadetes > Gemmatimonadales > GWC2-71-9 > JANRIU01. The sequence goes on along the minus strand of JANRIU010000007.1, from coordinate 5,456 downwards.
GCGGTGGCGATCTACCGCGACCGCTTCGCCGACGCGGGCGACTTCACCTTCCTCTTCGTCGGAGCGGTCGCCCCCGACACGCTGCGGCCGCTCGTCGAGCGGTGGCTCGGCAGCCTCCCGGCGACCGGCCGCCGCGACGTGGTCCGCCCCGTGGGCCGGATGCCGCCGGAGGGCCCGCTCGAGCGCGTGGTGCGGCGCGGCGGCGAGCCGAAGAGCCGGCAGGTGATCGTGCTCTCCGGCCCGGCGAGGTACACCTCGGCGAACCGCTCGCGCCTCGCGCGGCTCGCGGAGCTGCTGGAGACGCGGCTGCTCGAGGAGCTGCGCGAGGCCCTCGGCGGCACGTACTCGGTCTCGGTGAGCGGGACGATCGGGAAGCGGCCGCGCGAGGGGTACCAGGTGCGCATCAGCTTCGGCTCCGACCCGGCGCGCGCCGACACGATGTACCGCGCGACGCTGGCCGTGATGGAGCGGCTGCGGCGGGAAGGGCCGACGGAGGAGGAGACGGCGCGGATCCGGGAGCAGCGGCTGCGAAGCCTCGAGATCGACGTGAAGACCAACGGCTACTGGCTCGGCGGCCTCGCGCAGCGCCTCGCCGACGGCGAGGACCCGCGGGACCTGCTGACGCTCGAGCGCCGGGTGCGCGAGCTCACGCCGGCGTCGCTCCGCGCCGCCGCACGCGACTTCCTCGGCACCCGCAACGTCGCGCGCTTCGTCCTGCTCCCGGAGGCCGCCGCGCCGCCGGCGACCGCGCCGTCCGAGTGAGCGGCTTCGCGGACCACTTCGGCGGCCTCGCCGCGGACTATGCGCAGTTCCGGCCGCGCTATCCGGCGGCGCTCTTCGGGGCGCTCGCCGCACGGGCGCCCGCGCGCGGCCTCGCCGTGGACGTCGCGGCGGGAAGCGGACAGGCGGCGTCGGGACTCGCTCCCGCGTTCACGCGCGTGGTGCTGGTGGAGCCCAGCGTGCCGCAGCTCCGCGAGGCGGGAGGCGCCGCGGCGCGGGTGGCGGCGACCGCCGAGGCGCTGCCGCTGGCGAGCGGCGTGGCGGACGCGCTGGTGTGCGCGCAGGCGCTGCACTGGATCGACCTCCGGCGCTTCTGGCCGGAGGTGCGGCGCGTGGTGCGCCCGGGCGGGATCGTCGCGGTCTGGTGCTACGTGCTGGCGCGGATCACCCCGGCGGTCGACGCGCTGGTGGAGCGGTTCTACCACCGGACGGTCGGGCCGTACTGGCCGCCCGAGCGGGTCATCGTGGACGAGGCCTACCGCGGGATCGATTTCCCCTTCCGCGAGGCGCCGTTCCCGTCGGTGGCGATGCGGCAGGTGCTGACGCTCGACGCGTTCGCCGGCTACCTCGGCACGTGGTCGGCGGTGCGGCGGTACCGCGCGGCGCTGGCGGAGGATCCCGTGCCGCCCCTGCGCGCGGAGCTGTCGCCGCTCTGGGGAGACGGCGCGCGCGAGGTCACGTGGCCGCTGCACGGCCGGCTCGGCATCGTCTCGTGAACCGACCACCACGTCCGGAGGCCGCATGCCCCCCGTCGACCCGCTCCGCTATCCGATCGGCCCGATGCCCGACGCGCCGCTCCGCGACCCCGCCGCACGGGCGGACGCGCGGGCGCGCCTCGCGCGCGCGCCGGGCGCGCTCCGCGCCGCGCTCGCCGGGCTCGACGAGCGGCAGCTCGAGGTTCCGTACCGCCCGGGCGGCTGGTCGAGCCGGCAGGTGGCGCATCACCTGGCCGACAGCCACATGAACGCGTTCATCCGCATGAAGCTGGCGCTCACCGAGGAGGCGCCGCTCGCGAAGACGTACGACGAGGCGGCGTGGGCGGCGCTCCCGAACGGCAGCAGCGACCCGCTGGAGCCGTCGCTCGTCCTGCTCGAGGCGCTGCATGCGCGCTGGGACGCGCTGCTCGGCACGTTCGACGAGGCGGCGTGGCGGCGCGCGTACCGCCACCCGGAGCTCGGTCCGGTCCCTCTCGACCTCTGCCTCGCCATCTACGCGTGGCACGGCGACCACCACGTCGCGCAGGTGACGGGGCTGCGGGCGCGCGAGGGCTGGTGAGCCGCCGCTACCTTCCGGGCCATGGCGATCCTCAAGCTCCTGCAGTCGCTCTTCGCGACGCTGAACTCGAAGGGGACCCCCTTCCAGGTCGGCGTCGGCATGGCGCTCGGCGCCCTGCTCGGGCTCTCGCCGATCGCGAACGTCCACAACCTGGTGGCCGTGCTCCTCGCCATGCTCTTCAACCTGAGCTTCGGCGGCTTCCTCCTCGGCTGGACGCTGTTCGTGCCGGCGGGCTTCCTGCTCGACCCGCTCTTCGACCGCGTCGGGCGCGCGCTGCTCGAGGCGCCCGGCCTGCAGGCGACGTGGACCGCCTGGTACAACGTGCCGGGCCTCCCGCTGACCAACTTCAACAACTCGGTGGTGCTCGGGGCCGTCGCCTGCTGGGCCGCGGCGTTCGTGCCGCTCGCCGGGCTCCTCACCTGGGCGATCCGGCAGTACCGCGAGCGCGTCTACCAGCGCCTCGAGCAGACGCCGTTCTTCCGCGCCCTCAAGGCCTCGAAGGCGTACAACGCCTACGAGTTCTTCTTCGGCGGCTGAGCGATGGCGCTGATCCGCTGGAAGGCCGTCCTGCCGATGGCGCTGGTGACGGCGCTGGTCGCGGTGTTCTGGCTGTTCTTCCTCGACGAGACGGTGCGCCGCCTCATCGAGCGGCAGGGGACGGCGGCGCTCTGCGCGAAGGTGGAGCTGCGCCGGTTCCACCTCACGCTGAAGGGCTTGCAGGTGGAGCTCGAGGGGCTGCGGGTGACCGACCCCGTGGCGCCGATGCGCAACATGTTCGAACTCGAGCAGGCCGTGGCCGACCTCGAGTGGCCGCCACTCCTCGAGAAGAAGGTGCGCGTGCGGGAGCTCGCGGCGCGCGGCATGCGCTTCGGCACCGCGCGCCCGGCCTCCGGCGCGGTGCCCGACTGCCGCCAGTCGCCGCCCGGCGTGGTGGGCCAGCTCGTGGACGACTGGGTGCGCGCGGTGCCGCGGCCGTCGCTCGACCTCGGCGGCCTCTCGCGGCTGCAGCAGCTCCCCACGCTCCGCCCCGACAGCCTCGCCACCGTGCGGCAGGCGAAGGCGGTGATCGCCCTCGGCGACTCGCTCAAGCGCGCGTTCGAGGCCGACGTCCGCGCCGCCGACCCGCGGCCCACGATCGACACGGCGAAGGCGCTGGTGCAGCAGGTGAAGGCGTTCGACCCGAAGCGGCTCGACGTCGCGGGCGCCGCGCGCCTCGCGCAGCAGGCGCGGGGCACCATCCAGCAGGTGCAGGCGCGCAAGCGGCAGGTGGACGCGCTCGGCCGCTCGGTGGAGACGCGGCTCGACTCGCTGCGCCGCGGCGTCGCGGGGCTCGAGCGCGCGAAGCAGCAGGACCTCGCGTTCGCGAAGTCGCTGGTGCAGCTGCCGTCGCTCGACATGCCGTCGGTCTCGGCGGCGCTCTTCACCGACATCGCGCTCGAGCGGCTGAAGCCGATGCTGTACTGGGTGAACCTCGCCGAGCAGTACGTGCCGCCCGGGCTCGACCCGCGGCGGAGGCGCGGACCCGACCGGCTGCGCCTCGCGGGGACGACGTACGAGTTCCCCAGGGCGGCGCGGTACCCGACCTTCCTGCTCGACCTCGGCGAGGCGACGCTGGAGGTCGGCGGGGTGAGCGCGGCATCGGGCGCGTACCGCGCGCGCGTCGAGCACGCGAGCACCGAGCCCGCGCTCGTCGGCGAGCCGCTGCGCTTCCTCGCCGAGCGCACCGACGCCGCGAAGGGGCCGCGCGAGCTCCGGGTCAGCGCCACCGTCGACCGCCGGGGCGCGACGCCCCGCGACACGGTGGCCGCGCTCCTCGACGGCCTGCAGCTCCCCTCCGCCACCATCGCGCCGGTCGGCGCGACGCTCGGCTTCGGCACCGGGCGCGTGACCATCGGCCTGTCGCGCGTCGGCGACCGGCTCGCCGGGCAGTGGCGCGTCGACGCGCAGGGCGTGACGTGGACGCGCACCTCCACCGTCGACGCCGCGGAGGCGGCGCGCTTCGGCACGCGTGCGTGGGGCGAGGCGCTGCTGTGGCGCACCGTCTCGTCGATCCGGGACGTGACGATCGACGCGCGCATCGCGGGCTCGCTCGCGAAGCCGGAGCTCGCCATCAGCTCGAACGTCGGCGACCAGGTGTCGGCCGGGCTGCAGCGCGCGCTCGGCGCCGAGGTGGCGAAGCTCGAGGCGCAGCTCCGCGCCGAGGTGGATCGCGCGGTGCAGGCGAAGCTCGCGGAGGCGCGGAGCCGGCTCACCGTGCTGGACGACGCGAAGGCGCGGCTCGCCGCCCAGGGCATCGAGCTCGACGGGCTGGAGCGGGAGCTCGACGCGCAGGTGAAGCGGCTCACCGGCGGCGTCGCCCCGGGGATCCGCCTGCCGAAGCTCCCCGGCCTGCGCTGACCCGGCAGCCGGGGCCCGGCGCCGGCATGGCGGACGCGGCGGCGGCCACCGGGTGGGGCGCGATCGCGCAGGCGGCGGCGATTCGCGAGGGGCGGCTCGGCAGCGAGGCGCTCGTGCGCGCCTGCCTCGACCGGATCGCGCGGCACCACGCCGCGCTCAACGCCGTCGTCACGCTCGATGCCGAGGGCGCGCTCGATGCGGCGCGCGCCGCGGACGCCGCCGTCCGTTCCGGGCATCCCCTCGGCCCGCTGCATGGCGTCCCCATCACCGTGAAGGACCTGCTCGCCGTGCGCGGGCTCCGGCTCACCTTCGGCTCGCGGCTCTTCGCACGGCACGTCGCGGCGGACGACGCGACCGCCGTGGCGCGGCTGCGCGCCGCCGGCGCGGTGATCCTCGGGCTCACCAACACGCCGCCGTTCGGCTTCGACTGGCAGACCGTCTCGGGCCCGTTCGGCCGCACGAACAACCCGTGGGACGTCACGCGCACGGCGGGCGGGTCGTCCGGCGGCTCGGCGGCGGCGGTGGCGGCGGGCCTGAGTGCGCTGGATGTCGGCAGCGACGCGTGCGGGTCGCTGCGGGTGCCGGCGCACTGCTGCGGCGTCGTCGCGCTGAAGCCGACGGAGTGGCGCGTCTCGACCGCCGGCCATGCGCGCGTGCCCGGCGCGCCGCACGCGCTCCGGCGCATCGCGTGCGTCGGGCCGGTGGCGCGGACGGTGGCCGACGTCTCGCTCGCGCTCCGCCTGCTCGCGGGTCCGGACCCGGCCGACCCCGTGGTCCCGCCGGTGCCGCTCCTGGCCGGCGACCCGCCGCTGGCGCCGGGCACGCGCGTGCTCGTGAGCGAGACGATCGGCGCCCCCGTGAGCGCGGCCGTGCGGCGGGCGGTGCGCACCGCGGCGGACGCGCTCGCGCGCGCCGGGTGCTCGCTGGTCGACGTGCCGCCCGACGCGCTCGACTGGGGCGGCGTGCTCGCGCTGTGGGGCGAGGTGGCGGGCGCCGAGCTGGCC
>JANRIU010000094.1:0-38295 GCA_033764615.1 Gemmatimonadales bacterium | reverse complement strand
GGCCCGGCGCGCGCCGGCCGTGCCCGGCGCCGGGCCGCTCGCCGAGGCGCGCGCCTGCCTCGCCGCCGGCGGCATCGTCGCGGCCAAGGGGCTCGGCGGCTTCCACCTTCTCTGCGACGCGACCCGCGCCGATGCCGTCGCCACGCTGCGCGCGCGGAAGGGGCGCGGCGGGAAGCCATTCGCCGTCCTCGTCCGCGACCTCGGGGCCGCGCGCGCCCTCGCGGACGTGGGCGACTCGGAGGCCGCGCTCCTCACCTCGCGCGAGCGGCCCATCGTCCTCGTGCGCGCGCGGGCCGGTGCCGCCCTCGCGCCCGCGGTCGCCCCGGGCACCGGCTGGCTCGGCCTGCTGCTCCCGTACACGCCGCTGCACCACCTGCTCGCCGGCGACGTGCCGCTCGTCTGCACCTCCGGCAACCGCAGCGAGGAGCCGATCTGCCGCACGGACGAGGAGGCCCTCGAGCGCCTCGCCGACCTCGCCGACGGCTTCCTCCTGCATGACCGCCCGATCCATGCCGTCTGCGACGACAGCGTGGTGCGCGTGATCGCCGGCCGCGCATCGCCCGTCCGGCGATCGCGTGGCTGGGTGCCGCTCCCCGTCCCGATGCCCGGCGCTCCGGGTGGACTGCTCGCGGTGGGTGGCGACCTGAAGGCAGCGGCCTGCCTCGTGGCGCAGGGCCAGGCGGTGCTCGGCCAGCACGTCGGCGACATGGGCTCGCTCGAGACCCAGCACGCGCTCGAGGCGTCGGTCGCCAACCTCGAGGTGCTGCTCGGCCAGCCCGTCACCGCCATCGCGTGCGACCGTCATCCCGGCTACCTCGGCGCGCAGTGGGCCGCGGCCGAGGCCGCGCGCCGCGGCGTGCCGCTCGTCCGCGTGCAGCACCATCACGCGCACCTGGCCGCGCTCCTCGCGGAGCAGGGCGGCGCGATGGACAGCGGGATCATCGCGCTCGCGTTCGACGGCACCGGCGACGGCGGCGACGGCACCATCTGGGGCGGGGAGGTGCTTTTCGGCGACGCGCGCGCCTGCACCCGCGTCGCGCACCTCGGGCTGCTGCCGCTCCCGGGCGGCGATGCCGCGATCCGGCACCCGCGCCGCACCGCGCTCGCCGCGCTGCACGCCGCCGCCGTCCCCTGGGACGAGGCGCTCGCGCCCGTGCAGGCGACGCCCGCGGCGGAGCGCGCGCTGCTCGCGCGCCAGCTGGAGCGCGGCACGCACGTGGTGCCGACGAGCAGCGCCGGTCGCCTGCTGGATGCGGTGGCCGCCCTCGTCGGCGGGCCGCAGGACGTGACGTTCGAGGGGCAGGCCGCGGTCGCGCTGGAGGAGCTGGCCGATGCGGCCGATGCCACGCGGGCCTACGTGGTGCCGCTCGATGATGGCGCGCCGGCCGTGCTCGACCCGCGCCCGCTGCTCCGCGCGGTGGCGGACGACGTGCGCGCCGGGGTGCCGGCGGCGTCGGTCGCGCGCGGCGTGCACGATGCGCTCGTGGCCGCGGGCGTCGCCGCGGCGCGGCTCGCGCGCGCGCGGGGCGCGCCCGCCCGCGTGGGGCTCACCGGCGGCGTGTTCCAGAACGTGCGGCTCGCGGAGGGGATGGAGGCGGCGCTCGCCGCCGACGGCTTCGAGGTGCTGGTGCATCGGCGCGTCCCCCCGAACGACGGCGGCCTGGCGCTGGGCCAGGCCGCCGTCGCCGCCGTGCAGCTCGCCGACGGGGCTAGCGGCCGCGCCGGATCGCCGCCACCGCGCGCAGGTGCTCGCGGTAGTCGCGCGTGAACACGTGCCGCCCGTCGAGGCCGAGCACGAAGAAATGGTACGGGTGGGAGGCGGGATAGAGCGCGGCCTCGAGGCTGCGCGCGCCCGGCGAGTTCACCGGCCCCGGCGGCAGGCCCGCGCGCAGGTACGTGTTGTACGGCGAGGGGATCCGATAGTCGCTGTAGAGGAGGCGCGGCTTGCGCGCGCCGGTCGCCTGCAGGATCGCGTACTGCACCGTCGGGTCCGCCTGCAGCGGCATCCCGTGCCGCAGCCGGTTCCAGTAGACGCCGGCGATCGTCGCCCGCTCCGCGTCCGACGCCGCCTCCCCCTCCACGATCGATGCGAGCGCCACGAGCTGCGCGCGCGAGAGGCCGAGCGTGTCGAGCCGCGCGTCCCACCCCGGTCGCCACGCGCGCGCGAACTGCGCGCGCATCGCCGCCACGAGGTCGCGCGCGCTGGCACCGGCGTCCAGCGAGTACGTCTCCGGGTAGAGATACCCCTCGAGCGAGTCGCCGACGGCCGCGAGGAAGGAGTCGGCCGGCACGCCGAGCGCCCGCGCCGCGATCGCCGCGACCTCCGGCGCCATCAGCCCCTCGGGCACCGTGACCTGCACGCGCTCCGATTCCCCGCGCGCCAGCAGGGCGACCACGTCGCTCGGCCCGAGGGCGCGCGGGATGTCGTACACGCCCGCGCGGAGCTTGCGGTCGAGGCCCTGCAGGCGCGCGGCGACACGGAGGCCGATGGCGCCGGTCGGGCCGCCGAGGCCGTGCGCCGCGAGCGACTCCGCGACGGCGCGCATCGACGCCCCGGCCGGGATCCGCACGCGCTCCACGCCGTCGCCCGACCCCGCGCAGCCCGCGAGCAGCGCCACCGTCGCCACCAGCGCGACGGGGCCGCGCGGGGGACCGCCGCGGCTCACGCCGTGGCGCCTCCGCGTCGCGCGTCGAGGAAGCCCTGCAGCACCGCCGCCGCCGCCGCCGCGTCGATGTCGTCCCGCGCCGCGCGCCCGGTGCGACCCTGCTCGGCCCGCGCCCGCTGCACGCGCGCCGTCGTGAAGCGCTCGTCCCAGAACGCCACCGGCTGCCCGGTGGACGCCACGAGCGCCGCCAGCTCGCGCGCGGCGGCGCTCGACGCGGTCTCGCCGCCGTCCTCCCCGAGGGGGAGTCCGACCACGGTGCCGACGGCGGCGTGCGTCTCGAGGAGGGTGCGGAAGCGGCCGAGCGGGAAGCGGCGGCCGGGACGGCGGTCGAGCGTGGCGAGCGGGCGGGCGAGCAGCTGCGTCTCGTCGGAGACGGCGACGCCGATGCGCTGCGTCCCCCAGTCGAGGGCGAGCAGCCGGCCGGCGGCCGGGAGACCGGCCGAGCCGTCCGGCCGCGGGTCCATCGGCTACTGCGCCATCGTGGCGAAGAACTCCTTGTTCGTCTTCGTGCGCTTCATGCGCTCGAGCAGGAATTCCATCGCCTCGACCGGCGGCATGTCGGCGAGGAAGTTGCGGAGCAGGTACACGCGGTTGAGGTCGTCCTTGTCCATCAGGAGCTCCTCCTTGCGCGTGCTCGACCGCTGGATGTCGATCGCCGGGTAGATGCGGCGGTCCGCCAGGCGGCGCTCCAGCACGAGCTCCATGTTGCCGGTGCCCTTGAACTCCTCGAAGATCACCTCGTCCATGCGGCTGCCGGTGTCGATCAGGGCCGTCGCGATGATCGTCAGCGACCCGCCGTTCTCGATGTTGCGCGCCGCGCCGAAGAACCGCTTCGGCTTCTGCAGGGCGTTCGCGTCCACGCCGCCGGAGAGGATCTTGCCGGAGTGCGGCACCACCACGTTGTGCGCGCGCGCGAGGCGCGTGATCGAGTCGAGGAGGATGATCACGTCGCGCCCGTGCTCCACGAGCCGCTTGGCCTTCTCGATCACCATGTCCGACACCTGCACGTGCCGGTCGGCCGGCTCGTCGAACGTGGAGGCGATCACCTCCGCCTTCACGTTCTCCTGCATGTCCGTCACCTCCTCGGGCCGCTCGTCGATCAGCAGCACGATGAGGACGCACTCCGGGTGGTTCTCGGCGATCGCGTTCGCGAGCTTCTGCATCAGGATCGTCTTGCCCGCCTTCGGCGGGGCGACGATCAGGCCGCGCTGCCCCTTGCCGATCGGCGAGAGCAGGTCGACCACGCGCATCGACAGGTCGTTCTGCGTCTTGCGCTCGAGGCGGATCCGGCCGTCCGGGTAGCGCGGACGGAGGTTGTCGAACGCGATCCGCTGCTTGGTCTTCTCCGGCTCCTCGTAGTTGACCGACTCCACCTTGAGGAGCGCCAGGTACCGCTCGCCCTCCTTCGGCGGGCGCACCTGCCCCATGACCGTGTCGCCCGTGCGCAGGTCGAAGCGCTTGATCTGGCTGGGGCTGACGTAGATGTCGTCGGGGCCGTACAGGTAGTTCCAGTCCTGGCTGCGGAGGAAGCCGTACCCCTCCGGCAGGATCTCGAGCACGCCCTCGCCACGGATGACCGTGTCCTTCTCCAGCAGCGTCTGCTCGATCCGGAAGATGAGGTCCTGCTTCCGGAGGCCCGAGTAGTTCTGGAGCTTCAGCTCCTCCGCGAGCGCGTGCAGCTCGGGGATCGCCTTCTGCTTGAGTTCGGAGATGTCCACGGGAGGCTGCTCGGGCGCCGGGGGGGTGGTGGACGGCTGCGTCTCGGCGTCGGGCCGCTGGTGATGGCCACGACGACGACGATGCGGCGAGTCGCTGGAGGATCTGGGCTGGTTCAGGGGGATGCTGCGGAGGACTGGGAAGCTTCAAGGTACGGAACGCCGGCCGTGCCGTCAAGCGGCAGGGCGGACGGCACCCTCGCGCCGTGCATTGCGCGGCGGCCGCCGCGTCGCGCATCTTCCGACCGTGACCGCTCCCGATCCGGCGCCGTCCCCGCAGCTCGACCCGCTGGCGAAGCTCAAGCACGACCTCGCCAACCCCCTCTCGGCGCTGCTGGCCGAGGTGCAGCTGTTGCGCATGGGGGCCGACCGCCTGGACGGGGAGACGCGCGAGGCCCTCGCCATCATCGAGCAGCTCGCGGTGCGGATGCGGACACTGCTGCGCTCCTGACGCGCGGCCCTATCCGGCCCGCGCCGCCGCCACCATCAGCCGGACCCGCTCCGCCAGTGCCGCCGGCGGGAACGGCTTCTGGAGCACCTCCACGCCGCGCGGCGCGGCGCCGCGCCGCGCCCGCTCGTCCTCCGTGTAGCCCGAGATCAGCAGCACCGGCAGCCGCGGCCAGCGTACCTCCAGCCGCCGTGCCAGTTCGTGGCCGCCCATCTCCGGCATGAAGATGTCGCACACGATGGCGTCGGGCGGCGCCGGAAGCGACTCCAGCACGGCGAGCGCCTCGCGCCCGTCGCCGGCCTCCAGCACCCGGAACCCGTCGGCCTCCAGCGTGCGCCGCGTCACGTGACGCACCGCCGGCTCGTCCTCGACGATGAGCACCGTGCCGCTGCTGCGCGGCCGCGGGTGGCGGTGGTCCGGCGCATCGCCCACGCGCTCGCCCGGCGCGAGCCGCGCGACCGGCAGGTACAGCGTGAAGGTGCTCCCCGCGCCCGCGGCACTCTCGACGAAGATGTAGCCCCCCGCCTGCTTGATGATGCCGTACGCGGTCGCGAGGCCGAGCCCGGTCCCCTGCCCGGGCGGCTTCGTGGTGAAGAACGGCTCGAAGAGCCGCGCCTGCACCTCGGGCGTCATCCCCACGCCGGTGTCCTCGAAGGCGCAGACGACATAGCGGCCCGGACGGATCTCGCCGTGCCCCTGCGGTCCGCGGCGCGGCGCCAGCAGCGCCTCCTCGCGCGTCCGCACCGTGAGCGTCCCGCCCCTCGGCATCGCGTCGCGCGCGTTCAACGCGAGGTTCATGCACACCTGCTCGAGCTGCCCGCGGTCGATGCGCACCGGCGGAAGCGACTCCGCGAGAGCCAGTGCCGTGCGTGCCTCGTCACCCAGGAGCCGGCGCAGCACGTTGCCCATCTCCCGCAGGACGAGGTTCGGGTCGACCAGCGTCGGCTGCACCAGCGCCTTCCGGCTGAACGCCAGCAGCTGCCGCGAGATCTCCGCACTCCGCTCGGCCGCGCGCCGGATCTCCTCGAGGTCCTGCCGGTACTCCTCGTCCGCCTCCGGGCGCGACTGCAGCACCTCGGCGAAGCCGAGGATCACCGTCATCATGTTGTTGATCTCGTGCGCGACGCCTCCGGCGACGCGGCCGACCGCGTCCATCTTCTGCGCCGTGCGCAGGGCGTCCTCCGCCCGATGCCGCGCGGTGGTGTCGAGGGTGACGCCCTGGAGCCCGGTGACGTGTCCCTCCGCGTCCACCACGGCGCTGCCGCGGCTCGCGAGCCAGCGCGCGCTGCCGTCCGGCAGGCGGACGGCGTACTCGAGGTCGAAGGTGCCGCGACCATCGAGCACGCTCGCGAGCGTCGCACGCACATGCGACCGCGAGTCGGGCGTCAGCAGCTCGAGGAACGCCCCGAGGTCCATCGGGTCGTCGGACGCGGAGCGCCCGAAGAGCGTCGCCGTCACGCGATCGCCCCGGAAGCGGTCGGTCTGGCGGTCCCACTGCCAGATCCCGGCGCCGGCGCGCTGCACGGCCCGGCGATACGCCTCGGCCGCCTCGCGGCGCGTGGTGACGTCCATCAGCAGGCCATGCAGGCGGGCCTCCCGGCCGGTGCCCGCCCGGCGTCCGTCCGCCCGAAGCCAGCCGAGGCTCCCGTCGGGTCGGCGGGCGCGGAACTCGACGGCGAGCCAGGGACGGACACCCTCCAGCACCGTTCGCGCCTCGCGCCACAGCCGCTCGCGATCCCCGGCGTCCACGCGATCACGGAGCATGCGGAGCGGGAGCGGCGCTTCGCTGCCGGCCAGCCCGTAGCCGAGGAGGGCACCGCCCAGCAGCCTGAACCGGCGCTCGGCGGGGCGGAACGACCACGCCACGGCACCGGCCGCGGTCAGCGCATCGGCACGCTCGTCAGGGGCGGTCCCGGTGGCGGGATCGTGCGGGAGGAGGGGCATCGGCCGCCAAACCTAGTCCGGGGTCGCGGGCCGCGTGTCCGATGCGTCTGAACGCACGAAGGGGATCGCGGCACCTCGCCGCGATCCCCTTCCGTCCCTCCGGGTGCGCCGGTCGTGGGCCGGTGGCGGGTCAGGCCTTCGCGGCCTCGCCACCCACGATGAGCGGGGCCCCGGACTCGTTCCGGCGCCGCGAAGCCGGCACGGTGCGAAGGCCGGTGATGCCCAACCAGAGGAAGGCGACGATGCCCACCGCGAACTTCAGCACCGAGCGCAGCGCGGTGAAGTAGAACGCCACGCGGGTGTCGCCCGGCGGCACCTCTCGACGCAGCTGCACGACATCGAGCATGAACATGATCATCACGCCGAGGAGGAGCACGGCGAACATCGTGTTGAAGCCGCTGAGCAGGCGCTGCGCCAGCCGGTGCTCGTTCGCCATGGTCACGATGAGGCCCAGCGTCACGCCCATGAGCGGCGTGAAGATGAACCCGGACAGCAGCCCGGCCGACGCGAAGCGCCACTGCATGTTGCCGAACTGCGGCGGCACGATGCTGGTGGTGAAGTCGGAGAAGGGGACCGCGATCAGGGCGAACGCCACGAAGTAGAGGGCGCCCGAGAGTCGCTGGAACGAGGTGGAGTCCATGGCGGAACCGGCCGAGGGAGGTGGGTGGGGCGGAAAAGGTACACTGGTGGGCAAGAGAAAGGGGCTGGAACCTCGATTCCAGCCCCCTCCTTGGGACTATCCTGTCAGCTGCGCCGATCGATCAACCCTGCTTGCGGGTCCGGATCAGGCCGAGGGCGAGGAGGCCCGTGCCGATGAGCACCAGCTGGGCCGGCTCCGGCACCGTGTTCGTGATGAACTCCTGGCTCCCGTTGCCGCCGAGCGGGTTCACGCGGCCATTTGCGTCGCGCACCATCGCCGCGTCGCTGATGACGGTGAAGCGGTTGAAGTACACCTCGTCGTTGGCCGCGAGCTTGGCGATGACCTGACCACGCGCCCAGTTGATGAGGTTCGTCGCCGAGGCGGAGAGCGCCGAGACGGCCGCCGGGTCGAACCGGCTCCAGATCGCGAGGTGGATGTCGCGCCAGGTCGGGTTCGAAACGCTCGTGCCGAAGACGGACTGGCCGATCGGCTGGTACGAGCCCGGGATGTTCATCGGGTTGTACGGCGTGTACTTGAACAGCTCGGTCAGGAGCGCGGCCTGCCGGTAGCGCGTCAGGGCGCTCTCGCGGTTCGCGCCGGCCGACGTGAAGGCGGCCGAGGTGTTGTTGTCGAACCAGTACCCACCGAAGCGGGTGCGGGCCAGGTTGGCGCCGACGCCGAGGTTCGTCAGGTAGGCCTGATGAGCCGCGCCGATGCCGTTGAGGTTGTCGACGCAGAAGACGTCGATGTTGGCCCCGCCCGGGAAGGGCAGGACACCGCGGTACGGACCCACGCGGTAGTTGACGACGTTCGCGCGGAACGGGACCTGCGCCGCGAGCGCGGCCGGCTCCGCGGCCATCGCGAGGGCGCCGACCAGACCGGCGATTGCAAAAGAACGACGAACCATAGTGAACACCCGTTGGGCTGACAGGTACTGTCCCGTCCTGCTGCTCGAGGTTGACCGCGGGACGATTCGGTCTGGCATCTCCAGTTGCATGACCCGTACCACGTTCGCCGACTGGCGAGGAACCGTACGGTATGCACCGAGAGCGTCGAGCAACAGGGCGAATCCTAGCCCGGAAGTACTTGTTTTGCAACGGGTTGGGATCCCGTCGTCCCGAGGTGCCCGCCGCTCTTGATGCGAGTGGATGCTCGCAAAATCGGTGCGGCATGCGCCCTCCGCCCCACAGGTTGTTGTGGTGCCGCAACACTCGACCGAACAGTGCAACGGCTGCGATATGACCATGGGGCTGACCGGGCCCGAGGGTGGACCGGAAATCGGTCACCCCCGGGACGGGTCAAGCCGCATGGTCAACGCCGGCGCCGAGTGGCCACGAGGCCAACGAGCATCAGGCCGGTACCGGTGAGCACCAGCTCCGCCGGCTCGGGCACCACGTGCAGGAACTCCTGGTTCCCGCGCTGGAGGCGGCCACCCTGGCGCGGGCCCGTCATCGCCACGTCGCTGATAAGGGCGAAGCGGTTCCAGTAGGTGCTGTTGGAGCCGATGGTCGTGTAGGCCGCGTTGGCCTGGTTGATCCAGTTCTGCACGCCGGCGTTCGGCAGGCCGACATTGGCGCCGCCGTTGAGGCTCCAGACGGCGCGGTGGATCCGCTGGATGTCCGCCTGCGTGCGCAGCGGGTTGTACATCTGCTCGAGCAGCCAGCCCGCCTTCTTGTAGTTCGAGAGGTTCACCGAGCCGAACCGGCTGAAGGCGTCGAGGTCGGTCGCCGAGGTCGTGCCGAGGTTCATGATGCGCGCGTTGTACGTCGCGCCGTTCGAGACCGAGTTGAAGAAGTCGACGCACAGGATGTCGAACGTCGGCTGGCCCGGCAGCGCCGGGAACTGCCCGCGGTATGTGCCCGTGTTGATGTTGTTGAAGTTGGCGCCGGGTTCGGTGCCGTTCGAGTTCAGGAAGCGAAACTGGCGGATCGGCGGCGCCGCGTGGGCCACCGTGGGAGCGGCCGTCGCGAGCGCCAGAGCCGCGAGGGCGATGTTGCGAGCATGCTGCATGTACCGCATGGTGTTCTCCGTTGTTGTGGTGTCGCTCTTCGCCGATATAGCGGCGACATGCGACATCCATTCACGGGCTGTGCCTGAGTTATTGGTTTAGTTGGTAATTTTGTTTTCACCAAAGTAAGACAATTTTTCGCAACGACTTACATGTCTGATGATTGCGTTATCGTTTGATTGAAGCATTTCTATGCGATGTATTTGCGCAGCATGTTGCTGTCGTGCAGCACCTGTCTGCGTTGTTACAACACCTATTGTTGTTGATTTGTTGCATGGCTGCGACAAGAACCCCCGCCGCCATCTCTGGCAACGGGGGTGTCTTGGCTCACCTGAGTGGGTTGTCCCTGCGCGAATGGGCCCGGCGCGATTCGAACGCGCGACCTCTTGCTCCGGAGGCAAGCGCTCTATCCAGCTGAGCTACGGACCCGGCAAGCCCTAGAAGATGCTCGAACCGATGCGTGCGGGCAACCGGCCTGACTCAGAGCGGGACGCCCTGCGGCTTCGGGTCGCCGGCGCTGAAGAAGAGCGTCTGTCGCCGCTCCGAAGGCAGCGTCAGCACGGTCACCAGGCTCTGCTGGTCCCGGTGGACGTCGAACAACAGGCCGGCCATGAGCTGCAGGCGACGCACCGGCCGGGGCGCCCGGTACTCCAGCAGGTACCAGGTCATCCGCTGTCCCCCGGCGTCCGTCTCGCTCCCGGAGGAAACGACGCGCCCCGGCAGGACGCCGCCGTCCACCCGCACCTCCATCCGTTCGGCCGCGTAGGCGCCGAACAGCGAGTCCGCGCGCGCCGCCTCCGTCAGCGTCAGCGAGGGCGCGCGCGCCTGACGGCGCAAGGCGAGCGTCAGGTCGTCCGTGAAGAGCCGCACCCGACAGGCGACCGTGGCCCCTTCCACCACGATCCGTGTGTACGAGACATGCACGTCGTGCCGCACCACGCCCGGCGGGGCGGCGGCGGCGCCGAGGGCGCCGGCGAGCAGGAGCGGCAGCACGACCGGCCCCCGCTCAGGAGGCCGGCGGCGGCGCGGGCCGCGCGCTCCACCGGTTGTCCTCCCGGTTCACGTCGGCGAACGCCTCATCCGGGTCGACCACGACGGACGTCACCACCTTCCCGGTGAAGAAGCCGTACGTGAAGCTCCGCTCGTTCCGCCGCCAGACGTCCACGGGCAGCTTCACCCGCTCCGTCGTCCCGTCCGCGAAGCCGATCTCGAGGTGCAGCGGCATCACGAGGCCCCCGCGGTTCTCCACCGTGATGCGCGCATACCGGCTCCCGCGCGCCGTCGTCCCCACCAGCGAGTCGGCGTCCTGCATCTCCACGGACGTCACCGCCTGGTCGTTCGCGTGCGTCGTGTAGAACCAGCCACGCCAGAACCAGTTGAGCGTCTCGCCGCCCCCGTCGCGCAGGCTGCGGAAGAAGTCCTGCGGCTGCGGATGCCGGAACGACCAGGCGCGCGCGTACCGCTGGAAGGCCTGGTCGAAGAGCGCCGGGCCAAGCACCTGCTCCCGCAGCATCACGAGCCCGGCCGCGGGCTTCGCGTAGCCGTTGTTGCCGAACTGCCGGTGGATCAGGTCGGACTCGGTCATGAGCGGCACCTGGTCGGGGTCCTTCATGTACGGCACGATGTTCTTCGCCGGACCGCGCTGCGTCGGGTACGCCGGGTCCCAGTCCTTCTCCGCGTAGTACTGGAGGAAGGTGTTCACCCCCTCGTCCATCCACGTCCACTGGCGCTCGTCGGAGGCGACGATCATGGGGAACCAGTTGTGCCCCACCTCGTGGATCGTGACCGATATGAGCGCGCGCTCGAGCGCCGGCGTGTAGCTCCCGTCCGGCGCCGGCCGCGCGCCGCAGAAGGCGATCATCGGGTACTCCATGCCGAAGACCGGGCCGTGCACGTTGACCGCCTTCGGATACGGGTACTCGAACGCCATGCGGCCGTAGGTCCGCATCGTCTGCGCGATCGCCCTGGTCGACACCTTGTCCCAGAGCGGCATCGCCTCGCGCGGGTACAGGGAATGCAGCTCGACCAGCGGCTTCCCCGGGCCGTAGCGGAAGCCCGCCGCGTCCCACACGTACGCCCGTGACGAGACCCACGCGAAGTCGCGCACGTTCCGGGCGACGAACCGCCACGTCAGCGGCGCCGTGCCCGGCGGGCGCGAGCCGGGCTGCCCCACCTCGTCCGCGCGGAGCACGAACTGGGGCGTGTCGCCCGCGAGCGCCGCCGCCAGCCGCCGCCGCTGCTCGGCGGTGAGCACCGCCTCCGGGTTCTGCAGCACGCCGGTCGCCTGCACCACGTGGTCGTGCGGGACCGTGAGGCTGACGTCGTAGTCGCCGAAGTTCAGGTAGAACTCGCCCTGGCCGAGGAACTGGTCCGTCTGCCAGCCGTTCACGTCATCGAACACGGCGGCGCGCGGGAACCATTGCGCCTGCTCGTACATCCAGCCGTCCTGGACCCGTTCGCGCACGCCGCGGCCGTTGCGGCTCTGCTCGGGGATCGGGTAGTGGAAGTCGATCTCGACCTGCACCGTCCTCCCCGGCGCGAGCGGGGTCGGCAGCAGCACCTTCATCATGGTGCCGTTGATCACGTGCTCGGCGGCGGTCACGCGGGGCTTCCCGTTCGGCACCGGCGTGACGACGGCCACCCGGCTGATGCGGTACCCGCCGTCGAACGGCTCGGGCGCCAGGAAGCGCCGCGCCTGCGGCGAGAGCTGCTTCGGCAGCGCCGGGGCGGCGGCGTTCGCGCGGGAGCCGGGGGCGTCGATGTTCTGGTCGAGCTGGAACCAGAGGTACTCGAGCGGCGTGGGCGCGTTGTTGTGGTACGTCACGCGCTCCGTGGCGTCGAGCACGTGCGCCACCGTGTCGAGCGTGGCCCGGATGACGTAGTCCACCTGCTGCTGCCAGTACTTCGGTCCCGGCCGTCCGTCGGCGGTGCGCTGCTCGTTGGGCGCCGGCCACTCGTCCAGCTTCCGGAACGACGAGAGGTTCACCTTCGGGTTCGGCGGCGCGTTGAGCCACTGCTGGCCGGCGAGCGGCGTGGTGGCGACGACGAGCGCGAACGCGGCGAGACTGGACGGGGCGGCCATCGGTGCTCCCTCGGGAGGCTCGGGTGGTCGGACCCGGAGAAGATATCGCCGCCGTCCCGACGCTGGCCGGCCGCTCGTCATCCCGCACCGAACGGCCACCGCGCCACCGCGAGCCGCAGCCCGAGCAGGCCGGTGAGCAGCGCCACGCCGACCGCCCAGGCCGGGCGAGGGACGCGGGCCAGCCGCTCCGCGGCCGCGCCGATCGCGAGCACCGCCCCGACGATCCCGAGCTGGCCGGCCTCGAGACCGACGTTGAAGGCGAACAGCGGGAGCACGATCGACTCCTCCGTGCCGAGGAGCGCCCGGAGGAAGGCGGAGAAGCCGAGCCCGTGCACCAGGCCGAAGCCGAGCGCCGCCGCGTAGCGCGCCCGCATGCCGCCCGCCCCGGGGGGCCGGCGTGCGGCGGCGACGCCGAAGGCGCTGGTGGCGACGATCGTGACGGGGATGAGGAACTCGACCGAGGCGCTCCGCGGGGCGACGACGCCGAGCGTCGCGAGGGCGAGCGTGGCGGAGTGGCCCACCGTGAACGCGGTGACGAGCCATGCGAGGCGCCGCCAGTCCGCCGGGCGGTAGCCGCCCGTGAGCGCGGCCACGAACAGGATGTGGTCGTAGCCCTGCAGGTCGGCGATGTGCCGCAGGCCGAGGCTGGCGTAGGCGAGGAAGGCGGACCACACCGTCGCGGGCGGAACGCGTCAGTCGCGGTCGAGCGTCTCGCGCAGCGCCTCGAGGCCGTCGGCGAAGCGCGCCGGAGACTCGGCCCGCAGCAGCCCGGCGGGGAGCGGACGCAGCGACGCCTCGAAATGGGCCGCGCGCGCGCCTGCCTCACCCGCCTGCATGCCGAGACCCGCGACCACGAGCTGCAGGCCGGCCGCGACGAGGAAGGCGGGCCGCCAGAGATGCGCTCCCGGCGCCCGTGAGAGCACGGTCAGGTGGCCGAAGAGCCAGGTCGCGGCGATGACGGTCCCGCAGGCGCGGTCCAGCCACTGCGTCGCGGCCCCGCCGCCGAGCGCGGTGTCGATCCAGCTGGGGATGAGGGAGACGAGCGCGAACGCGGCGACGCCGATGGCGGCGACGCCCGCGTGCTCGCGGAAGTGGGCGGCGCCCCGCAGGAGCCGGTGCGCGACGGCCCACGCCGCGGCGAGCAGCAAGGCCGTGACCGGCAGCACCGTCGCGGCGGTCAGCGGGAGCATCGGACCGCCGGCACCCGGGTCGACGAGCACGGCGAGTGCGGCGCTGAGGGCCGCGAGGGCGAGCAGCGCAGCGAGCGGCATCGTCGGATGCCGGAGCGCCTCGCGCCAGCCCGACTCGGCCACGTCCGGCCGCGCCGGGGCCAGCCCGACGGCCGGGTCGGCGAGGCGCAGCAGGGTGCGCCCGAGCTGCACCGGCTGGCCGGGGAGCATCGTCAGCACCCGCTGCCGCTCGCCACCGGGGCGGCGCAGCCCGTTGAGCGACCCGAGGTCGGTGAGGACGAGGCGGCCCTCCATGTCCCGAGCGAGCTCGGCGTGGTACGGGTCGGCGAACGGGTCGTCGAGTGGCAGCTCCGCGTCGAACGCGCGGCCGATGCGGAGCGGCAGCGCCTCGTGCCCCGTGCGCCGGCGGACGTGGCCGTCGCGGTCGACTTCCTCGAGCCAGATCACGGCGCGGCGGACGCCGGGGCCGCGGCCAGCGCCTCGATGAAGCGCTGGGTCACCCGCTGGATCGTGGGGAAGGTGGTGCCCGAGAGGACCAGGTCGCTCACCAGCCCGGTTCGCCCCCCGCCCAGCGTCGCCGTGCGCATGGCGGCCTCGTAGAGGCCGGGCAGGCGCCGGTAGCGCCGGACGCAGAGCTGGGCGCGCACCACGAGCGTCGCCTGGCGAACGTTGCGCGTGGTGCACCGGAAGCGCGTCGCCTCCTCCGCCGTGCCGTCGAAGGGCAGGTCGGCCTTGAACGCCTGCTCGTAGGCCGCCGAGAAGCGCAGCGCGCCGACCCGGTCGGTGCCCAGCAGCGTGTGGGAGAGGCTCACCGCGCCCGCCTGCAGCGTCTCCGAGATGAAGACGTCGTCCTCGGTGGAGCAGCTGTGCTGCACCTGGCGCACGGGCGCCTGCGGCGTCGGCTCGCGGGCATCCCCCCAGCAGCGGAACCACGGCGCCGGCCGCGTCGGCGCCCGGAACGGCCCCAGCTGCACGGTGGCGACGGGGGCGGCGAGCAGGGTCGCGAAGTGCTCGGCGTCGAACGCGCGCAGCTGCGCGGCGACGTCCGCCGCGAGCGAGTCGGCCGGCCGCGGTGCCGCGAGCGCGCGGGTCACCAGCTCCGCCGCCCGGGCCCCGGGCACGAGGAAGCTCACCTCGTTGCCCTGCGTGGCGACGTTCACGCCGACGACGCGGCCGTCCGCCGTCACGGCCGGGCCGCCGCTCATCCCGGGGTTGAGCGCGCCGGTGAAGTGCACCTTCGGGTAGATGCGGTCGGCGAGCAGGCCGTTGTACGTCCCCTCGACGATGCTCAGCCCGAGGTCGCGCGGGTGGCCGAGCGCGTAGAGGCGCGTCCCCTGCTCGGGCGGCGGCGCGAAGGCGAGCGCCGCGGGCTGCGGCGCGCCGGTCTCGAGCAGCGCGAGGTCCTGGATCACGTCGACCGCGATGACCCGCGCCGCGCGCACCTCGCCGCCGAGCGTGACCGTCGCGCGGAAGGCCGCGGGCTGGTGGACCACCGGGCTGATGACGTGGAAGTTGGTGAGCAGGTGGCCGGCGGTGCTCACCACGAAGCCCGTGCCGACGCCTCCCTTGGCGCCCGCGCCGCTCGCGGTCACCTCGATGCGCGCGAGGAGCGGCAGGAGGCGCCGGAAGAGCGCGGCCGCCGCCGGAGGCGGCTCGGCCGGCACCGGGGCCGGGGCGGGCGCCGGGCCCTGCGCGGCGAGCGGCGCGACCGCGACGAGGGCGCCGAGCAGCGCGATGCGGAGCATGGCCCGAATGTAGCGGCGCGCGCGCCGGTACCTTGAAGCGGACCCGGCCCCCGCCGTAGCATGGGATGGTGCGCGTCCGCTCCCCATCGAGGCCCCATGCTCTATCTGTGGCTCAAGGCGTTCCACCTGATCGGCGTGACGAGCTGGTTCGCCGGCCTGTTCTACCACGTCCGCCTCTTCGTCTACCATGCGGAGGCGCTGGCGAAGCCGGAACCCGAGCGCGGGATCCTCGCGCGCCAGCTCGCGGTGATGGAGGCGCGGCTCTTCGGCATCATCATGCAGCCCGCGCTCTGGATCACGGTGGGCACCGCCGGCGGCATGCTCGTCGTGCCGGAGGGGCGCCCCTTCGCCTCCCAGCCGTGGATGGTCGCGAAGTACGCGCTCGTCGGCCTCCTCGTGGCGTACCACTTCCACACCCGCGGCGTGATGGAGGACTTCGCGGCGGGCCGGCCGACGCGAGGCGGCGAGTACTACCGCAAGCTGAACGAGGTGCCGACGCTGCTGCTGGTGGCGGTGACGATCCTCGCCGTCTTCAAGGGCCAGGTGCCGTGGCTCGGCCTCGGCGTCACCCTCGCGACGCTGCTCGTGCTCATCGTGCTCGGCTACCGGGCGTACGCGTCGCATCGCGCGCGCGCGGAGGCGGCCGCCGGCGCGTGACGCCGCGCATGCGGCGGCCGTCGATCGCGACGCGACTGCTGCTGCTCCTGCTGCCGGCCGTGCTGGCGGGCCTCGCGGGCCTGCTGCTCGTCTCGCTGCACGAGCTGGAGGATGGCTTCCGCGAGGGCCTCCGGCGCGAGGGCCGCGCCTACGCGCGTGCACTCGGCCTCGCCTTCGACCAGCTGCTGCGCGGCGTCGAGCCCGGACGGGTGGCCGCGGTGCTGAACACCGTGGCGGCGACGCCCGGGGTGTACGGCGTCGCGATCTACGAGCTGGATGGCCGCCGCGTCGCCGCGTCGGACCTCGCCGCCGCGGAGCCGCCCCTCGTCACGGGGCGCCTCGCGCTGCAGCCCGGCAGCGACACGCTGGTGGCGCGCACCGGGGTCGGGGGCGCGCCGGTGCTCTCGCTGGTGCGGCTGGTCCGCCGTCCGGATGGCGGCCCGGCCGTCCTGCTGGAGGTGATGCAGCCGTTGGCCGAGCTCGAGCGCGCGAAGCGGGCGCTCGAGCGCCGGTTCGCGCTCGCGGCGGTGGCCATGTCGCTGCTGGTGGGCGTCCTGCTCGTGACGCTCACCCGGCGCGTCGTGGCGCGGCCGCTGCAGCGGCTGGTCGACGCCACGGGCGCCATCGGCCGCGGCGCGTTCGACACGCAGGTGCCGCCGGGGGCGGTCGCGCGCGAATTCGACGACCTCGCGACCGCGCTGAACGCGACCGCGCGCCAGCTCGCCGAGGGACGGCGCGCGCTGCTGCACGAGACCGAGATGCGCGTCGCGGCGGAGCGCAGTGCGCGCGAGCACGAGCAGCTGGCGGAGGTCGGCCTCCTGTCGGCGGGGCTCGCGCACGAGATCGCCGCGCCGCTGAACGTCATCTCCGGCCGCGCCGAGCTGCTGCTGCGGCAGGAGGGCGTCGCGCCCGAGATGGCGCGGCAGCTGCGCATCGTCGTGCAGCAGATCGGCCGCATCGAGCGCTCGGTGCGCAGCCTGCTCGGCTTCGCGCGGCGGAGCGAACTGCGTCCGGCGCGCGTGCCGCTCGCCGCCTGCCTCCGCGAGATGGCGGCGGCCCACGACGCCGAGCGCCAGCGCGCGGGTGCGACCGTGGAGGTCGACGTCCCCGAGTCGCTCGCCGTCCGCGCCGACCCGGACCTGCTCGGACACGCCGTGCGCAACCTGCTCACGAACGCGCTCGATGCCGTGGCCGACGCCGCGGGCGAGCGGCGGGTGCGGCTGGCCGCCCGGGTGCTGGACGACCGGCCGGGATGGGCCGCGGTGGAGGTGACCGACACCGGCATCGGCTTCCCGCCCGAGGCGCTCGGCGCGCCGGCGCGCGCCTTCCGGACGACGAAGCCGGGCGGGACCGGACTCGGACTGCTCCTCGCGGCCAGCATCGTGCGCGAGCACGGCGGGGAGCTCACGGCGTGCGCGGGGCCGGGCGGCATCGGGGCCGCCCTGCGCTTCGCGCTGCCCCTCGCGGGGGAGGTGGTGGATGCCTGAGTGCGTGGCCGTCATCGAGGACGACCGGGAACTGCGCGACCTGCTCGTCGAGCTGCTCGGCGACGCGGGGTACCGCGTGCACGGCTTCCGCGGCGCCGAGACGGCGCTGCGGGCGCTCGCGGAGGGGCTGGACGCCGATGCGGTGCTGACCGACCTCATGCTGGGCGGCCTCGACGGCGAGGCCGTCGTCACCCGGCTGCGCGCCACGCGGCCCGAGCTGCCGGTGCTCGTGCTGACGGCGTTCGGCAGCATCGAGTCGGCGAAGCAGCTGCTGCGCTCCGGGGCCGCGGACTACCTCACGAAGCCGATCGCGAACGAGGCCCTGCTCGACGCGCTCCGCGTCGCGCTCGCGCGCGCCACCCCGGCGCGCGCCACGAACCGGACCGAGCCGGGCGCGACCGTCGTCGCGCTGCCCGGGCTCATCGGCGTGTCGCCGGCCATGGAGGCCGTCGCGCGCTTCGCGCTGCGCGCCGCGCCGTCCGCGCACCCCGTGCTCGTGCTCGGCGAGAGCGGCACGGGGAAGGAACTCGTCGCGCGCGCGCTCCATGCGCGCTCGGGGCGCAGCGCCTTCGTCCCCGTCAACTGCGCGGCGCTGCCCGAGCCGCTGCTCGAGTCGGAGCTGTTCGGCCACGAGCGGGGCGCCTTCACGGGCGCCGATCGCGCCCGCCCCGGCCTGTTCGAGGTGGCGGATGGCGGCACCCTCTTCCTCGACGAGATCGGCGAGCTGCCGCTCGCGCTGCAGCCCAAGCTCCTGCGGGCGCTGGACAGCGGCGAGGTGCGGCGCGTCGGCGCCGCGGAGGCGCGCACCGTCGACGTGCGCGTCATCGCGGCGACCAACCGGGACCTCGAGCAGGAGGTCGCCGCCGGGCGCTTCCGCGAGGACCTCTTCTGGCGCCTGAACGTGCTCGCGTGCGCGCTCCCGCCGCTGCGCGAGCGGCCGGACGACATCCCCGCCCTCGTCGATGCGTTCCTCCCAGACGCCGGCCCGGGCGCGCGGCGCACGCTCGCCCCGGAGGCGCTGGGGCTGCTGCTCGCGTACCACTGGCCGGGCAACGTCCGGGAGCTGCGCGCGGTCGTGCAGCGGGCCGCCGTGCTGGCGGAGGGGGCCGTCATCACCGAGGCCGACCTGCCCGAGCGTCTGCGGCAGGCGCGGTCGGTGCAGGGGCTGGTGCGGGGGGCCGGGGAGCGCCGCCTGCCGCTGCGGGAGGTCGAGCGGCTCTACGTCCTGGACGTGCTGGCGCGCTGCGAGGGCAACCGCTCCCGCGCGTCGCAGTGGCTCGGTGTCGACCGGAAGACGCTGTACCGCTGGCTGGAGGGCTACGCGCAGCAGGACGGCGGCGAGGGACCGTAGGCGCGGGGCGCCGAATGCGACGCGGGCCCCGACACCGAGGTGTCGGAGCCCGCGTTCGTGCTGTCCATCGGGGCGCCCGGATTCGAACCGGGGACCTCCTGCTCCCGAAGCAGGCGCGCTAACCGGACTGCGCTACGCCCCGTCCTGCACCCTCGTTCCCACGGGCCCTGAGGGATTCGAACCCCCAACCTTCTGATCCGTAGTCAGATGCTCTATCCAGTTGAGCTAAGGGCCCTTCGCCGGGCTGCCGCTCCCGGGTGCCGCATGGGCGGTACAAGACTCGAACTTGTGACCTCCACGATGTCAACGTGGCGCTCTAACCAACTGAGCTAACCGCCCCAGAGGCGGGCAGGCGGTCAGGCGACACGGCGAACCGACCGAAGGTCCGCGCTGGCGCGGCCCATCCGGCAACCAGTCCGCCCGTCCGCCTGACCGCCTGTCCGTACTGCATAGCGGGGGTGGGATTTGAACCCACGACCTCCGGGTTATGAGCCCGGCGAGCTACCAGACTGCTCCACCCCGCGACGGAATCCTTCCAGCCCCACGCGCCATGCGACCGGCGCCCTTCGGCTGCGAGAGCGGGAAACGGGACTCGAACCCGCGACCCCAACCTTGGCAAGGTTGTGCTCTACCAACTGAGCTATTCCCGCCGACAGACCCGCAATCTACCGCCGTCCGGCGGCCCTTCGCAACCACATCACCCTCGCACGACCGGCGCCGCAATGGAGGCGAGGGGGATCGAACCCCTGACCTCGTGAATGCCATTCACGCGCTCTCCCATCTGAGCTACGCCCCCGCGATGCTGCTGCTGCCGCGTCCGGCGCCGGTCGTCCGATGGCGGGCGACAAGCCTACCGAGCGCCGGGGCCAGCGTCAAGCGAACCGCGCGCGCGCCGCGGGCGCGTGGTAGCCGGTCGTCGTCGTCGCGCAAGCGTCGCTTGCGCCGCTCCGCGCGCGGCGCATCTTCTCGCGCATGCCGAAGAAGCCGCGCATCGAGCCGGCGTCCGCGCCCGTCGCGGACGCATCCGTCCCCATCGATCCCGAGCTGCCGCTCGACGCGATCCTCGCGCAGGGTGCGCCCGCGGCGCCGAAGCGGCGGCGGCGCCCGAGCGCGCGCTCCCTCGGCGTGTACGACTCCGACCGCGACATCCTCGACCGCTACCTCCACGAGGTGGCGCAGACGCCGCTGCTCACGCCGGCCCAGGAGGTCGCCGTCGCGCGGCGCGTGCAGGCCGGCGACGAGGAGGCGATGCAGGAGCTGGTGAAGCGCAACCTGCGCTTCGTCATCTCCGTCGCCAAGAAGTACCAGAACCGCGGCCTCCCCCTCACCGACCTCATCGGCGAGGGGAACATCGGCCTGATGACGGCGGCGCGGAAGTTCGATCCCGACCAGGGCGTCAAGTTCATCTCGTACGCGGTGTGGTGGATCCGCCAGTCGATCCTCGCGTCGCTCGCGCGGCACGGACGCACGGTCCGCGTGCCGCTCAACCGCACCGCCGATCTCTCGCGCATCATCCGCACCGCCGAGCAGCTGCGCCAGGAGCTGCGCCGCGAGCCGACGCCGGAGGAGATCGCGGGGAAGACGGGCCTCGCGCTCGACGTGGTGCAGGCGCTGGCGGCGCTCAACACCGCCGACGTGCGCCTCGACGCCCCGCTCGACCCGGACGGCGACCGCTCGCTCATCGACCGCTTCCTCGCCGACGACACCGCGGACGCCGAGGCGCAGGCGATGGAGAAGTTCCTCGTGGAGGAGGTCGACAAGGCGCTCCGCACGCTCGCCCCGCGCGACGCGAAGGTGCTGCGCCTGTACTTCGGCCTGGACGGCGGGCGGGAGCACACGCTGGAGGAGATCGGCGGCATGCTCGGGGTCACGCGCGAGCGCGTGCGGCAGCTGCGCGACCGCGCGCTCAAGCGCCTGCGGGAGGGATCGGCCGGGCGCGCGCTGGCGAGTTTCGCGGCATAACCCTAAGTTCAAGACATGCAAGAACTTGCCCTCGCTCGCGGCGCGGGGGGCGGGTTCGTCGCGGGGGTCGGCCGCGGCGCGCTGACCGCCCTCCGCGCCCTCGGCGATGTGCGCACGTGGGCCCCGCACCTCGCGCAGCAGATGCGGCGCCTCGGCGTCGACTCGGTGCCGATCGCGATCTTCATCGCGGTCTTCACCGGCATCGTCCTCGCCCTGCTCTCGAACTACATCTTCACCGGCGCCGTCCCGCTCTACCTGGTCGGCGCGCTCGTCGGCAAGACCGTCACCATGGAACTGGCGCCGGTGCTGACGGGCATGGCGCTCGCCGGCCGCGTCGGCGCCAACATCGCGGCCGAGCTCGGCACCATGCGCGTCACGGAGCAGGTCGACGCGCTCGAGACGCTCGCGTACGACGCCAACGCCTACCTCGTCGTCCCGCGCGTGCTCGCCGCGACGCTCATGTTCCCGGTCGTCACGGCGTTCGCGATGGCGATCGGCATCTGCTCGGGCTGGGTCGCGGCGATCGGCATCCTGGACCTGACGGCGCTGCAGTTCAAGAAGGGGCTCCTCCTCTTCTACGAGTTCAAGGACATCTGGTTCGGCCTGCTCAAGTCGGCGTCGTTCGGCTTCGCCGTCGCCCTGATGGGCTCGCTGCAGGGCCTCGCGAGCGGCGGCGGCGCGCAGGGCGTCGGCGCCGCCGCGACGCGCGCCGTCGTGCTCGGCTGCGAGGCGATCCTCATGCTCGACGCCTTCTGGGCCGTGGTGCTGCTGTGATCGCGCTGCGCGACGTGCACAAGGCGTTCGGGTCGAAGCGCGTGCTCGACGGGGTGTCGCTCGACGTGCCGGAGGGGCAGAACACCGTCATCATCGGCCAGTCGGGCGCCGGCAAGTCGGTGCTGCTCAAGCTGATCGTCGGCCTCTTCACCGCCGACGCGGGGGCCGTGGAGGTGGACGGGGCGGAGGTGGCCGCGCTCGACCCCGCGGGGCTCGTCGCGCTGCGCGGCACGATCGGCTACGTCTTCCAGTTCGCCGCGCTGTTCGACTCCATGACCGTGCGCGAGAACCTGGCGCTCGGCCTCGAGCGGAAGGGCGTGACGGGCGAGGCGCAGCGCGCCCGGATCGCCGAGGCGCTCGCGCTCGTGAACCTGCCGGGCACGGAGGAGCGGTACCCCGCCGAGCTGTCGGGCGGCATGCGCAAGCGCGTCGGCATCGCGCGCGCCATCGCGCTCCGGCCGAAGTACATCCTGTACGACGAGCCGACCTCCGGCCTCGACCCGGTGACGACCGCCGTCATGGACGAACTGATGGTGAAGACGCGCGACCTCGGCCACACGGGCGTGATCGTCACGCACGACATGCGCAGCGCCGAGCGCGTGGGCGACCGGATGGCGATGCTCTACCGCGGGCGCATCCGCCAGGCGGGCACCGTGGCCGAGCTGCGCGCGAGCGACGACCCGGTGGTGCACCGCTTCATCGCGGGGCTGCCGGGCGAGGACGAGGCGGAGGCCGCCGCGCGCGAGCGCGCCGAGGCGGCCGCGGCGGGCGGGGCGGCGTGAAGGGGCGCAACGAGCTGCTCGTCGGGCTGACGGTGCTCGTGGCGATCGCCGTCACGGCGGCGGGCGCGCTCTGGCTCGGCCAGGCCGACCTGCGCGGCGGCGCGTCGCGCCACGTGGCGCGCTTCAAGGAGGTGGGCGGGCTCAATGCGGGGGCGCCGGTCACGCTCCGCGGCGTGCGCGTCGGCAAGGTGGAGGCGATCCGCCTCGGCCGGCGCGAGTGGGTGGAGACGGTGCTCCTGCTCGACAGCGACTCCATGCTGCCGCGCCAGCCCGCGGTGATCGCGGCGGCGAAGTCGCTCTTCGGCGAGTGGGAGGCGACGATCGTGCCGCTCGAGCCGCTGCCCGACGACCCGGCGGTGCGCTCGGCGCTGCTCGCCGCGCGCGACGCGGGGCGGGACGCCTGGCCCGGCGCCACGCTCCCCGACATCGGCCAGCTCACGGCGCAGGCGAGCCGCATCGCGGGCGACGTCTCGCAGGCGACCGGTGCGATCAACGAGGCGCTCGACAAGCAGGCCGTCACCAACTTCAAGACGTCCGTGCGGGACCTCGCGCGCGTCGCCGACCGGCTGCAGCGCTTCGCCGCCTCGCAGGTGGAGCGGTACGACTCGGTGGGGAACGAGCTGCACGGCACCACCACGATCCTGCAGAAGGTGGCGACGCGGCTCGACTCGGCGACGGCGCGCGGCGAGCTGGACACGCTCTCGCGCAACGCGGCCGCGGCGAGCTCCGACATCCGCCAGGCCGCCGCCGACCTCCGCTCGGTGGTGGCCCGCGCGCGCGAGAACGAGGCGAGCCTGGTGCGCGTCGTGCAGACGGCCGACCAGCTGCTGCAGCGCATCGACCGCGGGCAGGGGACGCTCGGGATGCTCGCGACCGACTCGACGCTGTACCGCGAGGCGACGCTCACGATGCAGGCGGTGCGGGCGCTGATCGCCGACATCCAGGCGAACCCGAAGCGCTACCTCAAGCTCTCCCTGTTCTGATGGCGCCCCGGCGACCCCCCGAGGTGGAGGTGAGCGCGGGCGGCGTGGTGTTCCGCCGCGACGCGACGGCCGGCGTGCTCGTGCTGCTGATCCGGGACGCGTACGGCAACTGGGGCTTCCCCAAGGGCCACCTCGAAGGGGACGAGACGCCGGCGGAAGCGGCACGGCGCGAGACCCACGAGGAGACCGGCCTGGGTGCGCTGGCGCTGCACGGACCGATCCGGCTCATCGACTGGCACTTCCGCTTCCGCGGCCGGCACATCCACAAGTTCTGCCACTTCTTCCTGTTCGAGACGGCCGACGCCGCGGCGTGCCCGCAGGCGGCCGAGGGGATCACCGACTGCGCGTGGCTGCCGTTCGACGCGGCGGCGGGGCAGCTCTCGTACGACAACGCGCGCGGGGTGCTGCGGCGCGCGGCGGAGATGGTGCGCACGCTGACCGCGGCCGGCCCCGGGCGCCGGCGCGAGCCCGAGGCGCGCGCGGGCTGAGCGATGCCGCTCGTCGCCGCGTGGCTCGACAAGGGCGCGCTGGCGGCGGCCCGGCGCGCACTCCGGCCGGCCGGGGTGCGGCTCGTGCGCGTGGCGACCGCCGAGCGGCTCGTCGCGGCGGCCCGCACCCGGCTGCTGGAGGCGGTGCTCGTCACGCCCGATGCCGCGCGCCTCGACCCGTGCGCGGCGTTCGCGCGCGACTTCCCCGCCGTTCCGCTCGTGGCCTTCCACCCGTTCCGGCCGGACGACGGCCAGCTGGCGCTGCGCTGCCGGGAGGTGCCGATGGCGCTCGTGGTCGAGGGCGTCGATGACGCGGTGCTCGCCGTGCGGCTGGAGGCGCTGGGCGGGACCGCTCGCCGCGTCGCGCTGCTCGGTGCCGCGCCGGCGCTGCTGGGCCTCGTCTCGCCGCTGCAGGCGGCGGCCTGGGCGATCGTCGTGCGCGAGGTCGCCACGCCGCTCCGCTCCGCCGAGCTCGCTGAGCGGCTCGGGGTGAGCCGTGGGCATCTCTCGCGCGCCTTCGCGGCCGGCGGGGCGCCGAACCTGAAGCGCGTGGTGGACCTCGCCCGCATCGCCACCGCGGCCGACGTGCTGCGATCGCCCGGCCTGCAGGCGACCGACGCCGTCCGCCTCTTCGGCTTCGCGAGCGCGCACCACTTCCGGCAGACCGCGCTCCGCATCAGCGGGGTCGAGCCCGGGGAGCTGGCGGGGATCGGCCCGATCGGCGTGCTGGACCGGTTCCGGCGGGGGCGGGGGCGGAGTCGGGTGTGAGGAGGAGGGCGAGGGGGCAGGCGGGGCGGAGGCCCGCTGGGCGCTGCCCGTCCGGCCCGCTGGCCGATCCGAGGAGCCAGCCCCTGCCGTCGCGACCGGCTTGTGACTATATTCACGAGCTGTTCCCGAAACGGGCCTGTCTGGTAGACTAGGCCCTCGCCTCCGACCCCGACCCTCGGCCCCCAGGTATGCCGCGCCATGGCCACTGACACGACGCTCCGCCCCGGTGAACTCAAGGACGTCCTGCTGCGCGAGATCGCCGCGGCGGACCTGACGGCGGCGGACGTCGCCGAGGTCGGCACGGTCCTCGAGGTGCGCGACGGGATCGCGCGCATCTACGGGCTGACGAGCGCGGTGGCCGGCGAGATGCTCGAGTTCACGGCGCAGGAGACCGGCGAGACGGTCACCGGCCTGGTGCTGAACCTCGAGGCGGACAACGTCGGCGCCGCCATCATGGGCGACTACCTCAAGCTGAAGGAAGGCGACGAGGTCCGGCGCACGGGGAAGCTGCTGGTGGTGCCGTCGGGGCCGGCGATGCTCGGCCGGGTGGTGAACGCGCTGGGCGAGCCGGTGGACGGCAAGGGCCCGATCGCGGCGACGTCGATGCGGCAGGTGGAGATGATCGCCCCGGGCATCATCGTCCGCCAGCCGGTGAACGAGCCGTTGCAGACCGGCCTGAAGGCGATCGACGCGATGGTGCCGATCGGCCGCGGGCAGCGCGAGCTCATCATCGGCGACCGCGGCACGGGCAAGACGGCGATCGCGATCGACACGATCATCAACCAGAAGGGCACCGGCGTCGTCTGCGTGTACGTGGCGATCGGGCAGAAGCGCTCGACCGTCGCGACGGTGGTGGAGCGGCTCCGCGAGGCGGGCGCGCTCGACTACACCGTGGTCGTCGTCGCCTCGGCGTCGGAGCCGGCGCCGCTGCAGTTCCTCGCCCCGTACGCGGGGACGGCAATCGCCGAGTACTTCATGTACGAGGAGGGGAAGGCGACCCTCTGCGTGTACGACGACCTGTCGAAGCAGGCGACGGCGTACCGCCAGATGTCGCTGATCCTGCGCCGCCCGCCGGGCCGCGAGGCGTACCCGGGCGACGTGTTCTACATCCACAGCCGCCTGCTCGAGCGCGCGGCGAAGATCTCGAAGGACCCGGCGAAGGCGCTGCTCGACCCGCGCATCAAGGTGCCGGGCGGCTCGCTGACGGCGCTGCCGATCATCGAGACGCAGGCGGGCGACGTCTCCGCGTACATCCCGACGAACGTGATCTCGATCACGGACGGGCAGATCTTCCTCACGGGCGACCTGTTCTACGCGAACGTGCGTCCGGCGATCGATGTCGGCATCTCGGTGAGCCGCGTCGGCGGCTCGGCGCAGATCAAGGCGATGAAGCAGGTGGCGGGCACGCTGCGCCTCTCGCTGGCGCAGTACCGCAACCTGGAGGCGTTCGCGCAGTTCGGCTCCGACCTCGACGCGGCGACGCAGGCGCAGCTCGCGCGCGGCGCGCGCCTGGTGGAGGCGCTGAAGCAGCCGCAGTACCAGCCGATGGCGGTCGAGCAGCAGATCGCGATCATCTGGGCGGTGACGAACGGCCACGCGGACGACGTGCCGGTCGCGGCGATCCGCCGCTTCGAGGCGGAGTTCCTGCAGTTCCTGCAGGTGTCGCACGGGGCGGTGCTCGAGGGGATCCGCACGAGGAAGGCGCTCGACGCGGAGAACACCGAGGGCCTCAAGGCGGCGGTGGCGGCGTTCAAGCAGGTCTTCCGGGCCTAGGCGATGGCCAACCAGAGCCGCGAGCTGCGGCGGCGGATGAAGTCCATCGCCAACACGAAGAAGATCACCAAGACGATGGAGCTGGTCGCGGCGAGCCGCCTGAAGAAGGCGCTCGACCGCGTGGCGGCGGCGAAGCCGTACGCCGAGGCGCTTCGCGGCGTGATCGCGGACCTCGTCACGCCCGAGCTCGCCGAGGCGTTCCCGCTGCTGCGCACGCCGGCGCCGCCGGCGAAGGGCGGCCCGCGGCGCGCGGTGGTGCTCCTCGCCACGTCCAACCGCGGCCTCTGCGGCGCGTTCAACGCGAACCTCATCAAGGAGGCGCGGCGGCGCGTGGAGGAGCTGGAGGCGGCGGGCTACCAGGTGGAGCTGCACGGCATCGGCCGCAAGGGGATCGGCTTCTTCAAGTACCAGGGCCGCCCCATGGCCTCGGAGCGCCTCGACGTCGGCGACAAGCCGACGCCCGAGCACGCGACCTCGATCATCGCGCCGTTCCTGCCCGCGTTCGAGCGCGGCGAGCTGGCGTCGGTGGACTTCGTGCATGCGCACTACCGGAGCGCGCTCTCCGCGCCGCCGACGACGACCCGGGTGCTGCCCGTGGAGACGCCGGCTGCCGCGGCCTCGGGCCCGCGCAAGGATTACCTGCTGGAGCCGGACGCGCCGGCGATCCTGGGCGCGCTGCTGCCGCTGTACGTGCGGAACATGGTGTACCGGGGCCTCTGCGAGACGGCGGCGGGCGAGCAGAGCGCGCGCCGCACGGCGATGAAGAGCGCCACGGACAACGCGGGCGAGCTGTTCGAGCTGGTGAAGCGGACGTACAACAAGGGCCGGCAGGCGGCGATCACGCAGGAGATCGCCGAGGTCGTCGGCGGGGCCGCGGCGCTGGGGTAGCCGGGCGGCGGGCGGGCGATGCGCGCCGGAGGCGCGCCGCCCGTCCGCCCCACCGCGCGACCACCACGCCGCCAGAGCACTGGGACCAGGGGAACCACACGAGATGACCACCACCGCCACCACCCGCAACGCCGGCCGCATCATCCAGGTGATCGGGCCCGTGCTCGACGTCGAGTTCGAGCCGGACCACCTGCCGGAGATCTACAACGCGCTGCTGATCGAGTCGTCCGGGGGCGAGTTCCCGGTGCGGCTCGTCGCCGAGGTGCAGCAGCACATCGGCCAGAACCAGGTGCGCGCCGTCGCCATGTCCAGCACGGACGGCGTGACGCGCGGCATGGAGGCGCTCGACACCGGCTCCGCGATCTCGGTGCCCGTCGGCAACACGCCGCTCGGCCGCATCCTGAACGTGCTGGGCGAGCCGGTGGACGGCGGCGCGCCGATCCCGGCCGACGCGCAGCGCTGGACGATCCACCGCGAGACGCCGAAGTTCGTCGACCTCGAGCCCAAGACCGAGGTCTTCGAGACGGGCATCAAGGTCATCGACCTGATCGCGCCGTTCGTGAAGGGCGGCAAGATCGGCCTCTTCGGCGGCGCCGGCGTCGGCAAGACGGTCGTCATCCAGGAGCTCATCAACAACGTGCAGAAGGGCCACGGCGGCCGGTCGGTCTTCTGCGGCGTGGGCGAGCGGACGCGCGAGGGCACGGACCTCTACCTGGAGTTCCAGGAGGCGGGGATCCTCGACTCGGTGGCGCTCGTGTACGGCCAGATGAACGAGCCGCCGGGCGCGCGCCTGCGCGTCGGCCTCTCGGGCCTGACGATCGCCGAGTACTTCCGCGACGTCGAGGGCCAGGACGTGCTCCTCTTCGTCGACAACATCTTCCGCTTCACGCAGGCGGGCTCCGAGGTCTCCGCGCTGCTCGGCCGCATGCCGAGCGCCGTGGGCTACCAGCCGACGCTCGCGACGGAGATGGGCGACCTGCAGGAGCGCATCACGTCGACGAACAAGGGCTCGATCACGTCGGTGCAGGCGATCTACGTGCCCGCCGACGACCTGACCGACCCCGCGCCGGCGACGGCGTTCGCGCACCTCGACGCGACGGTCGTGCTCTCGCGCCCGATCTCCGAGATGGGGATCTACCCCGCGGTCGACCCGCTCGAGTCGACGAGCCGCATCCTCGCCGCGCAGTACATCGGCGACCGCCACTACCAGGCGGCGATCGGCCTGCAGCAGACGCTGCAGCGCTTCAAGGCGCTGCAGGACATCATCGCGATCCTCGGCATGGACGAGCTCTCCGAGGAGGACAAGCGCGTCGTCGCGCGCGCGCGGCGGCTGCAGCGGTTCATGTCGCAGCCGTTCTTCGTGGCGCAGCAGTTCACGGGCCTCGAGGGCAAGTACGTCAAGCTCGACGAGACGGTCGCCTCGGTCGAGGCGATCCTCACGGGCGCGTACGACCACTACCCGGAGCAGTGCTTCTACATGAAGGGCTCGATCGAGGACGTCGAGAAGGCGTACCGCGAGACCGAGTCGAAGTAGCATGCACGTCTCGGTGATCTCGCCTGCGGCGGCGGTGTTCGACGGGGAGGCGACCGCGGTCGTCGCCCCGGCGGCCTCGGGGATGGTCGGCATCCTCCCGCGCCACGCGCCGTACACGACGCTCCTCGGCACGGGCACGCTCACGGTGCGCACGGCCGCGGGGGAGCGGCGGTTCGCCGTGGCAGGCGGCTTCCTCCAGGTGGTGGACGACAAGGTGCGCGTCCTCGCCGAGCAGGTGACCGCGGCATGAGGGCCGGCGCGCTGGCCGCGCTGCTCGCCCTCGGCCTCGCTGCCCCCGCCGCGGCGCAGACCCTCCAGACGCCGGTCTTCAAGGCGCCGTACCGCGCGTTCGGGACCCACGAGGTCTCGGGCGCGCTGTCGTTTCCGAGCGGCTTCTCCGTCGCGGCGGAGGGGGGCTACGGCTTCGGCTACCGCCAGTTCGACCTGTCGCTGCGCGGCGGCTTCGCGCGCTTCAGCGGTACGGGCCTCGGCACGCGCGCGATGGCGGGCGTCGACGGCCGGGCCCGCGTCGTCACCGCCGACCAGCGCTTCCCGCTCGACGGCGCCATCACCGCCGGTGCCGCGTTCCTGACCGGCGGCTCGAACGGCGTCACCACCTTCTTCGTGCCCGTCGGCCTTTCGCTCGGCCGGCGCTTCCTCGTGGAGAACTCGACGGTGTCGATCGTGCCGTACGTGCAGCCCGTCATGGGGCTGAGCTTCCAGTCCGGCAACTCCGACGTCGGCTTCTCGCTCGGCTTCGGCGCCGACGTGCGCCTCAACGAGCGCCTCGACCTGCGCGTGAGCGCGGGCCTCGGCGACATCCAGGGCGTGGCGTTCGGCGTCGCGTTCATCCGGTGACGGCGCGCCGCTGGGCTGCCGCGTGGGCGGTGCTGGGCATCGCGACGGCCGCGCCGCTCGTGGCGCAGAACCCCGGCATCCCGGTCTACAACTCCGGCGTGCCGCGCGGGCTCGGCCTGTACGCCTCGTTCGCGAAGCCGCTGACCGACGCGGGTGGCGGCCAGGCGGTCGCCGCGAGCGGGCGGCTCGGCCTCGGGCGCCTGGGCGTCACGGCGACGCTCGCCTACTGGGACCCGGCGAGCCAGCGGCTCGGCAACCTGGTCACCGGGGACGGCTCGTTCAGCGCGGGCGCCACCGCCAACTACCGCTTCTTCGGCGGGCCCCTGGTGCCGTTCTCGGCGACGTTCCAGGTCGGCGCCGCGTTCCAGCAGGCCGACGAGATCCGCGCGGGGCCCGGCGTCGCGGCGTTCATCGCCTCGACCGACCGGGTGCGCGTGCCGATCGGCCTCGGCATCGGCTACACCATCCCCGGCGCCGTCGTCGCCGTGCGCCCGTGGGTGGCGCCGCGGCTCGAGCTGCGCGGCGTGCGCGCGCCGCTCGCGACGCAGCCCGGCCAGCAGGCGTGGTCGTGGGGCGGATCGTTCGGCGTGAGCGGCGGCGTGGAGCTCAACTTCCTCAACGGCTTC
Organism: Gemmatimonadales bacterium; assembly: GCA_033764615.1. Taxonomy (GTDB): domain Bacteria; phylum Gemmatimonadota; class Gemmatimonadetes; order Gemmatimonadales; family GWC2-71-9; genus JANRIU01. Next base: position 7,926 of record JANRIU010000094.1, on the reverse strand, counting down.
GGCCTCCACGCCGCGGTCGACTTCCCGCGCCTCGACACGCGCGTGAGCGACGCGATCCTCTCGGCGGGCGCGCACTACCTGATCAAGCTCCCCGGGCTGTGACGCGCGCCGCGCGCGCCGCGCTCCCGGCGCTGGCCCTGCTCGCGTCCGGCTGCGCGCAGACGTTCGACGCGACGAAGCTCGGCATCCCCGCGCAGATGTCCGCGGCGGCGCCGGTGACGCCCGGCCAGCCGGCGGTGGAGGGCGTGCGCTTCGCCGTGGGCGGCAAGGCGGTGCATGCGTTCTGGGGGCTGTTCACGCTGAGCCAGCCGAAGCTCGACCAGGCGCTCGCGGCGCAGCTCGTGGGCGGTGGGGAGGTGCGCGAGCTGCGCATCCGGTCGCGGCTCCGCTTCTGGGACATCGTGGCCACGGGCCTGACGCTCGGCGTGCTGGCGCCGCGGAGCGTCACCTACGACGGCGTGGTGGTGGGCGGCAACCCGCCGCCGCAGGTGCCCGTCGGCCCCACCGCCGCGCCCGCCCTGCCGCAGCCCGCGCCGTCGCCCCAGCCGTAGCCCCCGGCGGCGTGTCGCGGCTCGAGGCGTACGGCCGGGCCTCGCGCGCCCCGCGCTACTCGCTCCTCTTCGCGCTGCCGCTGCTGCTCGCCTACGAGGCGCTGGCCGCGGCGCTCGGCGGCCCCGGCGGCGAGGGGATCCGCAACGGCGCGGACGTCCTCCTCAAGTCGCTCTTCCTCGGCCTCGGCGGCGAGCGCGGCCTGCGCGTCTTCGCGCTGCTGCTGCTCGGCGGCGGCGGCGTGCTGGTGGTGCGCGACCTGCGCGCCAGCGGCTGGCGCCTCGAGGCGCGCGTCTTCCTGCTCATGCTCGCCGAGTCGCTGGTGCACGCGCTGCTGCTCGGCGTCGTGGCCGGCTGGCTGACGGCGCGACTGCTGGGCGGCCTCCCGCTCGCGACGATGCTCGCCGGCGGCGGCGGCGTCGCGACGCTGGACCTGCCGACGCAGCTGATGGTGTCGCTCGGGGCCGGGCTGTACGAGGAGCTGCTGTTCCGGGTGCTGCTGGTGGGGGCGCTGGCGTGGGCCGCGCGGGCCCTGTTCCGCTGGCCGCCGGCCGTGGCGGGCGTGGTGGCGACGGTGCTCGGCGCCGTGATCTTCTCGGCGTTCCACTACGTCGGCCCGCTCGGCGACCGGCTCGAGGTCGGCAGCTTCACCTTCCGCGCGATTGCCGGCGTGCTCTTCAGCGCGCTCTACCTCGTGCGCGGCTTCGGCATCACCGCGTGGGCGCACGCGCTCTACGACGTGCTGATCGCGCTGCGCTGAGCGCCGCTACTTCCGCGCGGCGGCCTTCGCGGCGCCGATGGAGTCGAGCACCTGCCGGAACGCCTCGAGCGGCACCGCGCCCGGCGCGAACAGCCCCTCGATGTAGAAGCTCGGCGTGCCGCGCGCGCCGGCGCGCGCGGCGCCCTCCGCGTCCGCGCGCACCTCCGCCTCCGCCTCCCCCTTGGTCATGCACGCGTCGAGCGCCGACCGGTCGAGCTGCGCCGAGTCCGCGAGCGAGCGGAAGAACGCGGCCGGGTCCTTGAGCGGCGCCCAGGTCGCCTGGGTGCGGAAGAGCACGTCGTGCACGGGCCAGAAGCGGCGCTGCTGCGCGGCGCAGACGGCGAGGATCGCGGCCGGGGCGGCGTTCGGATGGATCTGCGTCAGCGGGAGGTTCACGAACACCCAGCGCACCTTGCCGGCGCGGACGTACTCCGACTCCAGCGCCGGGAACGTCTCCAGCGCGAAGCGGCGGCAGTACGGGCACTGGAAGTCCGACATCTCGTAGACCGTCACCGGCGCGGTCGCGCTCCCCTTCGTGCGCTGCGCGATGGTGCCGGGCGCCGCCTGCGCGGCGAGCGGGGCCGCGGCGAGCGCGGCGGCGACGAGGGGGGCGAGGGCGCGCATCGTTCTCGGCGGTGACGGGTCAGTAGCGCGGGCGGCGGGCGCCCGACGACGGATCGAGCACGACGGTGTCGCCCTGCGCGGGGAGCGGCACGTTCCAGTACCACTCGCGATTCGGGTCGGCGGCGTCGAAGCTCCGGGCGTACAGCCACCACCGGCCGGGGAGCAGGTGCAGTCGCGCGACGCCCGTGGCATCGGTGGTGTCGGTCACGGCGGTGTACCGGCCGGCCGCCTGCTTCACGAGGCTGTCCCACCCCTTGTAGGTGATATCTTCCCACCGCCGCAGCGCGGCCCGGAGGGAATCGGCGCCGGCGAGCCGCGTGCGCGCGGTGGCGAGCGCGGCCTGCGCCGCCGCGAGTCGCGCGCGCGCCGCGGCGAGGCGCTGCGCAAGTGCCGCATCGGCGGAGGCGCGCGCCGAATCCTCCAGCGCGCGCACCTCGTAGGAAACGCGTGCGACCGAGGCGAACGGCGTGCGGAACGCGGCGAAGAGCGAGTCGGCGACGGCGGTGGCCGGGCGCGGCGTGGTGGCCGCGGCCTCGAGGCGGCGGATGAGGCTGTCGCGATCGTACGGCAGGGCGACGACCGCGATGCCCGGCGCCGGCAGCACGCGCTCCGCGGCGTCGGGCAGGGCGACCCGCACGGTGACGTCGCGGGACGGATCGCAGGCGAGGGCGAGCAACGCGAGGAGGAGGACTGCCGGTGACCGCGGCACGCCGCAAAGCTACCGGGGCGCGAGGGGCCCTTCAACTCGGGCTCGCCCTGCTGCTCGCGCTCCTGCCGGTGCCGGCGGCGGCGCAGGACGCGCTCACGCGCCTCTTCCCCGCGCGGCCGGCCGGCTTCGTCACCGACGTCGCGAGCGTGCTGGGCGCCTCGGCCGACGCGCTCGAGTCCCGGCTCGGGCGGCTGCGCGACAGCACCGGCGCGGAGGTCGCTGTCGTCACGCTGCCGACGCTCGGCGACTACGAGCCGGAGCAGGTGGCGCTCGCGATCGGGCGCGCGTGGGGCGTCGGCGCGAAGGCGGGCGTCGGCGACGCGACGCGGAACGCCGGGCTGGTGCTCCTGGTGGTGCCGAAGTCGGCGGCGAGCGGCGGGCGCGGGCGGCTCCGCATCGAGGTGGGGCAGGGGCTGGAGGGGATCGTCACCGACGCGCGCGCGTCGCGCGTGCGCGACGCGATGCGGCCGCAGCTCGCCGCAGGCGACTACGCGGGCGGCGTGGCGACCGGCGTCGACCTCCTCGCGCGGCTGATCGAGGCCGAGCTCAACCCGGATGGCACGCGGCGCGCGGGCGCGGGCGCCGGTGACGCGCCGCCGCGCTGGGTCGTGCTGCTGTTCGTCGCCATCGTCCTGCTCGCGCTCCTGGTCGCCGCCTCGTCCGGCCGCGGGGGCGGGCCGCCGATGGCGACGACCCGCCGTCGCCGGGGCGGGCTCGTGATCGGCCCGACGTGGGGCGGCGGGTTCGGCGGGGGCGGCGGCTGGTCGGTGGGGGGCGGTGGCGGCGGCGGGTTCGGCGGGTTCGGCGGTGGGGGCGGGTTCAGCGGCGGCGGCTCGGGAGGGGACTTCTGATGACCACGGCGACGGTGCCGGCGGCGGTGCGCGAGGCGACCGACCGCCTGCTCTCGGCGATCGAGGCGGCCGGCGTGCAGGGCGCGAGCGCGGTGCTCTACGGCTCGGCCGCCCGGGGCGACTGGCACGCCGCGCACTCGGACATCAACCTGCTGCTCGTGGTCGAGGCGCTGCCGCCCGCGACGCTGCGCGCGCTCGCGGGCCCGCTCTCGCAGTGGCGGGCGGCGCACGGGTCGCCGCCGATCCTCGCGACGCGCGCCGAGTGGCGCACCGCCGAGGACAGCTTCCCGCTCGAACTCGCGGACATGCACCTGGCGCGCGTGGTGCTGCGCGGCCCCGACCCCGTGGAGGGCCACGCGCCCGCGCGCGCCGACGTGCGCCGCGCGCTCGAGCGCGAGCTGCGGGTCGCGGTGCTGCAGCTGCGCCGGGGCTACGTCGCGCATGCCGCCGATCCCGAGGCGCTGGCGCGCCTCGCCGCCGCGACGGGCGGCCCGCTCCTCGCCGTGCTGCGGCTGCTCCTGCAGCACGTCGGCGAGGCGGTGCCGCCCGCCGCCGAGGCGGTCATCGCCCGCGCCGCCGCCCGCGTGCCGTTCGACGCGGAGGCGGTGCTCGCCGCGCGCGCCGCGCGCGACCCCGCGTCCCGCGCCTTCGGCGCGGAGGCGTTCGAGCGGTACCTCGCGGCCGTGGAGGCGGCGGCCGCGTTCATCGATGGACATCACCCCGGAGACGCATGATGAGGACCGGCATCCGTTCCGCGCTGTTCGCGGCCGCCGTCGCCCTGGGCACGGGCTGCGGCTACAACGACATCCAGCGCCTCGACGAGCAGGTGAACCAGGCGAAGGGCCAGATCGAGACGCAGCTCCAGCGCCGCGCCGACCTGATCCCCAACCTCGTGAACACGGTGAAGGGCGTGGCGAAGCAGGAGAGCACGATCTTCGTCTCGATCGCCGAGTCCCGCGCCAAGCTGTCGGGCGCGGTGCAGTCGAAGGACCTCGCGCAGATGGCCGCGGCCAACGCGCAGGTCACCGGCGACCTCGGCCGCCTGCTCGCGATCGTCGAGAACTACCCGCAGCTCAAGAGCGACCAGAGCTTCCGCGACCTGCAGAGCCAGCTCGAGGGCACGGAGAACCGGATCGCGGTGGCGCGGCAGGACTACAACGCCGCCGTGGGCGACTTCAACAAGACGATCCGCGCCTTCCCCACGAACCTGACGGCGATGGTGTTCGGGATGAAGGAGCCGCGGCCGTACTTCGAGGCCGACAAGGCGGCGCAGCAGGCGCCGACGGTGAAGTTCTGACCGGCGTCGGGCGGGCCCGGTGCGTGGCCGGCCTGCTCGCCACGCTCGCGTGCGGGGCCACGTCCCTCGCGGCGCAGGGGCACGGGCACGCGGCGGGGCACGTGCACGGCGACTCGGCGTTCCACGCGCTCGAGGCCCGGGGCACGCCGGTGATGGGCGTCGACCAGCGGACCGCGACCCACACCTTCGACGACCTGCCCGACGGCGGGCGCATCGCGCTCGAGGCGGCGCCCGGTGACTCGGCCGGCGTCGCCGGCATCCGCGCGCACTTCGCCGAGATTGCGATGCGCTTCGCCGCGGGAGACTTCACGCTGCCCGGCCTGGTGCATGCGGAGGCCGTGCCGGGCGTGGACGTGCTCGCGGCCCGGCGCGCGCGCCTCCGCTACGAGCGGCAGGAGCTGCCGCGCGGCGCCGCGCTCCGCGTCCGCACGAGCGACCCCGAGGCGCTCCGGGCCCTGCATCGGTTCCTGGCGTACCAGCGCGCCGAGCACCGGGCCGGCGGCCGGGGCCCGGGTTAACGCGCCGCGCCCCCCGTCGTCTCCCCTCGGTCAGCCTTCACCATCCCCCAGCGGAGACGTCCCATGCTGCTTCGCCTTCATCAGCGCCGCCTCGTCGCCGCGCTCGCGCTCCTGACCGCGGCGTGCGCCGGTGACGCGGCCACGCCCACGGCCGACGACACGGACGCGATGGCCGTGATGGCCTCGCAGGGCTACGACGCCACCGCGAGCGCCAAGGCGCCGCTCGCACCGCTCCCGCCGGACCTCGCGCTCACGGCGGAGCAGCGCGCCCGGATCGATGCGCTGGTGGCCACGTTCGAGCAGGCGAACGCGGCGGACCTGGAGGCGGTGCGCAAGGCCGATGCGGACGCGATGGCGCTCGTGCGCGCGGGGCGGCCGCGCGCCGAGGTGCAGGCGGTGCTGGAGGGGTCGCGCGCGGCGCGCGAGCGGATCCGTGCCGCGCGTCAGGCGTTGCAGGTGGCGATCGAGGGGGTGCTGACGCCCGAACAGCGTGCGCGGCTGCGGCCGCAGCCGCCGGCCGGGTGCATGCCGCCGTCCGCGCCGCCGCGGCTCGCGCCCGAGCAGGCGCAGCGGCTGCGCGCGGCGCAGCAGCAGCTGATGGCGGCGACGCGCGCCGACCACGAGCTGGTGCGCCAGGCGATGCAGCGCGCGGACTCGGCGCGCCGCGCGGGCGCGACGCCGGAGCAGGTGCGCGACATCCTGGCGTCCGCGCGTGACGCGCAGGAGCGGATCCGCCAGGCGGTCGAGGCGTTCCGCGCGGCGACGCCGTTCCTGCCGCCCCCGCCCGCGCCCGGCTGCACGCCCGGGCCGCAGCCGCCGGTGCCGCCGCGCGGCTGATCCGCGCGACGACCACCGACGAACGACTCAGGCCGCCGGCTTCGGGAAGAGGACCGGCGGCTTCGTCGTGCGGGCCCCCGCCAGCTCCGCGCCGCGCTCCGCGTCCCATCGCACGGCGTCGAGCGGGCCGGGGCGGCCAAGCGCCTGCCAGAGCAGCTCGGCCCGGGCCGGCATCACCGGCGCGCTCATGAGCGCAAGCCGGTGCAGGCAGCGGGCGAGCGCGGCGAGCGCCGCATCGAGCGCGGGAGCGTCGCCCTGCTTCGCGAGCGTCCAGGGGGCCACCTGCACGATGTACTGGTTGGCCGCCGTCACGTGCCGCCAGGCCGCCTCGCATGCGCCCTTGGGGTCGAACGCGTCCATCGCCGCGGCATAGGCGTCGAGCGCCGCGCGCCCGTCGTCGTCGAGCGCGGTCGTCGGCGGCGCGGCCGGCACGACGCCGCCGCGGTACTTCTCCAGCATCGCGAGCGAGCGGCTCGCCAGGTTCCCGAGGCCGTCGGCGAGGTCGGCGGTGTAGCGCGCGTCGAAGCGCTCCCACGTGAAGTCGCCGTCGTTCTCGAGGCCGATGTCGCGCATGAGGTAGTAGCGCAACGCGTCGGCACCGTGCCGGTCGCGCGCCTCGGCGACGCTCACGGCGGTGCCCGCCGACTTGGACATCTTCGCCCCGTCCCACTGCACGTACCCGTGCACCTGCACGCGCCGCGGGAGCGGCAGCCCGGCCGAGAGCAGCATGGCGGGCCAGATGAGGCAGTGGAAGCGCGAGATCCCCTTGCCGATGACGTGCACGTCCGCCGGGTGCGCCTCCCACGCGTCGACGCCGACGGCGGTGAGGTAGTTGAGCAGCGCGTCGTACCAGACGTAGACCGTGTCACCGGGCCGGCCGGGGAACGGGATGCCCCACGGGATGCGCGGGCGGCTGATGGAGATGTCGTGCAGCCCGCCCTCGAGGAGCCGCAGCATCTCGTTGCGGCGGATCGCCGGCTCCACCTGCAGGGCGCCGGAGCGGATGAGCTGGTCCAGCGCGTCGCGGTAGCGGGAGAGCCGGAAGAAGACGTTCTCCTCGCGCATGACGACCGGCGGGTCGTTCGGGTGCTCGGGGTGCACGCCGTCGACGAGTTCGCCCTCCTGCACGAACTCCTCCGCGCCGACGACGTAGAGCCCCTCGTACACCTGCACGACGAGGTCGTCCGGGCTCCGCGCGCGCATGCGCTCGAGGAACGCGGTGACGCCCGTGCGGTGGCGCGGCTGCGTGGTGCGGATCCAGTCGTCGTGCGAGCAGAGCAGCGAGCGCCACGTGGCGTCGAAGGTGGCGCCGATGCCGTCGACCCACGCCTGCGGCTCGATGCCGGCCTTCTGCGCCGAGCGCGCGACCTTCTGGCCGTGCTCGTCCATCCCCATGAGGAAGCGGACATCGTCGCCGCGGAGCCGGCGCCAACGCGCGATCACGTCGGCACCGACCTTCTCGAGCGTGTGCCCGAGGTGCGGGTCGCCGTTGGCGTAGTCGATCGCCGTGGTGAGGTAGAAGGGAGGCATGCGGGCCGGGGAGAGGGGAAGGGGAGCCGGTCAGGACGGGTCGGACGGCGGCGGGGCGCCGCCACCGCCGGCATCGCCCCCGCCACTCCGGCGGCGGCGACGCCGCTTGCGCTTGCGCGTGGCGTCGCCGGCGGCGCCGGCGGTGGCGGCATCCGTCGCCGGCGGCTCGGTGCCCGGGGCCGGCGGCGGCGTCGTCCCGACTGCCTGCTGCTCGGGCCGCCGCGGCCCGCGGGCGTCGCGCGAGCGTCCGT
>JANRIU010000033.1:0-2187 GCA_033764615.1 Gemmatimonadales bacterium | reverse complement strand
GGCCACGGCGCCACTCGGCGGCCGCGATCGCGGCGCCGGCGAGCGCGGCGACCGGCAGCAGCAGCGCGTCGGCGGTCACCGGCCCCCTGCCAGCGCGTCGAGGTACGCGCGATGGAGCGGCGCCGAGGGCGTGCGGGGCGCGGGCGTCACGACGGGGCGCGGCAGCGCGGCATACAGGCCGGCATGCGCCCGCGCCCGGCATGCGGCGCACGCCGGATCGTCGATGGCGCGGCGCAGCGCCTCGAGCGTCTCGAGGTGGCGGCCGGGCGCCTCGATCGCGCGCGTCGCGAGCTGGCGCCCCGCCTGCTCGAGCAGCGGCCGCGCTTCCTGCGCGGGCGGCGCGTCGCCGCCGAGCAGGACCAGCGCGGCGCGGATGGCGGCGAGCGAGTCGGCGGCGGCGACGGTGCGTGCCTCCCGCGCGGGGTCGACCTTGCCGAGCTCGCCCGTGAGGCGGATGCGCTCGATCTCGAGCGGCGGCGGCTCGAAGCCGACGCGCTGCACGTACACGCGCTGCGACTGCTGCACCTGCTTGAGGAAGAGCAGCGCGCGGTACGCGAACGGCAGGGCGCCGCGCGGGTCGTACGTGCGAAGCCGCTTCTCCGCCTCCCACATCTCGCCGAGCGCGCTCTTGAGCGTCGCTTTCACCTCGGCCGAGAGGAGCGTCGCGTTCTCCTCGGTGTCGTGCCGGTGCGCGAACTCGGCCATCGGGTCGGCGGCGGGCCGGTCGAAGGCGGGCGGCGGCGCCGCGTGGTCGTGCCCGTCGCCGTCGAAGTGCCCGTCGCCGTCCTTCGCGTCGTCGTCGGCGGTCGCGGAGTCGCCGGTGACGGCGCGGAGCCGGCGGCGCGCCTCCGCGACGACGCTGGCGCCGCCGCCGCCCGCGGTCTCGTCGCCGACGAGCTGCCCGTATCGCACGCGCAGCAGCGACTGGTCGTAGCCGATGCCCGCCGAGCGCGACTCGAACTCGCCGCGCTCGATGGCGGGTCGGTCGGCGAGCAGCTTCTCGATGTCGATGATGATCTGCCGCTGGCTGCGGAAGAACGCGGGCATCCGGTCGACCTTGATGCCGCCGAAGTCGCTCCCCTTGAGCGCCGCCGTGTCCGGGAGGACGACCCACGCCGTCTCCGAGCGCCCCTCGTTGGGCACGGGGGCGCGGCGGTCGAGGGCGCTCGCGTGGAAGTAGAGCTCGTCGCCGGGCCGCATGCCCAGGGCGTCGAGGTCGAGGGTGGCGGCCCAGGTGCGGGCGCGGTCGCGCGAGGCGCCCGGCGCGAGCGGCACCCGCTGCTCGCGGAACTTGACGGCCTCGCCCTTGCCCGTCGTGATCGTCAGCACGAGCTCGGCGCGGGCCACGGCGTGGTCGTCGTCCACGAGCACGCGGACGGCGACGCGCCGCGGGTCGCCGGGGAGCACCTCCGTGCGCTCGGTCGGCTCGAGGAGCGCCACCACCGGGGCCGAGTCCGGGATGACGAGCAGCCGGTGCACGCCGGCGAGCGCGGGCGCGAGCGTCGCGCCGGGGGCGCGCAGCTCCCAGAGCGCCGGCTGCGTGGCGATGACGGTCGCGGAGTCGCCGGTGACGGCGAGCGTGTCGTCGCCGGCGATGACGCGCGCCGCGCCGATGGCGCCATCGACGCCGAGGCGCCACGTGACGCGGCTTCCCTCGGCGACGACGACGTCGAGGCCGCGCGCGTCGCGCGGCGCCTCGCCAAGGTAGGCGGGGGGCTCGATGCGGATGCGCGCGTCCCGCACGGCGGGCACGCGCGCGCGTGCGGGCATCGCGTCCCGCGCGCGACGGGCGACGCCGGTGGCCGCCGCCACGCCCGCCAGCAGCGCCACGCCGCCGAGCGCGCCCGCCGCGATCACCGAGCGCCGCCACGTGGCGTGCGGCAGCGGCGGCAGCACCGCGTGGGCGGCGAGGCGTGCGGCGATGCGCTGGCGCTGCAGCCGCGCGACCGGCTCGAGCGACGCCTCGTCGGCGAGGAGCAGCGTGGTGCTCTCCTCCAGGTCGGGGAGGGCGCGGTCGAGGTGGCGCGCCACCGTGGTCGCGTCGACGGCACGGGCACCGAGGCGCGTGATGGCGAACGCGAACGCGGCCGCGGCGACGGCGGTGGCCGCCGCGACCGGCGGCGCGCCACCCGCGGTGCGCACGACCACGCCACCGGCGACGGCGGCGGCGCCGCTCGCGAGCGCCGC
>JANRIU010000069.1:0-44289 GCA_033764615.1 Gemmatimonadales bacterium | reverse complement strand
GCCGGCGCCGCGGCCGCTCGCGCCCGCGCTCGACGCGCGCGTGGCACCGCTCGCCGAGGCGCTCCGCACGCGGCACCGGCTCGGCGCCGTCTCGATCGCGGTGGTCGACGCCCGCGGCCCGGTCTGGGGCTGGGCCGGCGGCCGGGCGCGGCGCGACGTGGCGGCGAGCGCCGGGACGGTCTACCGCGTGGGGTCGGTGTCGAAGCTGTTCACCGACCTCGCGGTCATGCGGCTGGTGGAGCGCGGCCGCCTCGACCTCGACGCGCCGGTCACGCGCTACCTGCCGTCGTTCACGCCGCGGAATCCGTGGCGCACCCCGATCACGCTCCGCATGCTGATGGCGCACCGCGCAGGCCTCGTGCGCGAGCCGCCCGTCGGCCACTACTTCGATGCCACCGCGCCCACGCTCGAGGCGACGGTCGCCAGCCTCAACGCCACCTCGCTCGTCTACCAGCCGGGTTCGCGCACCAAGTACTCGAATGCCGGCATCGCCGTCGTCGGGCGCGTGCTCGAGGTGGTGACGGGGCGGCCGTTCGCCGAGTATCTCGCGGCCGACGTGCTCGCGCCGCTCGGCATGACGCGGAGCGCGTTCGTGCCGGCGCCTGACGTCGTTGATGCACTGGCGGACGGCTGGATGGGGGCGTTCGACCGCAACGACTGGCGTGCGCCCACGTTCGAGCTCGGCATGGCGCCGGCCGGCTCGCTGTACAGCACCGTCACCGACATCGGCCGGTTCGCCACCGCGCTGCTGCGGGGCGGGGAGGGGGAGCGCGGCCGACTCGTCACGCGCGCGACGCTCGAGCGAATGTGGCAGCCCGCCTTCCCCGGCGCGCAGGAGCGCGCCTTCGGCATCGGCTTCGTGCTTGGCGACCTGGCGGGCCGCCGCCGGATCGGGCACGGCGGCGCGATCTACGGGTTCGCCACCGAGCTCGCCGTGCTGCCGGAGGATGGGCTCGGCGTCGTCGTGGCGATCGCCACCGACGGCGCCAACGCCATCGCCGGGCGCCTCGCGGACGAGGCGCTGCTGACGGCGCTCGCCGCGCGCACCGGCCGCCAGCGCGTCGGGCCACCGGAGCCGGTGCCGGTGCCGGACTCGCTCGCGGCGCGGCTGGCCGGCCGCTGGTCGGGCGGGACGCTGCTCCGCCGGCACGGCACGCTCGCATGGGAACCTCCGGGCGCGAGCCTGACGCCGCTCCTGCTCGGCCTCCGGGGCGATTCGCTGGTGATCGACGACCGCCTGGCGCAGCGCACCACGTTCGCGCTCACGCGTGACGGGCCGAGCGCCGGTGGCGAGACGTGGACGCGCCTCCCCGACTCACTCCCGCCCGAGGCGCCGGCGGCGCTGGCGCCGCTCCTCGGCGAATACGGCTGGGACCACAACATCCTCTACCTGCTGGAGGACGGCGGCCAGCTCCGTGCCCTGGTCGAGTGGTTCTTCCCCGCCACGCTCACCGCGGTGGACGACTCGACGTGGCGCTTTCCCGCGTCGGGGCTCTACGCCGGCGAGACGCTCGTGATCCTCCGCGATGCCGCGCGGCGTGTCACGGGCGTCTCGCTCGGCGGCGTCGTCTTCCCACGGCGCGCCATCGGCCCGGCGGACGGCGGCCAGCTGCGGATCACGCCGCTCCGCCCGGTGGAGGAGCTGCGCGCCGAGGCGGATCGGGCCACGCCGCCGGCCGACACCGCCTCGCGTGCGCCGGACCTCGTCGACCTCGCGTTCGTCGACCGCACCTTCCGCTTCGACGTGCGCTACGCGACCACGAACAACTTCCTCGGCGTGCCGCTCTACGCCAGCGCGCGTGCGTTCCTCCAGCGCCCGGCGGCCGACGCGCTCCGGCGCGCCAACCGGTCGCTCGCGCGGGAGGGGTACGGGCTGCTCATCCACGACGGCTACCGGCCGTGGGCCGTGACGAAGCTCTTCTGGGAGGCGACGCCGCCGGCGCAGCGGTGGCTGGTGGCCGATCCCGCGCAGGGGTCGCGGCACAACCGCGGGATGGCGGTCGACCTCACGCTCTACGAGCTCGAGAGCGGGCGACCGGTGACGATGCCCGGCACGTACGACGAGGCGTCCGACCGCTCGTTCCCCGACTACCCGGGCGGCACGGCGCGGCAGCGCTGGCTGCGCGCGCGCCTGCGCGGCGCGATGGAGGCGGCGGGCTTCACCATCTTCGCGCAGGAGTGGTGGCACTTCGACTTCGCCGGGTGGCGCGCCTGGCCGGTGCTCAACGTCCCGTTCGAGCGCCTCGACGCGCCGTGAGCGGCGAGGCCCGCGCCGCGCACCTCCGCCCCGGCGGCGGCTTCCGCAACCCGTGGCCCGGCGGCGAGGCGACGCCGCCGTCGCGCCTGCCGGCGTGGTGGTGGGAGCGGCTCCGGCATCCGGCGCCGGCCGATCCGCCCGCCTCCGCGTTCCCCATCGCCGAGCCCGCGTTCGACGCGCCGCGCGCGGCGGCGGGCGTGCTCACGCTCACGTGGGTGGGCCACTCGTCGTTCCTCGTGCAGCTCGGGCCGGTCAACGTGCTGCTCGACCCGGTGTGGAGCGCGCGGGCGTCGCCGCTGGCGTGGCTGGGGCCGCGGCGCCGCGTGCCCGCCGTGCCGCCGCTCGACGCGCTCCCCCCGATCGACGCCGTGCTCCTCTCGCACGACCATTACGACCACTGGGACGCGCCGACCCTTCGGCGCCTCGCGCGCGACCATCCCGCGGCGCGCTGGGTGGTGCCGCTCGGCCTCGCGGACGCGGCGCGCGCGCTCGGCGCCGGTGCGGTGCACGTGCTCGACTGGTGGGACGAGGCGACGCTGCCCCTCGGCGCGGGTGCGCTCGAGGTCGTGGCGGTGCCAGCGCAGCACTTCAGCGGGCGCACCCCGTTCGACCGCGATGCGACGCTCTGGTGCGGCTACCTGCTCCGCGCGCACGGCCGCGCCCTCTGGTTCGCGGGGGATACCGGGTACCATCCGGACTTCGGCGCGATCGGTGCGCGGGCCCGTACGCTCGACGCGGCGCTCATCCCGGTCGGCGCGTACGACCCGCGCTGGTTCATGCGGCCCGTGCACGTCGACCCTGAGGAGGCGGTCCGTGCGTGGGCCGACTGCCGCGCCGGCCTCGCGGCGGATGCGCCGCCGCCCTGCTTCGTGCCGATGCACTGGGGGACCTTCAGGCTGACCGACGAACCGCTGGACGAGCCGCCGCGCCGCGCGCGCGCCGCGTGGCAGGCGGCCGGCCTGCCCGACGCCTCGTTCGCGCCGCTCCGCCATGGCGAGACGCTCCGCGTCCCGCGCTGAGCGCGCGCCGAAGGCGGCCGCTGCGCCGCCGCCGGCGTTCGACGCGTTCGCCGTCGCCGCGCCGGGGCTCGCGCCGCTCGTCGCCGCCGAGCTCGCCGCGCTCGGCCTCGCGCCGGGGGCGGTGGAGGAGGGGGGCGTCGCGTTCTCGTGCGACGTCGCGAGCCTGGCGCGCGCGAACCTGCACCTCGCCATCGCGAGCCGCGTCGTCGTGCGCGTCGCGGCGTTCCGTGCGCGGCATTTCGACGAGCTGGTGGCGGGGGCGGCCACGGTGCCGTGGGGCCGCTGGCTCGCGGCGGGCACGCGCGTGCATGTCTCCGTGACGTCGCACAAGTCACGGCTCTACCACCAGGATGCCGTCGCAGAGCGCGTGGTGGGCGCGCTCGCCGCGGCGGTCGCGGGGGTGCAGCACGTGGCGAAGCCGGCGCAGGCCGACGCCCTCGAGGAGGACGTCTCGCGCCTGCCCGGCGTGCAGCGCGTGCTCGTCCGCCTCGTGCGCGACGAGTGCACGCTGAGCGTCGATGCGAGCGGCGCGCTGCTGCACCGGCGCGGCTGGCGGCAGGCCGTCGGCAAGGCGCCGCTCCGCGAGACGCTCGCGGCGGCGCTCGTCGCCGCCTCCGGCTGGGACGCGGCCACGCCGCTGCTCGATCCGTGCTGCGGGTCGGGGACGGTCGTGATCGAGGCGGCGCGGCGCGCGCGGCGGATGGCGCCGGGGCGGGACCGCGCGTTCGCGATGGAGCGCTGGCCGCTGCTGCCGTCGGGTGTGATGGACGTGGCGCGCGTGACGGCGCGCGCGGCGGAGCGGCCGGCGGCCGGGGTGCCGCTCGTCGGCAGCGACCGCGACGCGGGGGCGATCGAGGCGGCGCGCGCGAACGCCGAGCGCGCCGGGGTCGCGGCCGACATCGCGTGGCACGTGGCGCCGCTCTCGCGCCTCGCGTGGCCGGAGGCGGCGGGCCACCTCGTCTCCAACCCGCCGTACGGCGTCCGCGTCGGCGACCGCGTCCGCCTGCGGGACCTCTACGCGCGCTTCGGCGACGTGGTGCGCGCGCACGACGGCTGGCACGCCACCGTGCTGAGCGCGGCCGCGGAGCTCGCGGCGGCGACGCGGCTCCCGTGGCGGCAGGCGTTCGAGGGGGAGAACGGCGGGCTCCCCGTCGTCGCCCTCACCACCGCACCCCGCCCGCCAGCCGCGACGGCCCCGGATACGACCGCGACTCCCCCTTCGCCGCGATCCAGAGCACGCGGTTGAACAGCTCCTCGTCCGCGATGTCCTCCACGTAGAGCTCCAGCCGCTCCGACAGGCGCGCGCCGGTGCCGGTGGCGGGGTTCCGCTCGTCGAGCGGCGTGGCCGGGCGCAGCGCCACGTACGGCGTCGTGTCCGGCACCTCGCGCCAGATCTCGCGCAGCGGCCGGCCGAAGTGGTCGAACTGCGAGAGCGCGTCGAGGCCGAGGATCTCCTCGATCGTGCGCAGCACGTCGGTCGTGTTCGCGAAGCGGTGCCACACGCCCGCCTGCGCCCACGGCGACACGACGAGCAGCGGCGAGCGGTGGCTGTCGACGTGGTCGGGGCCGTTCTGCGCGTCGTCCTCGACCACGAACACCGCGGTCTCCCGCCAGAACGGCGAGCGCGAGAGCGCCTCGATCACGCGGCCGAGCGCGAGGTCGTTGTCCGCCATGTAGGCGCGGGGCGAGAGCTGGCCGGCGCGCATCCCCATCGTGTGGTCGTTCGGCAGGCGCAGCACCTGCAGCTGCGGCATGCGGCCCGCGCGCACGAAGCCCGCGAACTCGGCGAGCCACACGTCGGCGCGGCGCTGGTCGCTGATCGACAGGTCGTACGCCGGGAAGCTGTCGCACGTGTTGTCCCGGAGGAACGGCTTGAGCCCGCGGTACCCGGCGGGCAGCGGCTTCCCCTCCATCCCCTCGCCAAGCACGAACTCGCCGTAGTTGCGGAAGGTGATCCCCTTCCGCCGCGCGAGGTCCCACAGGTAGCCGTTGGCCGGCTCGGCGACGTCGTCGTCGGGGACGTTCGCCGCGCCCCAGCCGCGGTTGAGCCCCTCGTAGTCGTACGAGCGGCCGCGGCCGGAGTAGTTGGACGGCACGGTCTTCTGCAGGTAGTCCGTCGTGTACGCCGCGAGCGACCAGTTGTGCCCGTCCGGGCTCACCTCGGCGTTCACGAAGAAGCGGTCGTACAGCCCGAACCGCTCCGCGAGCGCGTGGTGGTTCGGGGAGATCGCGCGCCCGAAGTAGACGAGCGAGGTGTCGCCGTCGCCCTGCGGGAGGTCGCCGAGCACCTGGTCGTAGGTGCGGTTCTCCTTGATCACGTAGATCACGTACTTCAGCGGCGGGTAGCGCTTCCGCGCCATCGGCGGCGCGTCCCACAGGTTCGCGGTGGCCACGCGCCGCGTGAGCGCGGCCAGCGCCTCGCCGCTCGCGCGCGCGACGGGGGCGAGCGTGACCGTGCCCGAGAGCTGCGCGAGCGTGGAGTTCCGGCCGCTCCCCTGCCGCTCGAGCGACGCGCGCGGCCCCGGGCCGTCGGGGTTGGCCGCGGTGCCGCGCCCCTTCCCGTTGGCGGCGAGCAGCGTGTCGCCGTACGCCGCGACGGCCGTCGGGTACCACTCGGTCGGGATCCGCCCCGCGAGGCGGTCGTCGCCGCGCGCGGTCGCGATGCCTGACACGCGCGCCGAGAGGTCGAAGACGGCGATCGCGTTCGCGTCCCCCTCCGCGACGTACAGCCGCGTGCCGTCCTCCGAGAGCCCGAGCCCGTTCGGCGTGCTCCCCTCCGCGGGGCCCGCGGGCGGCGGGTCGAGCAGCTCCGCCACGCGGGCGCGGCGCTCCGTGTCGAGCACGGTCACGCGGTCGGTGCTGGCGGAGGCGACGAAGAGCCGGCGGCCATCGCGCGAGAGCAGCAGCGCCGAGGGGTGCCGCCCGCCCGGCAGGCGGCCCTCGGGCTGCAGCGTGCCGTCGGCGCGCGGGCGGAACGCCAGCACCGCGTCCCCGTTCCACTGGCTCACGTACACCGCGCCGTCCGGCGCCACCGCGACGCCGTACGGGTAGCGGCCCGTCGGCAGCCGCTGCACCACCCGCGCCGTCGCGAGGTCGACCACGGCGAGCGAGTCGCCGAGGTTCTCGGCGACGTACGCGAAGCGACCGTCACGCGAGATGCCGATGCCCGCGGGGTACCGGGTGCCGGCGGCCTTCGGCGCCTTCGCCGCGAGCACGAGCGAATCGCGGGGCACGGCGCTGTCGCCCGCCCAGCGATAGCGGTAGACGACGTCCTGGTTCCCGCCGGAGACGAGGAGCGTCCCGCCGTCCGGCGTGAACGCGGCGCCGACGAAGGCGGCCGGCTGGATGATCGTCTGGAGCACCGTGCCGTCGCGCCCGAGCACCTGCAGCCCCTGCTCGCGCCATCCCGAGAGCACGAGCACGAAGCGCCCGCCCGGCGCGGGCACGAGCGACATCGGGAACGCGCCGACCGGCACCGAGCGGCCGGCGGGGTCGAGCCGGCGGCCGGTGGGGAGGCGGGCCATGTCGCGGAGCGCGTCGGGCACGGCGGGCGCGGGCGGCGTGCCGGAGCACGCCGCGGCGAGGGCGGCGAGGATGACGGCGGCGTATCGGGGCATGCCGGAGCGTAGCAGCGTCGTGCCACGCCGGTGTCACGGGCGCGTGGTCACGCCCCGGGCGGCGCGAGGCGCGCCGTGCCGCCGTCGCGCCAGCGCGCCAGGGCCCGCGTCACGGCCGCGGCGTCCGCCGCCTCGTCGCGCAGCGAGGCGCGCAGGGCGGTCACCACCCCGGCCACGCGGCCGCCGAAGCGCGTGCACGTGTCGCAGGCGTGCAGGTGCGCCTCGAGCGCCTCGCGCCGCGCGGAGGGCAGCTCGCCGTCGAGGTACGCGGAGAGCTCCGCGAGCACCTCGCGGCACGCCAGCCCGGCCACCACGCGGTCAAGCGGATGCATGCAGCAGCCTCCCCAGGTCGGCCGCGAGGCGGAGGCGCCCGCGGTGCAGGCGGCTCTTCATCGCCGCCAGCGTCACGCCCGTCAGCGCGGCGACCGCCCCGCCCGGCAGCTCCTCCACGTCGCGCAGGTACACCGTCTCCCGCTCCGCCTCCGGCAGCCGCGCCAGCGCCTGCCGCACCGCCGCCCGCGCCTCCGCGCGCTCCAGCGCGTCGAGCGGCGACGCGGCGTCCCCCCAGCCTGCGGCGAGCCCCAGCTCGTCCGCCGCCTCCAGCCCCGCGAACGCCGTCGGCTCCGCCGCGCGGCGACGGTGCAGCCGCGCGAGCGCGTGCCGCCCGATGGTCAGCAGCCAGCCGCGCGCCGAGTCGCCGCCGCGGAACGTCCCCGCGGAGCGCCACGCCGCGAGCAGCGTCTCCTGCGTCGCGTCGTCGGCGTCGGCCGGCTCGGCCCCGAGCAGCCCGAGGTAGCGCATCAGCGCCGGCACGTGCCGGCCGGCGAACGCCTCGAACGCCTCGGCGTCACCGGCCGCGCTCCGCTGCAGCAGCTCCCCGTCGCCCGGGTCCGTCACCGCCTCGGCAGCGCGCAGGTGTTGAGGCCGATGAGCGAGTACACGGGGCAGCTCCCCAGCAGCCCCGTCGCGAGCGGCACGAGTCCGATGAAGCCCCACGGCGTCTGCGGCCCCAGCACGGTGAGCGAGAGCAGGGCGACGCCGAGCGTGACGCGGAGGATGCGATCCACGGTGCCTTCGTTGCGCGCGAACAGGGCGGACATGATGAGGGCTCCTTTAGTATGGTGGTGGCCGGGTCACCACGCGACCCGTCATCCCGGAGAGCCACGCTCCCGCCGAAAGGATTCCCGTGAAGCCGCTCCGGCACCTCGCCCCGGACGAAGCCGCCGCGCTCATCGACGACGGCATGACGGTGGCCCTCGGCGGCTTCACCGCCGCTGGCGCGCCGAAGGCGGTGCCGCTGGCGCTCGCGGCGCGCGCGCGCGCCGAGCACGCGGCGGGCCGGCCGTTCCGGGTGCGGCTGCTCTCGGGCGCCAGCACGGGCGCCGCGGATGACGCGCTGGCCGAGGCGTCGGCGATCAGCTTCCGCGCGCCGTACCAGTCGTCGCGCGCGCTGCGACAGCAGATCAACGCGGGCGAGGTGGCGTACGTGGACCTCCACCTCTCCCACGTGGCGCCGATGGTGCAGGCGGGGCTGCTCGGCGCCATCGACGTGGCGATCGTCGAGGCGACGGACGTGACGGTGGACGGCCGCATCGCGCTGACGACGGGCATCGGCGTCGCGCCGACGTTCCTGCGCTCCGCGCGGCGCATCGTCGTGGAGCTCAACCGGCGGCAGGATGCGCGCCTCCACCGCCTGCACGACCTGGCCGTCCTGCCGCCGCCGCCCCACCGCGACGTGATCCCGATCCACGGCGTGCTCGACCGGATCGGCGGCAGGCGCATGCG
Source organism: Gemmatimonadales bacterium (assembly GCA_033764615.1). GTDB lineage: Bacteria > Gemmatimonadota > Gemmatimonadetes > Gemmatimonadales > GWC2-71-9 > JANRIU01. The sequence goes on along the minus strand of JANRIU010000069.1, from coordinate 35,611 downwards.
CGTCGAGCCCGACCGGATCGTCGGCGTCGTCGAGACCGACGCCGACGACGCGGTCGCGCCGTTCGGCGCGGACGACGCCACGTGCGGGCGCATCGCGGAGCACCTCGTGCGCTTCCTCCTCGACGAGGTGGCGGCCGGCCGCCTGCCGCCCGGCCTCCTGCCGATCCAGGCCGGCGTCGGCAACGTCTCGAACGCGGTGCTCGCCGCGCTCGGCGCGCATCCGGACGTGCCGCCGTTCGAGATGTGGACGGAGGTGCTGCAGGATGGCGCGGTCGACCTGCTGCTCCGCGGCCGCATCACCGCCGCGAGCTCCTGCGCGCTCACGCTCTCCGCGCCCGCGCGCGCGCGCCTGCTCGACGCCTTCGACGCGGTGAAGGACCGCCTCGTGCTCCGGCCCGCCGAGATCAGCAACCATCCGGCGCTGGCGCGGCAGCTCGCGCTGATCGCGCTCAACACGGCGCTCGAGGTGGACCTCTACGGCCACGTGAACTCGACCCACGTCCTCGGCACGCAGATGATGAACGGCATCGGCGGCTCGGGGGACTTCGAGCGGAACGCGTACCTGTCGGTGTTCCTGTGCCCGTCGGCGCAGAAGGGGGGCGCCATCAGCACCCTCGTGCCGATGGTGAGCCACGTCGACCACTCGGAGCACTCGACGCAGGTGGTGGTGACGGAGCAGGGGCTTGCCGACCTGCGGGGGAAGGCGCCGTTCGAGCGCGCGCGGCTCCTCATCGAGCAGTGCGCGCATCCGGCGTACCGCGACACGCTGCGCGCCTACGTCGCGTCGGCCCCGCCCGGCCACCTGCGGCACGACCTCGGCCAGGCGTTCGCGCTGCACCAGCGGCTGCAGGCGACGGGGCGGATGCTGCCGTAGGCGCAACGCGCCTACCCCGGCAGCTCCCCCGTCTTGAAGAGCGTGAACCACTCCGGCAGCACCTCGGCCGGGTAGACCTCGAACCGCTCCAGGAGGAGCCGCGCGAACTCCACGGGCGCGGCGCCGCTGGCGGTGATGAGCCCGCCATCGGCGCAGGCGAGCGCGTCCACGTGCCGCGTCTGCCCCTCGTAGTCCCCCGCGTGCTCCTCCAGCCACGCCTGGCCGTTGCTCGCGTGGTCGCGGCCGGCCAGCACGCCCGCGGCGGCGAGCCCGAGCACGGCGCCGCAGATCGCCGCCACCGTGCGGCCCGCGCCGAGGTGCGCGCGCGCGAGCTCGCCGATGCCGGGCGGCAGCTCGCTCGTCCAGCGGTCGCCGCCGGGCAGCACCAGCAGGTCGGCCGGTTCGCCCGCCTCCACCGCGCGGAGCGAGCGGTCGGGCATCACGCGCAGGCCGCCGCGGCTCACCACCGCGCCGCCGTCATCGGAGAACGTCTCGACGCGGAAGCCCCCCTCCTGCCGCAGCTCGCAGAGCGCGAGCGCGGGCTCCCAGTCGGCGTAGCCATCGAACACGTAGAGGAGGGCGCGGCGGGGCGGGGGGGCGTCGGGGAGCATGCCGAAAAGGTACCCGTTCCCGGTATGCTTGACGGCATGGACGACTATGAGAAGCTCGGCGCCTTCTACCTCGGGCGCCGCTACGACCTGGCGGCCGGCGAACGCACCGACGACCTCGTCCTGGTCGACGCGAAGGACCTCACGACGCACGCCGTCGTGATCGGCATGACCGGCAGCGGCAAGACCGGCCTCGCCATCGGCATGCTCGAGGAGGCGGCGATCGACCGGATCCCCGTCATCGCCATCGACCCCAAGGGCGACCTCGGCAACCTGCTGCTCACCTTCCCCGGCCTCACAGCGGAGGAGTTCGCGCCCTGGATCAACGCCCAGGACGCGGCCACCGCCGGCAAGGAGCCCGCCGCGCTCGCCGCCGAGACCGCGGAGCGGTGGCGCAAGGGGCTCGCCGAGTGGGGCCAGCCGCCGGAGCGGATCGCGCGGCTGCGCGAGGCGGCCGACTTCGCGATCTACACGCCCGGCAGCACCGCCGGCCGCCCGCTCTCGGTGCTCAAGTCGTTCGCGGCGCCGCCGCCCGCCCTCCGCGACGACCGGGACCTCTTCCGCGAGCGGATCCAGACCACCGCCACCTCCGTGCTCGCGCTGCTCGGCGTCGAGGCCGACCCGCTCACGAGCCGCGAGCACATCCTCGTCTCCACGCTGCTGCAGAAGGCGTGGGGCGAGGGGCGCGACCTCGACGTGCCGGCGCTCATCCAGCAGATCCAGCAGCCGCCGGTGCGCACCATCGGCGTGATGGACATCGACCAGGTCTTCCCCGCGAAGGAGCGCTTCGCCTTCGCGATGCAGCTGAACAACCTGCTCGCGGCCCCCGGCTTCGAGGCGTGGATGGAGGGGGAGCCGCTCGACGCGGCCTCGCTGCTGTACTCCCCCTCGGGCAAGCCGCGCGTGTCGGTGCTCTCCATCGCGCACCTCGGCGACGCGGAGCGGATGTTCTTCGTCGCGATGCTGCTCAACAGCGTCATCGGCTGGATGCGCCAGCAGCCGGGCACCGGCAGCCTGCGCGCCATCCTCTACATGGACGAGCTCTTCGGCTACCTCCCGCCCACCGCCAACCCGCCGACGAAGCCGCTCTTCCTCACGCTCCTCAAGCAGGCGCGCGCCTTCGGGCTCGGCGTGGTGCTCAGCACGCAGAACCCCGTCGACCTCGACTACAAGGCGCTCAGCAACGCCGGCATCTGGTGCATCGGCCGCCTGCAGACGGAGCGGGACAAGGCGCGCGTGATGGAGGGGCTGGAGGGCGCGGCCGCCGGCGGCGCGTTCGACAAGGCCGCCACCGAGCGGATCCTCGCCGGCCTCGGCAAGCGCGTCTTCTACCTGCACTCGGTGCACGCCAGGGCGCCGGTCGTCTTCCAGACGCGCTGGACGCTCGCCTACCTCGGCGGCCCGCTCACGCGCGAGCAGATCCGCCGCCTCGTGCCGACGGACGGCGCCGCGCCGACGACGGCGGGCGCGGGCGCCGCCGGCGCCATGCGCGCGCCGCTCGCCACCGAGCCGCGCGAGGAGTTCGTCGGCCCGCCGGCGATCGCGCCCGGCATCCCGCAGTACTTCCTCCCGGTCGCCGCGGGCGAGGGCGACGTGGTGCTGCACCCGCACGCGCTCGGCGTCGCCGACGTGACGTTCAGCAACGCGAAGGCGCGCGTCGACCGCACCGACCGCGTCCTGCACCTCGCCCCGTTCGCCGACGGCCCCGTCGCGCTGGACTGGGGCGATGCCGACGGCCTGGTGCTCGCGCTCGAGGCGATCGGCCAGACGCCGCCCGAGGGGATGCGCTTCGCGCCCGTCCCGCCCGCGGCGTCGCAGCCGAAGGCGTGGCCCGCGTGGGGGAAGGCGTACGAGAAGTGGCTGCGCGGCGCGCAGCAGCTCGTGCTCTGGCGCAGCCCATCGACGAAGCTCGTGAGCGGGCCGGGGGAGACGGAGGCCGCGTTCCGCGCCCGGCTGCAGCACGCGAACCGCGAGGTGCGCGATGCCGCCGTGGAGAAGCTGCGCGCGAAGTACGCGTCGAAGGCGGCGACGCTGCAGGAGCGGCTGCGCCGCGCCGAGGCGGCGGTGGCGCGCGAGCAGCAGGAGGCGAGCGCCGCGAAGGTGGACACGGCGATGGCGGTCGGCGGCGCGCTGCTCGGCGCGCTGCTCGGCCGCCGCGCGGTGAGCGCCACGAGCCTCTCGCGCGTCGGCACGGCGGTGCGGGGGGCGGGGCGCGCGTCGAAGCAGGCCGGCGACGTCGAGCGTGCGGCCGGGACCGCCGAGGCGGTGCGGCAGGAGCTGGCGGCGCTCGAGCAGCAGGTGCAGGACGAGGTCGCGGCGCTCGACGCGGGCTTCGACGCGCAGCAGGAGGTCCTGGAGGAGATCGCGATCAAGCCGAAGGCGGGCGGGATCCACGTGCACGCGGTGGGGCTCGCGTGGGCGCCGTTCCGGCGGACGGCGCAGGGCGGGCTCGAGCCCGCGTGGGAGTGACGCGGGGCGTCAGCCCGCCGCCACCCACGCCTCCATCGCGCGCTCGAGCGTCCGCCGCGCCGCGTCGAGCTCCGCGCCGAGCGCCTTGAGCCGGCGTCCCGACGCCACCGAGCCGTCGGCCAGCGCCGGGTCCGCGATCGCCGCCTCGAGCCCGGCCACCGTCCGCTCCGCCTGCTCCACCTGCTTCGCCAGCCGCTCCACCTCGCGCGCCGCGGCGCGCTGCAGCTGTGCCTCGCCCTTCGGCGCTTCCGCGGCCTTCGCCTGCTTCGCGGCGCGGTCGCGCTGGCGGTCGGCGGCGGCCTGCGCCGACGCCTCGGCGGCGCGGCGGTCGGCGCGCGCGGCCGCGTCCCGCTCCCAGTCTGCGAACGGCCCGTCGTAGTCGAGCATCCGCACGCCGTCGAACGCCCAGACGCGGGTGGCCAGCTCGCGCAGGAACGCGCGGTCGTGGCTCACGAGCAGCACCGTCCCCTCGTACGCCTCCAGCGCGTCCTCCAGCGCCTCGATCGACTCGACGTCCAGGTGGTTCGTCGGCTCGTCGAGCACGAGGAGGTTGGCATGCGCGAGCACCATGATCGCGAGCGCGAGCCGGGCGCGCTCGCCGCCGGAGAGGACGCTCGTCTTCCGCAGCACCTCGTCGCCCGAGAAGCCGAACGCGCCGAGGTGCCCCTGGATCGGCCCGCGTCCCCACTCGGGGCGCAGGTGCGCGATGCAGTCGTACACCGACTGGTCGGTCGGCAGGTCGGCGAGGTCCTGGCGGAACCACGCCGGCGCGATGGAGCCGCCGAGGCCGCCCGTCCCCGCCGCGGGCGGGCGCTCGCCAAGGAGCGTGGCGATCAGCGTCGACTTGCCGGCGCCGTTCGGGCCGACGAGCGCGATCACGTCGCCACGGCGCGCCACGGCGGTGAAGTCGCGCAGCAGCGTGCGCTCGCCGACCTTCACGACCAGCCGGTCGGCGACGATCACCTGGTCGCCGCCGCGCGCGGCCGCCTCCAGCCGGAGCGACATCGCCCCCGCCTCGCCCGGTGGCGGCGAGAGGCGCGGCAGCCGCTCCAGCCGGCGGCGGCGCCCCTTCGCCTGCGCGGAGTTCCCGCCCGCGATGTTGCGGCGGATGTAGTCCTCCTCCTTCGCGATCGCCTTCTGCTGGTTGGCGAGCGCGCGCTCCTGCGCGAGCAGCCGCTCGGTGCGCTGCGTCACGAACGACGTGTAGCCGCCGCGGTACGCGGTCGCCGTGCCGCCGGAGACGTGCAGCACGTGGTCGACCGAGTCGTCGAGGAAGGCGCGGTCGTGGCTGATCACGAGCACCGTCTCGCCGAACTCGCCGAGGTAGCGCTTGAGCCAGTCGATCGTGTCGAGGTCGAGGTGGTTGGTCGGCTCGTCGAGCAGCACCACGTCCGCGGGTGCCGCGAGCTGCGCCGCGAGGCCGACGCGCCCGCGCTCGCCGCCCGAGAGCCGCGCCAGCGGGCGCACCTTCGCCTCCTCGGCGTCGAAGCCGAGCCCCTGCAGCACCTTGTCGACGCGCGCGTGGAACTCGTAGCCGCCCGCGTGCGCGAAGCGCTCCTGGTCGGCGCCGAAGCGCTCGAGGTCGGCCTCGGTGACCGCCTCGCCGAGCTCCGCGAGCCGCTCCCCCTGCCGCGCGAGCGACTGCTCGAGCGCCACGAGGTCGGCGTAGCCGTGCGCCGCCGCCTCCCACACGGTGGCGGCGGGGCCGAAGTCGCGATGCTGGTCCAGCAGGGCGAAGCGGAGGCGCGGCGCGCGCGCGATGGCGCCGCGCGTCGGCTGGAGCTGGCCGGTGACGAGCTTGAAGAGCGTCGTCTTCCCCGCGCCGTTGCGCCCGACGATCCCCCAGCGCTCGCCGGCGGCGATCGTGAAGGTGACGTCCTTCAGGAGCGTCGTCGCGCCGAACTCGACGACGACGTCCGCGAACGAGAGGATCGTCAGGGCGAGACGACCGGGATGATGCCGAACACCGTCTCGGGCGGGCGCGGGTCGCGCACGACGGCGGTGGTGAGCGTGTTCTGCGCCACGAGCAGGGAGCCGCGCACCACGCAGTTCCCCTCGTCGTTGGCGGGGCGCACGCCGGCCGGCACCGCGCAGAACGCGTACTGGCCCGCCGCGAGGAGCACGGAGCCCGCGCCGAGGAAGCGCGTCGCGGGGATCGACGGCGTCGCGGCGTACACCTGCCCGCGCACCGCGACGTACGTGTCGAGCTCGGGCGCGGCGCCCGTCGCCGCGTGCAGCACGCGGAAGCCGCCCTGGCCGGGGCCGAGCGGAAGCTCGTCATCGCGCACGATGACGAGCCCGGTCGACGGGTTCCCCGCCACGCGCCCCGTCGCGACGATCGTGTACAGCCCGTTCCGGATGAAGTTCTGCGAGCCCGCCACCACGGTGCCCACCGGCGCCGTGGTGGTGCTGAGCACGATCGGCTGCTCGCCCACCTGCACGCGCGTGTACTGCTCGTCGTAGGCGAGGCCGATGAAGCTGAGGCCCACGGCCAGGGTGTCGCGGCCGATGCGCACCACCACCGGCGGCGCGTCGGGCATGGCATGCACCACCTTGACGCCGGCGGCCGGCCCCTGGTCGGGCGGCGTCGGCGTGGTGCTGAAGCCGCAGCCGGACAGCGCGGCCGCGAGCGCGAGGGAGGCGCGGCGCACCTCAGCGCTCCGTCGTCACGAGCACGCCCACCCCGGACTGTCCCGGATCGGGGTCGCGCAGGAAGAACGACTGGTACGAGCCGGTGGAGAGCAGCTCCGTCGTCCGGTTCACGAGGCAGTTCACGTTGTTCGCCCCCGGCGGCGTGCCGCGCGACGTCACGCAGACGCGCGTGTTGCCGCTCGGCATCCCCGCTACGCCGCCCTGCCGGAAGGTGATGTTCTCGATCGTCGGCGTGGCCGGGAGCGGCTGCGTGATCGGCGCCATGAAGACGTCCAGGGCGCCGACCGCGGAGGCGGCGTGCACGACACGGAGCCGCACCAGCTCGCCGGGCAGCGCCGCGAGCGTGTCGGCCAGCGGGATGAAGCCCGGCCGCCGCGCATCGGTCGCGCCGGCGACGCCCGTCCACGCGAACGTCCACGCCTGCAGGTTCTCGGCGGTGAACGTCGTGTCGAAGAGGGCGGTCGTGCCGCCCGGCGCGAACACCCGGAGACGGCGCGTGCCGACGGTGATCAGGTAGTAGTCCCCCCGCGTGGAGGGGGCGACGGTGGCGTACGCGAGGTTCGTCGGACGCCGGTCGGCGGCATCGACCTGCACGTCGATCGGTCCCTGGCCGGTGACCAGGTTCACGATGCGCAGGCGCGCGATCTCGGTCGGCGTCGGATTGGTGGTGGCCGTGCCGCAGGCGGCCACCGGCAGCACCGCGGCGAGGGCGAGGCGGGTCGGTCGGAACATGGGCGACAAGATACTCGCGGGGCGGCGCCGGGCGGGGTCCCCAACGGCACGCGGCCGACGCCTGGGAAGGCGACGGCCGCGGCTCCGACTCCATCGGGACGGCGGGATTTGAACCCGCGACCCCTGCAACCCCATTGCAGTGCGCTACCGGACTGCGCTACGTCCCGGACAGAGGGCCTAAACTACCTGTCTCCCCCGGCGCATCGCTAGGGCTCAAGCCCCGCCCCCCGACGTGCCGACACTTGTCCCATGCGGCCCGCGTGTGGCCGCCCAGCAAGGGGGGAGGGCGATGGACGAGGAGATGAAGCACCCGTGGGAGAGCGACGGCGACCTGCCCTGGCTGGCCGACGGCGCGTGGGACGGCGCCGAGGACGGCGAGTCGTGGCGCGGCGAGCTGCACCTTCCCGACTGGCCGGAGGAGTTCGCCGGGCCCGAGTACTGGCTCTTCAAGCAGGACGACGAGGAGAGCTGAGCCGGCCGCCCAGGCGGGCGCCCCGGAACGACGAAGGCCACCCCGGCGGGTGGCCTTTCGCGTTGCGCCCTTCGGCTGCAAGAGCCAGTGGTGAGATTTGAACTCACGACCGCTCGATTACGAATCGAGTGCTCTACCCCTGAGCTACACTGGCAACCTTCGGCAGGGCCGCGTCCTGCAGCCCCTGTCATGCCCTGGCTCGGATTCGAACCGAGACGCCTTGCGGCACCACCCCCTCAAGATGGCGTGTCTACCAGTTTCACCACCAGGGCCAAGCACCGAAAGATAGTGGGGCATGGGGATGGGGCCAAGAGGCGGGAAAGCCGGGGGCCGACGGCCGGGAGACGGGAGGCGGCCGCACCGAGCCCCCGGCTCCCGGCCCCGCTCACTCCCTCCTCGGCTGCACCACCACCGACACCTGGAACACCAGCTGCTCCCGCGAATAGCCGCCCGCGCCGGGGAACTGCTCGCTGAACCAGTACCGGTGGTAGTCGATGCTCGGCGTCACGTAGAGGGTCGGCGAGACGGGCAGCTCCCAGCCCACCCCGCCCTGCAGCACGACGCCGGTCTGCCCCTGGCCCGCGCCGAGGCCGATGAGGCTCGTCGTCCGCGTGTCGAACGCGACGCCGGCGCCCCCCTTGAGGAACGCCCCCGTCCGCGCGCCCGGGTACCACTGCCCGATGAACGAGAGGTGCGACAGGATGTTGTAGAGGCGGCTCGCGTTCGGCTGCTGCGCGTTCGCCGGCTCCTTGCGGTACCAGTTGTAGTACTCGGCGCCGAGGCGCCAGTGCTCGCCGACGGTGCCGCCGAGGCGGATCGTCACCGCGGCGTTCGTCGCCCAATCGCTCGCGCCCGTGAATCCTGGGGTGCGCGCGAGCGTGTCGAGTGAGACGCGGTCGCGGCCGAGGCCGCCGCCGACCGAGATCCAGAACCCCTCGCGGCGGTTCGGCGGCCGCTCGTAGATCCCGCGGCGGCCCTGCGCGGCGAGGGGGGCGCTCGCCACCGCGAGGGCGAGCAGCGAGGCGATGAGCGCCGGGAGGCGCGGAGCGCGTGGCATCATGGAGGTAACATAGAGGCCGCATGAGCCCACGCGCCCGCCTCCTCGCCGCCCTCTTCCTCGCCGTCGTCGCGGCGGCCTGCCTCCGCCTCGGCCTCTGGCAGCGCGCCCGCCTGCACGAGCGCCGCGCCGCCAACGCCGCTCGCGCCGCCCTCCGCGCCCTCCCCCCCGTGCTGCTCGAGGCGTCGTTCGGCATCCCGCTCGACGGCCGGCGCGTGGTCGCGCGCGGCGCGTACGACCCGGCGCACGAGGTGGTGGTGCGCGGCCGTGCGCTCCGCGGCTCGCCGGGCGTGGAGGTGTTCACGCCGCTCCGCCTGACGGGGCGCGACACCGCCATCCTCGTCCGCCGCGGCTTCCTCCCCGCCGCCGACGCCTTCTCGGCCGACTTCACGGGGACGGAGGAGCCGGGGGAGGTCACGGTCACCGGCTTCGCCGAGGCGCCGCCGCCGGTGGAGGGGCCGGCGGAGCCGCTCGTCCGCGACGGCCGCACCACGTGGAAGCGGCTCGACCTGGCGGCGATCCGCGCGGCTGTGCCGTACCCGCTGCACGGCGTGGTGCTGCTGCAGCTCCCCGATCCCGCGCTGCCGCGCCGCCCGCAACGGATCGACCCCCCGTCGGTGGACGACGAGGGGTCGCATTTCTCCTACATGCTGCAGTGGTGGTCGTTCGCGACGATCGCGGTCGTGGGCGGCGCGCTGCTGCTGCGCCGCCGCCCGTCCGTCTCAGCGCCCGGCGCGTAGCCGGCGCGACACCGCCTCGGCCTGCTCGAAGGCGCGCAGCACGTTGCGGCCCGCGAGCTTCCGGAGGTCGTCGTCGCTCCAGCCGCGCCGGAGCAGCTCGGCGAAGAGGTTCGGGTAGCTCGACACGTCCTCGAGGCCCTCGGGCCCCGCGGGGATGCCATCGAAGTCGCCGCCGATGCCGACGTGGTCCACGCCCGCCACCTTCCGCACGTGCTCGATGTGGTCGGCGACGTCCTTCACGGTCGCGCGCGGCCGCGGGTGGCTCGCCTTGTAGGCCGAGTCGCCGCGCTCCCACTGCAGCACGTCCCGCGAGATGAAGCTCGGCACGAACGTCACCATGACCACGCCGCCGTTCGACGGCATGCGGCCGAGCACCGAGTCGGGCACGTTGCGCGGATGGTCCACCAGGGCGCGCGCCGACGAGTGCGAGAAGATGACGGGCGCCGCGCTCGCGTCGAGCGCCTGGTGCATCACCTCGGGCGAGACGTGCGAGAGGTCGACGAGCATGCCGAGGCGGTTCATCTCGCGCACCACCTCGCGGCCGAACGGCGTGAGCCCGCCGTGGCGGCGCTGCCCCGTCGCCGCGTCGGCCCAGTCGAGCGTGACGTTGTGCGTGAGCGTGAGGTAGCGCGCGCCGAGGTCGTAGTAGGCGCGGAGCGCGCCGAGCGAGTTCTCGAGGACGTGCCCCCCCTCCATCCCGAGGAGCGACGCGATCTTCCCGGCGCGGCGGGCGCGGCGGATCTCCTCGACGGAGCCGGCGAACTGCAGCCGGTCGGGGTAGCGGGCGATCACGCGGCGCGCGATGTCGAACTGCTCGAGCTGCACCTTCGCGTAGCCCGAGTCCCGGTACTCGCCCGGGACGTAAATCGACCAGAACTGCACGCCGACACCGCCGGCCTCGAGCCGCGCGAGGTCGGTGTGGCCCGCGGTGCGCGTGCGGAGGTCGTACGCGTCGACGTCCATCGGCGCGGTCTTCGACTCGCGGATCGCCCACGGCAGGTCGTTGTGCCCGTCCACGAGCGGCGCCTCGCGCAGGATGGCGCGCGCCCGCCGCAGCAGCGCGGCATCGTCGGGCGGGGGCGGCGGGGCGGCGGCGAGGGTCATGGCGAGGAGGGGGAGGAGCATCGTTGGTCGGAGGTCGCGAGTCGTGGGCGTGGGGCCGGGAGCCAGGGCCCGGGGGCGAGAGCCGTGAAGTCTAGGCACCGGATGCTCCTTCGGCCCACGACCCCCGACTCACGACTCGCGACCCCTCACCCACTCCACCCCCATCCGCTCGTACTCCGGATGCGCCACGAACTCGGGGCAGATCGTCTGCGTGTACGCGTACGGCCCGCCGGTCTCGGCGTCGGTCCAGGGGAAGGCGCGGCAGACCTCGGGGTAGTACGGCTGCCCGTGGATGCGGCACGCGTTGTCCTTCAGGAACACGCAGCGTCCCTTGCGGACGCGAGTGCGCCATTCGCCCCACCGGGTGCGGTAGCAGGTGTCCGCGCCGTGGGCGGCGCGGATCGCCTCGGCCTCCTCGTCGGTCAGCGTCGTCCCCCACGAGCAGCAGGCCGACGCGTGGGGGCAGGGGAAGCAGGGGAGGACGGGCAGCGGCGCCGGGTGCCGGACCGGCAGGTGCCGGAGGTGCTTCGACGCCTGGCGGCTCACTTCGGCAGCACCTCCGGGATCGGCTTGCCCGCGAGCTCCTCGGAGGGATCCGCGGCGAGCAGCGTCGCGAGCGTCGGCGCGATGTCCTCCGTGGTGACGATCCGCTGGTGCACGGCCGGCGTGATCCACTTGCCGAGGAACGCCACGGGGACGTTCATGTCGGGGACGTTCGTGGTGCCGTGCGTGGTGCCGCCGGGGCGGCTGGCCCAGATCCAGCCCAGCTTCGCGTTCGCGGCGACGAGCCACCCCTGCGCGGGCGGGATGGTGCGGCGCCAGAGGCGCGCCTGCTCGTCCGAGGCGGGCGCCGCCGCGAGGGTCTTCGGCGTGAACACGAGCGACACCGCCGAGTCGGCGGCGATGCCGGCGGCGAGCGCGGCGGCGAGCGAGTCGGTGTCGATGCCGGCCGTCTTGAGCGCTGCCACGTCGGTCATGAGCAGCCCGTTCTCGAAGTCGAGCGCCACCGGGCGACCGAGGCGCGTCGTGAGCGCCTGCTGCGCCTCGGCGAGGACCGACGTCGGCCACGCTCGGCCACCCGACCGGCCCGCGGCGCGCGGCACCTCGGGGAACGACTGCACGCCGTGGTCGCCCGTGAGCACGACGACCAGCTTGTCCTTGCCGACGATCCCCTCGAGCTGGTCGAGGAAGCGGCCGAGCCAGAGGTCGACGCGCAGCACCATGTCCTGCAGCTCGCGGCTGTCGGGGCCGAAGGCGTGGCCGATCGCGTCGGTGGTGGAGAGCGAGACGGCGAGCAGGTCGGGCTTCGCGCGCTTCCCGAGCTTGAGTTCGCGCACGCCCGCGAGCGCGAAGTCGAGCGTGAGCGAGTCCATCAGCGGGAACGCCTCGGCGAAGGCGCTCAGGTTGAGCCCGTCACCGGGGTAGGCGTGGGGGAACGCCACGTCGCGCCGGCCGACCGGGTAGGGGACCGTGTCGGGGGCGGCGTACTTGTCGCGCGCGAGGAGCGGCGTCCACGCGCCGCCCGCCAGTTGCTCGGCGCCCGCGGTCCAGCGCCCGTTCCACTGCCGCACCCACGGCGGGAGCGAGTCGCGGTACCAGGTGCTCGTCGTGAACATCCCGCGCGCCCACCAGTAGACGTTCGTCTTCTGGCGGCCGATCGGCAGGATGGCGCCGCGGTCCTTCTTCGAGACGGAGAGGATCCGGGTCTGCGGGTCCTTCGCGAGGAGCCAGTCGGCGAGCGTGGAGCCGTTGAAGCGGCGGGGCGAGGCGCCGGGGACGCCGTCCGGCCCCTCGACGAGCGGGGCTTCGGCGTCGGGCACGCCCTTCACGTTGGAGACGATGCCGGTGCTCGCCGGAGGGCGCCCGGAGAGGATGGTCGCATGGCCGGGGGCGGTCTCCGTCATCGCGTGGTCCTGCCGCGCGTTCGGGAAGACGGCGCCCTTCGTATTGAAGCGGCGCAGGGCGCCGGTATAGAGCGGGGCCCAGCGGGCGAGGTAGTCGCCGCGCAGCTGGTCCACGGTGATGACCACGACGAGCCGCACGTCGACGGGCGGCGGGACGGGGCCGGCGCCGGGCGCCCCGAGCGAGAGGAGCAGGGCGGGCAGGATCATGCAGGGAACGGTAGCGGGGTCCGGTCACGGCTCCGTCCCGCGCGGTCAGCTGGCGAGCCAGCGCCCCGTCTGCAGCAGGGCGCGCTGCTCCTCCACCATCAGCTGGAACGGGATCCCCGACTCGAGGCGGAGCGCGCAGTCGGTGGGGGCGGCGCGCAGCACGCGGCCGCTCACCGGGAAGACCCGCCCGCTGCGGAAGCGCACCGTGCCTGCCATCTCCTCGCCCGAGACGAAGGTGCCGCCGGCCGGGGCGAAGCGGAGGCCGGATTCGGAGAGGTCGAGCACGACGAACTCGCGGCCGTCGGTGAGCGTCAGGCGCGGCCGCAGGGTGGCGGGATAGGCGAGGCGGTAGTGCTGACGTTCCGGCGTCATCCCGGAGGCATCGGCCTCCGGACGCGCGGACTTGAGCGGGGGCGCAACGAGGTGTCGCATTCCCGGACAGGGGTGCGATTGCGCGTTCTTGACGGGTTGTGTCCCGACCGTTATCTACGTCCACCTTCGCGGAAGGGGGATTTCCCCGTTCGGCGAACACCACCCCCACAATCGGCGCAGTCGAGGGCTGTACGAGCAGGAACCCGCGAGGGTTTCACGGCGGTCACCGGGGAGTCCCGACGCCGCGCGTCCTGCACCCGACTTCGCCCCGTCTCCTCTGGGAGGGCAGCACATGCGTTTGGGAGGTAGGGTCAGCGCGCTCCTGGCGCTCGTCGGACTCGCGGCGTTCGCCGCGCCGGCGGCCGCGCAGGACCAGGCGCGCATCACCGGTGTGGTCAAGGGGTCCGAGGGCTTCGCCCTGTCCCCGGCCACCGTGCGCATCGAGGCGCTCGCGCTCAGCGCGAACACGCGGTCGGACGGCTCGTTCGTGATCGTGGTCCCGAAGGACCGTTCGCTCGGTCAGCGGGTCTCGATCACGGCGCGGTATGTCGGCCATGCGGCGGTCACGAAGTCCATCGAGCTCAAGCCCGGCGAGGTGTTCGTCGACTTCGTGCTCAGCGCCAACCCGTTCGAGATCGGCGAGCTGGTCACGACGGGCGGCGGTACCGAGGCGGAGTTCGAGAAGCTGGGCGTGGAGCGCAAGTCGCTCGACTCGCTCACCATCCGCAACGCGGGCGAGAAGAACGTCGTCCAGGCGCTCGCCGGCAAGCTGCCGGGCGTCGTGGTGCAGCAGCAGTCGGGCGAGGTCGGCTCGTCGGCGCGCATCCAGATCCGCGGCGTCCGCACCCTGACGCAGGGCAACACGCAGCCGCTCATCGTGATCGACGGCGTGGTGTCCAACAACAGCACCAACATCACCGGCTCGGCGGTCTCGTCGACGGCGTCGCCGAACCGTCTCGCCGACCTGAACCCCGACGACATCGAGTCGATCGAGGTCCTCTCGGGCGCGTCCTCGGCGGCGGTGTACGGCTCGCTCGCCGGCAACGGCGTCATCCTCATCACCACGAAGCGCGGCCGCTCGGGGACGACGAACTACTCGTTCCGCAGCAACGTGCAGGTGGACGAGGCGTTCCAGGGCGTCCCGACCCAGCGGCGCTTCGGCGTCGGCACGGGCGGCGCGACGCCGACGTGCGTGCCGGGCGGCCCTGCCAGCTGCGCGCTGACCGCGGGCTTCTTCAGCTGGGGCGGTGCCGTCCCGGCCGGCCAGGCGACGTTCGACTGGTCGCGCGAGATCTTCGGCCAGGGCACCTCGTTCGACAACACGTTCCAGGTGTCGGGCGGCAGCGAGCGGACGTCGTTCTTCCTCTCGGCCGGCTCCACGCGCCAGCAGGGCTTCGTCGTCGGCGACCAGGACTTCTTCAACCGCACGACGATCCGCGCCAACGCGTCGCACCAGATGACCAACGCGCTCAAGATCGGCGCGAACATCGGCTACGCGACGTCGAGCCAGAACGCCATCGGCCGCGGCAACAACACGAACGGCCTGCTCCTCGGCGCGCTCCGCACGCCGGCGAACTTCAACAACTTCGAGCCGACGGCCGGCCTGCGCCAGGATGCCTTCGGCGTGACGCAGTCGTCGTGGCGCTTCCCGAACCCGACGTCGGGTGACGTGGCGGCGAACCGCTTCTTCGACAACCCGGTCTGGGCGATCTACAACAACCCGGCCAACCAGGGCGCCGACCGCATCTTCGGCAACCTGAACCTCGACTGGACCCCGTTCAGCTTCCTGTCGGTGAAGTACAACCTCGGCGGCGACTTCTCGGCCGAGGACCGCCTCGAGGCGCGCGCCCAGCAGGCGTCGGGCACGCCGCGCGGCGGCTCGCTCACGCGCTGGCAGTTCAACGAGAACATCATCGACCACCAGCTGAACGCCACGGCGAAGTGGACGATGAGCGAGAACTTCGCCGGCTCGTTCCAGGTCGGCCAGCAGCTGTACCAGCGGACGTTCCGGCAGGTCTTCGCGACCGGCCAGACGCTGATCACGCCGCAGCCGTTCCGCCTCGGCAACGTGGCGACCACGCCGCCGTCGGATGACGGCGAGCAGATGGTGCGCCTGGAGGGCTACTTCGCCCAGGCCAAGTTCGACATCGGCAAGCAGCTGTACCTCATCGGCACGATCCGCAACGACGGCGCGTCGACGTTCGGCATCAACAACCAGCGCGCGTGGTACCCGCAGGCCTCCATGGCGTGGAACTTCCGCCAGGGCGGCGCGGGCGGCCTGCTGAGCTACGGCAAGCTGCGCGCGGCGTACGGCCAGTCGGGCCAGATCCCGGGCGCGTATCAGCTGCAGAACTTCTTCCTTGGCGGCGGCAACGGCAACCTCGCCGACTTCAACCCGGGCTCGTCGCTCAACCCGGCGATCGGCGCGATCGCCGGCGTCCGCCTCGCGGCGAACCGCGGCAACCCGAACCTGCGCCCGGAGCGGAACGAGGAGATCTCGGTCGGCACGGACTTCGCGATGCTGAACGATCGCGTCGACCTCGCGCTGACGTACTACCAGATCAACTCGTCGGACGTCATCCTCGGACTGGCCCGCCCGGCCACGACCGGCTTCACCTCGGTGACGACCAACTCGGCCCGCATCCGCAACCGCGGCATCGAGGCCAGCATCAACGTCCGCCCGATCCGCACGAAGGACTTCTCGTGGGAGGTCGGGTTCAACTTCGCGCGGAACCGCAACCGCGTGCTGCAGCTCTCGGCTGACCCGGCCGACTCGGGCCTCCGCGTGGTGGGCTTCGGCCCGTCGTTCGCGGGCCGCTCGACGAACGCCACGGTCGACACGGTGGACGTGTACGGCCAGCCGCTCCGCGGCACGATCTCGGTCATCCGCGGGACGGACTTCGCGCGCTGCGGCCGCGGCCTCACCGGGGCGATCCCGGGCCAGGCGGCGGGCGTGACGTACGAGTCGGTCTGCGCCGGCGCGGCCAACAACGCGCTGATCGTCGGCGCCAACGGCCTCCCGATCGCGGACGGCACCGAGCGCACGATCGGCGACCCGAATGCCGACTGGACGGGCGGCCTCCGCTCGACCTTCAGCATCCGGAAGTTCACGATCTCGGGCTTCCTGGACATCCGCCAGGGCGGCTCGATCCAGAACATGACGCGCGCGTCGATGTACCAGTACGGCACGCACGGCGACACGGACGGCGGCGGCGACGTGAACAACGCCACCACGCCGGCGGCCATCCAGGCCGCGCGCGGCATCACCCGCACCTTCGGCCAGAACGGCTTCTTCACCACGCTGCCGAACGGGCAGCCGGCGCCGGCCCCGGTGGGTCCGGGCGCGGGCACCTCGGTCGTCCTCGGCGAGGCGTGGTTCGGCGGCAACGGCGGCATCGGCGGCCCGGCGGCGCAGTTCCAGGAGGACGGCAGCTTCGTCCGCCTCCGCGAGGTCTCGATCGCCTACCTGTGGGATTCGCGCTGGCTCCAGCGCTCGATCGGTCTGTCGAGCGTCGAGTTCCGCGCGGCCGGCCGCAACCTCTGGCTGAGCACCAACTACACGGGCTTCGATCCGGAGACGAACCTGGGCGGCGGCGCGGTGGGCAACACGGGCTTCGACTGGTTCGTGTACCCGGTGGCGAAGTCGTTCATCTTCTCCGTCGCCCTGAACCGCTAACGCGAGGACCGATCACATCATGAAGGCTTCGATCCTCCGCTTCACCGGCCTCGCCGCGCTCACGCTGAGCGCGGCCGGCTGCAGCGGATTCCTCACCGGGCCCAAGCTCACGGAGAGCCCCAACGCCGCGACGTCGGCGAACGGGCGGCAGATCCTCGTGGGCGTCCAGGCCGCGGCGTTCCTCTGGCAGCAGAGTGACATCGCCCGCAACATGTCCATGATGGTGCAGCACCTCACGGGCACCAACAACCAGCAGCTCGACCGCGGGTCGCGCTACCTGTACACCGAGTCCGACGTGTCGGGCTTCTTCAACCAGGTGTACTCGTTCGGCGGCCTCGTCTCCATCCGCGCGGCGCGCGACTCCGGCCTCGCGGCCGGTGACCGCCGCCTCGCGGGCATCGCGCGCTTCTACGAGGCGCTGATGGTCGGGACCGCCGCCTCCCTCTGGGGCGACATCCCGTACTCCGAGACGCTCAACCCGCAGGTCGCCACGCCGAAGCTCGACAACCAGGTGACGGAGATCTATCCGCGCCTGCAGGCGGTGCTCGACTCGGCGATCGCGGACTTCGCCGCGTCGTCGTCGGCGCCCCTCCTGGCTGAGGACGTGGTGTTCAACGGGAATGTGGACCGCTGGCGTCGCGCGGCCTGGTCCCTGAAGGCCCGCTACTGGATGCACCTCGGCGAGGTGCAGGGGACCACGGCGTACCAGAACGCCCTCGCGGCCACGGCCAACGGCATCAACGAGGTGCCGGCCGCCGGTGACGCGGGCGCGGACATGCAGGGCGCCGGCGACTTCCGCACGGTCCACGGCACCACGCAGGACGTGGACGCGAACGTGTGGTGGCAGTTCATCAACTCGCGCCAGGACATGACGGCGGGTGCGCCGCTCGTCAACATCCTGGTCGCGCGCAACGACACCGTCCGCCTGCGCCGGTACTTCATCCCGCGCAACGTGACGGACCCGGCGCTGCGCTGGCGCGGTGACTCGATCGGCGGCGCGCTCCGTGGCGCCACCGTCTCGAACCCGGGCGCGAACTCGATCGGCCAGTTCGGCACGACGGCGAGCCGTACCGCCGCGTTCCGCCAGCCGATCCTCACCTGGGCCGAGACGCAGCTGATCCGCGCCGAGGCGGAGAACCGCCTGGGCGTGGATGACCTCGGCCTCGGTGAGGTGAACGCGGTCCGCGCGTCGGTGCGGCTCTCGCCGCTCTCCGCGCCGATCACGCTCGCGCAGGTGCAGGAGGAGAAGTACGTCGCGATGTACCAGAACATCGAGGCGTTCAACGACTACAAGCGGAACTGCTTCCCCGCGCTCGGCACCAGCACCACGCCGAGCGGCGCCACCGTGCTGTTCGTGGGTGGCGGCAGCCGTCCGTCGCCGACCGCGATCCCGCGGCGCCTGTTCTACGGCTTCGGCGAGCGCCAGACGAACCCGAACATCCCGCGTCCGAACACGGCCGGCAACCGGGTCTCCGACGGCAACCGCAACGACCCGAACGCCTGCACCTGAGGCGTCACCGCGATCCGGGGCGCCGTCCCGGCCCCGGATCGCACCGTCGGGTACTCCGCAGTAGCTTTTCGGCTGTTGGCTGCGCCGCGCACCAGCGCGGCGCAGTCGTTTCCGACCCCCTGGGTTCCGCGACCGGAGGCTCCATGCGCGCCATGCGCCGTCCCCTCGCCATCGGCCTGCTCGCCGTCCACCTTGCCGGCTGCTTCCGCGCCGTGCCGCTCGAGACCGCCAGCGTCCCCGGTGGCTCGCGCGTCGTGCTGACGCTCTCGCCCGCCGGCACCGCCGCCATGCGCGGCACCCTCGGTGAGGGCGCCGTCACCATCGAGGCGACGATGATGCGCGAGTCGGGCGACTCGCTCGACCTGCTGCTCCACCGCGTGATCCGCACCAACGGCACCGCCGAGCTGTATCGCGGGGAGTCGTACACGGTGTCGCGGCAGGGGATCGCGCAGCTGCAGCTCCGCAAGCCGGACGTGGCGCGCTCCGCGCTGCTTGGCGTCATCATCGCGGGCGGTGCCATCGGCGTCGGCCGCGCCATCGGCCTCACCGGCAGCAACTCGCTCAACCCGGGCGGCGACCCGGGCCCCGGCCCCATCAACTGAGCCGTCGCGCGCTGCATCAGGCGCGCCCGGCCAGAAAGCAGTCACCCCCCGGCGCCCGGTTGCGGCGCCGGTGCCACATCCGCCCCGTCCGCCTCACATCCCGTCCCGACCATCCGATGACCTCCCGTTCACGCCGGTTCGCCGGCCGGACGGGAGGATGCGGTGCGGGGTGCCTTCGGAGTGGTGGCTGTGGTGCTGGCGGCGACTGCCCAGGGAGCGGCGGCGCAGGCCCGCCCGTTCTCCAGCGCGACGGTGCAGGTGAGCGTCACCGTGCTCCCGCTCCCGCGCGCCGATGTCGTGCGCGACAGCCTCGGGCGGCTCGCGCTCGCACCGCGGCCGATGGGTGGTGCCGATGCGCTCCTGCTGGAGCGCACTGCGCTCCGCGTGGAGCGCCGGCTCGGCGGTACCGCGCCGACCGATCCGGCGCGGACGGTCGTCGTGCGTCCGGCGGCGGTCTCCGCCGCGGGGCCGCGGGCGGAGGCGGAGATCGCGTACGACTGATGCGCCCATCTTGACCGGTCGAAATCATTGCCATATCGTGAGGGGCGAATTGAGATGGAGCGTGTCTTGATTCGCTCCATTGCGGCGTCACTTCGCGACTTCGACCACCGCAAGAGTTGTGAACATGCTCGTCGGAACGCCCTGCCTCCCCCCCCCCTGGCGATCGGCCGAGTGCCAGCCATTCGCCCGTCGGCGGCGCTCGCGCGACCAGCCTCTTCGTGCTCGTTTCGATCCTGGCATCCTGTGCGCCGAGCGCCAATCACCCCGAGGTGCCACCCGCCGCGGTGTCGGTCGCTGCGCGAGCACCGTCGGAGGATGAGACACGTGAGCGCGAGGCGCTGTACCGCTCGCCCGCTCGCTGGCGACCGCGCTGGACCGCGAGGCGGCTCGGGTCGTGATCCGGGATCTGCTCCGGCAGTCGCCTCTTTCGGCGCATGCCGTGCCGCTGTCGGAACTCGAGTCTTCGCCGGCTCTCGCAGACTTGGAGCGCGCGAGCCGCGCTGATGTGGCGAGTGCCCTCCGGTCTTCCCTCGCATCGCTTGCATCGTATCAGGTCGTGATGGGGCACCGGGCACACCGGCGCAGCTGGCGGCCCTCGTCGGGCGTGGCCGTCGTGGCGTGGTCCCCCGGCGATGTCCGCGCGCAGGTCTCCTTGCCCGGCGGCGAGACGTCGTTCGTCGCGCTGCGCGACGTGCGCCCCCTTCCGTTCGCAACCCTGCTCATCTCCCCTCGGGAGAACTTCGCCGTGCGGGTGAAGATCCAGGCGGCGCCGACTGGAGACGTCATCGAGGATGCGGATGATGGGGCGTATGGCATCCGCGCGGAGGGGCCCTTCGCGCTTCCGCTGGTCGGCTGCGAGGAAACGGGGACCTGCGGGGGGAACGGTGGGGGACAGGCGAACTCCACGCGCATCACGGCGGTGTTGACGCACGGCGTCTGCGACAACGGCTTGTGCCTCCTCGGAGACACGAACGAGCTCCGCTTCCGCACACGCGTTCCACCGGCGTCCCAGTGGAGCTCGGGCGTGATGGTCGAGGGCATCGGAGCGACGGAGGCGTGGGAGAACCTCAACATTGTCATTAGTAGCCAGAAGCCCATCAACTCAACGGTCATTCCGGTAGACGTTTTCGAGCTGGACGGCTGGCCGATGCCGGATGACGAGTTCCTTTGGAACCCCGGCCCGAACCACCCAGCCAACATCCTCTGGGGCCCGATTCACCTCGGTTGGTGGTCGACGAACGGCGGTTCGGAGCCGACCTGGCTGAACTGCCGCCAAGGGCAGCCGTGTGCTGCGCCGGAGGTCAGGGCGGTGTTCGCGTGGTAGGCCGCCGCGTTGTGCGCCATCGGGCTGCGCCGCCCGTTCGGTGTGCGCACAGCATCATGCGCTCACTGCTGTCCTTCGCGTTGTGGCCTCTCCTGCTGCATGTGCCGGCCGAGGCTCAGCGGACCCACCGTGTGGCCATCGCGCCGAGCCTGGCACCGGCCTACTTCCAGATGGCCCCGGCCCTGCGCGCCGGAGCCTGCGTGAAGGAGTGTGGCGGCCCGTCGCAGCTGTGGGTCGCGGTCGAAGGCAGTGCCGGCTTCCTGTCAGGCACCGTTTCGCTCGTCTCGCTCACTCCGCAGTTCTCGGTGACCCGCTACACGGACGACTGGAGCGTCGCGGCGTCGGTCATTCGCCAGCGTTCGCTGGCGCAGCTCGACGGATGGCAGTTGTCCTTGCAGCTCGGCGCGTCGGCTGGCGTGCTGCGCCGTGACCGATATGAACGCAATTCGCTCGATCCGGTGCCGAAGGCGAACTTCGAGCGCGCTGTAGAGCCGCTGCTCGGCGGCACCATCGGCATGGGCATCAGTCGCCCTGTTTTCGGATTGGGCGTCGGGGCCCTCGTGCGCATGGACGTGCTGACATCGGGCGTCCGCTTTCCCATCGGTCTCCATGTCTCGTTCTAGGTCATTCCTCGCGCACATCGCGCTGCTCTCACTTGCCGCCGCACCCGCGCACGCGCAGTGGGTGCAGCGCATCTCGGTGGTGCCGAGCCTGGTGCAGGGCGGCACGGGCGGCCTGACGGGCGGCGCACGGCTGGGGGTGTGCGCCGCGCGCTGTGAGCAGTCCACCTCGATGTGGCTCGCGTTCGATGGCGGCTTCGGCTACGAGCGCACGGCTCTCCTCGCCGTTCCGCAGGGGGCGGTGGTGCCGGATCGGCGACTCACCTCGGACAACACGTACGCGCTGACGGGCTTCATGCAGCGGCAGGTGTACGCCGAGGGCGGATGGTTGCTGACTGCCCAGGCGGGACCGACCGTCGGCGTGGTGCGGCGGGAGGAGCGGATCGTCAGCCTCGGGCCCGGGATCGGTGCCATCACGCCCCCCGATCGCTCGACCTCATGGGTAGCCGGGGGATTCGTCGGCTTCGCCGTGTCCCGCCGTGTCTCGAACGCCGCGGTCGGCGTGCTCCTCCGCCTCGACGTGCTGTCGACCGGCGTTCGTGTGCCGATCGGGGTGCAGCTCTCGTTCTAGCCGGCCGGCGCCCGTGGGCGAGCGGGCGCAGCAACGGGCCACCACGCCCGCCGCGGGATTGACAGCCCGCCTCCACCCGGCGACGATGCGCCATGCCCGACTCCGCCGCCACCGACCGCCTCTCCCGCCGCGCCTTCGGGCGCCTGCTCGCGCTGGGGGCCGCGGGATTCGCCCTGCCGCCCGCATCCTCCCTCGAGGCGACGTTCGCCCGATCGGCCGCGGCCGGCCTCCGGCTCCCGCGCACCGCGGCCGCGAGCCCCGTCTTCCTCGACTCCAACGAGCACCCGCTCGGGCCCGCCGCCGCCGCCCAGGAGGCGATGGCGCGGCTCGGCGCGCGGGGCGGGCGTTATCCGTTCGGCGAGACGGGGGAGCTCACCGAGCTGTTCGCCGCGCACGAGGGCGTGCGGCCGGAGCAGGTGATGCTCTTCGCGGGCTCCAGCGACCCGCTGCACCGCGCCATCCTCGCGTGGACCTCCCCCGCGCGGCCGTTCGTCGGCGGCGACCCGTCGTACGAGGCGGGGCAGTGGGCCGGCCGCGTGAGCGGGGCCCGCGTCGTCGCGGTGCCGCTCACGCCGGCGTTCGCGCATGACGTGCGCGCGATGGCCGCGGCCGACAAGGCGCCCGGCGTGCTCTACGTCTGCAACCCGAACAACCCCACCGGCACCACCACCCCGCTCGCCGACCTCGAGTGGCTCGCGGCGCACGCACCCGGCGACGCGCTCGTGATCATCGACGAGGCGTACCTCCACTTCACCGACGAGCCGAGCGCGGTGCACCTGGTGCGGCAGGGCGCGAACGTGCTGGTGCTCCGCACCTGGTCGAAGCTGTACGGCATGGCGGGGATCCGCCTCGGCGCGGCGATCGGCCCGAAGCCGGTGCTCGACCGCCTCGCGAGCTTCGGCATGGGCTCGCTCTCGGCGACCGCGATCGCCGCCGGCCGCGCGTCGCTGCTCGACCCCGCGCTGGTGCCCGCACGGCGCGCCGAGACGCGCGCGATCCGCGAGTGGACCTTCGCCGAGCTCGACCGGATGGGCGTGCCGGTGCGTCGGTCGGTCAGCAACTGCTTCATGTTCGACGCGCGGCGGCCCGCGCGCGAGATGGTGCAGGCGCTCGCCGGGCACGGTGTCCGGATCGGACGCGGCTGGCCCGCGTGGCCGACGTGGGCGCGCGTCACCGTCGGCACGCGCGAGGAGATGCAGGCGTTCGTCAGCGCGCTCGGCGCAGCGACAGCGTGACGGTAGCGGGCGTCACGGTGCCGTCGGCGGCGACGGTGAACTCCGTGCGATCGCCCACGAGCCCGAGCGCCGCCAGCGCCTCGGGCGTCGCGCCGAGCGTGTAGCGGCCCGGCCGCACGCCGATCAGCAGGAAGCCGCCGTCGCCGAACGTCGTCAGCGACTCGCGCCGGCCCCCCGCCTCCACCAGCAGCAGCGGCACCCCGCCGGCCGGCCCCGGCGCCTCCACCCGTCCCTCGAGCACCCCCGTCCGCACCACCGGCAGGTCGAGCGTCGTGTAGCGGTTGGGATTGACCGCGACCTCGGCGAGCCGGAGCGCGGGCGCCACCGTCGGGTCCTGCAGCGCCACCGTGTCGAGCGCCACGCGCGTCGGCTCGAAGGCGACGAGGTCCCACGCGCGATACCGGCCGTCGGCACCGGTCGTGCGCGCGTACGCGCCCACCTGCACGCGCACGCCGGCGAGCGCCGAGTCGCCGGGGCCGAAGGTGCCGTCGGCGTCACGGTCGAGGAAGACGCGGCCGCGGAGGCCGCCGCGCTGCGTGGCGGGGCCGTAGACGAGGTCGGCGCGCGGGAGCGTCGGGTCGAGCACGACGGCGCCGAAGACGGACTGCGTCGCGGTGACGCCGCCGCCGGGCGCGCGCTGCACCGCCGTCACCCCGCGCGCCTGCGGCAGGAACGTGGTGACCACGAGCCGGAGGAACGGCGCGTCGTTCCCGCGGGTCCACGTGGCGCCGAGCTCGAGGCCGATGGTGCGCGAGAGCCGCTGCAGCCAGTCGGCGCTCCACGCGAAGAGGCCGCGCGTGTCGGCGAGCTCCAGTCCCGCGCGCACCGCGCCGCGCGCGAGGAACGGGCCGGCCGCCGCGGGCACGGGCGCGAACGCCGTGACGCCGGTGTAGGCGTTGGCGAGCGCGACGCCGCCCTGCAGCGTGCGGTCGAGCCGCCAGTACGGCGTGATGCGCGCGTTGCCGACGTCGATGGTGCCGTCGAGCCGGGCGCGCTGGAACGTCGCCGCGACGGTCGTCTGCGAGAGCGCCTGCAGCGTGACGAACAGCAGCTGCCGCGCGGGGTTCGGGCGCCAGAAGCCGGTGAGCGCCACGCGGTGCCGCTGGAATGGCGCCGTGATCAGCGGGTCGGCGACGCCCGGCGCGAAGCGCGTCCCCTCCACCGCCACGCGGAGGTCGGTGCTCGGCGTCCACGTCGCGGCGGCGCGCGTGAAGGCGTCGTGCGCGTGCTCCAGCTCGAGCACGGTGCCGGCCGCGGGCGCGAGCGCGGCGAGGGCATACGGGTGCGTGAGGTCGCGCCCGCCGCCGCGCCAGAAGCGGTCGAGCCCCGCCTGCAGCGTGGCCCGGCGCGACGGCGCCCAGCGGAGGTCGGCGTTGAGCGCCGCGTCGCACGCGCCGAAGCGGCACTGGCCGAGCGCCACGCCGTACTCGACGCGCCGCGCCGGGAGGAACGACCCCGGCATCACGAGCGTGCGCGTGAAGCGGCGCTCCTCCCCCGCGGGGCCGAACGCGGCGACCTCCACCGGGTTCTCGCCGAACAGGAGCGGCACCCTGGCGCGCGCGCGGCCGTCGTCCGGCACCGTGTCGAACGCGACGAGCCGCCCCGCCTGGCTGAACTGCGCCTGCCACCCCGCCGGCAGCCGCTCGACGAGGTCGAGCGTCCCGAGGTCGACCGGCCGGAGGAAGGGAGCGTTGGTGGCCGCGACGCCGCGGATCGGGGTGCCGCGGAGTCCGGTGGCGATGCCGTCGCCGAGGCGGAGCTGGCGCAGGTACCGGCCGTCGCGCCAGGTGCCGAGCCACGACGCGGTGGCGCGGAAGCGCCCCTCGCCGAGCGGCGACGACGATTGCAGCCCGAGGTCGAGCGCGCCGCCGAACGCGTTGGCGCCGGCGGCGAGCTGCAGCGTGCCGCCGCCGAGCGGGTCGCCGGAGGGGAGGAACCACTGGTAGTCGAGCACGGCGCCGCCGACGGAGCGGCGGTCGAGCGGGCGGCGGAGCTCGGGCTCGAGTGGCGGCGGGGGCGGCGCGAGGCCGGCGACCGCGAACGCCTCGCGCGCGAGGCGCCGGCCGAGCGGGAGATGGTCGATGCGCGCGAGGGCGACGGTGACCGTCGTCCAGTCGACCTGCAGCTCGGTGTCGAGCAGCGCGCCGAGCAGCCGCGCGCCGACGAAGACGCGCTCGCCATCGAGCGCGACATCGTCGTACGTGATGGGGAGCACGCGCGCGCCGCGCGCGGCCCAGGGGATCGTCACGTCGAGGAAGAGCAGCGGGCCCGCGGGCTGCAGCAGGAGCCGCAGGCGGCCGGTGCGGAGCCGCTCGGGGCTGCCGACCTCGCACAGCTCGAGCACCTCGAGGAGCGGGAGCAGCGCCTCGTCGCCGCGGCGGAACGCCTCGACGGTGCGCACCGCCGCGTCGCCGGCGCGGAGCTCGACCAGCACCGCCTGGTCGGGGTCGGGGCGCCCGACCTCCTGGGCGGCGGCGGGCGCGGGCGCGAGGAGGAGCGCCGCGAGGAGCGCGCGGCGCACGGTCAGCGCGGGACGGCCACCGAGTCGGCGACGACGGCGAACGGCATCGGCACCGCGCGATCGAGGTCCGCGCGCCCCGCCGCGAACTCCACGCGCAGCCGCTGCCCCGCGGCGAGCCCCGCGCGCGGCGCCGCGAGGCGGACCCACGTGCCCCGGTACACCGAGGCCGTCTGCGTGGCGAGCACCCGCGCGCCGTCCAGCAGCCGCAGCGTGCCGAACGCCACCGCCGGGCCGCCGTTGGCGAGCCGTGCGCGCACCACCACCGAGTCCGGCCTTCCCTCCACGCGCAGCCGCTCCAGCGCCGGCGCCGGCGCCACGCGCCCCTTCCGGTACAGCAGCGGCACCAGCGAGCGCACGACGAGGTCGATCCGCGTGCTCACCGCCGTCGTGTCGCTGGCCCCCGCGGCCGCGGGGGCGAGCCGCGACGCGATGGCGAGCCGGCCCCAGTACTCGCCATCCGCGAGGTCGGCCGGCGGCGAGGCGAGGAGCCGCACCGTCTGCGTCTGCCGAGGCGCGACGGTCACCTTCCGCGGGAAGAGGCGCACCCACGCCGCCGCGTTCGGCTCGCGAGGCCCGGGCGCGGCAACGGGGTCGAGGTGGAAGCCGTCGAGGCTGTCCGTCTCGGGGACGGCGTAGAACAGCTCGAGGTCGGCCTCGATCGGCTGCGCCGAGCTGTTCACGAGCTGGATGGCGGCGCTGCGCGTGCGTGGATCGATGAGCACCGTCGTCGGGCTGACGAGGAGGCTCTGCGCCGCGAGCGCGGCGGGCGCCGCCATGGCGAGGGCGAGCGCGAGGAGGGGGGCGTGGCGCATCAGTCCGCGTAGGTGACGGTGATGGTGACGATCGCCTGGTACGGCCCGGGCGGCTGGCGCGGCGCGGGCACCAGCGTCCCGCCGAGGAAGACGGTGCCGCGCCCCGCCTCGTTGAGCGTGGCGATCGTGCCGGCGCGCGGGTCGAACGGCGTCTGCTGCGACACCTGCTGCTGCGCGGAGTAGCCCGCGTCCGCCGCGCCGAACTCGAGCGCGAGCGTGCTCCGCGCCGTGCCCGGTCGCTCGAGGAGGCCCGGCAGCACCAGCTGGACGAAGACGCGCGCGCGCGCCGCGGCCACGATCTCGACGCGCCCCGCGCGCGCGCCGTCCTGCCGGTCCACGCGCGCGGGCACCCCCTGGATCACCGGCCCGAAGTCGAGCCCCTGCGTGACCTGCACGCCCGGCGTCGTGGGGACGCGCTGCGCCGGCAGCGTCGGGGCCACGAGGACGCCCGCGACGACGGCGAGCGGAAGGGAGCGTGCGGTGGACATCACGCGAACGCTAGCGCCGGAACGCCGACGGGAGGCTGGCCGCCTCGCGCGACCAGCCTCCCGCCAGCGGGCCCGCCGGAGCGGGCCCGGTCCTGCACGCTCAGTACGCGACGTTGATGGTGATCTGGCCGTTGTACGTGCCGGCGACCTGGTTCGCCGCTGCCGTCACCGCACCGCCGATGAAGACGCCCAGCTGGCCGACCGCGTTCGTCGGCGTCGTGATCGGCGTGTTCGGGTTGAACAGCGTCGACCCCGCGCGCACCGGCGGGTTCGCGGCGCTGCGCGACGCGGAGGTGGCGCCGAAGGTGATCGGCATGGTCTCCGCGCCGCCCTGACGCGTCAGGGTCGCCGGGAGCGTGAACGACACGTTCACCGGCGTCGTCGCCGCGCCATCCACGAGGAAGAAGCCCGACGCCGCGTCGGTCGGCAGGATCGTCTTGGTCTGCCCCGGCACCACGGCGCCGAAGTTCAGGTTGTTCTGGGCGTTCACGCTGAGGGCCGTCTGCACGTCCGCCGACACCGTCATGTTCGCCGACTGGGCGTGAAGCGCCGCCGGGGCGGCCAGGACCGCGACCAGGCCGGTCGCGACGAGAAGCTTGCGCATGCTGTTCTCCGAAGAGCCGTACCGCGTTCATGGGACTCGGTGCTCGGGCCTGCGGCGCGACCCGGGCCGACAGATACATGGTCACTCCATCCTGACCAATTTCCATTGCAGCAGTCGTGCCACAGGTGTCGCGCCGGGTGTGCAATTCCTGCATCGGGTGTCAATGGTATTTCGTAAGACAATGTGTGGCAATGGTTTGGGGGTGGTGTGCGGGATTGAGACGGCCGGCGCCGAGGGCTGGGGGCCGAGGGCGGCAGGCCGGAAAACGAGGCAGGGCCGCTGCGGCGACGCCACAGTGGCCCTGCGCGGGAACCCGGTCGGGTCAGCGGCCGGGCTTGCCGTCGCGAACCTCCACATCCCCGTTGACCGTCTCCAGCACCAGCGTGGAACCGCCGCCGTTCAGGCTCCCGGCGATCCGCTTCGGGCCCCACTTGCCGCTGATCGTGAGCGGCAGCTCCGTGTCGAGCGCGCCGTTCACCGTGGAGCCCCGCACCGTCACCTTCGCGTCCCGCGCCACCCACGCCGTGGCCCTGCCGTTCACCGTGCGCACGGTGATCTCGTCGTCCCAGCTCCGGGCGCCGATGACGGCGCGGGCGTCGCCGTTCACGGTCGTCGCCGAGGCGCGGCCGCGGCTGCTGACCATCGCGTCGCCGTTGACGGTCGACACCTCGGCGTCGCCCGTCACGTCCCGGACGTCGGCGTCGCCGTTGACGGTGCCGGCGCGGACCTTCACGCCATCCGGCACCGCCACGCGGAAGTCGACGGTGACGTCGTTGTCCTCGTTGTTCCCGCTGCCGCGCCCGCACCCCTCGGCGCGCTGGCCGCGCGGGTAGACGGCGCAGACGGTGATGCCGTCGCCCTCCTCATCGACGCGGATCTCCACGGTGGAGGGGGCGTCCTTCCGTCCGCGCTTCGTCGCCGTGAGCTCGATGGCGCCGCCGCTCGCGCGCTCCACCCGGACGTCGCCGTTCACGCCGCGCACGCTGAAGGTGCGGCCCGAGGCGAGGCGGCCCGACCAGGTGAACGTCTCGGTGCGCTGCGCGGCGGCGGAGGACACGATGGACACGGCGAGCACGGCCGCGGTCAGGGTCGGCAGGGGCGACGGGGGCGCGACACGGCGGGACGGCATGCGGGGCTCCGGAACGGGATACCGATACGACGCTCCGAAGCGCCGAAAGGTTTACCCGAGTGCGGGCCACTGCTGGCTGACGCAGTGGAACGCGCCGAGCCCCCAGACGAGGTCGGTGCAGTCGATGCCGACCACCTGCCGGCCGGGGAAGCAGCGCTGCAGCGTCTCCCGCGCGACCTCGTCGGCCGGGCAGCGGTATGTCGGCAGCAGCACCACGCCGTTGGCGATGTAGAAGTTGGCGTAGCTGGCGGGAAGGCGCTGGCCGTCGTGCTCGAGGCGCGGCGGCATCGGGAGCGTCACCACGTCCAGCGGGCGGCCGTCCTGGTCGGCCATGGTGCGGAGGCGCGCGAGGTTCTCGCGGAGCGGCTCGTGGTTGGGGTCGGCCGGGTCGTCCTCGACGACGGTGACGACGGTCGTCTCGTCCACGAAGCGGGTGAGGTCGTCTACGTGGCCGTCGGTGTCGTCCCCCTCGATGCCGTCGCCGAGCCACAGGATGTGGCGGACGCCGAGGAAGTCGCGCAGGTACCGCTCGATGTCGGCGCGGCCGAGGTGCGGGTTGCGGTTCGGGTTGAGCAGGCACGCCTCGGTGGTGAGGAGGGTGCCGCGGCCGTTCACGTCGAGCGAGCCGCCCTCCATCACGATGCCGGGATGGAACACCGGGATGCCGAACGCGGCGCCGACCTTCGTCGGGATCACGTCGTCGAGGTCGTGCGGCGGGTACTTGCCGCCCCACGCGTTGTAGCCCCAGTCGATGATCGCCTCCTCGCGGCGGCCGTCGACGGTGCGCTGCACGAAGACCGGGCCGTGGTCGCGGCACCAGGCGTCGTTGGTGGGGAAGTGGTGGAAGAAGACGTTCGCATCCGGCACCGCCGCGGCGCGGAGCACGGCGCGCACGCCCGCCTCCATCGCCGCGTCGGCGACGTTGACGTGCACCTCCTCGCGCGGCGCGAGCCAGCGCACCATCTCGGCGAAGATGCGCGGCACCGGCTCGAACTTCCCCGGCCAGCTCGCCTCCTTGTGGGGCCAGCTCAGCCACGTGCCGCGGTGCGGCGCCCACTCGGCGGGCATGGCGTAGCCGAGGGCGGCGGGGGTGGTCATCGGTCGAGGTGGTGAAGGCGTCGGGTCAGTCGATGTACCGCCGCACCACGTCCCCGTACGACTCGATGCGGCGGTCGCGGAGGAAGGGCCAGTGCGTGCGCGTCTCGTCGACGCGGGCGAGGTCGCAGTCGACGACGAGCACGGTCGGGTCGGCGCCGGCCTTGGCGACGATGCGGCCGCTCGGGTCGCTGACGAAGCTGCGGCCGAAGAACTCGATGCCGGCGCCGGGGCTGCCGGCGGGGGGCATCTCGTGGCCGACGCGGTTGACCGCGACGACCCAGACGCCGTTGGCGATGGCGTGGCTCCGCTGGATCGTCTCCCACGCCGCGGCCTGCGTCTCGCCGTACTCGGCCTTCTCGGCGGGGTGCCAGCCGATGGCGGTCGGGTAGAAGAGGATCTCGGCGCCGGCGAGTGCCGTGAGGCGCGCGCCCTCGGGATACCACTGGTCCCAGCAGATCAGCACGCCGATGCGGCCGACCTTCGTGTCCCAGGCGCGGAAGCCGAGGTCGCCGGGGGTGAAGTAGAACTTCTCGTAGTACGCCGGGTCGTCCGGGATGTGCATCTTCCGGTACTTGCCGAGGTACGTGCCGTCGGCGTCGATGACGGCGGCGGTGTTGTGATAGAGGCCCTGGGCGCGGCGCTCGAAGAGCGAGGCGATGAGCACCACGCCGAGCTCCTTCGCGAGCGCGCCGAGGCGCTCGGTCGTGTCGCCGGGGATCGCCTCGGCGAGCGCGAACTGGGCGTGGTCCTCGGTCTGGCAGAAGTAGAGCGAGCGATACAGCTCCTGCAGGCAGACGAGCTGGGCGCCGCGGGCCGCGGCCTCGCGGATCCCCGCCTCGGCGCGGCGCTGGTTCTGGGCCGGGTCGTCGCCACAGGCATGCTGGACGAGTCCGACCTTCACGATGCGGGGCGTCTTCATGGCGGGGGAAAATAGGTGGGCCGGGGGGCGAGCGGACGGGCGGACGGGCGGAAGGAAGGCGGCGGGGCGCTACCGTTCTTCACGCAGCAGCGGCCTCGGGGCACCCAGCCCCCCGGCCTCCGGCCCCCTTGCCCCCGGCCCCCATGCTCCTCCTCCTCGCCGCCCTCCTCCAGCAGCCCGCGCCCGCGCGGGCCGCGAGCCCGATCGTCACCGTCGAGGTCACGCCGGCCACCGCCGAGCTGGGCGTGGGGCAGACGCTCCAACTCTCGGCGCGCGCGCTGGACAAGGACGGGAAGCCCGTGCCGGGCGCGCAGCTCCGCTACTTCGCCGACGGCAGCGAAGGGAGCGTGGGCGAGGAGACGGGGCTCGTCACGGCCGGCTACCAGGGGTACGTGCGCATCACCGTCGTCGCCGGGCTGCCGGGGACGCGGCCGGCGTTCGGCGAGGCGACGATCCGCGTGCTGCCCGCGCCCGTAGCGCGCGTCGACATCGCGCCGAAGCCGGCGAAGCTGCTCGCCGGCACGCGGCTCACGCTGCAGGGGACACCCTACTCCGGGCAGAACGATCGCCGCACCGACGCGGTGACGTTCACCTCGAGCGACCCGAAGGTGGTGTCGATCACGCCCGATGGCCGGCTCACCGCCAACGCCGCGGGCCGCGCGACGCTCACCGCCGAGGTGGGCAAGGTGAAGGCGACGCACGTCGTGCAGGTGGTCGGCGGCACAGTGGGGAAGTTCGCGGTGGCGCCCGCGCAGGCGGCCGTACGCACGGGAGATGTGGTCCGCCTCGGCGTGGAGGCGAAGCTGCTCGGCGGGCAGGACGCGCGCGAGCTGCCCGTGCGCTGGGCGCTCGCCGCGCTGCCGGCGGGGGGCGTCGCGCAGGTGGATGACGAGGGCGCGTTCGTCGCCGAGACGCCGGGCAAGTACACGGTGACGGCGACGCTCGGCGGCCGCACCGCGGATGCGGTGGTGACGGTGACGCCGCGGCGCGTGGGCCGCGGCATGGAGGTGCTGGGCCGCGTGCCGCTGGCGTTCCAGGCGGCGGAGGTGTGGGTGCATCCGTCGGGGAAGTGCGCGTACCAGAGCACCATCGCCGATCGCGTGTACGCCATCGACGTCAGCACGCCGGGCAGCCCGCGCATCGTCGACTCGATGCTCACCGACGCGCGGCTCGTCAACGACGTCATGACGACGGCCGATGGCCGCTACGGCGTCTTCTCGCGCGAGGGGGCGTCCAACCGGAAGAACGGCATCGCCATCTTCGACGCGTCCGACCCGTGCCACCCGAAGGTGATCAGCGAGTACACGGCCACCGTGTCGGGCGGCGTGCACTCGAGCTTCGTGTACGAGAACCGCGTCTACCTCACGGACGACGCGACGGGCTCGCTTCGGGTGATCGACATCATCAACCCGTACGAGCCCAGGGAGGTGGGGCGCTGGCAGGCGGAGCAGAGCGAGGCCGGGCGCTACGTGCACGACGTGGACGTGCAGGACGGGCTCGCGTACCTGAGCTACTGGAACGACGGGCTGATCATCCTCGACGTCGGCAACGGCGTGAAGGGGGGCTCGCCGTCCAACCCGCGCTTCGTGGCGCAGGTGAAGTACGACCTGAACGAGGTGTACGCGCGCGTGGACCAGTACTACGGCCTCGCGGCGCGCGGCACGCACACGGCGTGGCGGAAGGGGAAGTACGTCTTCGTCGGTGACGAGGTCTACGCCGCGAAGCCGCACAAGGGGCTCGACGGCGGCAACGACCTCACGTGGGGCCGCCTGCACGTGATCGACGTGAGCGACCTCACCAAGCCGAAGATGGTCGCGTGGTACGAGCCGACCGACGCGGGCGTGCACAACATCTGGGCCGCGGGCGACACGCTGTACATCGGGAGCTACCAGGGCGGCGTGCGCGCGCTCGACATCTCGGGCGAGCTGCGCGGCGACCTGCTGCGGCAGGGGCGCGAGATGGCATGGAGCTTCACCGCCGACGACAAGGGCGTGAAGCCGCGCGCGACGTTCACGTGGGGCGTGGTGGTGAAGGACGGCGTGATGTACGTGCCGGACATCAACACGGGGCTCTGGATCATGAAGCTGGAGCCGAAGCGGGAGAGGTTGATGCCGTAGGGAGGGGGGCAGGAGGGCTGGGGGGTCGGCGGGCAGGGGGGCAGGGCTTGGCGGTGATGGGCGTACGTGGCGTGTCCCTGGCGCGAAACCGGTCCCCGCTTGACGCGGCGTGATGCGTTTGCGAGCGTGGTCGCAGCGGGTGGTGACCTGGGTGTGCGCGCCGCGGGACTGGCTCGGCGGAGGGTGGATGCCAACACGGTGCACGGCGTGGGGACGGACGCGGCAGGTGGCGGCGCTGGTGTGCGCCGCCGCAGGCGGCGCATCGCTGCATGCGCAGGAGCTGTCCGTGGTCGTACGCCCGATGGACGCGGTGTTCGGCGAGCGGCTGGGGGGCCGGGCGCGGGTGGAGGTGTACGGGGCGGCGGTGCAGGGGGTGGTGCGGCGGGGCGAGGTATACGAGGTGCGGCTGACGCCGGCGGGGGATTCGGTGGGGTTCGCGGTGGCGGACGCGTCACTGGACTCGCTGGGGGTAGGAACGCCGGTGGTGTGGCGGGCGCGGGCGGCGCTCGCGGGCGACACGGTGCAGCTGCCGGCGCTGGACCGGGCGCGGCTCGGGGCGGCGCTGTGCGAGGGGACGGCGGCGGAGGGCGCGGCGGCACTGGTGGGCGTGGTGACGGCGGGCGCGGCGGGCGTGGCGGCGCATGCGCCGCTGGCCCTGATGCTGGCGGACGGCACGGCACGCCGCACGCGGGCGGACGCGCTGGGGCGGTTCGGGTTCTGCGGGTTGCCGGCGGTGACGACGGCGACGCTGCGGGTGGCGGGGGCGGGCGCGGGGGAGGCATCGCTGCAGGTGGCGCTGAACGCGCCGCCGCAGTGGACGCGGGTGACGTGGGAGGTGGCGGGGGGCGGGCGGCGGCCGCGGGCGGTGGGGGGCGTGGTGCGGGACAGCGCGGGGCCGGTGGCGGCGGCACGGGTGCACTGGCGCGCCGCCGATGGCCGAGCGTGGCACGGGGAGACGGACGCGGCGGGGCGGTTCACGCTGCCGGGGCTCGGGCCCGAGAGCGCGGGCGTGGTGGAGGTCGCGGCGATCGGGTATGCGCCGACGCGGGTGGCGGTGGCGGCGGGGCCGCTGCCGGCGGAGCTGGAGGTGCGGCTCGCGCGGGCGGCGGTGGTGCTGCCGGCGCTGCTGGCCGAGGGGCGGGCGGCGGACCTGCCATCGCGGGACCCGGAGGGATTCGCGGAGCGGCGGGCGCTGGGGTTCGGGTACTTCCTGGCGGGGGAGGCGATCCGGGTGCGAACGGTGCCGTCGGCGCTGCAGCTGCTGGAGGGGGTTCCGGGGATCGAGTTCAGTGGGGCCAGCATTGTCAGCGGACGTGTGCGGCTGCTCCAGCCGTGCCCCCTTCGACTGTTCCTCAACGGCTCGAATCTTGGAACAGCGTCGGGCCAGATGCTTGCCGGTCCCAGCGTCGGCGGACTGCTCTCGCTCATTCCGAAGGAGGCGGTTGAGGCGATCGAGGTCTATCCGAGTGCCGCGGGCGCGCCGGCGTGGGTCGGCGGCGCCGCCGGCGGTTGCGGCGCGATCGTTGTGTGGACGAAGTGAAAGGGGCCCCTGCTCGGCCGTTGCGAAGCTCGATGTCGTCTCGCGTTCGAGAGCGTAGAGCGGCGAGTTGGGGGTGTGGCCGAGCTCCCGCCTTGAACCGAGACCAGGGGTGAGGGAGAGGGTGCAGTCGGTTCGGCACCTCGTTCCTGCTCGGTGCACGTTGGCAATGTCTCGATGGAGGGATCATGACTCGACGGATGAAGGTACTGGTCGCTGTGTGGCACCTGGCCGCGCTTGGGTGGATTGCAGATGGCCTGGCAGCGTCGTCGGCGACTCGTCGGCAGCGCTCGGACCCTTGCCCGCAGATGATGTGCGAGGGGAACTCGTGCATCAGCAATTGGGGATACGACACTGAATGCCGGTGGTGGGGCTACGGCGGCTGGTGGGGGCCCTGCCGCACTGAGCTCTGTCAGGTGCCGTGAGCGATGAGGCGGGCGTTCGCACGCGTACGCGGTTCTGGCTGGCGCGTGAAAGCGTGTTGACGGGCCATGCGCCTTCGCTCTCGGGGGCCGAGCCGCGACGGCAGCAAGTGTGGTGCCGGGCTTCCTGCGCGACGGGCCAGCGCACGCGGCCTTCCGCTTGTGGAACGGGGATGGTTCGCGCGACGCTGGTGTGCCGGCGTCACGCTGCGCGGCAACGGCCCCGGTGGCAACCGACGCGGACCGGTACAGGGCGCGGTTGCACTCGGTGCTGGCTGCCGTTGCCCACCGCGTCGGTGCCAACGCGCGCGCTCAGCGTGTGATGGCTCGGCGCTCGTGGTGGGCTGGAGGTGCCTTGTCTCGGAGAACCCGGGGTGGAGCGGTAGGCTCCGGTGGGGCCTGCTTGGCGTTGCTACTCACCTCCGCCGTTGCGGTATCCGCTCAGGAGTTGTCGGTGGTGGTGCGCCCGGTGGACGCAGTGTTCGGCGAGCGGCTGGGGGGCCGGGCGCGGGTGGAGGTGTACGGTGCGGCCGTGCACGGGGTGGTGCGGCGAGGCGAGGTATACGAGGTGCGGCTGACGCCGGCGGGGGACACGGTGGGGTTCGCGGTGGCGGATGCGTCGCTGGACTCGCTGGGGGTGGGGACGCCGGTGGTGTGGCGGGCGCGGGCGGCGCTGGCGGGCGACACGGTGCAGCTGCCGGCGCTGGACCGGGCGCGGCTCGGGGCGGCGCTGT
>JANRIU010000037.1:0-55394 GCA_033764615.1 Gemmatimonadales bacterium | reverse complement strand
GCAGCGGCGTCCGGCGCCCGCCGCCGCGCCGCCGCCCGCGCTCGCGGCACGGGTGCGGCGGCTGGCCGGCGCCGACTCCGTGCCGGTGCCGGGCACGCCCGTGCGCCTGCACCGGATCGGCGCGGCGGCGCAGGGCATCGTCGACTCGGCGCGCACCGACTCGGCGGGTGCCGCCACGCTCGCGGCGACGCCCGATACGGCCGCGCTCTTCCTGCTCTCCAGCCGCTGGGGCGGCATCGAGTACTTCTCGACGCCGTTCCGCCTCCGGCCCGGCGCGCCGGCGCCCGCCGCCGAGGTGGTCGTGTACGACACCAGCAGCAGCACGTCGGTGCAGCTCGTGCAGCGGCACCTCGTGGTCGAGGCCCCGGGCGCCGACGGCGCGCGCCTCGTGCGCGAGGTGCTGATGCTGCGCAACGCGGGCGACCGCACGCGCGTCGCGCCCGACTCGCTCGGCGGGAGCTGGTGGCTGCTGCTGCCGCGCGGTGCCACCGACGTGCAGCCCGGCACGCCCGACCTGCCGCCGACGCTCTTCGCGCATCGCGGCGACACCGTCCTGGTGCTCGCGCCGATCGTCCCGGGGGAGCGCGAGCTCTCGGTGGCGTACACGCTCCCGGCGCTCGCGGTGCCGCGGCTGGAGGTGCCGCTCGTCCCCGCGCCCCTCGCGGTGGACGTGCTGCTCGCCGAGGCGGCGGCCACGGTGCAGGCGCCGTTCGCCATCGCGGACTCGCAGGCGTTCGACGGGCGCACCTTCCGGCGCTGGGCGGCGCCGGGGCAGGCGGAGCGGCTCGTGCTGGCGTTCGACGGCGGCGGCTGGCGCCCCCCGCGCGCGACGGCGCCGCTGCTCGCCGGCGCCTTCGGCGTGCTGTTCGCGCTGCTCCTCCCGCTGCTTGTGCGCCGACGCCGCGCCCGCTAGGCTCCCCACACAATCGAAGACCCACGAACGGGGACGCTCGGAAGCCGGTGAGATGCCGGCGCGGCCCCGCCACTGTATCGGGCGAAGTTCCTTCCCGTCCACGCACGCCACTGGCCGCCAACCCGGCCGGGAAGGCGGACGGGAGCCCGGAGCCAGGAGACCTCTCCGTTCGTGCCACCTCTACACCCTCGGGGGAGGGTCTGGTGGCGCGGATCGCCACGCCCGCGCGCTCGCGCGGGCGCTCTCCGCCCATCTCCATCCGCCCGGGGAGATGGGCGCGTCGCTTTGGGCGGTCGCTTCGCACATCTCCTCGTCGCGATGGCGGTGGCGCTCGGTGCCTGTCGGGGCGCCGGGCCGCCGCCGCCCGCGGCGCTCACCGGCATCGACGATGCCGGCGACACCGTGCGCCTCGCGCGCCCCGCGGCGCGGGTCGTCTCGCTCGTCCCCGCCACCACGGAGCTCCTCTTCGCCCTCGGCGCGGGCCCCCGGCTCGTCGGCCGCTCACGCTGGTGCACCGCGCCCGCCGCCGCCGCGGCCGTGCCGTCGCTCGGCGACGGCATCGCGCCGAGCCTCGAGGCGATCCTCGCCGCCACGCCCGACCTCGTCATCCTCTACCGCTCCACCAAGAACGCGCAGGTGCGCGCGCGGCTGGTCGCGGCCGGCATCGCGACGGTGCAGGTGACGACCGACCGCCTCGCCGACGTGCCGCGCGTGGCGCGGCTGCTCGGCGCGCTCACCGGCCGCGCCACGGCGGGCGACTCGGTCGCCGCCGCCTTCGACGGCGCGCTCGCATCGCTGCGCCCCGCCGGACCCGCGGCCCACGCGCCCGTCCGGCTCTTCATCCTCCAGTGGCCGACCCCGCCGATGGTCGCGGGGGCGGGGAGCCACCTCACGGAGCTGGTCGCGCTCGCAGGCGGCGAGAACGTCTTCGCCGACCTGTCGCAGCCCTCCGCCGTGGTCGGCATCGAGGCGGTCGCCGAGCGCGCGCCCGAGCTGGTGCTCTCGTTCAGCGGTCGTGAGCCGGAGTGGGTCGCGCGCCCGGAGTGGCGGGCGGTGCGCGCCGTGCGCGAGCGGCGCATCGTGCGCGTGCCGGACCCCGCCTTCGACTGGCCCGGGCCGCGCGCGCTGGCGGCGGTGCCGCGGCTTCGCGCCGCGCTCGACTCGGCCGTGGTGGCCGGCCCGTGAGGCGGCCGCCGGCGGCGCTGCTCGCCCTCGCGGTGCCGGCGGTGCTGCTCGCCGGGCTCGCCGTGGGTGCCGTGCCGCTGGCTCCTGCCGCGATCGGTCGCGCACTCGTGGACGGCGACGCGCCGGCCGCGGCGATCGTGCGTGGCGTGCGGCTGCCGCGCGTGCTGCTCGCGTTCGCGGTCGGTGGCGCGCTCGGCACCTGCGGCGCCGCGATGCAGGCGATCGTCCGCAACCCGCTCGCCGAGCCGTACCTGCTCGGCCTCGCCGGCGGGGCGGGGCTTGGCGCGGTGCTGGCGCACGCACTGGGGGCCGCGAGCGCGTGGGGCGTCACCCCCGCCGCGTTCGCGGGGGCGCTCGCCGCGGTGCTCGCCGTCGTCCGCCTCGCCACCGTCGGCGGCCGCCGGCTCGACCCGCTGGTGCTGCTGCTGGCGGGCGTCGTGATCGGCGCCTTCTGCGCCGCGGTCACGTCGGGCCTGCTCACCGTGGCCGACGCGACGACGCTCCGCGGCGCGCAGTTCTGGCTGCTCGGCAGCTTCGCGCCCGCGTCGTGGCCGCTGCTCGCCGCCTTCGCCGGGTACGCGGTGCTGCCGCTCGCGCTGCTGCAGCGGGACGCGCGAGCGCTCGACCTCCTCGCCCTCGGCGACGAGCCGGCGCGGCACCTCGGCGCCGACGTCGACGCGGTGCGGCGGCGCGTGGTGCTCGCCGCGGCACTGCTCACGGCGGCCGCGGTGGCGGTGGCGGGCGTGATCGGCTTCGTCGGCCTCGTGGTGCCGCACGCGACCCGGCTCCTCTGGGGGCCGCTGCACCGCGCGCTGCTCCCGCTCGCGTTCCTCACCGGCGGCTGCTTCCTCGTGCTGGCCGACCTCGCGGCCCGCACGGTCGCGCGGCCGATCGAGCTGCCCCTCGGGGCGGTGACCGCCGTGGTGGGCGTGCCCGTCTTCGCGCTGCTGCTGCGCCGCGTGCTGCGATGATCCTCGCTGCCACGGGCCTCCGCGCCCGCTATCCCGAGGCGGCGGCGCCCGCGCTCGACGGCGTGGACGTGACGCTCGCCGCGGGCGAGCTGCTCGCCGTCGTCGGCCCGAACGGCAGCGGCAAGAGCACCCTCGTGCGCGCGCTGCTGGGCCTGCTGCCGCTGGAGGCGGGCGCGAGCCGCATCGACGGGCGGCTGGTCGGCGACTGGCCGCGCGATGCGCTCGCGCGGCGCGTGGCCGCCGTGCCGCAGAGCGAGGCGCCGGCCTTCCCGCTCCGGGTGCACGAGGCCGCGCTGCTCGGCCGGTACGCGCACCTCGGTCCGGTGGCGCCGCCGGGCGAGGCCGACCGGGCCGCCGTGCGCCGCGCGCTCGAGCGCTGCGACGCCTGGGCGCTCCGCGACCGGCGCACCGACACGCTGAGCGGCGGCGAGTGGCAGCGCGTGCGCCTCGCGCGGGCGCTCGCCGCCGAGCCGGCCGTGCTCGTGCTCGACGAGCCGACCGCCGCGCTCGACGTGCGCCACGAGATGGAGCTGTTCGAGCTCGTGCATGCGCTCGTCGCCGACGGGCTCGGCGCGCTCGTGGTGACGCACCACCTGAACCTCGCGGCCCGCTATGCGAGCCGCATCCTGCTGCTCGACGGCGGTCGCGCCGTAGCCGACGGCCCGCCGCTCCGCGTCCTCGAGCGGCAGGTCCTCACCCGCGTGTTCGGCTGGCCCGTGGCCGTCACCACCTGGTGCGATGGGTCGCCCCAGGTGGTGCCGCTGCGCCCGGCCGACCTCGCCCATCTCCCGCTCGAAGGAACCTGATGCCCCAGCTGGTCCGCACGGCCGCGGTCGCGGCCGCCGTTGTCGCCCTCGCCCTCGTTCCCCCCGTCCGCGGCGCCGCGCAGCAGGTGACGCGCGACACCGCGCAGCTCGCCGAGCTCACGGTCACCGCCACCCGGCTCCCGACGCGCCCCGGCGCGGTCACGGTGTCGCAGACGGTGCTCCGCGGCGACGACCTCCGTGCCCGCGGCATCCGCTTCGTGCTCGACGCACTGCGCGACACGCCGGGGGCGATGCTGGTGCAGCAGGGGAGCTTCGGCGGCGTGACGAGCCTCTTCCTGCGGGGAGGCAACAGCAACTTCACGAAGGTGCTGATCGACGGCGTGCCGCAGAACCAGCCCGGCGGCGCGTTCGACTTCTCGAACCTCACCACCGACAACGTCGACCGGATCGAGATCGTCCGCGGGCCCGCGAGCGTGCTCTACGGCTCCGACGCCGTGACCGGCGTCATCCAGGTGTTCACGCGGCAGGGGCATGGGCGCACGCGCGGCGAGGCGAGCGCGCAGGGCGGGAGCTTCGGCACCGCGCTCTGGAACGCGGGCGCCAGCGGCGGTGACGCGCGCCTGGGCTGGTCGGGCGAAGTCGCCCGCACCACCACCGACGGCATCTTCGCCTTCAACAACGCGTACCGCAACACCGTCGTGAGCGGCGTCGTCCGCGGCCGCCCGGATGACCGCACGGACGCGCAGGTCGCCATCCGCTACGGTGACAGCCGCGCCGGCTTCCCCACCGACTTCGCCGGCGTCCCGCGCGACTCGAACCAGTTCAACTTCGGCGAGCAGCTCTCGGTCGGCCTCGAGGCGGGGCGCCAGGTGCACGAGCGCGTCGAGGTGCGGGCGCAGCTCGGGGCCAACCTGGTCGACCAGGGCTTCCAGAACGACCCCGACTTCCGCGCCGACACCACGCGCTTCGGCTTCCGCGCTCGGAACCTCGCCGCGGTGAGCCGTCGGAGTGCCGACCTGCGCGCCAACTGGCGCGCCGCGACGGGCGTCGTGGTCACCGCGGGTGCCGGCGCCGAGTTCGAGTCGATCCGCTCGAGCAACGTGACGTCCAGCGTCTCGCAGCAGCGCGTGACGCAGTCCGCCGCGGTGTTCGACGCCGCGCGCGAGACGTACTCGGGCTACGTGCAGGCCGTGGCCGACCTCGCCTCCGGCCTCGTGCTCAACGCCGGCGCGCGCGTGGACGACAACTCGGCGTTCGGCACGTTCGCCACCTTCCGCGGCGGCGTCGCGTACCAGGTGCGCGGCGGGCCGCGCCTCCGCGGCTCCGCCGGCCGCGCCTTCCGCGCGCCGACCTTCCCCGAGCAGTTCGCCACCTCCGCGTTCGAGGTCGGGAACCCGGCGCTCTCCCCGGA
Organism: Gemmatimonadales bacterium; assembly: GCA_033764615.1. Taxonomy (GTDB): domain Bacteria; phylum Gemmatimonadota; class Gemmatimonadetes; order Gemmatimonadales; family GWC2-71-9; genus JANRIU01. The sequence goes on along the minus strand of JANRIU010000037.1, from coordinate 50,147 downwards.
GCGCAGCACCGCGTGGGAGGTGGGGGCGGAGCATGCGCTGCTCGCCGGCCGCGTGCAGCTGCAGGCGACATGGTTCGACCAGCGCTTCCGCGACCTCATCCAGTACCAGTTCCGCCCGGGGCAGCCGAGCTACTACAACATCGCGGCCGCGGCGGCGCGCGGGATCGAGACGGGCCTGACCGTGACGCCGGTGGATGCGCTCACGCTGCAGGCGCAGTACACGTGGCTCGACACCGAGGTGCTCGACGCCGGCTTCCAGCAGGGTGCGAACGCCACCTTCGTCGCCGGCGACCGGCTGTTGCGCCGGCCCACGCACCAGGCGCGCGTCGGCGCCCGCTGGCGCGCCTTCGACCGCGCGACGCTCGGCGGGAACCTGCTCGTCATCGGCGACCGCGCCGACATCGACTTCCGGCCGTTCCCGTCCGTGCGCGGCGCGCTGCCGTCGTACGCGCTGGTGGACCTCTCCGCCGACGTGGACGTGACGCGCGCCGCGCCGCGCCAGCCCGCCCTCGGCGTGACGCTGCGGCTCGAGAACGCGCTGGACGCGCGGTACGAGACGGTCTACGGCTTCCCCGGCCGCGGCCGCGCGCTCTTCGCCGGGGGGCGGGTACGGTTCTGAGGTGCCCCTCGTCGTGACCCCCGCGATCGTGCTCTCCACCCTGCGCTACGGCGACAGCTCGAAGGTCGTCCGGCTCGCGACGCGGGAGCATGGCGTCCAGAGCGCGATCGCGAAGGGGGCGCTCCGGCCGCGGAGCCGCTTCGGCGCCTCGCTGCAGCTGCTGAGCGAGGGGCGCGCCGAGCTGGTCACGCGCGAGCACCGGGAGCTGCAGACGCTCACCGGCTTCGACGTGCGCGCGCTGCGCCTCGGCATCGGGGCCGAGCCGCGGCGCTTCGCGGCGGCGTCGGCGCTGGCGGAGCTGATGCTGCGCTTCGGACAGCCCGCGGCGCACCCCGAGGCGTTCGACCTGCTGTCGCACGCGCTCGCCGTGCTGGAGGTGACGCCGCCCGTCGCGGTGGAGGCGGTGGCGCTCCGGGCGCTCTGGCAGCTCGTCGCCGCGTTCGGCTTCGCACCGTCGCTCGAGGCGTGCGCCCGCTGCGGCGAGGAGGTGCCCGCGGAGGGCGCGGCCGCGTTCTCCGCCTCCGAGGGGGGCGTGCTCTGCGCCCGCTGCGCGGTGGGCCACGCGGGCACGAGGCTCCCCGCCGAGGCCCGGGCCGACCTCACGCTGCTCCTGGCCCAGAGCCCGGAGCTTCCCGCGCTCGACACGGCGCATGCCGCCGCGCATCGCCGCCTCTTCGTCCGCTGGATCCAGGCGCACCTCGGTGCGGAGGCCGCGCTGCCGGCGCTCGGCCACTGGCAGGCCGACGGCCCCGCGGCGCCGGGGCGAGGCTGACCCGATGATCGTCGGCACCGCCGGGCACATCGACCACGGCAAGTCGGCGCTGGTGCAGGCGCTCACCGGCCGCACGATGGACCGGCTCGCGGAGGAGCGCCGCCGCGGGATCACCATCGACCTCAACTTCGCGCCGCTCGACCTCGGCGCGGGCCGCGTGGCGTCGGTCGTCGACGTGCCCGGCCACGAGGACCTGGTGCGCACCATGATCGCCGGCGCGTCCGGCATCGACGTGGCGCTGCTCGTGGTCGCGGCGGATGACGGCATCATGCCGCAGACGCGCGAGCATCGCCTCGTGCTGGAGCAGCTCGGCGTCCCGGTCGGCGTGTGCGCCATCACCAAGGCGGACGCGGTCGACCCGGCGTGGTGCGCGCTCGTCGAGGAGGAGGTGGCCCACTGGCTCGCGGACTCGCCGGTGCGCTTCACGCCGCCCATCGTGACCTCCGCACGCACCGGCCTCGGCGTCGATGCCGTGCGGTCGGCGCTCGCGGCGGCGCTGGCGGCGCGGCCGACGCGCCCCGACGACCTGTTCCGGCTCCACGTCGACCGCGCCTTCAGCGTGGCCGGGACGGGCACCGTCGTCACCGGCACTGCCTGGTCCGGACGCGCGCGGGTCGGCGACGAGCTGCTGCTCCTTCCCGGCGAGCGACTCGTTCGCGTGCGCACCGTCGAGTCGCGGGGCGGCGCCGTCTCCGTGAGCGAGCCCGGCGACCGGGTGGCCCTCGGCCTCGCGGGGCTCGAGCGTGAGCATGCCGCGCGCGGCACCGTGCTCGTGCACGCCGAACTCGGCTGGCAGGCGGTGGACCGGGTGGACGCGCTCGTCACGCTCGCGCCCGGCACCGGCGCGCTCCGGGCACGGGCGCGCGTGCGCATCCTGCACGGCACCGCCGAGGTGATGGCGCGCGTCACGCGCGGGGGGCCGCTGCCCGATGGTGGCGCCGGCGTCGTCCGCTTCGCGCTCGAGGCGCCGCTCGTCCTGCGCGGGCGCGACCGCTTCGTGCTGCGCAGCTTCTCGCCCGTGCGCACGCTGGGCGGCGGCGTGGCGCTCGATGTCGCGCCCGGCACGCGCTGGCACCCGGAGCCGCTCGCGGCACTCGGCGCCGAGCCCGATCCCGCCGCGCTGCTGGCGGCGCTCATCGTCGCGCACGCCGATGGCGTGCCGGGGGAGACGCTGGCGCGCCGCCTCGGCGTCACGCCACGCGTCGGCGAGCGCCTGCGGCCGGGAGGGGCCAGGCTTGCACGCGGGCGCTGGCTGGCGGAGGAGGCGATCGCGAGCGCCGAGCGCCGGGCCCGCGCGCTGGTCGGCGCGCACCACGAGGCGTCGCCGTCGGAACCGGGGCTCGCGCGCGAGACCCTCCTCCAGCGCCTCGGCCGCGGCAGGCTCGCCGCCGAGACGGCGCTCGGCGACCTCGAGCGTGGCGGCGTGCTCGTGGCCGAGGGGCCGCTGGTCCGGCTCGCGACGTTCCGGCCGAGTGGACTCGATGATGGGGTGCGCGGGCGGCTCCTCGACACCCTCGTCGCAGCCGGCCTGCAGCCGCCGACCGTCGCCGATCTCGCCCCGCCCGACCCGCCCGACCTCGTCCTCCGGCTCCTGCGGCAGCTCGAGAAGGAAGGCATCGTCGAGGCGGTCGAGCGGGACCGCTTCTTCCACCGCGCCGCGCTCGACCGCTTCACGAGCGTGCTCCGCGAAGCCGCGGCCGCGGGCGACCTCGCCCCGGCCGCCGTCCGCGACCGCGCCGGGGTGAGCCGGAAGTACCTCATCCCGCTGATGGAGTGGGCCGACCGCCGCGGCATCACCCTGCGCGACGGTGACCGGCGCCGGCTGCACCCCCGCTTCGCGTGACCGTGCCGCCGTGGCGGGCCCGGATTAGCTTCCGGCGTCAGGTGTGTGATTCGTCCACGTCCGGAGGTGACGACAGGTCCCAGACCAGGTCAGGAAGGAGTCCCGATGAACCGCGCGGCCGTCGCGGGGATCTGGGGCGCGCTCCTCGTCGTCACCGCCGTCGCCGCGCCGCTCCCGGCGCAAGGCACCATCCCCTCGACGCGCATTGAACTCAAGGAGAACGTCCCCAATCCCGTCGATTCGACGACGTCGATCCCGTTCGACATCTTCACGGAGGGATGCAACAAGGGGCGCAAGCCGAGGGTCACGCTGAAGGTCTACAACGTGCTGGTGCAGGAGGTCGCGACGCCGGTGCTTGTGGTCGGCAGGTCGAAGGAGAGGCTCGATGACCTCAAGCTCACCTGCGGCGAGTACCGGGCCTTCTGGGATGGGCGCACCAAGGGCGACAAGCCTGCCCAGCCCGGCGTGTACTACTACCAGCTCGTGGTGGATGGCCAGAGCCTGACCCGCAAGCTGATCATGCGGCGCGCCCCGCCGATGGCGAGGGAATGAGCAGGATCGACGGACGAACGGGGGCGCCGACAGGCGCCCCCGTTCGCATGCGCTGCCACAGTGGCAGGTTTGGCGCGGTACGGGGGTTGCCCCTCGGCCGGTGAGGACTGTGCGGCGCCGCTTGCACGGGCGCTCGTGTGAGGCGCCCCGGTCCGCGAGCCATGAAGCGCCGAGGGCCGTACGCCGCCGTACCCGACTGGAGGAGTCGCCATGATCAGACCCGACCGCCTGACCGTGAAGGCGACCGAGGCATTCCGCGATGCGCTCGACGAGGCGAAGCGCCGCGGCAACCCGGTCGTCAACGACGCGCACCTCTTCCACGCCCTGCTCGCCCAGGACGAGGGGGTCGTGCGCCCGGTGCTGCAGAAGGTGGGGCTCAACGTCACCGCGCTGCAGGCGGCGACCGAGCGCGAGCTCGCGCGCTTCCCGCGGCAGGAGGGCGGGGGCGAGCCGTCGTGGAGCCGCGAGATCGGCCGCGTCTCCCAGAAGGCCGAGCAGGTGGGCGAGGCGCTCGGCGACGCGTACGTGAGCACCGAGCACCTGCTGCTCGCCCTCGTCGAGGAGAAGGGGACGACGGCGCAGCAGCTCCTCGCGGAGCAGCGCGTGGCGGCGGACGCGCTCCGTACCGCGCTGGCCGAGGTGCGCGGCGCCCACCGCGTCACCGACCAGACGCCGGAGGACAAGTACCAGTCGCTCGCGCGCTTCACGCGGAACCTCACCGACGCCGCCCGGAAGGGGAAGCTCGACCCGGTCATCGGCCGTGACGAGGAGGTGCGGCGCGTGATGCAGGTGCTCTCGCGCCGCACGAAGAACAACCCCGTGCTCATCGGCGAGCCGGGCGTCGGCAAGACGGCGATCGTCGAGGGGCTCGCGCAGCGCATCGTGAACGGGGACGTCCCCGAGTCGCTGCGCGACCGCGAGCTGGTGGTGCTCGACATCGGCCAGCTCCTCGCGGGTGCCAAGTACCGCGGCGAGTTCGAGGAGCGGCTCAAGGCGGTGGTGAAGGAGCTCACGACCGCGGAGGGGCGCTTCATCACCTTCATCGACGAGTTGCACACCATCGTGGGCGCCGGGGCCGCCGAGGGCGCGGTGGACGCGGGGAACCTGCTCAAGCCCGCGCTCGCGCGCGGCGAGCTGCGCGTCGTCGGCGCCACCACGCTCGACGAGTACCGCAAGCACGTCGAGAAGGACCCCGCGCTCGAGCGGCGCTTCCAGCCCGTGCTCGTCGGCGAGCCGTCGGTGCCCGACACGATCGCCATCCTGCGCGGCCTCAAGGAGCGGTACGAGGCGCACCACGGCGTGCGCATCACCGACAACGCGATCGTCGCCGCGGCCACGCTCTCCGACCGCTACATCGGCGACCGGTTCCTGCCGGACAAGGCGATCGACCTGGTCGACGAGGCGGCGAGCCGGCTCAAGATGGAGATCGACTCGGTCCCGCAGGAGATCGACGAGGTGCAGCGGCGGATCCTGCAGCTGCAGATCGAGCGGCAGGCGCTGCTGAAGGAGACCGACCGCGCGGGGACCGAGCGGCGGCAGGGGATCGAGCGCGAGATCGCCGACCTCGAGGAGCGGCTGTCCGGGATGAAGGCGCAGTGGCAGGGCGAGAAGGCCGCGATCGAGGGGATCCGCGGCGCGAAGGAGCAGATGGAGGCGCTGCGCGCCGAGGCGGAGCAGGCGAGCCGCCGCGGCGACCTGCAGAAGGCCGCCGAGCTCCAGTACGGCCGGCTGCCGGAGCTGGAGCGGAAGGTCGCCGCCGACCAGGCGCGGCTCGCCGAGATCCAGTCGAAGGCGAAGTACCTCGTGGAGGAGGTCGGCGCGGAGGACATCGCGGCCGTGGTCGCCAAGTGGACCGGGATCCCCGTGCAGCGGATGCTCGAGTCCGAGCGCGAGCGGCTCACGAAGCTCGAGGCGGAGCTCGGCCAGCGCGTCGTCGGCCAGCCGGCGGCGCTCGCCGCCGTCTCGAACGCGGTGCGCCGGAGCCGCGCCGGCCTCCAGGATCCGAACCGGCCGACCGGCTCGTTCATCTTCCTCGGGCCCACGGGCGTGGGGAAGACCGAGACCGCGAAGGCGCTGGCCGACTTCCTGTTCGACGACGAGCGCGCGGTGGTGCGGCTCGACATGTCGGAGTACATGGAGAAGCACTCGGTGGCGCGCATGATCGGCGCGCCGCCGGGCTACGTCGGCTACGACGAGGGGGGGCAGCTCACCGAGGCGGTGCGCCGGCGGCCGTACGCGGTGCTGCTCTTCGACGAGATCGAGAAGGCGCACCCCGACGTCTTCAACGTGCTGCTGCAGCTGCTCGATGACGGCCGCCTCACCGACGGGCAGGGGCGCATGGTCGACTTCCGGAACACGGTGGTCATCATGACGAGCAACGTCGGCAGCCAGGTGATCGTGGAGGCCGGCGCCGAGCCCGCGCCGGCGGCGTGGGCGCAGGTGGAGGAGCGCGTGCGCGACGAGCTGCGGCGCATGTTCCGGCCCGAGTTCCTGAACCGCGTCGACGACATCATCGTCTTCCGGCAGCTCACGCGCGGCGACATCGGCCACATCGTCGACCTGCAGCTCGCGCGGCTGGCGCAGGCGCTCGCGGGCCGGCGGCTCGGCTTCGACGTGACGCCCGCGGCGCGCGAGCTGCTGGCGGTGCAGGGGTACGACCCCGTGTACGGCGCGCGGCCGCTCAAGCGCGTGATCCAGCGCCTGGTGCAGGACCCGATCGCGCTGCAGGTGCTGGAGGGGCGCTACGCCGATGGGGACACGGTGGTGGTCGACCGCCAGGGCGCCGAGCTGCGCTTCGCCGCGCGCCCGGCCGAGGGCGAGGCGCCCGTGGCGCGGCGTGCGTAGGCCGCCCCCCTCCGCCGCCGACCGCGCGGGGATGGTGCTCGCGCTCGCCGAGGCGCGCGCGGCCGCGGCGGCGGACGCCGTGCCGGTCGGCGCCGTGGTGATGCGCGGAGGCGAGGTGCTCGCGCGCGCGCACAACGGCGCGGCGCACCCGCTGGCGCACGCGGAGACGCTCGCGCTCCACCGTGCGCTCGAGGTGGCGGGCGATGACCGGCTCCGCGATGCGACGCTCTACGTGACGCTCGAGCCGTGCGCGATGTGCTCCGGTGCGATCGTGCTGGCCAAGGTGGGACGGGTCGTGTTCGGCGCCGACGACCCGAAGGCCGGCATGGCCGGCTCGCTGCACGACCTGCTGCGCGACGCGCGTCTGAACCACCGGCCCGAGGTGGTGCGGGGGGTGCTGGCGGAGGAGTGCGGGGCGCTGCTGCGGGACTTTTTCTCCGTCCGGCGGTAGGCTATCTTTCAGGGCTCTGGACAGGTGTCCGAGTGGCTGAAGGAGCCGGTCTCGAAAACCGGTATACCGGCAACGGTATCGTGGGTTCGAATCCCACCCTGTCCGCTGGTCGCATCCCGCCGCACCCCATCCCCTGTCGCCGACGGACGCGCGCATGGCCTCGCCTGAGCAGGAGCTCCTCCCCGGTGAGCGCCTCGTCCACGTGGCCCGGCTGCACTGGGCCGTCTTCCTGCCCGGCGTGCTCACCGAGCTCACGGGCGGCGCCCTCACCGTCGGCCTCGCGCTCACCGCAGGCTTTCCCGCCCTCCTCGGCGGGGTGGCGCTCATGCTCGTCGGCACCGCGCTCCTCGTGCCGCCGCTCCTCCGCCGCAACACCACCTGGATCGCCGTCACCGACCAGCGCCTCATCGCGCGGCGCGGCATCGTCGGCCGCGCCACGGTCGACACCCAGCTCGCGCGCATCGACGGCATCAACGTCGAGCAGGGCGCCTGGGACCGGCTCCTCGGCCGCGGGAACGCCACGGTCTCCGGCGCGGGGCTCCGCGAGCGCTTCGAGGCGATCGGCGATCCCGAGGCGCTGCGCCGCGCGGTGCAGGGCCAGATCGCGGCGGGGCGCACGCTGCGCTGAGCGCACCATCACCGCGGTGCCTGGGGCGACGAGGGGCCTGCCGACCACGGCAGGCCCCTCGCCCGTCTCCGCCCCGCCCGCCGTCAACGCGGGCCGAGCATCGCCACCTTCTTCGGCTTGAGGTACAGGTCGAGCCAGCGCGCCATCTCCCAGAGCGTGTGCCCCACCGACTCCCGCGCGAGGTAGCCGTGCGCCTCGCCGGGCAGCTGCACGTAGCGCACCGTGGCGCCGTTGCCCTTGAGCGCGGCGTAGAAGCGCTCGCTCTGGATCGGGAAGGTGCCGCTGTTGTCGTCGTTCATGCCGTGCAGCAGCAGGATCGGCGTCTTCACGCTGTCGGCGTAGGTGAACGGCGACATCTTCGTGTAGATGTCCCGCGCCTGCCAGTACGGGCGCTCCTCCTGCTGGAAGCCGAACGGCGTGAGCGTGCGGTTGTAGGCGCCGCTCCGCGCGATCCCCGCCTTGAAGAGCGAGGTGTGCGCGAGGAGGTTGGCCGTCATGAACGCCCCGTAGCTGTGGCCGCCCACGGCCACGCGCGCCGGGTCGCCGACGCCGCGGCGCGCGAGCTCGTCCACCGCCGCCTTCGCGCTCGCGGTGAGCTGCTCGACGTAGCTGTCGTTCGGCTCCGCGTCCCCCTCGCCGACGATCGGCATCGTGGGCCCGTCGAGCACGCCGTAGCCCTGCGTGAGCAGGAAGAGGTGGCTCGCGCCGCCCGGGCGCACGAAGCGGTGCGGCGAGCCGCGCACCTGCGCCGCCGCCTCCTTCGACTTGAACTCCTCCGGGTACGCCCACAGGAGGAACGGCAGCGCGCCGTCCCGCGCGCGGTCGTATCCCGGCGGGAGGTACAGCTTCGCCGAGAGCTGCACGCCGTCCGCGCGCGGGTAGGTGATCAGCTCGGCGCGGATGCCGGCGAACTGCGGCGCCGGGTCGGTGAAGCTGGTGAGGCGTCGCGGCGCGATGCGGCGCACCAGGTCGCGCACCCAGTAGTTGGGCGCCTCGGTCGCCGTCTCGCGTCGGGTGAGGAGCCGGGAGCCGCGCGCATCGAGCACGGCGACGACCTCCTCGTACTGCGCCCCCTGCGAGCGCCAGAGGCGCGTGGTGCGGCCGGTGGCGAGGTCGAGGCGGTCGACGAACGGCTGGTCCCCCTCGGGGCTCGCGCCCGTCCCGGTGAGGTAGATGGCCGCGCCATCGGGCGTGGTCAGCGCCACGTCCTCACCCGCCGCGTTCGGCACGAGGACGGGGTCGCCCGGGTCGCCGTAGGCGTCCTCGCTGGAGCGGTCCCACAGGAGCCGCGGCGCCGAGGCGGGCGCCGAGGGGTCGATGAGCCAGCTCCTCGTGCGTTGCGTCTTCCACCACGCCTCCGTCACCATCGCGCGCGTGGCGCCGATCCACGTGACGTCGCGCACGCGCGTGGCGGTGCGCACGTGCTCGGTGGGCCGTCCGCTGAACGGCGCGGCGAGCGTGACGACGCGGTCGCGCTGCTCGGCCCTGGTGGCGGGGTTGCCGCCGTCGAGCGCCTCCACCCAGGCGAGCGTGGCGGGGGCGTCGGCGCGCCAGTCGACGCCACGCGGCCCCGGGGAGACGGCGTCGAACGCGGTCGAGCGCTCCAATTCGAGCGGTCGGTCGTGGATCGTGGCCACCACCGCGCCGTCGGCCGACCAGACGTCGGTGCGGAGCGGGAAGCGGCCGAGCGGCACCACGTAGCTGAACGGCCGGTGGATGCGGCTCACGAGCAGCCAGCGGCCGTCGGGGGAGGGGCGCGCCTGCGTCACGAGGTCGGGCGCGCCGAGCGGGGTCACGCGGCCATCGATCGACACGCGCGCCACCTGGCTCGTGAGGTGCCACGCGAAGCGCGCCTCGTCGTGGCTGTCGCGGAGCAGGTCCTGGTAGGTGCGCTCCGCGGACTTCTTGCCGTCCGACTCCTGCACGACCGGGCCGGCCGGCGCCGCCGGCGCGACGGGCTCCGTGCCCCGGTCGGCCGGGACGAGCCGGCAGGTGAGAGCCACGGGGCCGCTCCACTCGCATGGCTCGCCGAGCGCGCCGTTCAGCACCACGCGCTCGTGCACGGTGACGGCGCCGGTCGCGGCGTCGGCGAGGGCGAGCACGCTGCCGCCGTCGCGCACGAGCGCGAACGCGAGGCGCGCGCCGTCGGGCGAGAAGCGCGGGCGCGTCACGCGCGCGCCGGCGGGGAGCGCGAGCGGGCGCTCGGCGCCGCCGTCGACGGCGAGGAGGCGGAGCCCGGTGAACGTCGCGACGCGCGTGGGGAAGCCGGTGCGCGGGTTGAGGCGCAGGCCGGCGGCGGGGACGTACGGCGCCGCGACCTCGCTGATCGGCGGCAGGCCGGGCCGCTCCAGCAGCAGGAGCCGGGTCCGGTCCGGGCTCGGCACGACCGCCGGCGTCGGCGTCGCGTCGAGGATGGCGCGGATCGGCTCCGGCGGCTGCTGGTAGCCGGCGGCGGGCGCCTGCGCGGCGAGGGGGCCAACGAGCCCGAGGCTCGCCAAGAGGGCGCGGAGCGCGATACGGTTCCGGATCATGGGCTGGGGGTGGGGGCGGAGGGGGAAGCGGGTCAAGATACGCAGGCGCGAAAGCCGGCGCTCGTGCGCGGCGCCCGGAACGACGGCGGCCCGCCGGGAGGCGGGCCGCCGGGTGCGCCGAGACAGCGACGGTCACGCCGCGCGACGGCGGCGCGCCGCGGCGAGACCGAGGAGGCCCGTTCCGAGGAGCACGTACGTGCCCGGCTCCGGCACCACCTGCCCGCCCTGGATGTTGTCGAGGCCGTACATCTCGACGCTGTTGTTGCCGGAGGCGATCAGGCTGCCGTCGAGGTCTGACACGCGGTACCAGTCGCCGTTCGTGCAGCCGAGAACGAGATGGCCGTTGCCGGTCGACCCGATGCCCGTGCCCCCGAAGCTGCAGTTGTCCGCGAGGTTGACGATCGACCGCTGGATCGAGCCCGTCACGGGGTCGCGCGCCACGAGCTGGTCCGCGAGCTCCCACACCCACGACCCGTCGTACGTCAGGCCCTCGACGGTGCCGCCCGAATTCCCGAAGGAGTACTGGAACACGCCGGTCGCCGCGTCGTGGAACCGGGTGGTCCCGTTCGAGGCGAACGCGATGTTCGAACCGACGAGCGCGAGGCCCTGCACGTTTTCGAGACCCGGCGCGGTCCACGAGTAGAGAACGGTGCCCGTGTGGCTGTACGCGGTCACGCGGCTCTGGAAGAAATCGCCGACCCAGATGGTCGAGGCATTCGCCGCTACGCCATTCCCGTAGTTGCCCGTCGTGGCGAAGCTCGACAGCACGTTCAGGTTGGCGTCGAGCAGCGTCACGCGGTTGGGGCCCCAGCTCGACGCGACGTAGCGCGCCTGCGCGTGGACCGACGAGGCGACGGTGGCGCAGATGACAAGCGCCGCAGCGATGCGGGAGCGAGTGATCATGAGACGATGTCCTGTAGAGGGTAGACGCTTTCGGTAAGAGGCAGCACGTACCGTGCCGAGGTCCGACCCACCGCGACAGGGCGGACACGCCTCCGAGGGCGGACTCTGTTGTTGTTTGCACGCAACACCTGTTGCGGGCACGCAGCGCCTGTTGCCGGGACGCAGCGCCATTGCCGGTGCACGTTCCAGCTCAAAGCAGGATCGCCTCCGGCCCCCGCGCCAGGTCCCGCGTGATGTTCTTATGGTGCGCCTCCAGCGTCCCGCCGCCGATCTCCAGCAGCTTCGCATCGCGCCACAGCCGCTCGACGACGTACTCGCCGACGTAGCCGTAGCCGCCGAGCACCTGGATCGCGCGGTCGGCGATGTCCTTGGCCAGCGTGGTCGTGATCAGCTTCACGCCGTCGGAGTCGAGCCGGTTCCCGGCGCGCGCGAGGTCGAGCCGGCGCGCGGTGTCGTACACGTACGCCCGGCACGCGCGATACTCGGCCCAGCTTTCGGCGATGTGGCGCTGCACCTGCCCGAACTGGTGCAGCGGCTGGCCGAACGCCTGCCGCTCGGCGGCGTACCGGTTCATCACCTCGAGCGCGCGGCGCGCGATGCCGAGGGACATCGCCGCGAGGGTCACGCGCTCGACCTCGAGGTTCCGCATCATGTGGTGCACCGACTGGCCGGGCTCGCCCACGAGCGCGTCGGCGCCCACGCGGCAGCCATCGAACACCAGCTCGGCGGTGTTCGAGGCGCGCATGCCGGTCTTGTCGCGGATCTTCTGGCCGACCGCGTACCCCGGCGCGCCGCGCTCCACCACGAACGTGGAGAGCTGCGGCCGCTGGTCGGTGCCGCCGGTGCGGGCGTAGAGCCACACGATGTCGGCGGGCGTGCCGTCGTCGTCGAGGACGCCGTTGGTGATCCACATCTTCCGGCCGTCGATCACCCAGCCCTCGCCGTCGCGGCGCGCCGTGGTCTGCATGCCGAGCACGTCGGTGCCGACCGCCGGCTCGGACATCGCCATGCACCCGACCAGCTCGCCGCTGCAGAGGCCGGGGAGCCAGCGCCGCTTCTGCGCGTCGCTGCCGTTCACGGCGAGGTTGTTCACGCACAGCATCGCGTGCGCGAGGTAGGCGAGGCAGAAGCCGGGGTCGGACGCGCTCAGCTCCTCGTGCGCGATCACCGCCGCGACCGCGTCCTGGCCGGTGCCGCCGTCGGCCTCCGGCACCGTCAGGCCGAGGAGGCCGAGCTCGCCGAGCCGGCGGAACAGCGGGAGGTTGAAGCGCTCCGCGCGGTCGTGCGCGAGCGCCTGCGGCTCCACCTCGGCCTGCACGAAGGCGCGCACCGCCTCGCGGATCATGCGGTGCTCGTCGGTGGGGTTGGCGAGGTCGAGGGTGCGCCAGGCGTCGGCGGTGAGCGTGTCGGGCATCGGGGGCTCCGGGGCAGGGGCGGCGGCGGCGGGGGGCCGCATCGGCCGCTGGCCGGAAGATACGCGGCAAGGGGGAGACGCCGCCGCCCGCCGCGCCTAGAATGCTGTCCCTGCCTTCCAGGACATGCCCATGCTTGGCCGGATGATGGAGATGCCCCTGCTCATCTCGAGCGTGCTCCGGCACGCGGAGCGATGGCACCCGTGGGTGGAGGTGGTCAGCCGCACGGTGGAGGGCACGACGGTGCGGAGCAGCTGGGGCGAGGTGGCGCGCCGCAGCCGCCGGCTCGCCAACGCGCTCCGCAGCCTCGGCGTGCAGCCCGGCGACCGCGTTGCCACGCTCGCCTGGAACACGCACCGGCACCTCGAGCTCTACTTCGCCGTCTCCGGCATGGGGGCGGTGCTGCACACGATCAACCCCCGCCTGCCGCTCGACCAGCTCCGCTTCATCCTGCAGGATGCCGGGGACGTGGTGCTGTGCTTCGACGCCACGTTCGCGCCGCTCATCACGCCCGCCGCCGCGGCGCCGACGCCGCTCCGCCACCTCGTGGCCCTCACCGAGGCGGGCGCGCTCCCGGCCGGCGCGCCGGACGGGACGCTCGCCTACGAGGCGCTGCTCGCCGCGGAACCGGAGGCGTTCGAGTGGCCCGAGCTCGACGAGCGCACCGCGTCGTCCCTCTGCTACACCTCCGGCACGGCGGGGCACCCGAAGGGCGTGCTCTACTCGCACCGCTCCTCGGTGCTCCACTCGTGGGCGCTCGCGCTCCCCGATTCGCTCTCCCTCTCCACTCGGGACGTGACGCTGCCGGTCGTGCCGATGTTCCACGTGAACGCGTGGGGGATTCCGTACGCGGCGGCGATGGTCGGCTCGAAGCTGGTGCTGCCGGGCCCTCGGCTCGACGGCGCGTCGGTCGCCGACCTGATCGGCGCCGAGCGGGTCACCAACCTGCTCGGGGTGCCGACGGTCTGGATGGCGCTGCTGCAGCACCTCGAGCAGGCGGGGACGCGGCTCACCACGGTCGACCGCGTGGTGATCGGTGGCGCGGCGGCGCCGCCCAGCATGATCGCCAAGTTCCAGCACGACCACGGCGCGACGGTGCTGCACGCCTGGGGGATGACGGAGACGAGCCCCCTCGGCACCGTCTCGCGGCTCCTCCCCGTGCACGACGCGTTGCCCGAGGCGGAGCAGCTGCGCGTCCAGGCGCGCCAGGGACGGCCGATCTTCGGCGTCGACCTGCGCATCGTCGATGACGCGGGCACGGCGCTGCCGCACGACGGCGCGACGGCGGGGCACCTGCACGTGCGCGGCCCGTGGGTCGCCAGCGGCTACTTCAACCGCGAGGCCAGCGACACGCACCACGACGGCTGGTTCGAGACCGGCGACATCGGCAGCATCGACGCCCTCGGCTACCTGACGCTCACCGACCGCAGCAAGGACGTCATCAAGTCGGGCGGCGAGTGGATCAGCACCATCGAGCTGGAGAACGCCGCGATGGGGTGCGCCGGCGTCCGGCAGGCCGCGGCGATCGGCGTGCCGCACCCGAAGTGGCTGGAGCGGCCGCTGCTCGTCGTGGTGCGCGCCGAGGGGAGCGGCGTCAGCGCCGACGATGTGCGGCGGCACCTCGAGTCGCGGGTGGTGAAGTGGTGGTTGCCGGACGCGATCGAGTTCGTGGAGCAGCTGCCAATCGGGCCGACGGGCAAGGTGCTGAAGCGCGTGCTGCGCGAGCGCTTCGCCGGCTACGTGCTGCCGGGCTGACGCGTGCGCCGACTCGCGCCCGTCCTCGCGTTCGCGGCCGCGGCCTGCGCGGGCGTCGCGCCCGGCGGCGCACCCGCCCCGGCCGCGGCGCCGCAGGCGGTGGTGCTCGTCTCGCTCGACGGCTTCCGCGCCGACTACCTCGACCGCGGGGTGTCGCCCAACCTGGCGGCACTCGCGGCGCGCGGCGTCCGCGCCGAGTGGCTCGAGGCGTCGTTCCCCACGAAGACCTTCCCCAACCACTGGACGCTCGTCACCGGGCTCATCCCCGACCATCACGGCGTCGTCGGGAACACGATGCGCGACGCCGCGCTCGGCAGCTTCTCGATGTCGAAGCTCGACGCGGTCCGCGACGGGCGGTGGTGGGGCGGGGAGCCGATCTGGGCGACCGCCGAGCGGCAGGGGATGCGCACGGCGGCGATGTTCTGGCCCGGCAGCGAGTCGGATGCCGGCGGCGTCCGGCCGTCGCGCTGGCTGCCGTTCGACGACAGGTTCCCGAACGCCGCTCGCGTCGACTCGGTGCTCGCCTGGCTCACGCGGCCGGGCGCCGAGGCGGCCAGGCTCGTGACGCTGTACTACAGCGACGTCGACCACGCGGGGCACGACGAGGGGCCGGACGGGCCCGGCGTCCCCGTGGCGATCGCGCGCGTCGACTCGATGATCGGGCGGCTGGTGGCGGGGCTCGCGGCGCGCGGGCTCACCGAGCGCGTGAACATCGTCGTCGTGAGCGACCACGGCATGGCCGCCAGCGGCGCCGACCGGCTGATCCGGCTCGACGACTACGTCTCGCTCGAGGATGTCGACGTGGTCGACTGGACGCCGGTCGGGATGCTGCAGCCGAAGCCCGGCCGCGAGCAGGCGGTGGAGCGGGCGCTCCGCGGCGCGCATCCGCACCTGCGCGTGTACCGGCGTGACGAGCTGCCGCCGGCGTTCCGCTTCGGCAAACATCCGCGCGTGACGGCGCTCGTCCTCGTGGCCGACGAGGGGTGGAACATCACGACCCGCGAGCGCGCGGCGAAATGGGCGGCCGTCGGCGGCACGCATGGCTACGACCAGCGCCTGCCGTCGATGCACGCGATCTTCGTCGCCGCGGGGCCCGGCATCCGCCGCGGCGCGCGCGTGCCGGGCTTCGCGAACGTGCACGTCTACCCGCTGCTGGCCCACCTGCTCGGCCTCCGCCCGGCGCCGACCGACGGCTCCCTCGACGCCGTGCGCGGCGTGCTCCCCGTCGCGCGCTGAGCGCGCCTACCCCGGCGACGACGCCGGCGGCTGCCACAACTCGATGCGGTTCCCCTCCGGATCGGTCACCCAGCCGAAGCGACCGTACTCCGACAGCTCCACCCGCTCGTCGACCGCGCACCCCTCGGCGCGGAGCGCGGCGACGAGCGCGTCGAGGTCGGGCACGCGGAAGTTGACCATGCAGGCGCCCGGGAAGTACGCCGAGTCGGCACGGAACAGGGTGAAGAGCGTCATCCCCTCGGTGCCGGTGTCGGCCGGCTCGTTCCACGCGAGCGCGGCGCCGCCCCACTCCTGCATGTCGAGGCCCAGGTGCGTCCGATACCACGCGCCGAGCGCCGTGGGGTCTGCCGCCTTCAGGAAGATGCCGCCGATGCCGGTGACGCGACGCATGCGAGCCTCCGAGGTTCGCGGGGAGGAGGGGGAGGGTATCGTGCGGACCGTGCACCGGCCAGTGCCGACCCCGCCGCTCCCCGCCGACCGCTGGCTCGGCGCCCTCCTCGCCCACGCGCTGGGCGACGCGGTGGGCGCCGGCGTCGAGGGCGCGCCGCGCGCCGAGGCGGAGCGGTACGCCGCGGCGCTCCGCGCGTCAGGCGCCGACGCGCTCCGCCCGCACCATGGCCGCCCGGCGGGGCACGTGTCCGATGACACCCAGTGCACCAGGCTCCTCCTCGAGTCCCTCGCCGCCGAGGGCCAGGTGGTGCCGGCACGGGTCGCATCGGGGCTCGCGACGCTCGTGGCGTGTGGCGCGTACGTCGGGGGAGGCGAAGGCACGCTCGGCGTCGCGCGAAGGCTGGCGCAGGGCGTGCCGTGGACGGACGCCGCGGCCCCGCCCGGCTACGAGGCGAACGGGGCGGCGATGCGCGCAGCGCCGATCGGCCTCTGGCTCGCGGGGGACGAGCGGGCGCTGCTGGCCGCGGCCGACGCGCAGGCTGCGATCACGCACCGCTCGCCGGTCGCGCGCGGTGGCGCGCAGGTGGTGGCGCTCGCCGTCGCCCGTGCGGCCGCCACATGCGGCCGGCCGTGGACCGATGCGCCGGGCTTCGTGCACGCGCTCGCCGACGGCGTCGCCGAGGCCGCGCCGCCCTGGGCGGCGTGGCTCACGCGCCTCGCGGAGGCCGCGGCGCAGGGCGACGCCTGTGCGGCCATCGCGCCGTGCGCCCCGGCGGGCGACGGGTCGAGCCGCCGGCACGGCGTGAGCGGTCATGCGGTGCCGTCGGTCATCGCGGCGCTCGCGGTCGCCATCACGCACATGGACGATCCGTGGGAGGCGATCCTCGCCGCGATCGCGCTCGGCGGCGACACCGACTCCGTGGCCGCCATGGCGGGCGCGGTGACGGGGGCGCGGGCCGCGTCGGCCGCACCGTTGCCGGGCTCGCTGCTGTCGCGGCTGCACGAGCACGGGGCATGGGATCAGGTGGACGGCTATGCCGCGACGATCCGGCGTGCGGCGGAGCGCGTGGGTGCCGGGGCGTAGATTGGCGGGATGCGCCCGCTGCTCCTCTGGCTGCTGCTCGCCGCCCAGCGCCCCGACAGCGCCCAGCTCCCGCGCGACCTCGGTGCCGCCGACCCGCTGAAGGGCACGGGGGCGCCGACGCCGTGGGCGCGCTGCGTGATGCTTGGCTTCTGCCCCGCGGAGCCGCCGCCCGCCTGGCCGTCAGGCCTCGGCTTCGTCGCGACTGGCGCGGCGGGCGTGTGGTGGTGGCGCAGGCGAGCCCGCTTCAGGGCGGACGAGCGGACGGGCGGACGGGCGGACTGACCCGGGGCGGACGAGCGGACGATCACCGCCCGGATCCTCGTGCGGGATACCGCCCTCTCCCGCAGGCCCCACCGTCCGCTCGTCCGCCCGTCCGCCCGTCCGCCTACTCCCGCAGGTTCCCCCGCAGCTTCGCGATGTCCAGCATCGGCACCCCCCCCTCCGTGGGGACGAGCACGATGAGGTTGTTGCTCCCCTTCATGTCGTGCAGCACCTCGAGGTACTGCTTCGTCAGCGCCTCGGCGGTGAGCGTCTGGTTCAGCAGGCGCTGCTGGTCGCTCTGCAGCCGGGCGACGTCCACCTTGAAGCGCTCCGTGGCGACCTGCTGCTCCTGCGCGATCTTGTTGTTGATCGCCTGCACGACCTGCTGCGGCGGCTCGAGGTTCCGCAGGAAGAAGGCGGAGAGCGACGCGATCCGGAACGCGGTGCCGCCCTCGCGCGGTCGCGTGACCAGCGCGGAGTCGGTGAGCGCGCGCATCGTCTCGGCGATCTTCGTGCGCTGGCTGATGTCGTTGATGCTGAACGCCACCATGCCGTCGCGCACGCCCTTGCGGATCGCGTTCTGCACGACCGACTTGATCTGCTCCTCGCTGCCGATCTCGGTGTAGATCCGCGGCGCGTCCTTCGCGTCGATCTGCCAGCGCACCGCCACGTCCACCTTCATCGACATCTGCTCGTTCGAGAGCGCCGGGATGTCCTCGGTCTCGCCGGAGACCTCGGGCCACTGCTCCTCGCGGGTCGAGTACCGCTCGACCGAGCTCCATGGGGCGACGAAGCGCACGCCCGGCAGCAGCGGCTCGGCCTGCACGGTGCCGAAGGCGTGGGCGACGCCGACGGTGCCCGCGTCGATCACGACGAGGCCGGCGGTGCCGACGAGGAACACCGCGAGCGTCGCCACGAGCCACGCGGCGAGCCGGGTGATGCGGGCGCCGGCGCCGGGCTTGGCCTGGCCCGAGCGGAGCCCGGCGGAGGTGGTGAAGAGGATCAGCGCGACGATGCCGAGGACGATGCCGAGCACGAGCGAACCCATGGGCTGCCTTCCTGGTCGGGGACGACGGACGAATCAGCGGGGGGCGGCCGCCCCGTCGGCCGCCTCCTCGCGGAAGGCCAGCCAGTCGCGGCGCGCCTGCTCCGCGTAGAGGCGCGCGTAGCCGAGGGCGCGGCGGCGCCACCCCTCGGCGTGGGCCCACGCGGCGAGCGCGTCGGCGGTGGCGCTGCCGCCGCGGCCACTCGCGCGGAGCGCGCCCCACGCCGCCACCCGGCCCATGAGGCCGACGTAGCGCTCCAGCCGCGCGCGCTTCCCCTTCCACGCCGCCAGCGCCACGCGGTCGGCGGTCGGCTGCAGCTCGCGGAGCACGAACGGCTCGCCCTCGATGGGCACGGGGGCGAGGAGCGCGGGCGGCACGGCCTGCACGCGGCGCTGCGCCGTCACCACACGCTCCGCCTCGCCGAGCGCCGGCGTGGCGGCCGCCGCGAGGACCGCGTGCGCCGGGCGCGTGGCGGCCTTCACGTCGAGCAGGAAGTTCTCGTGCGGGTGCCCGCGGCCACGCACGAGCACGACGTAGCGCGGGAGGCCCAGGCTCCCCGTGCCCGCCACGCGCCGGGCCACGTCGCGCACCCGCCAGAAGCGCGGGTCAGGCTGCCCCTCGCCCCACGCCTCGACGGCGCGGGCCACGCGCTTGGCGACCTTCGCGTCGACCGGGAGGTGGCGCCGCTTGTCGCGCGCGAGCTCGCGGCGGCCGTGGCGCAGCGTGGTGCGCTCGTCGAGGAGTGCGCGGCGCCGGCGGCCGCCCGCGGCCGTCAGCAGGTCTCCGACGATGCCGGTGGCGGCGGCGCGCTCCACCCAGCCGGCGCGTCCCGCCTCCAGCGTCGCGCAGTACGCGTCCAGCAGCGCGGTGGCCCAGCCGAGTGCGTCGCGCTGCGGGAGGCCGAGCATCCGCGTCCCGACGAGCAGCGAGGTCAGCAGGCGCACCACGTCCCACGAGGCCGGGAGGAGGCCGCCCTCGTCGAAGTCGTTCACGTCGAAGTACACGAGGCGGTTGTCGCCCTTGTAGCTGCCGAAGTTCTCGAGGTGCAGGTCGCCCGACGCCCACGCGAGGGGCGCGTCGTTCAGCGGGTGGTCGGTGGGCCAGTCCTCGTACCAGAGCGCGGCCGTCCCGCGGAAGAAGGTGAACGGGTCGCGGCGCAGGAGGGTGGCCTTCCGGGCGAGCAGGTCGGCGTCGCGGCCCGCGTGGGCGGCGGCGAGGCGGTCGGCGACGGTCGGCACGGCGCGCTCCTGGGAAGGTTCCCGCAAGCTACCGCGCCCCGGGGCCGCGCGCCCGGCCCTGCGCTTCCGGGCCCGTGTCCTTATCTTGGCACGTCCCCAGTGGGACCTTCGGCAGGATTCCAAGGACATTCCGACGAGGCAGGGCGTCAGGCATGACGGCGAACGGCGCTTCCCCGGCGCAGGCTGCGCGCATCGACAGCTACTATGGCGCGGACGTCTTCTCGCGGCGCGTGATGCGCCAGCGGCTCCCGAAGGACGTCTTCAAGTCGCTGGTCCGCACCATCGACCACGGCGACCCGCTCGACCCGAAGGTGGCCGACATCGTCGCCGCCGCCATGAAGGACTGGGCGATCGAGAACGGTGCCACGCACTACACGCACTGGTTCCAGCCGCTCACCGGGCTCACCGCCGAGAAGCACGACTCGCTCATCTCGCCGGACGGCCAGGGCGGCGTCATCTACAACTTCTCGGGCTCCGAGCTGGTGCAGGGCGAGCCCGACGCGTCGAGCTTCCCCTCGGGCGGCCTCCGCGCCACGTTCGAGGCCCGCGGCTACACCGCGTGGGACCCGACGAGCCCCGCCTTCCTCGTCCGCGGCGAGCGCAACGTCACGCTCTGCATCCCGACCGCCTTCGTCTCGTGGACGGGCGAGGCGCTCGACACGAAGATCCCGCTGCTTCGCTCGATGGAGGCGCTCTCGGTGCAGGCGCTCCGCGTCCTGCGCCTCTTCGGCACCGACGCCGGCGTCACCCGCGTGACCACCACCGTCGGCCCCGAGCAGGAGTACTTCCTCGTCGACCGCGACCACTACTTCGCCCGGCCCGACCTCGTCGCCTGCGAGCGCACGCTGTTCGGCGCGCGCCCGCCGAAGCACCAGCAGCTCGAGGACCACTACTTCGGCGCCATCCCGCCGCGCGTGCTGGCGTTCATGGCCGAGGTGGAGGAGGAGCTGTACCGGCTCGGCGTCCCGGTGAAGACGCGCCACAACGAGGTGGCGCCGGCCCAGTACGAGATCGCGCCGATCTTCGAGATCAGCCACGTCGGTTCCGACCACCAGATGCTGCTCATGGAGGTCCTCAAGCGCGTGGCGCCCCGCCACGGCCTGCAGGCGCTGCTCCACGAGAAGCCGTTCGCCGGCGTGAACGGCTCGGGCAAGCACAACAACTGGTCGATGTCGACGGACAGCGGCACCAACCTGCTCGACCCGGGCGACGACACGCACGCCAACCTGCAGTTCCTGGTGTTCCTCTGCGCCGTGATCCGCGCGGTGGACCTGCACCAGGACCTGCTCCGCGCCTCGATCGCCTCCTCGGGCAACGACCACCGCCTCGGCGCGAACGAGGCGCCGCCCGCGATCATCTCGATCTTCCTCGGCTCCATGCTGACGGACATCCTCGAGCAGATCGAGAAGGGCGCCGTCAAGCGCACGCTCAAGGGCGGCACCCTCGACCTCGGCACCACCCGCCTGCCGCTGCTGCCGCGCCACTCGGGCGACCGCAACCGCACCAGCCCGTTCGCCTTCACCGGCAACAAGTTCGAGTTCCGCGCCGTCGGCTCGTCGGCGACGATCGCGTTCCCGAACACCGTGCTGAACACCATCGCCGCCGAGTCGCTCGACTTCATCGCGACGGAGCTGGAGAAGTCGCTCGGCAAGAACCCGTCGGAGGCGAAGCTGCAGTCGACGGTGATGGCGCTGCTCAAGAAGGTGCTGAAGGAGCACAAGCGCATCTGCTTCGACGGCGATGGCTACTCCGAGGCGTGGCACCAGGAGGCGGAGCAGCGCGGCCTCCTGAACCTGCGCGACTCGGTGGCGGCGTTCCCGGTGATGGTCGCGAAGAAGAACATCGACCTGTTCCGGAAGTACGAGGTGTTGTCGAAGGCCGAGGTGGAGTCGCGCTACCACATCGCCGTCGAGAAGTGGGTGAAGCAGCTCACGATCGAGGCGGAGACGATGGTCGGCATCGCGCGGACGAAGGTGCTGCCGGCGGCGCTGCGCCACCAGGCGCTCGTGGCCGACGCGGTCGCCGCGGGCGAGTCGCTCGGCATCGAGTCGCCCGACGGGCTCCGCGAGCTGCAGCAGTTCGCCGGCCTCGTGAGCCGCCTCCGCACGGCGATCGCGGTGCTCGACGAGGCGTCGAGCCACGAGGGCGCCGATCCGCTCAAGCACGCCAAGCACATCCGCGATGCGGTGCGGCCCGCGATGGCCGAGCTCCGCAGCGTGGTCGACACGCTGGAGCTGCACGTGGCGGCCGACCTCTGGCCGCTGCCGACGTACCGCGAGATGCTCGTCCTGCGGTAGCGCACTCGGCGGCGTCCCGTCGGGGCGCCGCCGATGCACCACCAGGATGCGGAACGGGGGCCGGCTGCTGGTGCAGCCGGCCCCCGTCGCACGTGCCGACATCCCGCCGCGCCTACGTCCCGCCCTGCTTCGCGGCGCCGACGGAGCCGGACGGATAGCTGCGGCCCCCGCCGCCCCCCGAGTAGCCCCCGCCGCCGGCCGACCCGCCGGACTGGCCGCCCCCCGAGTACCCACCGCCCGAGTACCCACCGCCCGAGTAGCCGCCCCCGGACGAACCGCCGGAGTATCCGCCCAGGGCGCCGCCGCCGCCATAGCCGCCCCCGTAGCCCGAGGAGGCGCGCGGCGCCGGGGTGTACACCGGGACCGACGCCCGCTCCCCGCCGCCGTAGCTGCCTCCGTAACCACTGCCGTAGCCTGCATCCCCGCCACGCATCGCCTCGCGCACGCGCGGCGCGCGCGGGACGCGGATCGCCTCGGCGTCCGGCGCATACGGGCGCGTCGCGGACGACACGTCCGCGCGCTGGCCGGGGGCGAGGAAGCCCTGGCCGGGCTGCGTCGCGACGGCACTGCCGTATCCACCGAGCGCGTCGGCGGCGGTGCCGGCGCGCATCTGGTCACGCACGGAGCCACCGGGCACCGGCGCGGTCGGCGGCGTCCGCATCGCATCGGCGAGGCGCGTGCCGTTCCACGTGCGGTCGCCGAAGCGCTCCGTCGGCGGGATGAAGCCCGGGGGGCGCTGCTGCACGCCGCCCTGGCCGCCGTTGTTGACGATGATGGTGTTGCCCCAGCCGAGGCCCCAGCCGCCGCCCCAGCCTCCCCAGCCCCATCCGCCCCACGGGTTGAACGCATTCCACCCCCAGCCGAAGCCGCCGACCGGCGCGAAGCCCCACCACGGCGTCGGCGTCTGCCAGCCGAGGCCGCAGGGGACCGAGTAGAAGCCGCAGCCGGCGAACGGGTCCCAGCCCCAGCCGACCGACGGGCCCCACGCGTAGCGCGGTGCCCGCAGGCGCTCCCGGTCGCCCACGCGGTACCGCTGGGCGTCCCAGACGACCTTCACGGAGGACAGCTCGTCCGCGAGGGCGGTCAGGTCGGCCTCGGGCTCCTCGCCCACGCGGGCGGGAAAGGCGGCGTAGTCCCAGTGGCCGTTCCGCGTGTAGCGCTCCACGCGCCAGGGGTCGGGCGAGACCGCGGCGTATACCGTCCCGTACCCCTCCACCCAGTCGATCCGGAACACCTCGCGCCGGCCGGCGCGGTTGCGGAGTTCGTACGTCCGACCGCCGCGCACGAAGGCGTCGTCGGTGGGGTCGAGCGGGAACAGCACGCGCACGCGGCCCTCGGGATCGGCATGGAGGACGAGCAGGTACCCGTCGTCGCTGCTGTTCACCTCCACCCGTGCGGGCTCCCCCGCCACGTACAACCCTTCCCGGCTCAGCCGCACGCGCACACTCCCCTGGCCCTCGGCGGGGAGCGCGGCGCCCCCCAGCAGGAGGGCCGTCCAGAGCAGGCTCTGCAGGCGCATCGTGTCCATCCTCGAAGTGAAGTCAGGCCCGGCACGACGTACAATGTGCAACCTCCGCGCCGCGCCGATGCCCGCCCCCCCAAGCTCGTGGACGGCGGTGGCGGCGTCAACGCGCCGGGGCCGCGCCTTCTCATCCCGGCGGCGCCTTCGCCCGATAACTGGCGTGGAGGGGCGTGTCCGCGACGGGGGACGCGGCGCCCCGGGGGCAACCAACGGCGAGGCCGATGCACGACCACCTGGACCCGACCGAGACGGAGCTTCATGCGGCCGCGCAGGCACGGCAGCAAGCGCTCGCCATGGTGTCCGCCGACATCCTCTGGACCGTCGACGACCGCGGGTATCGTCACCATCCCGAGAACACCTGGCCTTCCTTCGTAGGCCAGCCGCCGGAGGCTGTCGAGCAGTGGCGCTTCCTGCAGGCGGTGCACCCGGACGATCGCGAGGGCACGCGGGACGCCTGGGCGCGCGCGCAGGCCACCGGCGTGCCGTTCGAGCACGAGCACCGGATCCGCCGCGCCGACGGGGCCTATCGCCGCATGCAGAGCCGCGCCGTGCCGCGGGCGCAGCCGGACGGCCGCGTCCTCTGGTTCGGCGCGAGCCACGACGTCACCGCCCAGCGCGAGGCCGAGGCGGAGCTCGCGCAGCGCGCGCGGCGGCATCGCGCGCTGCTCGACGCCTCGGACACGCTGACGTGGGGCGTGGAGCCCGGCGGCCGTCTCTCCGACGTGTCCGAGCGGTGGGCTGCGGTGCTCGGCGCGCCCCCCGCCGACCTCGATGGCTGGCTCACGCTGGTGCACACCGACGACGCGGACCGGGTCCGCGCCGCCTGGTCCCGTGCCATGGCGACCGGGGAGGGGGACACCTTCGTCTGCCGGCTGCGGCAGGTGGACGGTGCGTTCCGCTGGATGCGCACCGCCTGCGTGCCCGTGGCGGACGCGACCGGACGCGTCGTCGAGTGGGTCGGCGGCATCACCGACATCCACGAACTGCACGAGGCGGAGCGGCTCGTCGAGGCGGGGCGCGAGCGGCTCCGCCTCGCGCTCGAGGCGACCGGCGTCGGCATCTACGACCACGACGTGGCGGGCGACCGCTCCCACTGGTCGCCGCACCTGCGCCGGCTGCTCCGGCTGGACGTCGCGCGCCAGCCGGAGCCCCGCCTCGGCGACTGGATCGCGCTCATCGTTCCCGAGGACCGGCCCCGCTTCCTCGAGATGGCGGGGCTCGCCCGCGAGGGCCGCGAGTTCGAGCGCGAGTACCGGATGCTCCGCGGCGACGGCACCCTGATGTACGTGCGCGACCGCGGGCGCCCGCAGCGCGACGCGTCCGGCACGGTGCTCCGGGTGGTCGGCGTGGTGGAGGACGTGACCGAGGCGCGGCTCCTCGCGGAGCGCCTCGCCGCGAGCGAGGAGCGGCTGGCGCTCGCCGTGCAGGCCACGGGGATCGGCATCTACGACTGGGACGTGCAGCGTGACGAGACCACCTGGTCGCCCCAGCTGTGCCGCCTCATGGGCGAGCCCGAGGCGACGCCGGGCGTCGTGCGCCGGCTCGAGGGGCGGCTCGCCCGCATCGTGCCGGACGACCGGGAGCGCTTCCTCGCCGCGGTGCAGGGGATCGACCGGGGCCCGATCGACATCGAGTACCGCGTGCGCCGTCCCGACGGCGCGATCCGCCACGTCCGCGACCGCGCGCAGCCGCACCATGACGCCGACGGGCAGCTGCAGCGCGTCGTCGGCGCCGTGGAGGACGTCACGGCCCAGCGCGAGCTCGAGGCGCGCGTCCGCACCCGCGAGCGGCTCGAGTCGCTCGGCACGCTCGCCGGCGGCATCGCGCACGAGTTCAACAACATCCTCGGCGTCGTGCTCGGGTACGCGGAACTGCTCGAGCTGGACGACTCGCTCGCGCCGTCGTCGCGCGCCAAGGTGGTGCAGGTCCAGCGCGCGGGCGAGCGCGCGCGCGCCCTCGTGCAGCAGATCCTGTCGTTCAGCCGCCGCACCGAGACGCAGCTCGTCCCGCTCGACCTGCGCGACGTGGTCCGCTCGACCGTGGCCCTGCTGCGCTCCACCCTGCCGTCGTCGGTGACGCTCGAGACCCGGCTGCCCGGCATCCCGGTGCGCGTCGCCGCCGACGCCACCCAGCTCGTGCAGGCGCTGGTGCACCTCGCCGCCAATGCGGAGCGCGCGCTGCGCGACCGGCCGGAGGCACGGCTCGCCATCGCGCTCGCCCTCTCCGACGACCATGCGACGCTCACCGTGTCCGACAACGGGTGCGGCATGGCGCCGGACGTGCTCGCGCGTGCGTGGGACCCCTTCTTCACCACGCGCGATGTCGGTGACGGCAGCGGGCTCGGCCTCGCGGTCGTGCGAGGGGTCGCCGAAGCCCACGGCGGCTCGGCCCACCTCAGCTCGGCGCTCGACGGCGGGACCCGCGCGGAACTGCGGCTGCCGCGGCTCGCGCTGGCGCCGAGCCCCGGCTCGCGCGGCCACGTGCTCCTCGTGGACGACGAACCCGAGCTGCTGGAGGTGACGCGCCTCCGGCTGGCGCACGCGGAGTTCACGGTGGAGGGGTTCACGAACCCGCGCGAGGCGCTCGCGCGCTTCGAGGCCGACCCCGACGCGTTCGACATCGTCGTCACCGACCAGACGATGCCGCACCTGACGGGCGACCGCCTGGTCGAGGCGATCCGCCGCCGGTGTCCCGAGCTGCCCGTCGTCGTCTGCACCGGCTACGGCCAGACGCTCCGCCCGGAGCGGCTCGCCGAGCTCGGCGTCGGCGCGCTGCTCGAGAAGCCGGCGACCGCCCGGCAGCTCGCGACCACGCTCGAGCGCGTCCTCGCCTCGGCACGCGGCTAGCGTCGCCGCGGTGCCGGCGCCGTCCCGAGCGCCGCCTGCCGCTCCAGCAGTTCCCGCTCCAGCCGACCGCACATCACCTCGCACAGCTGCAGCACGTCGGCGTCCGCCAGCGCATAGCGCGTCGTGAGGCCCTCCCGGCGCCGCGCGACGTAGCCGGCGGCGAACAGCAGTTGCAGGTGCTTCGACACGTTGGCCTGCGTCAGCTGCGTCGCCGCGCACAGCTCGGTCACGCTGCGCTCCCCGGCGCGGAGCACCTGCAGCAGCCGGAGCCGGCTCGGTTCGCCGAGGACGCGGAAGCGTGCGGCGATCAGCTCCAGCTGGGGGACGGCAAGCTCGCGGTCGCGCATGGGGCCTCCTGGGGTTCGCCTCCAAGTTGACATAGAGGCTATATGACTATATGGTCATATACAAGATGCCTGCGATGCCCCGTCCCCCCCACCTCCGTCTCGCCCTGCTCCTGCTGGGCGCCCCGACGTCGTGTCTCGCCGCACAGACGCTCACCCTCGCCGAGGCGCTGGCGCGCGCGGATCGCTCGGCGTGGGCCAACGAGGTCGCGCGCGCCACGCTCGTGGAGCGGCGGGCCGACGCCGTCCAGCCGCGCCGCGGCATCCTGCCGGGCGTCCGCACCGAGCTGGGCTGGGTGCGCACGACGGATCCGCTCACGGCGTTCGGCCTGCTGCTCCGGCAGCGCGGCGTGACACCGGCGGCGTTCGATCCCGCGGCGCTCAATGACCCGGCCGCACGCAGCAACTGGGGCGCGGCGGTGGTGGCGGACGTGCCGCTGGTGAACGCCGACGCATGGGCGGGGCGCGTGGCCGCGCGTGCCGGGGTGCAGGCGGAGGTGGCGGTCGGCGAGGCGACGCGGGAGGCGGTGCGGCTCGTCGTGGTGCGCGCGTACTGGGGAGCCGTGCTGGCGGAGGCGGCTGTTCGCACGCTCGCGCGCGCGGACACGGCGGCCCAGGCGCGCGTCCGCGCCATCGAAGCGATGCTCCGCGACGGCGTCGTGACGCGCGCCGACCTCCTGCTGGCGAGCGTGCGCGCCGGCGAGGTGGCCCAGCAGTTCGTGGCCGCGCGAGCCGGAGCGCGGCAGGCGCGCCGGCAGCTCGCGCTCGCACTCGGCGCGCCGGCGGACACGCTGCTCGAGCTGCCCGTCGCGCTGCCCGCGCCGGACACGCTCGCCCCGTCGGGGACCGACACGTCGCGACCGACGGCGACGCTGCGGGCCGCCGAGGCCGGTGCGGACGCGGCGCGGGCGGACGCGCGACGCCTCGGCGCGGCACTGCTGCCGCGCGTCAACGGCTTCGGGCGGCTGGACTGGAACGCCGCCGGCACGCCCTTCGGCGGTCGCAGCGCCTGGACGGTCGGCGTGCAGGCGAGCTGGAGCCCGTGGAGCGGCGGCGCCGAGCTGGCCGCCGCGCAGGCGGGCGTCGCGCGGCGGGACGCGGCGGAGGCGCGCGCGCGGCAGGCCGCCGCCGAGGCGGCGGTCGATCGGGCTCGTGCCGAGGACGCGCTGGGCGTGGCGCGGGCGCGACTCGCGCTCGCCGAGCGCGCCGTGGGGCAGGCGAGCGAGGCGCACCGGATCGTGGCGCGCAAGTACGAGGGCGGCCTCGCGACGGTCTCGGAGCTGCTCGAGGCGCAGGCGCTGGAGACGTCGATGGTGCTGGGTCGCGCGGCGGCCCGGTACGAGGGGCTGGTCGCGGTCGCCGAGTGGCGCCGCGCGCTCGGACTCGGGGTGGAGGCGGTGCCGCTGGCACCGGGGACGGAATGAGGGAGCAGACGTGGGGCAGGGGAGCCCTGGCGCTCGCAGCCCTGGGGCTCGTGGCGTGCGGGCGCGGCAGTGGCACCGCCACGCCGGCAGCGACGCCGGCGAGTGCGCCGGGCACCGCGGTCGCCGCGGTGGACACGCTCGTCCCGGCGCTGCTCGACGCCGCCGGCCAGGCGGCGCCGCTGAGCCAGGCGGTGCTGGCGACGAAGCTGATGGGCAGCGTGACGGAGGTGCTCGTGCGTGAGGGCGACATGGTGCGGGCCGGCCAGGTGCTGCTCCGCATCGACGCCCGCGACCTCGACGCGCAGCGGGCGCAGGTGCGCGCGACGCTCGCTGCCGCGGAGGCCGTGGCGGCGGACGCACGGCGGCAGGCCGAGCGGTTCCGGCGCCTCGCGGCCGACAGCGCGGCGCCGCGCGTGCAACTCGAGGCGGTCGAGACCGGGCTCGTGCGCGCCGAGTCGGCCGTGCGCGCCGCCGAGGCGTCGGCGCGCGAGCTCGAGGCGACCGGCGCGTACGCGGCGTTGCGCGCGCCGTTCGCCGGCCGCATCACGCGGCGCGCCGTCGATCCCGGGGCGTTCGCCGCGCCGGGGACGCCGCTGCTCACCGTGCAGGACGCGCGCGTGCTTCGCGTCACCGCCGCGGTCGCGCCGCGCTCGGTGCGTGGCCTGGCGCGCGGGCGCGTGGTGGAGGTGCTGGTCGAGGGGGTGCCCGCGCGCGGCGAGGTGGACGCGGTCGTCCCCGCGCCGGCCGGTGCGCTGCAGCTGGTGCATGTGCTGGTGCCGAACGCCGACCTCCGCCTGCCCGCCGGCGCCGCCGCCACGGTGCGCGTGCCGCTCGGCGTCCGGCCCGCCCGGCTCGTGCCCGCGGCGGCGCTCGTCCGCGAGGGCGACCTCGTCGGCGTGCGCCTCCCCGGCCCCGGCGCGGGCGACCTGCGCTGGCTCGCCGTCGGCGAGGCGTTCGGCGACCGTGTCGAGGTGCTCGCCGGCCTCCGCGCCGGCGAGTCGGTGCTGGTGCCGCCGGCGGCGGAGGCGCGCTGACGATGGGCATCGCCGGCCGCGTCGCCCGCGCGTTCCTCCATGCGAAGCTGACGCCGCTCGTCACGGTCGCCTCGCTCGCCGTCGGCGCGCTGGCGCTCGTCGCGACCCCGCGCGAGGAGGAGCCGCAGATCTCCGTGCCGATGCTCGACGTCCTGCTGGCGCTGCCGGGCGCGCCGCCCGAGGACGTGGAGGCGCTGCTCACGCGCCCGCTCGAGCAGCGGATGTGGGAGATCCCCGGCGTGGAGCACGTGTACAGCATGAGCGCGGACGGGCAGGCGCTCGTGACCGTGCGCTTCGCCGTCGGGGAGGACCAGGAGCGCTCGGTGACGAAGGTGCAGGCCAAGCTCGCGCAGGACGCGTTCCGCCTCCCGCCGGGCGCCCTGCCGCCGGTGCTCCAGCCGCACGCGATCGACGACGTGCCGATCCTCGCCCTCACGCTGCACGGCGGCGGTCTCGGCGCGGGGGAGCTGCGCCGCGTCGGCCTGCTGCTCGCCGAGGAGCTGCGCGCGCTGCCCGCAGTGGCGGACGTGCAGGTGCTCGGCGGGCCCAGCCGCCAGGCGCGGGTGCAGCTCGACCCCGCCCGGCTGGCGGCGGCGGGCGTCGCCGCGGGCGAGGTGGCGGCAGCGCTCCGCGGCGCCACCGCGCGCGCGCAGGCCGGCGCCTTCAGCGCCGCCGACCACGAGATGACGGTGCGCGTGGGCGGCGACGCGGCGACGGTCGGCGCGCTCGGCGCCGTGGTGGTGGCCACGCGCGGCGGCGTCCCCGTCGCCGTGCGCGACGTCGCGACCGTGACGGTGGAGGACGCCGAGCCCGTCGACCACGTGCTGCACGCCACGACCGGCGGCCGGGTGGAGCGCGCCGTCACCGTGGCGCTCGCCAAGCGGCCGGGGGCCAACGCCACGCACGTGGCGGACGCTGCGCTCGCGCGCGTCGCCGAGGCCCGGGGACGCCTGCTGCCGGCGGGCCTCGAGGTGACCGTCACCCGGAACTACGGCGAGACGGCCGCCGGGAAGGCGGGGGAGCTGATGCTCCACCTCGCCATCGCCACCCTGTCGGTGACGGCGCTCGTCGCGCTCGCGCTCGGGTGGCAGGAGGCGGTGGTGGTGCTGGTGGCGGTGCCCGTCACGCTCGCGCTCACGCTCTTCGCCTACTACGCGCTCGGCTACTCGCTCAACCGCATCACGCTCTTCGCGCTCATCTTCTCGATCGGCATCCTCGTCGACGACGCGATCGTGGTGGTCGAGAACATCTACCGCCACATGGCCATGGACGGCGCCACGCCGGACGCGGCGGCGGTCTCGGGGGTCGACGAGGTCGGCAACCCGACGATCCTCGCCACCTTCACCGTCATCGCGGCGATCCTGCCGATGGCGTTCGTGCGCGGGCTCATGGGCCCGTACATGCGGCCGATCCCCGTCGGCGCGTCCGTCGCGATGCTCGCCTCGCTCGCCGTCGCGTTCATCGTCACGCCGTGGGCGGCGCTCCGCCTGCTGCGCGGGCATGCGGGCGGGGGCGGCCACGGGGCGCCGGCACGCCCCGACCGCTTCGCCCGCTGGTATGCGCCGTTCATGCGCAGGCTCATGGCGGGGGCGGGCCGGCGGCGCGCCTTCTACGGCGGCGTGGGCGCGCTGCTCGTCGCGTCGCTCGCGCTCGTCGCGGTGCGGCTCGTGCAGGTGAAGATGCTCCCCTTCGACGACAAGTCGGAGTTCCAGGTCGTGCTCGACTTCCCCGAGGGCACGACGCTCGAGACGGCGACCGCGGCCGCCAGCGCCGTCGCCGCGCGGCTCCGGGAGGTGCCGGAGGTGACGGGCACGCAGGTGTATGCCGGCACCGCGGCGCCTGCCAACTTCAACGGCCTCGTGCGCCACTACTTCCTGCGCCGCGGGCCGACCGTCGCCGACGTCCAGGTCGCACTGCGTCCCCGGCACGAGCGCACCCGCCAGAGCCACGCGATCGCGGTCGCCGCGCGGCCGCTCGTGGACGCGGTGGCCCGGACGTACGGTGCGAGCGCGAAGGTGGCCGAGATCCCGCCAGGGCCGCCGGTGCTCAGCACGCTGGTGGCCGAGGTGTACGCGCCGAGCGAGGCGGCGCGCGTGGAGGCGGCGCGGCGGGTGCGGGCGGTGTTCGACCGCGCCGAGGGCGTGGTGGACGTCGACTGGACGGAGGAGGCGGCGCCGCCGGAGTTGCGCCTCGTGGTGGACCGCGCGCGCGCCACGGCCGACGGCGCGTCGGTGGAGCAGGTGGTGCAGACCGTGGCGCTTGCCTCGCGAGGGATGCCGGTGGCCGTGCTGCCCGCTGCCGGCGCCCGCGAGCCGCTGGCGGTCGTGCCCAGGCTCGCCGTCGCCGAGCGGAGCCGGGCGGAGGCATTGCTCGCGCTCACCGTGCTCACCCCCGCGGGGCTGCAGCCGGTCGACCGCTACGTGCGGGCCGACACGGTGCCGCGCCCCGCCGCGCGCTTCCGCAAGGACCTGCGGCCCGTCACGTACGTGACGGCCGACGTGGCGGGGGCGGTCGAGGCGCCGGTCTATGCGATCCTCGCGATGAACCGCGCCCTCGACAGCGTGCGCGTGGGCGGCGCGCCGCTCGCGCGCTACAACGCGGTGCAGCCCGAGCGCGTCGACGAGGTGGCGATGAAGTGGGACGGCGAGTGGCAGGTCACGATCGAGGTGTTCCGCGACCTGGGGCTCGCGTTCGCGGTCGTGCTCGTGCTCATCTACGTGCTGGTGGTGGGCTGGTTCCAGTCGTTCAGCGTGCCGCTCGTCATCATGGCGCCGATCCCGCTCACGCTGGTGGGCATCCTCCCCGGCCACGCGGTGTCGGGCGCCTTCTTCACCGCGACGAGCATGATCGGCATGATCGCGCTGGCGGGGATCATCGTCCGCAACTCGATCCTGCTGGTGGACTTCATCCAGCTCGCCGAGGCGCGCGGCGTCCCGCTCGCCGAGGCCGTCATCGAGGCGGGGAGCGTGCGCTTCCGCCCGATCGCGCTCACGGCGGCGGCGGTGGTGGTGGGTGGGCTGGTGATGGTGCTCGACCCGATCTTCCAGGGGCTGGCGGTCGCGCTCATCAGCGGCGCGGTGGTGGCGACGGGGCTCACCATGGTGGTGGTCCCGCTCCTGTACTGGGAACTTCGACGGAGGCAGGCCGATGTGTCCTGACGTGGTGATCCGGCGCTTCGCCGGGACGTTCGTGCTGGTGTCGCTCGCGCTCGGCACGTGGGTGCACCCCTGGTGGTACGCCTTCACGGCGTTCGTCGGCCTGAACCTGCTGCAGTCGAGCTTCACCCGCTGGTGCCTGCTCGAGCGCATCCTCGGCCGGCTCGGGCTGTTCGGCTGCAGGGCGGCCGCCTAGGCGGTTATCTTTCGGGGCTTTGACGGATCGACCCCCCGGTGCCACTCGCCGGGGGGTCGCGCCGTCGCCGGGGCAGGTGGCCGAGTGGTTGAAGGCACCACGTTGGAAGCGTGGCATACGGGCAACCGTATCGAGGGTTCGAATCCCTCCCTGTCCGCTGCGGTCCCGGCCAGTCGCGCCGGGGCCGCTTGCGCCGGAACCGCGGCCCCCGTGCGGCGTGTACTGTTGGGGGTCCGCGTCGTCCCCGTGGCCCCCTGACCGCCGTCCGGCCCCCCATGCTGATCCGCTTCCCGAAGCCGCACGACCCGCGTCCCGCCGAGATCACGGACGAGCGCCTGTTCTGGAACCGCCGCGACTGGCTCAAGGCCGCTGGCCTCGGCGTCGGTGCGTACGTGGGCATCGGCGAGCTGCCGCTCAACGGCCGCCGCGCGGCGCCCGACGATGCGCCGACGTCGTTCGACGCCATCACCAGCTACAACAACTACTACGAGTTCGGCACCGACAAGGAATCGCCGAAGGCGCAGGCGGCGGGCCTGCGGACGAAGCCGTGGACGGTGAAGGTCGAGGGCGAGGTGGCGAAGCCCGCCACGTACGCGCTCGACGACCTGCTCAAGGGGCTGCCGGTGGTGGAGCGCGTGTACCGCCACCGCTGCGTCGAGGCGTGGAGCATGGTGATCCCGTGGAACGGGATCCAGCTCCGCGCGCTGGTCGACCGGCTGCAGCCGACGAGCCGCGCGAAGTACGTCGAGTTCACCACGCTCTTCGACCCGCAGCAGATGCCGGGGCAGCGCTACGCCACGCTCGTCTGGCCGTACGTCGAGGGGCTGCGCATGGACGAGGCGCGGCACCCGCTCGCGATGCTCGCGACCGGCATCTACGGCAAGACGATCCTGCCGCAGAACGGCGCGCCGCTCCGGCTCGTGGTGCCGTGGAAGTACGGCTTCAAGGGCGGGAAGTCGATCGTGCGCATCCGCTTCCTCGAGCAGCAGCCGCGCACCACGTGGAACATCGCGATCCCCGACGAGTACGGCTTCTACGCCAACGTGAACCCCGCGGTCGACCACCCGCGCTGGAGCCAGGCGCGCGAGCGTCGCGTCGGCGAGTTCTTCAAGCGGCCGACGCTCCCGTTCAACGGCTACGCCGACGAGGTGGCGTCGCTCTACGCGGGGATGGACCTCCGCGCCAACTACTGAGCGTGGCGGCGGGCCGGGGGCTATTGGCGGCGCGCGCCGCCATCTGGGGCCTCGCGCTGTTCCTGCTCGGCTGGGCGACGTGGCTGCTCTTCACCAGCACGTCCACCGAGCCGGTGAAGGAGTTCCAGGCGGCCACCGGCCTGCTCGCGCTCCGCTTCCTCTTCTTCTCGCTCGCGATCACGCCGCTCCGCCGCCTCGCCGGCTGGCACGACGCCATCAAGGTGCGGCGGCTGCTCGGCCTCTGGGGCTTCGTGTTCGCCTGCGTGCACCTGCTCGCCTACCTGGTGTTCGACCATTCGCTCGACCCCGCGGCGATCGCGACCGATATCGCCAAGCATCCGTGGGTGCTCGTCGGCACCGCGGCGTGGCTGCTCCTCCTGCCGCTCGCCATCACCTCCACGCGGGGCTGGATCCGCCGGCTCGGGCGGCGATGGCAGCAGTTGCATCGCCTCGCCTACGTCGCGGCGGCGTGCGGTGTCGTGCATTTCCTGTGGCTGGTGAAGAAGGATGTCACGGAGCCCGTGACGTACGGCGCGATCCTGGCCGTGCTCCTGCTGCTCCGGCTCCGGCCCGCGGCCCCCCGTGCGCGCGCCGCCGGGGCGGCGTAGGTTGCGCCGGTCGTCATGATCCGCTCGCTCCGCCGGTTCCGCGCGCTCGCGCTGCTGCTGCTCCCCCTCACGCCCGGTGGCGTGGGGAGCCAGCTGATGCTGCACGCCTGTCCGCCGCCGTCGGTGCAGGCGCCGACTGCCGCGGCGGTGGCCGAGGCCGGGACGGATCACGACGCGCACGCGGCGCACCTCGCGCATGCGGGGCACGTCGCGCCCGCCGAGTCGGGGGCGCCTGCCGCGCCGGAGCAGGCCCATCGCCATGGCGGGCCGCTCGACTGCCACTGCGTCGCCACCTGCTCGATGGGCACCGCCACGGCCGCCTCGGTCGTCGCCGCGGTGCTCCTGGGCGTCCCTGCCGAGGCGGCGCATGCTGCCCCGCCTGCGGACGCCGCCGCGCTTCCCGTCGCGCGGCCGCTCGACCGGCTCCCCCCCAGCACCGCTCCGCCCCTCGCCTGAGCGCGCGCCATCGGCGCGCCCGTGGCGTCCGTCGCCGCCGCCCTTCGGGGCGCGGCGCTCGTCCTGACATCCGACCCGCGCGCCGCGCGGGGCCGGCAAGGGTGGAGCTCCCATGCATTTCCGTCCGTTCGCGCGCCGGCTCGGCGCGCGCCTCGCGGCGTGCGGCCTCATGGCCGCCGCGCCGCTCGCGGCCCAGGACCGGGCCGTCTCCGGCACCATCACCGACGCCACCACGCGCGCGCCGCTGGCCGACGTGGTCGTCTCCGTGGCGGGCTCGTCGCGCAGCGCGACGAGCGCGGCCGACGGCCGCTACACGCTCACCGGCCTGCCGGCCGGCGCGCTGGAGCTGCGGGCCCGGCGCATCGGCTACCAGCCGCTCGTCGTGCGCGTGCCGGCCGGCGCGTCGGCCGCCGACGCCGCCCTCGCCCCGGCGGCGACGCAGCTCGCGCCCGTCATCACCACCGCCAACCGCGCGAGCGAGTCGCTCGTGGACGTCGCCGCCGCCGTGTCGGTGGTCGACTCGATGGTCATCAGGAACAGCCGCAGTGCCGGCCTGCACGAGGTGCTGCGCTACACGCCGGGCGTGGTGGCGACGAGCCGCTTCGGCCTCGATGACGTGAACCTCTCCATCCGCGGCTCCGGCATCCGGACGACGTTCGGCGTGCGCGGCGTGGCGGTGATGGTGGATGGGGTCCCCGTCACCGAGCCGGACGGCCAGACCCGCCTCGACCTGGTGGAGCTGGCCTCCGCGAAGCAGGTGGAGGTCGTGCGCGGCCCGGCCAGCGCGCTCTACGGCGGCGTCGCGTCGGGCGGCGTCGTGAACATCATCACGCGCTCCGGCGCCGAGAGCCGCGGCGTCACCTTCCGCGCCCAGCGCGGCGCGTTCGACTTCGCCAAGTACGACGGCTCGGTCGGCACCACGTTCGCCGGCGACCGCGGGTCGCTCTACGTCTCGGGCGCGCGGACGGAGCAGGCCGGCTTCCGCGCGTGGAACACCACCGACCTGTGGCGCTGGAACGTGCGGGCGGACTACCGCCTGGCGGCGCGCACGCGCGTCGGGCTCGACGCCAGCAGCTCGAACCTCAATACGCTGATCCCGGGCGCGCAGAACGCCGCCGAGTTCGACGCGAACCCGTTCGCGGCGCTGCAGAACCCGAACATCGTGAACCGCTACGCGCGCTTCGACGAGCGCCGCCGCGTCGGCCTCCGCCTCTTCCACGGCTTCGACCTCGCGGGGCGCCCGGTCAAGACGACGACGTACGGCTTCTACGGCTGGCGCACGCTCGAGCACCCGATCTTCCAGGTCGTGGCGCAGGACCTCGACCGCTGGCAGGCGGGGACGCGCGCGCGCATCGCGCTCGACCGCGCGCAGGACCCGCGCGCGACGCTCACCGTCGGCGGCGACTTCGACCGCCTCGCCGGCATCGACCAGCGCTACGTGAATGCGCTCGGCCGGCGCGGCACCCGGCTGCAGGACAACATCCAGCGGATCCCGAGCGTCGGCGCCTACGGGCAGCTCGAGCTGCGCCCCTTCGAGGCGCTCCAGCTCACGGCCGGCGCCCGCTGGGACCGCGTGCGGTACGACATCGCGGACCGGCTCGTGGCGGCGCGGTCGTACCAGGCGACGTTCGAGCAGGTGTCGCCGAAGTTCACCGCCAGCTGGCGGCTGGCGCGCGGCAGCCAGGTCTACGCCTCGGTGGCGAAGGGGTTCGAGGTGCCGACGTCGGGCGAGCTCGCGCTCGGCCCCGACCCGAACCTCGCCTTCAACACGGCGCTCACGCCCAAGTCGCTCTGGAACTACGAGGTCGGCCTGAAGGGGACGCTCGCCGACCGGGTCTACGCCGAGCTCTCGGTGTACCAGGCCGACATCACCGGCGAGT
Source organism: Gemmatimonadales bacterium (assembly GCA_033764615.1). GTDB lineage: Bacteria > Gemmatimonadota > Gemmatimonadetes > Gemmatimonadales > GWC2-71-9 > JANRIU01. The sequence continues at coordinate 13,627 of JANRIU010000037.1, read as the reverse complement.
TCATCAGCCGCACGGTGCCGACGTCGGCGGGGCCGCGGACGATCTTCGAGAACGCGGGCCGCTCGCGCAACCGCGGCGTCGAGGCGGGCGTCACGGCGCTGCTGACCGACCGCCTGGACCTCGTCGCGAGCTACACCTTCGCCGACTACGTCCTCCAGGACTTCCGCGCGCCGGTGGTGCAGCCGAACGGGCAGGCGGTGCTGGTCGACTTCTCGGGGCGGCGCCTTCCGGGCGTGCCGCAGCACCGCCTCACCGGCGAGCTCCGCGCGCGCCCGGTCGACGGGCTCCAACTGGGCCTCGGCGCGGAGTGGCAGGGCCGCCTGTTCGTGAACAACAACAACGATCTCGCGGGCACCGTGTACTTCCGGCCGTTCGGCCCCGGGCCAGTGCAGGCCGTGCCGTTCCGCGCCGTGGAGGCATGGGGCCTGCTGCACCTCAACGCGAGCTACCGCCTGCGCCAGGCGACGCTGTTCGCCTCGGTCGAGAACCTGCTCGACGCGCGGTACATCGCGAACGTGACGGTGAATGACGGCAACGGTCGGTTCTACAACGCGGGCGCCGGCCGGTACGTGGCGGTCGGGCTCTCGCTCAACGGCTTCGCGAACGGCTTCGGGAGGGGATTCTGATGCGGACGATCTGGTGGGGGGCGGCCCGCGCGGCCGCCCCGATCGGGGCGGCGGCGGCGATGGCGTGCGGCGGGCCGAAGGTGCCGGCCTCGCCCGTCGGCGACGGGTTCGGCGCGCCCGTCGTGGTCTCGCAGGCGACGGCCAACGGCGCGACGCCGATGTTCCTCGTCTCGCCGGCCGGCGACCGCGTGTTGAGCTGGGTCTCCGCGCCCGACGGCGGCGAGGCGGGGCGCCTGCACGTGCAGGTGACGCCCGCGCGCGGCACCGCGGCGGCCCCGGTGGAGCTCGTCGACCCGCTCGGCCCGATCGAGCCGCACGGTGAGGCGCCGCCGCAGCTCCTCGCCGATCGGCAGGGTCACCTCTACGCGCTCTACGCCGTCGGGAAGACTATCCCGGGGGCCCGCTTCCCGGTGTCCGCGCTCCGGCTCGTGCGTTCGGAGGACGGTGGCCGCACGTGGCAGCCGCCCGTCACCGTGAACGAGCACGGGCAGCACGGCGATTTCGGCAGCCACAACTTCCACGCGCTCGGCCTCGGCAACGATGGCGCCCTCTGGGCGACGTGGCTCGAGAACCAGCGCGGCCGCTCGTCGGTGGTCTTCACCCGCTCGGTGGACGGCGGCCGGACCTGGGCGCCGACGCGCGCGCTCAACACCGAGGAGGCATGCCCCTGCTGCCGCACGGCGATCGTCGCCGGCACCGGGAACGAGCTGTTCGTGGCGTGGCGTTCCGTCGCGGCCGGCGACGTGCGCGACATCGTCGTCGCGCGCTCGCCGGATGGCGGCGCGACGTGGGAGGCGCCGGTCAAGCCGCGGGACGAGGGCTGGGTCTTCCCGGGCTGCCCGCATGCCGGGCCGTCGATCAAGGTCGACGCGGAGGGCCGCGTGCACATCGCGTGGTGGACGGGGAAGCCTGGGGAGGCGGGCGTCTGGTACGGCGTCTCGGCCGACCGCGGGAGGACGTGGCAGGCGCAGGCGATCGCGACCGGGGCGACGTCGCAGCCCGCGCACGTGCAGCTGGCGATCGCGCCGGGCGGGCAGGTGGCCGTGGCGTGGGATGACGGGCTCTCGGCGTCGCCGCGCATCCTGCTGCGGCGCTCGCGGGACGGTGGCATCGCGTTCGCGGCGACCGAGACCGTGAGCGGGAAAGGCGCCGCGCAATATCCGGTGCTCGCCACCGTCGGCGACTCGCTGCTCGTCGCCTGGCGCCAGCTGACGCTGGAGGCGCACCGGAAGGAGCTCGCCGCACGCGCCGACATGCGCGACCCCAGGGCGGTGATGGGGCTCCCGCGCGTCGGCCAGAGCGAGATCTGGCTCCGAGGCGGCCGGCTGTAGGGGCAGGGAGGGCGCCCGAATGACCCGGCGCCCGCTGGGCGGGTTCGGCAGGGTGGTCCGGGCTATCTTGAAGGAAACCATGGCGATCCTCACCGTTCCCGTTCGCCGTCCCCTCGACGCCGGCTGCGTGGTCCTTCTGGCGCTGTCGCTCGCCGGTTGGCTTGCGGCGTGCGGCGGCGGAGGGACGGCGCCGCTGGAGCCGCCGCCGAGCCAGCCGTCGACGCCTGCCTCCGTCAGCATCATCAGCGGTGGCGGTGCGGTCGACAGCGCCTTCGCCTTCCTCGCCACGCCGCTCGTGGTGGAGGTGCGCGCGAGCGGCGGCCGCGTGGTCGCGGGGACGTCGGTCATCTTCACCGGCCTCTCCGCCGTGCCCGACGGGCCGACAACGGCCTACGTCTCCGATCCGGCCGTGCAGGTGCCCCGCACGGACGCCCGCCTCTCGGTGCTCACCGACGGCAACGGCCGCGCGACGATCCGCGTGCGGCTGGGTCTCACCGCCGGGCCCGCGCGCGTGCTCGTGTCGGCGCCCGCCTTCCAGGTGACCGACACGGCGCGATACACGGTGCGGGCCGGCCAGCCCGCGACGGTGCGCTTCGCGCAGTCGCTGGCGGTGCTGAGCGCGGGGGACAGCACGCCCGTCTCGGCGGTCGTGCGGGACCGGTGGGGGAATGCGCGGCCCGAAGCCGTCTCGCTCCGCGTGCTGACGCCCGGTGCGACGCTCTCGGCGGGCGGACGGCTGCTCGCCCCGGCGCCGGCCGTGCACCGCGTGGAGGCCACGGGCGCCGGCTTCGCCGATTCGATGACGGCCATCGTCGTCCCGCGCGCGACCATCGCGTTCCATGATCAGGGCGGCGGCACGGTGGTGATGGCGCTGGACGGTCGCGAGCCGCGGACGATCGCGACCGGCGCGGGCAACTGCTGCGAGGCGCCGGCCTGGGAGCCGGGCGGGCAGGCGCTGCTGCTCGCCGGGGGCGACGGCCTCGCACGCGGGCAGGTCCAGCGCGTGCCGCTGACGGCGCCGGGCGCGCCGTTCCTCACCGGCAACGGCGCGCCCGCGCAGCAGGCGTGGCCCCGCGTCGCCGAGGCTGCGCCGCTGGTCGTGTACACGGGCTCGGGCGATGGCACCACGCCCAGGCCGTGGACGAGCGACGCGAGCGGCGCCGGCTCGGCACCTCTGCCCGGGCTCCCGGCCGGCGCGGCGTGGCGCGCGACGCCCTCGCCCGACGGCACCCTGATCGCGCTCGTGCTGGGCGACTCGATCGCGGCCGGTGGCCAGGTGCGCGTGTACGAGCGCGGCACGCAGGCGCTCCGCGCCTGGGCGATCGCGGGCGACGCACCGGCCTTCTCGCCGGATGGCACCCGCATCGCCTACGTCGACCGCGCCACGCGGCGGCTCGCCGTGGTGGCGCCGGACGGGACTGGGGCGATGGCGGTGTCGCCGCCCGGCCGCAGCTACGATCCGCTCGCCGCCGTCAGCTGGTCGCGGGACGGCCAGTGGCTGTACGCGGCGACGGCCGACGGCGTCGAGATGGTGCGGCGGAGCGACGCGCTCGTCCTGCCGCTGCCGCACCTGCCCGGCGTCCGGGCGGTGAGCGAGCGCCCGTAGCGCCGGGCCGCCTTGCCCGCCCGGCCCGCCGGGGGCAGTTTCCCCGCGTGCCAGCCCGCTCTCTCCTCCTCGACGACAAGCAGGTCGCCCGCACGCTCGCACGCATGGCCTCCGAGATCGTGGAGCGCGCGGGCGGCACCGACGGCGTCGTGCTGGTCGGGATCCAGCGCCGCGGGGTCCACCTCGCCGCGCGGCTCAAGCAGCTCATCGACCACGCCGAGGGCTGCGACCTCGCCACCGGCAAGCTCGACATCACCCTCTACCGCGACGACCTCCAGTCGATCGGCCCCCGGCCGACCGTCGGCATCACGTCGCTGCCGCCGGTGGACGGCCGCACCATCGTCATCGTCGACGACGTGCTCTTCACCGGCCGCACCGTGCGCGCCGCGCTCGACGAGGTCGCCGACTTCGGCCGGCCCCGCCGCACGCTGCTCTGCGTGCTCATCGATCGCGGCGGCCGCGAGCTGCCGATCCAGCCCGACATCACCGGCACGAGCGTCACCACCGCCGCCGGCGACCGCGTCGACGTGCTCGTGCGCGAGCTCGATGGCCGCGACGCCGTCGAGCTCGCCCGCGGGGAGGCCGCATGACCGCGCTCGGCAAGGACCTCGTCGGCCGCGAGCCGCTCTCGGCCGAGCAGATCCGCCTGATCCTCGACACGGCGGAGCCGTTCAAGGAGGTCAGCGAGCGGCCGATCAAGAAGGTGCCGGCGCTCCGCGGCAAGACGATCGTCAACCTCTTCTTCGAGGCGTCGACGCGCACGCGCATCTCGTTCGAGTTCGCCGAGAAGCGCCTCTCGGCCGACACGACGAACGTGCAGAGCGCGGGCTCGTCGGTCTCCAAGGGCGAGACCCTGGTCGACACGGCGCGCAACCTCGAGGCGATGCGGATCGACATGGTGGTGATCCGCCACGGCGCGTCGGGCGCGGCGCAGTTCCTCGGCGAGCGGATCCGCTCGAACGTCATCAACGCGGGCGACGGCAAGCACGAGCACCCGACGCAGGGCCTGCTCGACCTCCTGACGCTGCGCGACGCGTTCGGCCGCATCGAGGGGCTCAAGGTCGCCATCTGCGGCGACGTGCTGCACAGCCGCGTGGCGCGCAGCAACATCTGGGGCCTCGTGAAGCTGGGCGCCGAGGTGGCCGTGTGCGGGCCGCCGACGCTGGTGCCGCCGCAGGTGCGCGCGCTCGGCGTCACCGTCTTCCGCCGCATCGAGGAGGCGATCGAGTGGGCCGACGCGCTCAACGTGCTGCGGCTCCAGCTCGAGCGGATGCAGGCCGGCTTCATCCCGTCGCTGCGCGAGTACAACCGCGTCTTCGGCCTCACCAGCGAGCGCCTCGCGCGCGCGCCGAAGGACCTCGTGATCCTCCACCCGGGCCCGATGAACCGCGGCGTCGAGATCGACTCCGACGTCGCCGACGGGGAGCACTCCGTGATCCTGCCGCAGGTCACCAACGGCGTCGCCGTGCGCATGGCCGTGCTCTACCTGCTGGCGGGCGGCGCGCCCGACTGGGCCGCCGCCTCCGCCGGCGCGAAGGGGGAGTGATGCTCCGCCGCCCGCTGCTGCTCAAGGGAGGCCGCGTCATCGACCCGTCGGTGGGACGCGACGAGGTGGCCGACGTGTACGTCGTCGGCGAGCGCATCGCCGCGATCGGCCCCAACCTCACCCCCGCCGAGGGGACGGAGGTGCGCGACGTCGCGGGGCTCGTGGTCGCCCCCGGCCTCGTGGACGTGCACGTGCACCTCCGCGAGCCCGGCATGGAGGACCTGGAGACGGTGGCCACCGGCGCGATGGCCGCCGTGGCCGGCGGCTTCACCTCCATCTGCGCGATGCCCAACACCGACCCCGTGATCGACAACCAGGCCGCGGTCGGCTTCGTGAAGGCGCAGGGCGAGCGCGCGGGGAAGGCGCGCGTCTACCCCATCGGCGCCGTCACCGTGGGGCAGAAGGGGGAGCGGCTCGCCGAGTTCGGCGAGATGGTCGCCGCCGGCGCCGTCGCCGTCAGCGATGACGGCCGGCCGGTCGGCTCGAGCCACCTGATGCGCGCCGCGCTCGAGTACGCCACCACGTTCGGCATCCCCGTCGCCGACCACTGCGAGGACATGTCGCTCGCCGCCGGCGGCTCGATGCACGAGGGGCTCGTCTCGATGCGGCTCGGCCTCAAGGGGATCCCCGCGGCCGCCGAGGAGATCCAGGTCGCGCGCGACATCCTCCTCGCCGAGCTCACCGGCGGCCACGTGCACCTGTGCCACATGAGCACGCGCGGCTCCGTCGAGCTGATCCGCCGCGCGAAGGCGAAGGGGCTCCGCGTCTCGGCCGAGGCGTGCCCGCACCACTTCACGCTGACGCACGAGGCGGTGGAGGGGTTCGACACCAACGCGAAGATGAACCCGCCGCTCCGGGAGCCGGAGGACGTCGAGGCGATCCGGCAGGCGCTCGCCGACGGCACGATCGACTGCATCTGCACCGACCACGCGCCGCACCATTACGACGCGAAGGAGCGCGAGTTCGAGGACGCCCCGAACGGCATCATCGGCCTCGAGACCGCGCTCGGCCTCTCGATCGGCGAGCTGGTCGGTCGCGGGCTGCTGACGCTGCCGCAGCTGCTTGCGCGCATGAGCACCGTCCCCGCGCGGCTGTTCAACCTGCCGGCGGGCACGCTCGCCGAGGGCGCCGCTGCCGACCTCGTGGTGCTCGACCCCGCGCGCCGCTGGATCGTGGAGCCGTCGACCTTCTTCTCGAAGAGCCGCAACACGCCGTTCGGCGGACGCGAGCTCACGGGCCGCTGCCTGCTCACCGTCGTGGGCGGCGCGGTGGTGTACGAGCTCCACGGCTGAGCGCGGCGCGGCCGCCGCGGCGATCGTACTGGCATGCCGCCGGCTGTGGGAGGCCGGGCTCGTGGCCGGCCAGGACGGCAACGTCTCCGTGCGCGTGGCGCCCGACCGCCTGCTCGTGACGCCCGCCGGCCGGCTCAAGCGCGAACTGTCCGCCGACGAGCTCGTCGAGGTGGACCTCGACGGGAGGCACCTGGCGGGGCGCGGGCGCGCCACCAGCGAGCTCGACCTGCACCTGCGCGTCCATCGCGCGCGCGCCGACGTCGGCGCCGTGGTGCATGCGCATCCGCCGACGGCGACGGCGTTCGCCGCCGCGGGCGTGCCGCTCGACGCCGACGTGCTCCCCGAGGTGATCCTGCTCATGGGTCGCGTGCCCACCGTCCCCTACGCCACGCCCGGCACGCCCGCGCTCGGCGACCTCGCGGCGCCGTTCATCCCCGGCCACGAGGCGCTGCTCCTCGCGAACCACGGCGCGGTCGCCTGGGGGCGCGACCTCGACCACGCGCGGCTCCGCATGGAGTCGCTCGAGCACGCCGCCCGCATCCTCCTCGCCGCCCGCCTGCTCGGCGGCCCCCGCCCGCTCGACGCCGCGGCGATCGCGGCCCTCGACGCCCGCCGGCTCGCCGCCGCAGCGCCCGCATGAGCGACGCCCTCCCCGAGCACGCCGACGACGTCGCACGCCTGCTCGCCGAGCGCGGGCGGTACGCCGAGTGGCTCGAGCGCGTGGAGGCGAGCGGCACCGGCATCCCGGATGCCGTCCGGCAGCGCGTGCGCGCCGACTACGCGGGCCGGCTCGACGCGGTGATGCGGGAGCTCGGCGCGTACGCCGACGCGGTGCGCGCCGACGTGCGCGAGCGTCGCGAGACGCACGCGCGTGCGGTCGCGGCGCTGCGTGAGGCGGAGGAGCGGCGCGCGGAGGCGGAGCTGCGGCACCGCGTCGGCGAGTACAGCGACCGCGAGTGGCAGGAGGCGCGCCACGCGGCCGACACCGAGATCGGCATGCTGCGCCACGACGTGGAGCAGGCGCAGGCGGAGGTGGAGCGGGCCGAGGAGGTGGAGCGGGTGATCGTCGGTTCGTCGGTGCGGCAGCTCGCGCGCGACGTGCTGGCGCTGGAGGTGGAGGCGGAGGCGGCGACCGACAGCCTCGACGCGCTCGTGCGCGAGACGATGGTGCCGCCGACGCCGACCGTCCCGGCGGCACCGCCCGCGCCCCCGGCCGAGCCCGCCGCCCGCGCGTCGGCACAGGCTCGTCCCGCAGAGCCGCCGCCGCTCTTCCTCGACCTCGCGCTGGAGACGGGGACGCACCCGGTGCTGCCGCTGCCCGAGGTGGCGCCGGACCGGCCGGTGCCGCCGCCGCCGCGCGAGCCGGCGAGCGAGGCGCAGCGCTGCCGCACCTGCGGCACGATGAACAAGGCGACGGAGTGGTATTGCGGCAGCTGCGGCGCTGAGCTGACGGCGACGTGAGCGCCGGACACGAAACACGACGCGCCGGGCGGGAGCCCGGCGCGCGAAGGACCACGAGGCGGCGCGAGGCGCCGCGCGACTCAGCTCTTGGCGGCGATCGCCTTGGCGAGGCGCGACTTGGTGCGGGCCGCGGTGTTCCGGTGGATCAGGTTCTTCCGGCCCGCGCGGTCGATCAGCTTCTCGGCGGACTCGAACGCAGCCTTCGCCTCGGCGGGGGAGGCGGCCTTGCGCACGCGCTTGATGGCGGTGCGGAGCGCGCTCCGCTGCTGGCGGTTGCGCTCGGTGCGGGTCTTCGTCTGGCGCATCGCCTTCTTGGCGGACTGCGTACGCGGCATGGCTGATCCTCGTGGTTCGGTGGTGCGACGTAGCCTTTAAAGATGCGCGGAGTGCGGGCGGTTGTCAAATGGGGGAGGGTTCGAGGTCGCTCGGCGCGGAGCGCGGGTCGCCCGCTCGTCACGCGTTGCCGGGGGGGAGGGGGCGCGGTAGCCTTGAGTCCGCGGCGGCCCCTCGGCCCGCCGGTCCGCCCTTCCGCCCTTCCGCCTCCCCATGGACACCCTCGCCGACGGCCTCATCTACTACGTCGTCTTCCTGTTCTCGACGACGGTCCACGAGGCGGCGCATGCGTGGGCGGCGCTGCGCGGCGGGGACGACACGGCGTACCTCGGGGGGCAGGTCTCGCTCGACCCGGTGCCCCACATCCGGCGCGAGCCGTTCGGGATGGTGCTCCTGCCACTCCTGTCCGTGGCGGTGTCGGGCTGGCCGATCGGCTACGCGAGCGCGCCGTTCGATCCGCGCTGGGCGCTGCGCTTCCCGCGCCGCGCCGCGTGGATGGCGCTGGCGGGGCCCGCGGCCAACGCCGTGCTGGTGCTGCTGGCGGCGGGCGTGCTGCGATACGGCCTGTCGGCCGGCGTCCTGCAGGCCCCGGAAGTCATCCGCTTCGGGCACCTCGCCGAGACGCGCGCGGAGGGGATCTGGCCCGGCGTCGTGTTCATGCTCGGCTCGCTCTTCTCGATGAACCTGCTGCTCGCCACGTTCAACCTGCTGCCGTTCCCGCCGCTCGACGGCAGCGGCGCGCTGCCGCTCCTGCTCGGCGAGCGCCTCGGGCGGCGGTGGCAGGCGTTCGTCTGGGGGAACCCGGTGCTCGCGCTCGTCGGGATGATCATCGCGTGGAACGTGTTCGGCCGGCTCTTCCAGCCGATCTTCATCGTCGCGCTGCGCCTCGTGCACGGCGGCGTGGGCTACCACTGAGCGGCGGCCGGCCCGCGGGGCGGTGTCCGGGGCCCGGCGTCCTTATCTTCCCCCCGTGAGCGCCCCCGCCATCCCGAGCCCGTCCGACGCCGCCCCTGCCGGGGCGGTGGACGGCGCGTTCGTCGTCCGGCTCGACCAGTTCAACGGTCCGCTCGACCTGCTCCTGCACCTGATCCGCGAGGAGCGGCTCGACATCCAGGACATCCCGGTCGCGCGCATCTGCGACCAGTTCGTCCAGGCGATCCACGTGCTCGGCCTGAACCAGGCCGCCGACTACCTGGACATGGCGAGCCGGCTGCTGCGCCTCAAGGCGCAGATGCTGCTGCCGCGCCGGGACGGGGCGGAGGACTGGGAGGATCCGCGCGCAGAGCTGGTGCGCCGGCTCCTCGAGTACCAGCAGATCAAGGAGATGGCGCTGTGGCTGCAGCGCGCGGCCGACCGCCGGGCGGAGCGCTTCCCGCGCGGCTGGGTGCCGGCGCCGCCGGAGCAGCCGCCGGCGCCGCTGCGGCTCGACCTGATCGACCTGCTGACCGCGGTGGAGCGGGTCGTCCGCGCGATCCCGCAGCCGGTGCTGCACCGCGTCGTGGCGCGGCCGCTCGACGTGGAGGCCGCGACGCGCCGCGTCGAGGCGCTGCTCCTCGAGCGTGAGGTGTTCGACTGGCGCGAGGCCCTCGGGCCCGCGCCGACGATCAGCGACGTCCTGTCCACCCTGCTCGCCATCCTGGAGCTGGCCCGTCGCGGGCACCTCCGGGTCGGGCAGTCCTCCTCCTTCGCCCCGCTCCAGGTCCGCCGTGACGCCGCTCTGCCAGCTGCTTGAGGCCGCGCTCTTCGCCGCCAACCGCCCGCTCACCGCGGAGGAGCTCGCCACGCTCGAGCCCGACGCCACCCTGGACGAGGTGAAGCAGGCGCTCGACCAGCTGCGCGAGCACTACGAGTTCGACCAGCACGGGGTGGAACTCGCCGAGCTGGGCGGCGGCTACCAGCTCGTCTCGCGCGCGGTGCACGCCGCCGCGATCGAGCGCGCGCGCTTCGCGGAGCGGCAGCAGCGGCTCACCCCCGCGGCGATGGAGACGCTCGCCATCATCGCGTACCGGCAGCCGGTCGGGCGCGCGGAGATCGAGGAGATCCGCGGCGTGTCGGGCGGCGGCGTGCTGCGGGCGCTGCAGGAGCGCGGCCTGATCGAGGTGGTGGGGCGCTCCGAGGCGCTCGGGCGGCCGCTGCTCTACGGCACGACGCCGCTGCTCACCGAGCTGCTCGGCCTCCGCGACCTCGCGGACCTGCCGCGCGCCGAGGAGTTCTCGATCGCGCTGCACCCGGCCAAGCCCCACGCCGAGGGTGCGGACGACGCCGAGGCGTACGTGCCGGCGGAGAGCTGACGATGGAGATGCGGCTGCAGCGCGCGCTGGCGCGGGCGGGCGTGGCGTCGCGCCGCGCCGCGGAGGAGCTGATCCGCGGGGGCCAGGTGCGCGTCGACGGGAAGGTCGCCACGATCGGGCAGAAGGTGGACCTCGCGACCCAGCACATCACGGTGAAGGGCCGGCGCGTGCAGGTGCCGCAGCGCCGGTGGCTCGCGTTCCACAAGCCGCTCGGCGTCGTCACGTCGGCGGACGACGAGGGCGGGCGGCGCACCGTGTTCGACTTCGTCGACGGCCGCGGCGGCCTCACCTACGTCGGCCGTCTCGACATCATGACGACGGGCCTGCTGCTCCTCACCAACGACGGCGATGCGGTGCAGCGGCTCACGCACCCGCGCTACCGCATCGCGCGGCGCTACACGGCGCTCGTGCACGGCAAGCCGACCGCCGAGGTGGAGAAGCTCGTGCACCAGCCCGTCTCGCTCGACGGCCGGCCCGTCGTGGCGACCGGGCTCCGGGTGCGGCCGGGGAAGGACGGGCGCAGCATCCTCGACGTGACGCTCACCGAGGGGCGGAACCGCGTCGTGCGCCGCTGGGCGGAGGCGATGGGCCTCGCCGTCGAGCGGCTGGCGCGCCTCTCGTACGGGCCCGTCCGCCTCGGCGACCTCAAGGTGGGCGAGAGCCGCGTGCTCACGGGCGACGAGGTCCGCGCGCTGTACCAGGCGGTGCGCCTGGACGAGGAGGCGTGAGGTGAGCGCGGCGGCCGTCGGCGCGGCCGAGGCCGCCGCGGCGCAGGTGCGGCGCGTGGAGGCCGAGGTCGCCGAGCGGATCGTCGGCCAGCAGGCGATGGTCGAGCGGCTGCTCGTGGGGCTGCTCGCCGGCGGGCACGTGCTGCTGGAGGGGGTGCCCGGCCTCGCCAAGACGCTCGCCGTCCGCACGCTCGCCGAGACGATCGACGCGAGCTTCGCGCGCATCCAGTTCACGCCCGACCTGCTGCCGGCCGACGTCATCGGCACGATGGTGTTCGACCCGCGCTCGCAGCAGTTCAGCGTGAAGCGCGGCCCCGTCTTCGCGCACGTGGTGCTCGCCGACGAGATCAACCGCGCGCCCGCCAAGGTGCAGGCCGCCCTGCTGGAGGCGATGCAGGAGCGGCAGGTGACGATCGGCGGCCAGCCGCAGCGGCTGGACGAGCCGTTCCTCGTGCTCGCGACGCAGAACCCGATCGAGAGCGAGGGGACGTACCCGCTCCCCGAGGCGCAGCTCGACCGCTTCCTGCTCAAGGTCACCGTCGGCTACCCGACGCGTGACGAGGAGCGCGAGCTGCTCGCGCGCGGGGCGGTGGAGCTGCGGCCGGTGCGGCGCGTGGTGTCGCCGGCCGACGTGCTCGCGGCGCGCGCCGAGGTGGCCGCGCTGCACGCCGACCCGCGGCTCCTGGACTACGTGGTGGACCTCGTGCGCGCGACGCGCGAGCCGCAGGCCGTGGGCCTGGGCGAGCTGCGCCCGCTCATCGCGTGCGGTGCGAGCCCGCGCGCGGCGCAGGCGCTCCTCGCCTGCGCGAAGGCGCACGCGTGGCTGCGCGGCCGGCACTTCGTGGTGCCCGAGGACGTGCGCGCGCTCGCCCCCGACGTGCTGCGCCACCGGCTCGTGCTCACCTTCGAGGCCGACGCGGCGGAGACCGGTGCCGACGAGATCGTCCGCCGGCTGCTCGCGGCGGTGCCCGCGCCCTGAGCGCCATCCCGGCCGCGGTGCTGCGGCAGGTCCGCGCGCTGGAGCTGCGGGCGCGCGGGCTGGCGGGGTCGCTGTTCACGGGGGAGGCGCGCTCCCTGTTCCGCGGGCAGGGCCTCGAGTTCGCCGAGGTGCGGCCGTGGGTCGACGGCGACGACCACCGCGCCATCGACTGGAACGTCTCCGCCCGCTTCGGCGCCCCCTACGTCAAGACGTTCACGCCCGAGCGGGACCTCACCGTCCTCCTCGTCGTCGACCGCTCCGGCTCCACCGCGACGGGCGAGCCCGTCACCAAGCGCGACCGGAACGCCGAGCTCGCCGCGGTGCTCGCGCTCGCCGCCGCGTGGCACGGCGACCGGGTCGGCCTCATCGGCTTCACCGCGCGGCCCGAGCTCGTGCGCCCGCCGGCGCGCGGGCGGCGGGCCGCGCTCCGCGCCGTGCGCGACCTGCTGGCGCACGCGCCCGCGGGGCGGTGCACCCGCCTCGGCGCGGCGCTCGCCCACGCGGGGCGGCTGCTCGGCCCTCGCAGCATCGTCGTCGTCATCTCGGACTTCCTCGCGCCGGACTGGGAGGCGCCGTTCCGCGAGCTCGCCGCGCGCCACGAGGTGGTGGCGCTGCTCGTGCGCGAGCCGCGCGAGGTCGAGGTGCCGGCCGCGGGCTGGATCCGCGTGGAGGACGCCGAGAGCGGCGAGCAGCGGCTGCTCGACACCGCCGCATCCGCCGTGCGCGAGGGGGCGGCGCAGGCGGCGGCGCGGCACCGGCACGCGGTGGCGCGCGCCTGCCGGGAGGCCGGCGCCGACCTGCTCGTGCTGCGCACGGACGAGGAGTGGGCGACCGCGCTGCGGCGGCTGCTGCTCCTGCGCCGGCGCGTGCAGGTGGTCGGCTGATGCCAGTGGCGGCGTTCGTACTGCAGCTCGCCGGGGCGCTCCCGACGGTCGGCGACACGGTGTGGCTGGAGCGCTGGACGCGCCTCGCGCCCGAGGCGCGCGTGACGGCGCCGGCGTGGGCCCCCGCGCTCCCCGTGCTGCGGCTCGGCGCCCCGCGGGTGGAGCGCCGTGCCGACGGCGCCTGGCTCCGGTGGCCCGTCGCCGTCATGGCGGCGGGGACGCACGTCGTGCCGGTGCCGGGGCCGCTCGTGCTGCGCGCCGATGGCGGCGTCGACACCGTGGCCGCCTCGGCGCAGGTCGTGTCGGTGGCGAGCGTGCTGCCGCCGGGCCCGCGCGACGCGATCACCCCGGCGCCGCCCCCGCCGCCGCTCCCGCTCACCGAGCGTCGCGTCGCCCCCGTGCTCGCCGGCACGCTGGTGCCGCTGGCCCTCGTGGCGGCGGCCGCGCGACGCTGGCGGCGGCGCGGGCGGGACGCCGCGGCCGAGGCGGCACGCGCCGCGGACGACCCGATCGCGAGCGCGGAGCGGTGGATCGCGCTCGGGGAGCCGGC
>JANRIU010000036.1:0-20724 GCA_033764615.1 Gemmatimonadales bacterium | reverse complement strand
CGCCGACCTCGCGCGCAAGCTCTCGCAGGATCCGGGGAGCGGCCGTGACGGCGGCTTCCTGCCGCCCGCGAAGACGGGGGCGTACGTCCCCGCGGTCGACGCGATGGCGTGGAAGCTCGGGCCGGGCGAGAGCTCGGCGGGGGTGCCGACCGGCGGGCCGCCGGGTGCGGGCTGGAACGCGCCATCGGGCGCCGGGGCCGCGCCCGCCTTCGCCGAGTCGCCGCGTGCCGGCGCGGGGCGGGCCAGCTCCAGCGCGCGCTTGATGCCGGCATCGTTCACCTGCGCGCTGATCTGCGCGCGCAGCGCGATGGCGAGCTGCGACGGCATCGGGCGCAGCTGCGCCTGGCCCGTGGTGACCGCCGTGAAGTAGGTCGTCAGCGCCTGCTCGGCGGCCTTCGTCCGCGCCTCGGCGGCGGCCGACGTGTCGGCGACCGGGCCCGAGGCGAGCCCCATCGCCGCCGACAGCGCCTCGAGCTCCTGCGCGTAGCGCGCGCGGAGCGACGTCCACTCCTCCGGCGTCGGCCCGAGCTTGAGCGAGTCGGCCTCGCGCGCCATCAGCTGCTGCACCGCGAGCGACTTGGCGAAGTCGCGGAGCATCGAGTCGGGCGCGGCCTTGAGCTGCTGCGCGTAGTCGGGCGGGAGGGCGCGGAGCCAGCGGTTGAAGTCGCCGACGGTGAGCCCCTTCCCCTTCGCGGCCACGAGCAGCGTGTTCGACGCGTAGTCGGTGCTGCGCGCGAGCGCGGTGCGCATCGCCTGCGGCGCCGACGCCCGCACCTCGACGCCGTTCCGCGAGGCGATCCCGGCCACCCACGCCGAGTCGAGCTTCTGCGACGCCGCCTGGCGGACCCACTCCGCGAGGCGCGGCGCGGCCTCCTCCTTCGTCGGGCGGCGCAGCACGTGGAAGCCGAACTCCGTCGGCACCACCGCCGAGATCTCGCCCGGCCCGAGCTTCCACGCCATCGCGTCGAACGCGGGGACGTACGCCCCCTTCTTCGCGGGCGGCAGGAAGCCGCCGTCACGGCCGCTCCCCGGATCCTGCGAGAGCTTGCGCGCGAGGTCGGCGAAGGTGGCGGGCGTGCCGGCGCGCACCTGGCGCAGCACGTCCTCGGCCTGCTTGCGCGCCGCGGCCTTCTGCGCCTCGGGCGCCGTCGCCTGCACGCCGATGAGGATGTGCTGGATCACGCGCACGTCGGGGCCGTCGTAGGCGCTGTCGATGGCGCCGGGACCGACCTGGACGTTCTTCTTCAGCATGTCGTCGTGCAGACGCTGCACCTTCAGCTGGCCGAGCTCGGGCCAGAACGCGGCGGTCATCGTCGCCGAGTCGGTGAGCGGGAGGCGCCGGGCGACGGCCTGGGCGTAGAGCGCGTAATCGACCCACGTCTCCGCGATGTAGACGGCGACGTCGGTGGTCTGCGCCTGCGGGCCGGCGGCCTTGAGGATCGTGGCGAGCTGCTCGGCGCCCAGCGTGAACGTGCCGGCGCGGGCCGCCTCGTTGGCATGGGCGGTGAAGACGTCGCGCAGCGAGGCGCAGCCGAGGAGCGAGGTGAGGGCGAGCAGCGAGAGCGTCGCGACGCGGCGCATCGGGGACTCCGTGGGTGTCGGCCCGGGCCTCACGCCCGGGCGGTGGCGGCGACCGCGGGCGCGGTCGCCTGGTCGAGCACGCGCAGGGCCCGCACCAGCGCGGGGACCAGCGCCTCCCCGCCGAGGCGCTCGAGGCGCAGGGCGAGCGGGACGGTGCGCCGCACGTCGGCGGCCAGCTGGACGTCGTCGAGGGCCGCGCTGAGGCGCGCGATCGGCGGGTTCGCCCCCGCCCGGAACGTCAGGCGGGCCTCGTCGCCGCGCGTGAGGACGTGCTGCAGGCCCAGTCGCGCCCCCAGCACGCGCAGCCGCCCGAGGTCGAGCAGCGTCTCGGCCTCGGCCGGCAGGGGCCCGAACCGCTCGCGCAGCTCGTCGCGGAGCGCGTCAATCTCGCCGGGCCCGGCCGCGTGCGCCAGTCGGCGGTAGAAGTCGAGCTTGAGGCCGTCGTCGCCCACGTACGCGTCGGGGAGCTGCGCCGGCCGGTCGAGCACCACCTCGGGCGGCGCGGGCGCCTCGCCCGTCCCCTGGCCGCGGAGCGCCTTCACCGTCTCCTCCAGCCAGCGCAGGTAGAGGTCGAAGCCGACCGCGTGCGCGTGCCCCGACTGCTCGGCGCCCAGCAGGTTGCCGGCGCCGCGCAGCTCGAGGTCCTTGAGCGCGATGCGGTACCCCGCGCCGAGCTCGGTGTGGTGCTCCAGCACGCGGAGGCGCTCCTCCGCGTCGGCGTCGATCGTGTCGGGCACCAGCAGGTAGCAGTAGGCGCGCCGGTGGCTCCGCCCCACGCGGCCGCGCAGCTGGTACAGCTGCGCCAGGCCGAACCGGTGCGCGTCGTGCACGAGCAGCGTGTTCGCGTTCGGCACGTCGAGGCCGGACTCGACGATCATCGTCGTGACCAGCACGTCCACCTCGCCGCGCACGAACCGCTCCATCACCCCCTCGAGCTCGTCGGCCGCCATCTGCCCGTGGCCGACCGCCACGCGCGCCCGCGGCGCGAGCGACTGCACGCGCTGCGCGATCGTGCCGATCGTCTCGATGCGGTTGTGCACGAAGAAGACCTGGCCGCCGCGGTCGAGCTCGCGGGCCATCGCCTCCTCGAGCAGGCCGTCGTCCCACGGCTCGACGAAGGTGAGGATGGGGGAGCGGTCCCGCGGCGGGGTCTCGATCGTGGTGAGGTCGCGCAGGCCGGCGAGCGAGAGGTGCAGCGTCCGCGGGATCGGCGTCGCGGTCAGCGTCAGCACGTCCACCATCAGCCGCAGCTGCTTCAGCCGCTCCTTGTGCTTCACGCCGAAGCGGTGCTCCTCGTCCACGATGAGCAGCCCGATGTCCTTGAAGACCACGTCGGGCGAGAGCAGCCGATGCGTGCCGATGACGATGTCGACCTCGCCCGTCGCGAGCCGGGCGAGCGCCAGCTTCTGCTCCTTCGCGGTGCGGAAGCGCGAGAGCACCTCCACGCGCACCGGGAAGTCGGCGAGCCGCTCGCCGAAGGTGCGCCCGTGCTGCTCGGCGAGGATCGTGGTGGGGACGAGCACCGCCACCTGCTTCCCCCCCTGCACCGCCTTGAAGGCGGCGCGCACCGCGACCTCCGTCTTGCCGTAGCCGACGTCGCCCACCAGCAGCCGGTCCATCGGACGCGGCTGCTCCATGTCGCGCTTGATGTCCTCCGTCGCCTTCCGCTGGTCGGGCGTGTCCTCGTAGAGGAACGCGGACTCGAGCTCGCGCTGCCACTTCGTGTCGGGCGGGCAGGCGTAGCCGCCGGCGAGCTTCCGCCGCGCGTACAGGTCGAGCAGCTCCGCGGCCATCCGCTGGATCGCCTGGCGCGTCTTCTCGCGCACCTTCGTCCAGCTGCCGCCGCCCAGGCGGTGGAGCCGCGGCGGCGGGCGGTCGCCGTCCTCGCCGGCGGCGCGGTACCGCTCGAGCTGGTCGATGCGATAGAGCGGCACGTTGAGCCGGTCGCCCCCCTCGTACTCGAGGACGGCGACCTCGATCTCCTGCCCCGAGACCTCGGTGGTAGCGATGCCGCGGTAGACGCCGATGCCGTGGTCGAGGTGCACCACGTAGTCGCCGACGGCGAGCGCGCCCGTCGCGAGCGTCGGCGCCGCCTGCCGGTAGCGCCGCGCGCGGCGGAGGCGGCGCGCGCGCCGGAAGATCTCGTGGTCGGTGAGGACGCGGAGCCCGGGGAGGATGAAGCCGCCGTCCAGCGCGCCGACGGCGAGCTGCGCGGCCGTCGGCCGGCCGCGCCCGTCCTCCAGCAGCTCCTCGAGCCGCTCCTGCTGGCCCGCGTTGTCGCAGAGGATGAGGGTCGACTGGCCGCCGGCGAGCAGCGCGCGCAGGCGGTTCAGGTCGCGGTCCACCTTCTCGGGCGGGAGGATGCCGAGCTGCACGCGCGGCCGCTCCGCGCGCAGCTCCAGCCGCGCGAAGCGGGCGAGCGCGCGCCGCCACTCGGCGGGCTCGAGGAAGAGCGCCTCGCGCGCGGGGACGGCCTCGCCCAGGCGGCGCGCCACCTCCACGTGGTGCTGCGCCTCGCGCCACGCGCGCGCCACCTCGTCCTGGTCGGCGCCGGTCGCCTCCTCCAGCACGAGCGTGTCGGCGGGGAGCAGCTCGAGCAGCGCGGTGCGCCGCACCGGGGCGTCGGCGGCCGGCGCGTCGTCCGCGTCGCGCGGCGCGACGCGGACCGGCAGCACGGTCACCGCACCGAGCTCGGCGCCGGAGCGCTGCGTCGTGAGGTCGAACGAGCGCAGGCTGCTGATCTCGTCGCCCCAGAACTCGAGGCGCGCCGGCGCGGCCATGCCGAAGCCGTAGACGTCGAGGATGCCGCCGCGCACCGAGAACTGCGCCACCTCGGTGACGGTGGCGACCTGCTCGTACCCCATCTCCGCGAGCCGCGCGGCGAGGCGGCGCGGCGGGTGCTGCTCGCCCACGGCGAACGCGAGCCGCAGCCGCTCCAGCGCCGCCGGCACGAGCGTCCGCTCCGCCGTCGCGCGGCTCGTGGTGACGAGGATGCGCACGCGCCCGCCGAGGAGCGCCTCGAGCGTCTCGGTCCGCTCGCCGGCGATCTCGTAGTGCGGCTCCTCCTCGCCGAGCGCCTCGCGCTGCGGATAGAGCAGCACGGGGGCGTCGGTGAGCAGCTGGAGGTCGGTGAGCCACCGCTCGGCGTCGCCCGGCGTGTTGGCGACGATGCAGAGCACCCGCCCCGGCTGCTCGCGCGCGAGCCACGCGGCGAGCACCGCGCCGCTCGAGCCCGCGAGCCCGCCGAGCGGCAGCGTGCCGCCCTGCGGCGGGAGCGCCGCGAGGAGGCCGCGCGTCGCCGCGAGGTCGTGGAAGGTGTCAAGGAGGCGCGGCAGCGGCATCGCTCAGGCCGCCGCCGCGAGGGGGGCGGCGGCGCCGGCGCGCCGGCGGCCGCTCGCGAGCAGCGCCTCGGCGCCCGCGAGCACGAGGGCGAGCCAGAGGAGCGGGCCGCGCAGGTCGCCCCGCGCGCCCGCGGCGAACGCCGCGGCCGGCACGTCGCCCAGGCGCACCACCTCGGCGCCGGGCCAGAGCGCCGCGACTTCCCGGTCGGCCGCGGGGGCGAGCACGCCCTCGCGCGGGTCGACCTGCACGCTGAGGCTGCCGACGGTGTCGCCGCCCGCGAGCAGCCAGTGGATGCCGGGTGCGGGCGCGCGGAAGGCCGCGCCCCCCTCGACGCCCCAGCGGCGGTCGCCGGCGCGCACCTCGCTCACGCGATCGGGCAGGAGCACGGGCTCGCCGGGCGCGCCCGCGAGCGCCGCGACCTCGCCGCGGGCGACGCGGTTGAGCAGCCGGTCGACGAACGGCACCATCGCGGCGCTCACGGGGAGGTCGGTCCACGCGGGGTCGAGGCGGCTGCCGAGGAGCACCACGCTGCCGCTCCGCACGAGCCACGGGGCGCCGCCGACGGTGCCGAGCACGCCGCTCCGTCCGCTGCCCGCGGGGACGAGCGCGAGCCGCCGCTGCACCCGCGCGCCCGCGGGCGCGACACCGCCGCTGTCGACGGCGCCCCCCGCCTGCACCGCGCCGTACCGCCACGCGACGCCGCGGCGCTCGAGGTCGCGGTTGAGCGCGCCGACGAGCGCCGGATCCTCGGGCGGGAGCACGACCGCGGCGGCGCCCGCGAGGCGGCCGAACGCCACCTCGGCGCCGGGCGCGAGCCGCCCGTTCTGCCGCAGCACCTCGCACGCGGCCTCGGCCCACCGCCCCGCGCTGGCGCATTCCGCGCGCGCCACGGGCGCGACGCGCACCGCGCGGAGCGCCGAGTCGTCGGCGCGCAGCTCGTCGGGTTCGAGCGCGACGGCGAGCGTGTGCCAGCCGGTGGGGAGCGCCGGCGTCGCGACGCCGACGGCGCCGCCGGCGGCGCCGAGCCCCTCGCGCTCCGGGCGGCCGGCGGCGCGCACCGTCACCGCGCGCGTCAGCCCCGAGTCGCCGGCGAGCCGCACCGTGACGCGGTTGCCGTCGGGGCCCCACGGCTCGGGCCCCGGCTCGACGGCCGCGATGCCGACGTTGGCGGGCGGCGCCGACGCGGGGCGCGCCACCACCACGGGCGCGCCGGGCGATGCCGCCGAGAGCGCGCTCGCCTGCAGGTCGCTCAGCACGAGGATGGCGCCGGGGCGACGGTCCGCACGGACCAGCGCGTCGGCCTGCCGCACGGCGGCGCCGAGGTCGAGGCGCGTGGCGGACGGCGCGAGCGCGTCGAGTCGTGCGCGGAGCGTGGCCACGTCGCCAGCGAGCGGCGGCGCGCCTGCGGTGACGAGCCAGAGCCGGTCGTCCGGCGTCGCGCGGTCCAGCACCGCGCGCGCGGCCGAGACGAGCTCCTGCAGACGCGGCGTGCCCCCCGCCACCGCGCCGCTCGACGGCGAGTCGTCGACGATGAGGGCGAGCGCGGTCGGCCCGTGGCCCGGCACGCCGCGAAGCGGCACCGTCGGCCCCGCCGCCGCCAGCACCAGCGCGATGACCAGCAGCGTGCGCACGATGAGCAGCAGCAGGTGCTGCAGCCGCAGGCGCCGCGCATGCTCGCGCGTGGTGTCGAGGAGGTAGCGGACGGCGGGGAACGCCACCGTCGGCGGCTCGCGCCGGGCGAGCAGGTGCAGGAGGATCGGGATGCCGGCGGCGAGGAGGCCGAGCAGCGCCCAGGGCTGGAGGAAGGCCACCGGTCAGCCGCCGCGCGGGGGGCGCAGCGCGTCGCGCAGCACGTGCCCGAACGGCGTGTCGGTGGTGACCTGGTGGTACGCGATGCCGGAGCGCCGGAGCGCCGCGCGCCATTCCTTCACCGTGCGCGTCACCGTGTCGGCGTAGACGTCGGCCCAGTCGCGCGGGCGGAGGATCACCGCCTCGCGCGTCTCGGGGTCCTCGTAGCGCGCCTCCTCGGCGCCCTCGATCCGCACCTCGCCCGGGTCCATCACGTGCAGCACGAGCACGGAGTGGCCGCGATGGCGCAGGAAGCGGAGCGCCGTGAGCGCGAGGCGGCGGTCGAGCAGGAGGTCGGAGACGAAGACGACGAGCCCGCGGCGGGCCAGCGCGTCGACGACGCGCCGGAGCGCGGGCTCGGCGGCCGTGCCCTTCCCCGGCGTGGAGGCGGCGAGCGCCTGCCCGAGGAGGCGCCACTGCGAGAGCCGCGCGCGCGCGGGCGTCTGCGAGCGCACGGCGTCGTCGAAGGTGATGAGGCCGACCGCGTCGCGCTGCCGCAGCAGCACCAGCGAGAGCGCGGCGACGAGCCGCGTGGCGTAGTCGAGCTTCGGCAGCCGGCGGCCCGGCGCGCCCGTCCACGCCATCGACGCACTCGTGTCGAGCACCAGCATGGCGCGGAGGTTCGTCTCCTCCTCGAACTGCTTGACGTAGAGGCGGTCGTTGCGGCCGAGGATCTTCCAGTCGACGTAGCGCAGCTCGTCCCCGGGCTGGTACATGCGGTGCTCGGCGAACTCGACGGAAAAGCCGCGCCGGGGTGACCGATGAAGCCCCGTGAGGAAGCCCTCGACCACCCCTGCCGTCGTCACCTCGAGCCCGCCAAGCCGAGCCACCTCGACGGGGTCGAGGAGGTCCGGCCGCGCGCGGCCGCCCTGCGCGAGTGCCATGCGGGGGGCAAGGATGGGGGGGAGGGGGGTGGGGGGCAAGGGGCGGGCACGGACCGGACCGGTGCCGGTGCCCAGGGGCGCTGTCCACGAACACCCCGTCGCGTGACCCGTGGCGCGGACACCGGCGGGGGCCCGGGCGCCGCAGCCGCACGACAAGCCCCGGCGCCGCAACGAGTTGCCGCCGCGCGCGGCGCTGGCATGTGCCATGCTAAGTTGCGGGCCTGATGAGCGAGCGTCTGCGGTGGCGGAGCGGGTTCGTGGCGGCGAGTGCCCTGTGCGTGCCGATGGTGGCCGGGGCACAGCAGCAGATTCCGCATCCGAACACGCCGGTCGGCCAGGTCGTCATCCTGCCGATGTCCGCCGCCGAGTCGGCCCCGCCGACGCCCCCCCGCTCGTCACCGCGGTCCGGCGCGGACAGGGCATCCGCGCCGCGGGAGGGGGGGCGGGAGTCGGACCGGGAACGTGCCCGGGACACCGTGACCACCCGCCCCTCCACGCCGCCCATCCAGAGCACCGGCGAACCGAAGCTCCGCCGCCGCCGCCCCGGGGAGTAGCCCCGCCCGCAGTACCTTCCGGCCGTCCTCATCCCCTCCGGATGCCCGATGGCCGATTCCGCCGGTTCCCTCGCCGACTTCCAGCAGTTCCGCGCCCGGATGAACGACATCATCCTGGGGGCGGGCAACCTGACCATCAACCGCTTCTTCAACCTCGACACCCGCTGCTACGAGGCGGGCGCCCTCGGCGTGAAGACGAAGGAGATGCTCGGCCTCGTGGCGTCGATGGTGCTGCGCTGCGACGACTGCATCACGTACCACGTCGTGCGCTGCCACGAGGAGGGCGTCACGCGGGAGGAGTTCCTCGAGATCTTCGCCGTCGGCCTCGTGGTGGGCGGGAGCATCGTCATCCCGCACCTGCGCCGCGCGATGGCGCGGCTGGAGGAGCTGGAGGCGCCGGCGGCCTGACGCTCAGGCGGTGGCGGGGCGTCGCTGGCTGAGGAGCACGCCGGCGAGGATGAGGGCCGCGCCCGCACCGTGGAACAGCGTCGGCCGCTCGCCGAGGACGGCCATCGCGATGCCGGTGGCGACGAGCGGCGTGAAGCAGGAGTAGAGCGCCGTGCGGCTCGCGCCGAGCGCCGCGACGCCGCGGTTCCAGAGGAAGTACGCGGCGACGAGCGAGAGCAGCGACGAATAGAGCAGCCCGGCCCACGCGAGCGGCGGCACCGCGCCCCAGTCGACTGCCGCCATCTCCGGCACGCCGAGGAGCACGAGCCCGGGGGCGCCGGTCACCATCGTCCACGCGGTGACCTCGAGCGCCCCCATCTCGCCGGCGAACGTGCGCACGCCGGCGGTGTATCCCGCCCAGCAGAAGACGCCGACCACGGTCATCAGGTCGCCGGTGCGCGAGCCGCCACCCAGCCCGGCGCCGCCACCGAGGACGACGCACACCACGCCGATCGTCGCGACGGCGACCGCGGCCCACTGGCGCCGCGTGACGCGCTCGATACCGAGCAGCGCCACCATCGCCGTGACGACGGCGGGCACGGCGGCGAGGATGAGCGCCGAGTTCGTGGCGGTGGTGCGCTTCAGGCCGTTCATGAAGAAGACCTGGTACACCGTGTTCCCGAGGATGCCGAGCCCGACGAGGCGCCAGCGGAGGTGCCGCGGCGGCAGGCGCGTGGGGCGGAGCAGCGCCACGAGGATGGTGGCGCCGAGGGCGAAGCGGAGCGCGGTGAACGGCTGCACCGGGATGGCCCGGAGCGCGAGCTTCGACATCGTGAAGTTGCCCGCCCAGAAGAGCGTGACGAGCAGGAGGCCGAGGGCGGGAGGCAAATGGGCTGGGGGCTGGGGGCGGGGGCTGGGCGGCGGGAACGGCGGTGTCAAGCTAACCCACGCCGGCCCCCGGCGTCCGGTCCCCTGCCCTCGGCTCCACGCTCTCGGCCCCCTGGCCCCCGACCCACAATCTCCCCGGCCGCTCGCCCCCCCACCGGTATATTCGCCCCATGTCCCAGAACCGCATCCGCAATTTCTGCATCGTGGCGCACATCGACCACGGGAAGAGCACCCTGGCCGACCGCCTGATTGAGCGGACGGGCACCGTCGAGAAGCGGCAGATGAAGGAGCAGCTGCTCGACACGATGGACCTCGAGCGCGAGCGCGGCATCACCATCAAGCTCAACGCGTGCCGCATGGCCTTCACCGCCGCCGACGGGCACGCGTACGAGCTGAACCTGATCGACACCCCCGGCCACGTCGACTTCACGTACGAGGTCTCGCGCTCGCTCGCGGCGTGCGAGGGGGCGATCCTCGTCGTCGACGCGTCGCAGGGGATCCAGGCGCAGACGCTGTCGAACCTGTTCCTCGCGCTGGACGCGGGGCTCGAGATCATCCCGGTCCTCAACAAGATCGACCTCCCGGGCGCGGAGCCGGAGCGCCGCGCGAAGGAGATCATGGACCTCATCGGGGCGAAGCGCGAGGAGATCCTCGCCGTCTCGGCGAAGGAGGGGACGGGCGTCCCGGAGCTGCTGGAGGCGCTCGTGCAGCGCATCCCCGAGCCGAAGGGGAGCGAGGCGGGGCCGCTGCGGGCGCTCGTCTTCGACACGTACTACGACAAGTACCGCGGCGCGATCCCGTCGATCCGCGTCGTCGACGGCACGATCCGCGAGGGGATGGAGATCGCCTTCGGCTCGCACCCCGACGACGTGTACCGCGTGGACGAGGTCGGCTACCTGCAGATGGGCCAGCGGCGCTCGGGCGTGCTCGCCGCGGGCGAGGTGGGCTACCTCGTCGCGAGCATGCGCCACGTGCGCGACTGCCGCGTCGGCGACACGATCCTCGACGCGAAGGACCGCGCCGGAAGCCTGCTGCCGGGCTACCGCGACGCGAAGTCGATGGTCTTCGCCGGCGTCTACCCGACCGACTCCGACCAGTTCGAGCCGCTGCGCGACGCGCTCGAGAAGCTCACGCTCAACGACGCGTCGCTCCACTTCGAGCCCGAGAGCTCCACCGCGCTCGGCTTCGGCTTCCGCTGCGGCTTCCTCGGCCTGCTGCACATGGAGATCGTGCAGGAGCGGCTCGAGCGCGAGTTCAACCTCGACCTCATCACCACGGTGCCGACGGTGGAGTACCACGTCCACCTCACCGACGGCACGATGACGCTGGTCGAGAACCCCTCGCTCCTCCCCGACACGTCGACCATCGACCGCATCGAGGAGCCGTACGTGAAGGCGCGCATCATGGCGCCGACCGAGTTCATCGGCGGCATCATGAAGCTGGGGCAGGAGCGCCGCGGCGTGTACAACGGCATGCACTACCTCGACCCGACGCGCGTGGAGTTCGACTTCGAGTTCCCGCTCGGCGAGATCGTGCTCGACTTCTACGACCGGCTCAAGTCGCTCTCGAAGGGGTACGCCTCGCTCGACTACGAGATGGCGGGCTACCGCGCGTCCGAGCTGGTGAAGCTCGACATGCTGATCAACGGCGACCAGATCGACGCCTTCAGCGTGATCATCCACAAGGACAAGGCGTACGAGTGGGGCCGCAAGGTGGCGGAGAAGCTCAAGGAGCTGATCCCGCGGCAGCTCTTCGCGGTCGCGATCCAGGCGGCGATCGGCCAGAAGGTGATCGCGCGCGAGACGATCAGCGCCTTCCGCAAGGACGTGCTCGCCAAGTGCTACGGCGGCGACATCACGCGCAAGCGCAAGCTCCTCGAGAAGCAGAAGGAGGGGAAGAAGCGCATGAAGCAGATCGGGGCGGTCGAGATCCCGCAGGAGGCGTTCCTGGCGGTGCTGCAGGTGGACGACTGATGGCGATGCGCTGCGTCATCGGCATCGACATCGGCGGCACGAACCTGGTCGTCGGGAGCCTGACGGAGGACGGCCAGCACCTGCGCGCGCTCTCGAGCGTGCCGACGCAGTCGGAGCGCGGGGCGGAGGACGTGCTGGAGCGGCTGATCGCGCTGGTGCGCACGGTGGTCGACGAGACCGCGCGCTCGCAGCCGGCCGTGGAGATCATGGGCGTCGGGATCGGCGCGCCGGGCCCGCTCGACATCGAGCGCGGCGTCGTGCTGCTCTCGCCGAACCTCGGCTGGACGGACATGCCGCTCCGCGCCCACATCGGCGACCGGCTCGGCCTGCCGGCGGCGCTCGACAATGACGCGAACTGCGCGGTGCTGGGCGAGGCGTGGCGGGGCGCGGCGCGCGGCGCCGCGCACGTCGTCGGCATCACCATCGGCACCGGGATCGGCGGCGGGCTCGTCTTCGACGGCCGGCTGTACCACGGCGCGTCGGGCGTCGCGGGCGAGATCGGGCACACGACGATCGAGACCAGCGGCCGACGCTGCAACTGCGGCAACTACGGCTGCCTCGAGGCGTACGCATCGGGGCCCGCGATCGCGCGGCGCGCGGTGGAGGCGATCCGCGCCGGCGCCGAGTCGCTGCTGCCGGGGCTCGTGGCCGGCGACCTGGACCAGGTCACGGCCCAGACGGTGTACAGCGCGGCGCAGGCGGGGGACGAGCTCGCGCACGAGGTCGTCGCCGACACGGCGAAGTTCCTCGGCGTCGGCATCGCGAACCTGCTGAACGTGCTCAACCCCGAGGTGGTGGTGGTGTGCGGCGGCGTGACGCTGGCGGGGGAGCGGCTCTTCCAGCCGCTGCGGCGCGAGGTGGCGAAGCGCGCCTTCCGGCCGGCGGTGCAGCGCTGCCGCATCGTGCCGGGCGCGCTGGTCGGCTCGGCCGGCGTGTACGGCGCGGCGAAGGTGTTCCTCGACCATCACGCGCGGGGCTGATGCCGCGCCTCGGCGTCATCGGGTCGCTCGTCTGGGACGAGATCCACGGGCGCGACCCGGCCCGGGGCCCGGTGCAGGAGTGGGGCGGCATCGGCTACGCCCTCGCCGCGCTCGATGCCGCGCTCGCCCCGGGCTGGGAGCTGGTGCCGCTCGTCCGCGTCGGCCGCGACCTCGCCCCCGAGGCCGACGCGTTCCTCCGCACCCTCGACCGCCGGGCGCCGGGCGCCCGCTTCATCGAGGTGCCGGCGCCGAACAACCGCGTCGTCCTCCACTACGAGACGGCGGGCCGACGGTGCGAGCGGATGAGCGGCGGCGTCCCCGCGTGGACGTGGCCCGAGCTCGGGCCGCTCGTCGCAGACCTCGACGCGCTGTACGTCAACTTCATCTCCGGCTTCGAGATGTGCTTCGGCACCGC
Source organism: Gemmatimonadales bacterium (assembly GCA_033764615.1). Classification (GTDB taxonomy): domain Bacteria; phylum Gemmatimonadota; class Gemmatimonadetes; order Gemmatimonadales; family GWC2-71-9; genus JANRIU01. The sequence continues at coordinate 7,872 of JANRIU010000036.1, read as the reverse complement.
CGAGCGGCTGCGGCAGGGGTTCGCCGGGCCGATCTACGCCGACCTGCACTCGCTCTTCCTGGGCATGCGCCACGACGGGGTGCGCGAGCTGCGCCCGCTGCCGAACGCGGACGGCTGGTTCGGCTGCTTCGACGCGGTGCAGGTGAACGAGGACGAGCTCCGGCAGCTCGGCGACGACGCGCGCACGGTCGCGGCGGGGGCGCTCGCGGCGGGGGCGGGGCTCGTCGTCGTGACGCTCGGCCCGCGCGGCGCGCAGGTGGCCGACGGGCGCCCCGCAGGCCGCGCGGACTGGGGTGCGCCCCGGTCGTGGGCCGCGTCGCGCGCGGCCGCGGTCCGTCCGGGCGCCGGCCCGCCCGTCCGCCTCCTCGAGGCCGCGCCGCCCGCCGTGGACGCCATCGACCCGACCGGCTGCGGCGACGTCTTCGGCGCCACGCTGTGCGCGCGCCTCCTGGCGGGGGACGCGCTGGAGGCGGCGCTCGCGCGCGCGAACGCGGCGGCCGCGCGCAACGCGACGCTCCGCGGCGCGTCGGGCCTCGCGGAGCTGCTGCGCGGCCGGCTGCTGGCGGCGGGCTGAGCGATGCGCGTCATCGCGGTGCCGGCGCAGTTCGACGAGGCGGGCTTCGAGCAGTTCGCGCGCCACGTCGGCGCGTGGCCGCCCGAGGGGAAGGCGCTCGTCGACGCGGCGCAGGTCGCCTTCGTCTCGCCGCCGGCCATGGTCGGGCTCATCACGTTCGGGCAGGCGCTGCGCGAGCTCGGCGTCGACCGGCCGACGCTCCGCCTGCCGGTGAACGACGATGTCCGCTCGTACTGGGCGGCGATCGATGCCTTCGGCCCGCTCGACGGCTACTTCACGCTGGACGGCAAGGTGCCGAAGCGGCGCGCCGGCGCGCCCGCCAGCTCGCTCGTGCCGGTCACGCCGATCCGCCGCACCGAGGACGTGCACCACGTGGTGGAGGGGCTGCACGAGCAGGCGTCCCGCCTCTTCACGGAGGAGCTGCACCTCGGCGCGCAGGCGTCGATGCGCTTCGCGATGGCGCTCTCCGAGGCGTGCCAGAACATCGTCGAGCACGCGGGGACGTCGGGCTGGGTGCTGGTGCAGCGGTACAAGTACCGGCTGCGCTGGCCGCGGCGGCCGGCCGCCGTCATCGCCGCGAGCGACGCGGGGATCGGCTTCCGCCGCTCGCTGGAGGCGTCGCGGGCGCGCGTGCACGGCGACCGGTGGTCGGACGCGGCGGCGCTGCAGGACGCGCTGATGAGCGGGCTCAGCCGCTTCCGCGAGGCGGGCCGCGGCCAGGGCCTCGCCGGCATCAAGCGGTTCCTCGGCGAGTGGCACGGCAGCCTCTCGGTGCGCTCGGGCACGGCGCGCCTCAGCATCGTCCGCGAGGACGACGATACGCCGCCGCTCGAGGAGGCCTTACCTTTCTTCCCGGGCTCGCAGCTGCAGGTCATCCTCCCCTCGCGGCAGGCGTGAACATGGTGCAGACGATCCGCCTCGACGCCGTGCTCGGCGCCGCGTCCACGCGCCACCTGGTCACCCGCGCCACCGGACGCGCCGTGCGCTCGCAGGTGCAGTCGGCGCTGGGTGACGAGGCCGCCGTCACCTGCCTCGACTTCAGCTGCGTGGGCCTGGTCGACTTCTCGGGCGCCGACGAGGTGGTGGCGCAGCTGCTGCTCGCCACCGGCACGCGGCCGCTGGTGCTGCGCGTGGCGGTGCACCACCTCGACGCGATCGAGCCCGTGCTGCAGCACCACCGCCTCGCCTGCGTGTGCATCGTGGAGGAGCGGCCGTCGCTCGTCGGCAGCGCCGACGGCGACGAGCGCGCCGCGTGGGCCGCGGTGGTGGAGGCGGGGCCGCTCACCGCCGACGCGCTCGCCGCGCACCTCGGCTGGGGCGTGCCGCGGGCCGCCGCGGTGCTGGACGGCCTCGCGCGGCGCGGCGTGCTCCGCCGCCTCGCCGACGGGGCCGCCGCCGCGCTGCCGGTCGCCTGACCCCGCCGCCCCGCCCCCGCCCCGCCACCGGATGATCCGCTTCAGCAACGTCGTGAAGGTGTACGGCAACGGCCACGTCGGCCTGCGCGACGTCACGTTCGAGGTGCAGCGCGGCGAGTTCGCCTACCTCACCGGCCACTCCGGCGCGGGGAAGAGCACGCTGCTCAAGCTGGCGTTCGCTGAGCAGCGGCCGAGCACGGGGGCGGTGCAGGTGCTCCAGTGGGACATCGGCACCATCGCGGGGGGCGAGGTGCCGAAGCTGCGGCGCCGGCTCGGCGTCATCTACCAGGACTTCCGCCTCCTCGAGGACCGGACGGCCGCCGAGAACGTCGCCTTCGCGCTCGAGGTGACGGGCGCCCGCGCCGACGTGATCCCGACCCGGACGATGCGCGTGCTGACGCAGGTCGGCCTCGCGGGGAAGGCCGGGTCGTACCCGCGCGAGCTCTCGGGCGGCGAGCAGCAGCGGGTCGCCATCGCGCGCGCGCTGGTGAACGACCCCGCCATCCTCCTCGCCGACGAGCCGACCGGCAACCTCGATGAGCGGGCGACCCGCGGCATCTTCCAGCTCCTCCGCGAGATCAACCAGTCGGGGACGACGGTGCTCATGGCGACGCACGACCTCGACCTCGTCCGCTCGGCGCCGTACCGCACCATCGAGATGCGGGACGGCCAGGTGGCCTACGACAGCGCGGAGGACGACCCCGCGCCGACGCCCCCGCTCTTCTCGTGAGGCTCCTCTGGCGGGAGGCGTTCCGGAGCGCGCAGCGCGCGCCGCTCCTCTCGGCGCTCTCGGTGACGGCGATCGCGTTCTCGCTGTTCACCGTCGGGCTGTTCGGGCTCGTGGCGCTCAACCTCCGCGCCGCGCTCCGCGACATCGAGGAGCGCGTGGAGGTGGTGGCGTTCCTGCGGCGCGGCACGCCGACCGAGGCGATCACCGTGCTCTCCCAGGACGTCGCCGCCTTCCCCGAGGTGCTCGGCGTGAACTACGTGAGCGAGGACGACGCGCTGCAGCGCGCGCGCCGCGAGCTCGTGGAGTTCCGCGACGCCTACCGCGACCTGCAGGTGAACCCGCTCCCGGCCTCGCTCGAGATCCGGCTGCGCGAGGGGGCGCGGACCGCGCCGTCGGTGCGCGCGGTCGCCGAGCGGCTCGCGGGCTTCCGGCTCATCGAGGACGTGCGCTACGGCCGCGACTGGGTGGAGCGGCTGGACGAGCTGCGCAACCTCCTCGGCCTCGTCGGCGGCGCCATCGGCCTCGCCTTCGCCGCCGTCGCCGTCGTGATCATCGGCGTCACCATCCGGCTCACGCTGCTCCAGCGCGCGCGCGAGATCGCGATCATGCGCGTGGTCGGCGCGACGAACGCGTTCATCCGCGGCCCCTTCCTGCTCGACGGCGCGGTGAAGGGGATCGTCGGCGGCGGGCTCGCGGTGCTGCTGTGCCGCGGGAGCTGGGCGCTGTTCCGCGACCGCCTGGAGGGCGCGCTGGCGGGGCTCGTCTTCTTCGACGGCCCGCAGGTGGCGCTCATCGTGCTCGCCGGGCTGCTGCTCGGGCTCGGGGCGAGCGCGGTGTCGGTGGGCCGCCACCTGCGGGATGTGTAGCGGGCGGGGGGGCGGGCGCGCGGGCTGGCGGTCCGGCTGGCGCGCGCTCCTGGCCCTCGTCGCGCTCGCGGCGTTCGCGCCCGCGCCCGCCGCGGCGCAGCAGGACGAGATGGACGCCTCGCGCCGGCGCCTGGAGGAGATCCGGCAGGAGCGCGAGCGGCTCCGCCAGCAGCGCGAGGCGCTCGTCGGGCAGGTGCACGACGTGGAGGACGAATTGCAGAACATCGAGCGGCAGAAGGAGTCGACGAGCCGGATCGTCAACGAGATCGAGCGGCAGATCGGCACGCTCGAGTCCCAGCTCGACCGCTCCACCGCGGAGCTCGTGCTCGCGCAGGACAACCTCGGCGAGCGGCGCGCCGTGCTGGAGCGGCGGCTCGTCGACATCTACAAGCGCGGCAACCTCTACACCTTCCAGGTGCTCCTCTCGGCCGAGTCGTTCGGCGACCTGCTCTCGCGCTACAAGTACCTCTACCTGACCAGCCGCCAGGACCGCGACCTCGTCACCGACGTCGAGGCGCTCCGGAACCGCGTCGTCGCCAACCGGAACGACATCCTCCGCGTCCGCAACGAGCTGGACCGCTCGCGGAAGGAGCGCGAGGCCGAGCTGCAGCGCTTCGGCGACCTCGCGCAGGAGCGGGCCCGCTCGCTGCAGGGCCTTCGCCGCACCGCCGAGCAGACCGACCGCCGCCTGCGCGACCTCGCGCGCGACGAGGCGCGCCTGAACGACGTGCTCGCCGCGCTCGAGCGGCGCCGCAAGGAGGAGCTGGCGGCCGGCCCCCGCCGCGGCGGCACGGTGCCGAAGGCGACGATCTCCACGAGCGACCTCGGCCGGCTCGACTGGCCGGTCGACGGCAAGCTCGTCTACCGCTTCGGCCGCGACACGCTCCCCTCGGGCGGCGTGATCCGCTGGAATGGCGTCGGCATCGCGGCCCCGCTCGGCACGGGCGTGAAGGCGGTGGAGGCGGGCACGGTGCGCCTCGTCGGCCCGTTCGGCACCTACGGCCTCACGGTGCTGCTGGAGCACGGCAACGGGTTCTACAGCATCTACTCGCACCTGCAGAACCCCGGCGTGAAGCAGGGGGACGCGGTGGTGAAGGGGCAGGTGATCGCGCAGGTGGGCGGCGAGCAGTCCGACTACGGGCCGCACCTGCACTTCGAGATCCGCGGCGAGAACCAGGTGGCGCTCGACCCGGCGCAGTGGCTGCGGCGCCGGTGAGCGCTGCCCGTGCCCGCCCCGCCGCGACGGCGCCCCCCGCGGGCGGCCCGCTCGGCGCGCACGTCTCGGTGGCCGGCGGCGTCGCCAGGTGCGCCGAGCGCGCGACCGCCATCGGCGCGACGGCGGTGCAGATCTTCACCAAGGCGCCGAGCCAGTGGAAGGAGCCCGCCGTCGACGCGGCGACCGCGGAGGCGTTCCGCGCCGCGGTGCAGGCGGCCGGCCTCGCGCCGCACCTCGTGGTGCACGACTCCTACCTCATCAACCTCGCCTCGCCCGACGCGACGCTCCGCGACCGCTCCATCGCCGCCTTCACCGGCGAGCTGCGCCGCTGCATCGCGCTCGGCGTGCCGTGGCTCGTCTCGCACCCCGGCAACTTCATGGACGACCACGCTGCCGGCCTCCGCCGCAACGCCGAGGCGATCGGCCGCTGCCTCGCGGACGCCCCGGGCGCGACGGTCGTGTGCCTCGAGACGACGGCGGGCACGGGGACGGCGCTCGGCCGCACGTTCGAGGAGCTCGCGGAGCTGCGCGCGCGCGTGCCCGCCGCCGAGCTGGGGCGCATCGCGTTCTGCGCCGACACCTGCCACCTGTTCTCGGCGGGCTACGACCTGCGGGAGGGGTTCGACGCGGTGTGGAGCCGCTTCGACGACGTGCTGGGGCTCGACAGCCTGAAGGTGCTGCACCTCAACGACTCGAAGACGCCGTTCGCGTCGCGGAAGGACCGGCACGAGCTGATCGGGGAGGGGAGCCTGGGTCCGGAGCCGTTCCGCCGCCTCATGCAGGACCCGCGCTTCGCGCGGGTGATCAAGATCATCGAGACGCCGAAGGGGGACGACGAGGTCACCCTCGACCGGCGGATGCTGCGCCGCCTGCGCACGTACGCGCGGGGCGCCGCGCCCGCCTGAGCCGCCACGGAGGAGACGCCCATGACCACCGCCGCCGCGCCCGCCATCGCGGGCTGGACCCCGCCCGCCTGGGTGACGCACGAGCGCCTCGTGGCGTGGGTGCACGAGATCGCCGCGCTCGCGCGGCCCGACCGCATCGAGTGGTGCGACGGCTCGCCGGCCGAGTACGACCGGCTCTGCGACCTGCTGGTCGCCAACGGCACCTTCCGCCGGCTCGACCCGGTGAAGCGGCCCGGCTGCTTCCTCGCCCAGTCCGACCCGGGCGACGTCGCGCGCGTCGAGGACCGCACCTACATCTGCAGCCGCCGCCGCCAGGACGCCGGCCCCACCAACAACTGGGTCGACCCGCGCGAGATGCGCGGCACGCTGCACCGGATCTTCGCCGGCTGCATGCGCGGCCGGACGATGTACGTCGTGCCGTTCTGCATGGGACCGCTCGGCTCGCCGCTCTCGATCACCGGCGTGGAGGTGAGCGACTCCGCGTACGTCGTGGTCAACATGCGCATCATGACCCGCATCGGCCGCCCGGCGCTCGACGCCCTCGGCGACGGCGACTTCGTCCCCTGCGTGCACTCGGTCGGCGCGCCGCTCGCCCCCGGGCAGGCCGACGTGCCGTGGCCGTGCAACGCCGACGAGAAGTACATCGTGCACTTCCCCGAGAGCCGCGAGATCTGGAGCTACGGCTCCGGCTACGGCGGCAACGCGCTGCTCGGCAAGAAGTGCCTCGCGCTCCGCATCGCGTCGGTGATGGCGCGCGATGACGGCTGGCTCGCCGAGCACATGCTGATCCTCGGCGTCGAGTCGCCCGAGGGGGAGAAGACGTACGTGGGCGCCGCGTTCCCCAGCGCATGCGGCAAGACGAACTTCGCGATGCTGGTGCCGCCCGCGTCGTTCGGCGGGTGGAAGGTGACGACGATCGGCGACGACATCGCGTGGATCCGCCCGGGGCCCGACGGGCGGCTCCGCGCCATCAACCCCGAGGCCGGCTTCTTCGGCGTGGCGCCGGGGACGAACATGGCGTCCAACCCGAACGCGATGGCCACGATCAGCCGGAACACGATCTTCACCAACGTCGCCCTCACCCCCGACGGTGACGTGTGGTGGGAGGGGCTGAGCGAGACGCCGCCGGCGGAGCTGCTCGACTGGACGGGCCAGGCGTGGACGCCCGACTGCGGCCGCAAGGCCGCGCACCCGAACGCGCGCTACACCTGTCCCGCGAGCCAGTGCCCCGTGATCGACCCGGCCTGGGAGGACCCCGCCGGCGTGCCGATCCAGGCGTTCCTCTTCGGCGGCCGCCGCGCCACGACGGTGCCGCTCGTCTACCAGGCGGCCAACTGGAACTTCGGCGTCTACCTCGCGGCCACGATGGGCTCGGAGACGACGGCCGCCGCCACCGGCGCGGTCGGCCAGGTGCGCCGCGACCCGATGGCGATGCTGCCGTTCTGCGGCTACCACATGGGCGACTACATGGCGCACTGGCTGAAGATGCCCGAGCGCACCGACGAGTCGAAGCTGCCCCGGATCTACGGCGTCAACTGGTTCCGCAAGGACGACGACGGCAAGTTCGTGTGGCCGGGCTTCGGTGACAACTCGCGGGTCCTCGACTGGATCTGCCGCCGACTCGAGGGCGAGGCCGAGGCGGCCGAGACCCCGATCGGCGCGGTGCCCCGGGCCGAGGACCTCGACCTCTCGGGCATCCACGCGACGCCGGAGCAGATCGCCCGGGCGTTGACCGTCGACCCCGAGGAGTGGAAGGCGGAGCTGCCGACCATCCACGAGCACTTCGCGACCTTCGGCGACAAGCTCCCCGCCGCGATGCGCGAGGAGCTCGCCACCCTCGAGGGCAACCTCGGCGCCTGAGCGCACGCGTCCCACCCGGCGGTGGGACGCAGGGCGTGCGTCGTCGAGAGGCGCGCTCCCCCGTCGGTCGCTTACGATCCCCGGGTACCTACAAGGGGGTGTCGTCATGGCCCTCAACGCGTACGTCCTGATCCAGACCGAGGTCGGCAAGGCCGCGCATGTGGCGTCGTCGGTACGGGCGATCGCCGGCGTGGTCGCGGCCGACGACGTCACCGGTCCTTACGACGTCATCGTACGAACCGAGGCCGAGAGCCTCGACGGCCTCGGCAAGATGGTCGTGTCGCAGATCCAGGCGGTCGAGGGCAT
>JANRIU010000027.1:0-6589 GCA_033764615.1 Gemmatimonadales bacterium | reverse complement strand
CGCGGGAGTTGCGGCGGCGGTACTTCCCGGAGGATGCGGGGTGGGAGGTGCGGCAGGGGTCGGCGCTGGACGCGGGGTTCGTGCGGGGGCTGGGGCAGTTCGACGTGGTGTACTCGTGGGGCGTGCTCCATCACACGGGCGACATGTGGACCGGCATCCGGCTCGCGCAGGAGGCCGTGGCCCCCGGCGGGCTGTTCTTCATCGCGATCTACAACGACCAGGGGGCGTGGTCGGAGCGGTGGAAGAAGATCAAGCGCTTCTACTGCAGCGGGCCGGTGGGGAAGTGGCTGGTGCTCGGCACCTTCGTGCCGTGGTGGCTGCTGCGCGGCTTCGTCGCCGACGTGGTGTGGGGCCGCAACCCGCTCGCGCGGTACACCGGGTACCGCAAGGGCCGCGGGATGTCGGTGGTGCACGACTGGAAGGATTGGCTGGGCGGATACCCGTTCGAGGTGGCCAAGCCCGAGGAGCTGCTCGAGCCGATCCTCGGGCAGGGCTGGTCGCTCGTGAAGCTGCACACCACCCGTGGTGACGAAGGGTGCATCCAGGTCGTGTTCCGGCGCCCGGCGTGACGGGGACGCTCGCCCTCGTCCTCGTCGGGGGCGCGCGGGTCGAGCACGTGGCGCTGACGTCGTCGTTCGCGGAGGTGGCGCACCACCCGGCGGCGCTCTGGGTGGCCCTGCCGCCCGCGAGCGCGGTCGCACGATGGCTCGCCGCGCACGAGCGGCTCACGCTCGTGGTGCTCGCGGCCGGGCAGCGAGCCCTCGCGCGTGCGTGTGCCGACGCGGGGGACGGCGTGCCCGCCGCGCTCGCGGCGCTGCCCCGCGGCGACGGGCACTTCGCGGTCGCCGGCGCCCTCTCGTCCACGCACGGCCGCGTCACGGCCCGCGAGTCGGTCGGCGACCAGGCGCTCTTCCTCGTCGCCATCGACGCCGCCGACCTCGACCCCGCCACCGTCGGTGGCGCCCCGCTCCTCGCGGAGGTCCCCGCCTGACCCGGTTCCTCGCCGCGGGCACCATCTGGGACACGCGCATCCAGGGCACCTGCGGCGTGCTCTGGGGCGGCACCGTCACCGAGCCCGAGCCGTACGCCACCGCGGCGTTCGCGTTCGCGGGCCCGTCGCACCTCCTCGTCAACCCGAACCGGCTCTACCCCGTCGACGAGGCGATCCTCGCGCGCGGCGCCTTCGCGCTCTCCTGGCTCGCGCGCTCGCAGCGCGACGTGATGCTCGCGCTGATCGGCGCGCGGCGGCGCGAGCCCGACAAGGTGCGCGCGCTGGGCCTGGCCGTGGAGGCCGGCCCGCTCGACCTGCCCGCGCTCGCCGGCGCGCCGCGCACCGCGTTCTGCACGCTGGAGCGATGGCTCGACACGGGGGACCACCGGCTGCTCATCGGCCGGGTGGTCGAGCTGCGCACCGACGCGGCGCGCCTCGCGGAGCCGCCGCTGCTGTACGCCGACGTGACGGCGGCGCCGTCGGTGGCGCCGCGCCTCGAGCGGCTCGCGCGCCGCGCGCTCGTGGCGACCGGTGCGCTCGACGCGTGGCGCCGCCGACGCGGCGTCGTGGCGCGCCCGCGCTCGCTGCCCGAGGAGACGTACCTCGATGGCGGCCAGACCGAGGCGGAACTCGCCACGCTGCTGGCGCCGGGCGTGCGCGACCTCGGCCGCCGCCTCGCGCCGCCCGCCTCCCCGCCGCCGGTGCCGCCGGCGCCGCTCGGCGTCTGCGTCGTGGGGCCCGGGGGATGGGGCGCGGTGCACGCGCAGCTCGTCCGGGCCGTGCATCCCGCGGCCCGGCTGTACGTCTGCGGCCGCGACGCCGCGCGCACCGAGGCGTTCGCGCGCCGCGCCGGCGCCGCCGGCTGGTTCACCGACCTCGCCGCCGCCGCGGCCGACCCCGCCGTGCAGGCGCTCACGCTCGCGCTCCCGCACGACGTGCATCGCGCCGCCATCGAGGCGCTCGCTGCGGCGCGCAAGCCCGTGCTGCTCGAGAAGCCGATCGCCACCACCCTCGCCGACGCCGACGCGATCCTCGCCGCCGAGGTGGCGGGGCTCCCGCTCATGGTGGCGGAGGACATGCACTGGCGCCCCGCCATCGCCACCGCTGCGCGCCTCGTGGCGCAGGGCGCGATCGGCGAGCCGCTGTACGCGGACATGGTCGCCGGCGGGCACCTGCGGCCGTCGGGATGGAAGGCGGACGTGGCGCGCATGGGCGGCGGCGTCTGGCTCGACGTGGGCGTGCACTACGTGCGCGCGCTCCGCCTGCTGCTCGGCGAGCCGACGCGCGTGCTGGCAGCGCGGGCGATGACCGTGAACACCAAGATGGGCGGGGAGGACAGCGCGCGCGTTCTGTTCGCGAGCGAGGCCGGGTGGCAGGCGCAGCTGCTGACGAGCTGGGTGACGGGCCGCTTCGACCTGCCGGACATCACGCTCTTCGGCGAGCGGGGGACGCTCTGCTGCTGGCCGCGCCGTCGCTGGGTGGAGCTGCACACCACCGCGCCGACCGCCCTCGGCCGCCTCGCCGCGGTGGCGCGGCCGGCGGCGCTGCGCGAGTGGCTGCTCGGCCTGCCGCTCGGGCGCCGGCGCATCCCGCTCGACGATCCCGACCCGACGGGCTACGCCGCGGAGTTCCGCGCCTTCCTCGGCGGCGTCGCGCGCGGGGCCCTGCCCGCGGGAAACGCGCGCGCCGCGCGGCGCGACCTCGAACTGGTGCTCGCCGGCTACGACGCGCTGCGCGACGGCGGCTGGGTGCCCGTGCCGCCCGACGCCGGCTGAGCGCCGCGCCCGCGCACCACGCCGGGCGGGCAGACCGCGAGCACCGCCTCCTCCACCGTCGGCCCGTAGGTGTCGCGCACCGGCGCGGCCAGCTGCGCGAGCGCGAGCGCGCCGGCGTACGGCGTCGCTTCCGCCAGCGCGAAGAGCGCGCCCTGCAGGCCGCGGCGGAGCGGCGGCGGCACCGCCAGGCTGCGCAGGCGCCGGTCGAGCGCCGCGAGCCGGCGACGGTGCAGCCGCTCCGGCGGCGGTGCGTCGCCGACGAGGTCGCCGGCGAGCCGCGCCGTGAGCCAGAGCGCGTAGAGGCCGTCGCGCGCGGGACCGCGCGCCGCCTCCGCGAGCGCGGGCAGCAGCAGGTCGTCCGCGCTCCGGGCGGTGGCCACGCCTCAGGCGGACCGCGAGAGCGCGGACACGGCGGGCGCGAACACGAAGCGCCGGTGGGCGGGAAGCGGCAGTCGCGATTCCATGGAGGGCGCCGGCGCGCTGCCGTGGGTGGCCATGTACCACCCCGGTACCGCGCGCGTGAACCAACCGGGATGGTAGCCGATACGCATGCGCACCGGACGCGTCGATCCGGCGGGAGCGCGCCCGTGCACCGAGCGGGGACGCCGTCGAGGCCGCGCAGCAATGGCGGAGCGGGGGCCGGATGGGGTGTTCCTGCCCGGTGGACGCACGTCGATGGGGCGAATTGCCTCCTTCCGGCGCGTGGGCACCGGGGCGCCCGGATGCACGACGGCGGGAGGCGCGCGGCGCGGGTGGACGGCCGCGTAGCTTTCGGCCATGCCGAGGCCGCGCAGCATCCTCTGGGTGGACGACGAGATCGACTCGCTCGAGTCGCACAAGCGCTTCCTGGAGGAGCAGGGATTCGCGGTCGACACGAGCACGCACGGCGACGATGCGCTGGTGCTGCTCCAGCGCCAGCCGTACGGCGTGGTGCTGCTCGATGAGCAGATGCCGGGGCGGCGCGGCCTCGAGCTGTTCCGCGCGATCCGCGAGCTGGACCAGGGGATGCCGGTGGTGATGGTGACGAAGAGCGAGGAGGCGGAGACGCTGCGCGACGCGATCGGCGCGGAGATCTCCGACTACCTGGTCAAGCCCGTGAACCCGCGACAGGTGCTCAGCGTCGTCACGCGGCTCGTCGAGGGCGACCGCATCCGGCAGCAGCGCCTGTCGCGCGACTTCGCGGGGCGCTTCCGCGAGCTCGACGCGCGACGGCAGGAGGCGATGGGCTGGCGCGACTGGGTCGCGCTGGTCGACGAGCTCGCCCAGTGGGAGGTGCGGCTCGCGCACGCCGACGAGCCCGGCCTCCAGGAGGCGCTTCGCACGCTGCAGGAGAGCCTGCGCAGCGACTTCGGGCGCTTCGTGGCGCGCGAGTACCCGGGCTGGCTCGCCGGCCCGCGGCGCGACCGCCCGCCGCTCTCGCACGACGTCGGCGGCGACTTCCTCGCGCCGCTCCTCGCGCGCCATGGCCGGGCGCTGTTCGTGCTCGTCGACTGCCTCCGGCTCGACCAGTGGGCGGCGCTGCAGCCGCTCCTGGCCGGCGCGTTCGACATCGAGGTCGCGCACTACCTGTCCATCCTCCCCACCGCGACGCCGTTCGCGCGGAACGCGATCTTCGCGGGTCAGCTCCCGCGCGACATCGCGCGCGCGCACCCCGACTGGTGGGCGCGCGACGATGAGCCGGGCCTCAACGCGCACGAGGGCGAGCTGCTCGCCGAGCAGCTGCGGCGCCTCGCCGGGCGCGAGGTGCGCATCCACTACGAGAAGGTGTTCACGGCGCAGGAGGGCGAGGCGCTGCTGCGCCGCCTGCCGGCGCAGCTCGCGCAGCCCGGCGTGACCGCGCTCGTCTTCAACTTCATCGACCAGCTCACGCACGGCCGGTCGGAGAACCCGACGCTCTACGAGGTGGCCCGCGATGCGCCCGCGCTCCGCAACCTCACGCTCGCGTGGTTCGAGCGCTCCCCCCTCCGCCTCGCACTGCGCGAGGCCGAGCGCCGTGGCGTGCCCGTGCTGCTCACCACCGACCACGGCTCCATCCACTGCCACACCCCCGCCACCATCTTCGCCCGCCGGGACGCGACGGCCAACCTCCGCTACAAGTTCGGCGAGGAGCTCCGGTGCGAGGAGCGCGACGCGGCCATCACCGTCGGCGACCTTCCGGCATGGGGCTTGCCAGCGCGTCCCGGTGCGCGGATGCTGCTCGCCCTGGGCGATCGCTTCTTCGTCTACCCGACGAAGCTGCGCGAGTACCAGGCCCGCTACCGCGGGGCCTTCCTCCACGGCGGCGTCTCGCCGGAGGAGATGATCCTGCCGGTCGCCCTGCTCACGCCGCGCCGAGCCTGAGCGCCGGCTCCCATGCACCGTTACCGCGGCGCACGTCGCCGTCCCGTCCGGAGACTGCCCTGACCGCTCCCGCCGCCCCGCGGCTCGGCTACCTCGCCACGCAGTTCCCGGCCGTCAACATGACGTACGTGCTCCGCGAGGTGCGCGCGCTCCGCGCGCTCGGCGCGGACGTGCACGTCGTGGCGCTCCGTCCCCCGGACCGCCCGCTCGACCGGCTCACCCCGGAGGAGCGCGAGGAGGCGGAGCGCTGCACGTACCTCGTGCCGCGGCCGTGGGCGCTCTACCTCCGCGCCCATGCCGCATGCCTGGCCGCGTCACCCGGGCGCTACCTCGGTGCGCTCCGCGCCATGCTCCGCACGCCGAGGCCCGACAGTCGGGAAATGGCGAAGGCGTTCCGATACTTCCTTGACGGCGTCGTCGCCGGCTGGCTCTTCCGCCGGGCGGGCGCGACCGCGTTCCATGCGCAGTTCGCGTCGGCCTTCGCGCTGGCGGCGCGCCGCGCGCTCGGCGTGCCGTACTCGTTCACGGTGCATGGCCCCGAGGAGTTCGACGACCCGGTGGGCTGGCGCATGCGCGAGAAGGTGGCGGGTGCCACCCGGGTGGTCACGATCAGCGACTACGCCCGCAGCCAGGTGCTCCGCTTCAGCGACCCGGCCGATGCGCCGAAGGTCGTCGTGGCGCGCCTCGGGGTCGACGTCGCGCGCTTCGTGCCGCCGGCCGCCGAGCCCGCGCCGGCGCCGGTCGAGATCCTGAACGTCGGACGCCTCGTGCCGGCGAAGGCGCAGGAGGGGCTCGTCCGCGCTGTCGCGGCGCTGGTCGCCGAAGGGCACGACGTGCGGCTCCGCCTCGTCGGCGACGGCCCCGACCGCGCGCACCTCGAGCGCCTCGCGCGCGCGCTCGCGCCGGCGGAGCGGATCGTCTTCGACGGCTGGCGCACCGGGGACGAGATCCTCGCGCGCTTCGCCGCGGCCCACATCCTCGCGATGCCGTCGTTCGCGGAGGGGATCCCGGTGGCGCTGATGGAGGCGATGGCGATGGCGAAGCCGTGCGTCGCGAGCCGGGTGCATGGCATCCCCGAGCTGATCGTGGATGGCGAGAGCGGGCTGCTCGTGAGCCCGTCCTCGCACGAGGAACTGGTCGCCGCGCTGCGACGGGTCGTCACCGACCCGGCGCTCCGCGCACGACTCGGCGCCGCCGGCCGCGAGGCCGTCGTGACGCGCTACGAACTGACGACGAACACCCGCCGCTTCGCCGAGCTGCTGCTCGGCGACGCGCCCGTGCGGGAGGACCGATGACCGAGGGGAGCCGCATGCCGACCACCGCGACGCTGGACGAGGACCGGGCGCTCACCGCGCAGCATGCGGCGGAGCTGGCGTCGGGGGAGCGGTTCGGGTTCGGGGCGAACTGGGCGGCGTTCCTGCGGGTGCTGGACGAGGCGCGGATCGGGGAGGCGGAGCGGTCGCTGCAGGCGTTCCTGAAGGTG
>JANRIU010000026.1:0-7034 GCA_033764615.1 Gemmatimonadales bacterium | reverse complement strand
CACCTTCAGGAACGCCTGCAGCGACCGCTCCGCCTCCCCGATCCGCGCCTCGTCCAGCACCCGCAGGAACGCCGCCCAGTTCGCCCCGAACCCGAACCGCTCCCCCGACGCCAGCTCCGCCGCATGCTGCGCGGTGAGCGCGCGCTCGTCGGCGACCGGCGCCGTCGTGCCGCCCGCGCTCACGACGCCACCGCCACGTCCGCGCCGCGCACGCGGCGCAGCAGGCCCGCCAGGCGCATCTGGCCGTACAGCTTCGTGCGGTGCAGGCGCCAGCGCAGCGTGTCGAGCGTCGCCTGGCGGCGGCGGTACAGCGCGGCACCGAGGGAGCCGGCGTCGGTGCCCGTCTTGCGCGCGTCGTCGTAGTACGCCGCGGTCTTCGCGCGGCCCATCCCGGGCGTGGCGAGCCAGGCCTCCACGTGGTCGACGAGGGCATCGACGTCGTTGAGGACCTTGCTGAGGCCGGTCCCCGTCGCGGGGCAGACCGATTGGTAGGCGTCGCCCACCAGCACCCAGCCGTCGCCCGGCACGCCGTCGGCCACGTAGAGGTCGATCGGGAAGCGCTCGACCTTGCCGACCACGCGGAGCGCGCCGAGCACGCGCGCGAGGCCGGGCAGGTGCCGCTCGAGGAGCGGCCCCGGCGCGGCGACGAACTCGGCGATGCGCGGGTCGTCGGGCGCCCAGTAGGTGAACAGGTTCGCCCGCATCACCGTGCCCATGCGGAAGAGCGTCAGGTAGTCGACGGCGCGACGGGTGTCGCGCGCGTGGTAGGTCAGCGCGTCGAAGCCCCAGGGCCCGCCGTCCTCGCGCTCGACGGTGAAGCCGAAGTGGTACGAGTGGTGGTCGCTCACCATGCGCTTGCGGACGCCGAGCTGCTCGTGGAGCCGTCCCATCGCCATCCCGGAGGCGACGACCACGAGGCGCGCGCGCACCGTGGAGCCGTCCTTGCACCCGACGGCCTGCACGTCGTCGGACACGGTGAGGGCGTTCGCGGTGGTCCGGCGCCAGTCGAGCCCCGCCGGGAACGTCATGCGCGCCTGGTTCACCATGTCGTGGTAGGCGATGCCGTACTGCTCCTGCCGGACGACGTCGTGCGTCGCGCCGCCCCACGCGACGTGGATGTCGCGGATGTGGGCGGCGCGCGGCAGCATGGCGTCGAGCAGGCCGTGCTTGCGGAGCAGCGCGACCTGGTCAGCCTCGAGCTTCTCGGCCTTGAAGCAGTCGGGGTAGTGCTCGCGCGGCTCGACGAGCGTGACCGCGTGGCCGCGCCGCGCGAGGATCGTGGCGACGCAGGTCCCGGCGAGGCCCGCGCCGATGACCGCGACGTCGGCGACCCGCTCGCCGCTCACGACGCCCTCCGGAGGCGGCGCTGCACGCCGCGGGCGAGGCGCCAGGTGGAGACGGCCAGGTTGGCGCGCAGGAACGACGCCCAGCCGAGGCGCCGCGTGCCGTTCGCGAGGCTCTGCTTGTACCGCAGGCCGGCGCCCTCGGAGGCGAGGAAGTCGTACTCGCGGTAGCCCGCCTCGAGGCAATGCTGGATGAGGAGGGCCTGCGTCGCGAGGCCCGGCTTGAGCCGGTTGTCCTCCTCGTACCGCAGCCCCGACTGGTAGAAGCTCACGTGTCCCGCCTCGACGAGGTTGTACAGCACGCCGACCGTCTGGTCGCCGGCGCGCACGCGTGCCAGCTGCACGCCGCCGCGCGGCAGCGCGTCGGCGATGAGCCGCTCGTGGAACGCGCGCCATGCCGCCGACGCGAACGCCCCCGGCTCGCCGCGCCCGGTCCAGCGCGCCTGGTGGAGCGCGGCGAGCTCCGCGAGGAAGGCGTGCCCCTCGGCGACGCTGGACGCCAGCTCGAGCGCCACGGGCCCGCGCTCGCGGTACAGCTTGAGCGACCGCCGCACCTGGTCGCGCGTGTTGCGCGAGAGCACGGTCTCGTACGCCACGCCGCCGGTGCGCAGCTGCGCGAGGTCGACGAACGGCGCCTCGAGCCAGCGCACCTCGTCGAGCGGCGCCGGCACGAGCGCCTCCAGCACCGGCAACGCCCCGTCCGGGATGCCCGAGGCGACGAACTCGTCCCAGCCGAGGCGCTCGAGCACCGGCCGCATGGCGGCGGCGACGGCGAGCTCGAGCCCGGGCGAGGCGAGCAGCGCGTTGTGCTCGACCGCCACCGAGTCGACCCCCTCGCCGGCGGTGTTGAGGTGCAGCTGGCGCAGCCGCAGCGGCCCGCGCCCCCGGCCGCCCCGCGCCAGCAGGAGCATCCCCTCGACCCCACCCCCCGCCCCGCGGGCGACCACGACCTGCACGCCCAGCCGCGCGCCGAACTCGGCGAGCCATGCCGACGTCCACGCCGCCCCGAGGAACGCGGTGGCCGCCGGGCGGCGCTCCGCGAGCCGGGCCCACGCCTCGCGCAGCTCCCCCCATGCCGCGCCAGGAACCAGCT
Source organism: Gemmatimonadales bacterium (assembly GCA_033764615.1). Lineage (GTDB taxonomy): Bacteria > Gemmatimonadota > Gemmatimonadetes > Gemmatimonadales > GWC2-71-9 > JANRIU01. The sequence continues at coordinate 4,598 of JANRIU010000026.1, read as the reverse complement.
CCGCCGTGAGCCCCATCGACCCTTCCGTGACCGTGAGCATCGCCCTAGTATCGTCCGCGCTCGCGCAATTCTACTCCCCCGGCTGCCCCGCAGGTCCAGCAAGCCCCATGCCTTCGATCGCCCGCCTCGTGGGCCGCCTCGGCGGGAGCGCCGTCGGCCTGGCACCGGTCGGTCGGCTTGCCCTCCACGCCACGGGGGTGCACGGCTGCGTCTTCTTCCTGCACCGCTTCCATGAACCCGGCCGCGAGCCGCCGGGTGACCACCCCGCGCTCCTGGCCGCGAACCTCGCCTGGTTGCGACGGATCGGTGTCGACCTCGTGACGGTGGAGACGATCGTCCGGGCGGGGCTGGAGGGGCGGGTGCTGCCGCGGCCGTCGGTCGCCTTCACGATCGACGACGGCTATCGCGACTTCCTCACCGTCGCGGCCCCCGTCTTCGAGCGGTACGATTGCCCCGCGACCGTCTTCCTCGCCACCGAGTTCCTGGACCGGCGGCGCATGCTCTGGTGGGACCGCGTGGAGTGGATCGTGCTTGGCACGCGGCGCCCGCGGCTCACGCTCGCGATCGGCGCGCACCACGTCGACGAGGCGGTGCCCGCGGCGCGCTCCGGGCGCACGGCGCTGGCGGCGCGGTGCAGCCGCGCGATGGAGCATGTGGCCGACACCGAGAAGGTCGCGCTCATCGACGCGCTCGCCGCGCAGCTCGAGGTGGAGGTCCCCGCGGAGGCGCCGGAGGCGTTCGCGCCGCTCACGTGGGACGAGGTGCGCGCGCTGCACGCGCGCGGCTTCCAGTTCGCGCCCCACACGGTCACGCACCCGATCCTCGCGCAGACCAGCGACGCCCAGTGCGCGGACGAGGTGGCGACGTCGGTCCGCCGGCTGCGCGAGGAGGTCGCCCGCCCGACGCCGATCCTGGCGTACCCCAACGGGCGGCCGTACGCCTTCGGGCTCCGGGAAGAGCGCGTCGTTGCCGAGAATGGGCTGCTGGCGGCGGTGACGACCGACGGCGCGTGGCTGCGCCGCGGCGTCCCGGGGCCCGATGCGCCGTTCCGCGTCGGCCGCGTGCCGTACTTCGAGGAGCCGTACCGCTTCCGCGCGTCGGTGCTCGGCCTCTTCGGCCGGCCGTCGCCGTCCACGTCCTGAGGGAGTCCCCGACACCGATGCTCGGCCGCCTGCTGCTCTCCGCCCGTCGCGCCGCGTGGCGCTTCCTCGGCCAGCCCCCGCTGACGCCCGAGTCGTTCACGTCGGCCAACGGCAACCTGCGCGCCGCGGCCTCGTTCCTGGCGTGGAACCAGGTCCCCGGGGACTACCTCGAGTTCGGCACCTGGAAGGGCGAGTCGTTCATCGAGGCGTACCGCGCCGTGCAGGCGTACCGCGGCATGGTGCTCGGCCTCGGCCACACGGACGACCGGTTCAGGGCGTGGGCGGCGCACGCGCCGCGCTTCTTCGCCTTCGACTCCTTCGAGGGGCTGCCCGGTGGCGACGCCGAGCGCCAGGCGGACTACGCCGAGGGCGCGTACGCCTGCTCCGAGGAGCAGTTCCTCGCGAACGTCACCGGCGCGGGCGTCCCGCGCGGCGCCATCGTCACCGTGAAGGGCTTCTACGACGCGACGCTGACCCCGGCGACGAAGCAGCGCATCGGGCTCCGGCGCGCCGCGCTCGCGATGATCGACTGCGACCTGTACGAGAGCACCGTGCCGGTGCTCGAGTTCCTGACGGACGTGGTCGGGCAGGGCTCGATCCTCGTCTTCCACGACTGGTACCGCTTCCAGGCCCGCGCCGACCAGGGCGAGCAGCGCGCGTGCGCGGAGTGGCTGGCGCGCAACCCCGACATCACGCTGGAGAAGTACTGGCAGGAGGGACCGCAGTCGGTGGCGTTCCTCGTGCACCGGCGCGGCTGAGGGGCCGCGCGGCGGCCCCGCACCGTATCTTCGACGGATGCCGCCCCGGCCGCGCCGTCCCCTCCCCCCCGCGCCCGACCCGTTCGCGCGGCTGCTCGACCGCCTCGACGCGACGGCGGACGGGCGCCCCGCGGACGACACGGTGCCGACCGGCTTCCCGTCGGTCGATCGCGCGCTGGGCGGCGGCCTCCGCCGCGGCGACCTGGTGGCGCTCGGCGGCGACGTGGGGAGCGGCAAGTCGGCGCTCGCGCTGGCCATGGCGATCCGCGCCGCCCGCGCGGGCCATGCGGTGCTGTACCTCAGCGGCGAGATGGGCCCCGACCGCGTGCGCGAGCGCGGCCTCGCGCGCGAGGCGAAGGTGGCGGTCGACGACCTGCGCGCCGCCCGCATGGGCGACGCCGTGCGCGCCGCGGTCGGCCATGCGGCGCTCGAGCTGCGCCGGCTGCCGCTCGCCGTGGAGACGCTCCCCGCCGACGACTTCGCCGCGGTCGCCGCGCGCCTCGAGCGGATCCCGCCGCCGGCGCTCGTCGTGGTCGATTCCCTCCAGCTGCTCCCGCCCCCCGCCGACGGCCTCACCACCGACGACCGCCTCGCGCGGGCGACCGCCGCGTGCAAGGCGCTCGCGATCGGGCGGCACGTCGCCGTGCTCGCGGCGGTGCAGCTCCCGGCCTTCTCGGCGCAGCGCGCCGACCCGCGCCCCACCCTCGACGACCTCGGCGCGCGCGGCGCCGTCAAGCAGCATGCGGACGTGGTGCTCGGGCTGTACCGCGAGGAGATGTACCGCCGCGACCACGCCGTGGCCGGCGCGACCGAGCTCATCCTCCTCAAGAACCGCAACGGCGGCACCGGCTTCGTGGACCTGTACTTCCACGAGCGCTGGCTCCGGTTCGAGGACCTCGTCGATTAGGTTTCGGGGTTCTGCCGGGAACAGGGAGGCGTGATGGCCGGGCACAGCAAGTGGGCACAGATCAAGCGCAAGAAGGCCGTGACCGACGCACGGCGCGCCTCGGCGTGGACGAAGCTCATCCGCGAGATCACCGTGGCGGCGAAGGCCGGCGGCGGCGACCCGGGCGGCAACCCGCGGCTCCGCCTCGCCATCGACGCGGCGAAGGCGCAGAACATGCCCAACGACAACATCGACCGCGCCATCAAGAAGGGCACGGGCGAGCTGGAGGGGCAGGCGTACGAGGAGGTCACGTACGAGGGGTACGGCCCCGGCGGCACGGCGATCCTCATCGAGGGCTCGACCGACAACCCGAACCGCACCGTGGCCGAGATCCGCTTCGTCTTCAGCCGCAACGGCGGCAACCTCGGCACGAGCGGCTCGGTGGCGTGGATGTTCGAGAAGAAGGGCCAGCTCACGCTCGACGGCGCCGCCGGCGACGAGGACCGCCTGATGGAGCTCGCGCTGGAGGCGGGCGCGGAGGACTTCAGCCGCGAGGGCGAGCAGTTCCTCGTGGTGACGAACCCGGCCGACTTCCATGCGGTCCAGGACCGGCTGCGCGCCGCGCGGGTGGCGGTCACGACGGCCGAGCTCGCGATGGTGCCGAAGAACACGGTGAAGGTGGAGGGAGAGGATGCGGCGAAGCTGCTCCGGCTGCTGGACGCGCTGGAGGAGCTCGACGACGTCTCCAAGGTGTTCGCCAACTTCGAGATCGACGCCGACGACCTCGCGGGCGCGGAGGCCTGAGGCGCCGCGCGTCGCCGCGATGCGCATCCTCGGCGTGGACCCCGGCACCGCCGTCTGCGGCTTCGGGGTGGTGGATGCGGCGCGACCGCCGAAGCTCGTCTGCTGCGGCGTGCTCCAGACATCGCCCGACCGGCCGCTCGCGGAGCGCCTGAAGGAGATCCGCGACGGCCTCGCGGCGCTGATCGCCGCGCACGCCCCCGAGGTGGTGGCGGTCGAGAGCGCCTTCTACGCGAAGAACGTCCGCACCACCGTGGTGCTCAGCCATGCGCGCGCCGCCGTGCTCCTGGCGGCGGCCGACGCCGGCCTCCCCGTCCACGAGTACCCTCCCGCCACCGTGAAGAAGGCCGTCTGCGGCCGCGGCGCCGCCCTCAAGCCGCAGGTGGCGTACATGGTCGCGCAGCACCTCCGGCTCGCGACGCCCCCCGCCCCGGCCGACGCCGCGGACGGCGTGGCGCTCGCCCTCACCCATCTCTTCCAGCTCGCGCGGCCCGTGGCCCCCGTCGCGCGCGCGCGGCGGCCCGCGTGATCGCCTCGGTGTCGGGGCGGCTCGCGGGGCGCGACGGCGAGCGCGTGGTCGTCGAGACCGACGGCGGCGTCGGCTACGCGCTCGCGGTGCCGCTCGGCGTGGCGGAGCGGCTCCCGCCGGCGGGCGGCCGCGTGACGCTCGTGACCGAGCTCGTCGTGCGCGAGGACGACTGGCTCCTGTTCGGGTTCGACTCGCTCGCCGAGCGCGAGGTGTTCCGCCGGCTCCTCGGCGCGAGCGGGCTCGGCCCGCGCCTCGCGCTCGCGATGCTCTCGGCGCTCGGCCCCGCGCGCGCCGTGCGCGCGATCGCGGGGAAGGACGTGGCCGCGCTCGCGACGGTGCCGGGGATCGGCAGGAAGCGTGCGGAGCGGATGATCCTCGAGCTGGAGGACAAGCTGCGCGAGCTGGAGGCGGCGTTCCCCGACGCGCCGGCCGCGCCGGCGGCCGGCGGCGCGGCGGCGGTCGCGGCGCTCGCGGGCCTCGGC
>JANRIU010000021.1:0-19415 GCA_033764615.1 Gemmatimonadales bacterium | reverse complement strand
GACCTTCTCGAGCGGCCCCATCTCGAACTGCGTGACGACCGAATCCTCCCCGGCCGCCGCGCCCGCCCCCTTGCTCTGCACGGTGCAGACCGGCACGTACTCCTGCAGCGGCCCCGGCGCGATGACCACGCCCGCGGCGTGCACCGAGAGGTGCCGGCTGATCCCCTCGATGCGGCTGGCCAGCTGCATCAGCCGGCTGTACGGCGGGTTGTCGTGCACGAGCTGCCGGAGCTCGTCGATCCGCTCCACCGCGTCGTCGATGGACAGCGCGTACGCGGGCCCGGACGGGATCAGCTTGGTGAGCTTGTCGGCGTCCCCCGGGGCGATGCGGAGCACGCGCGCCACGTCCTTCACCGCGGCGCGCGCCTTCATCGTCCCGAAGGTGACGATCTGGCCGACCGACTCCCGGCCGTAGCGCTGCCGCACGTACTCGATCACCTCGCCGCGCCGCTCGAAGCAGAAGTCGACGTCGATGTCGGGCATCGACACGCGCTCCGGGTTCAGGAAGCGCTCGAAGAGCAGGTCGAAGCGGAGCGGGTCGACGTCGGTGATGCGCAGCGCGTACGCCACGAGCGAGCCGGCCGCCGAGCCGCGCCCGGGCCCCACCGGGATGCCGCGCTCGCGCGCCGCCGCGATGAAGTCCTGGACGATGAGGAAGTAGCCGGCGTAGCCCGCGTCGTTGATCACGCGCAGCTCGTACTCCAGCCGCTCGCGCACCGGCCCGGGCATCGGCTCCCCGTAGCGCGCCGCGGCGCCGCGCTCGGCCAGGTCGCGCAGGAGCGCCTCGTCGGTCGTGAACCCCTCGGGACGCGGGAAACCCGGCACGAAGTAGCGCTTCTCGAAGTCGAACGCGCACCGGTCGGCGATCAGCTGGGTGTTGGCGATCACGTCGTCGCGGCCGGGGAAGAGCTGCCGCATCTCCGCCTCGGACTTCACGTACGACTCGGTCCCCTCGAAGCGGAACCGCTTCGGGTCGTCCAGGTCGGCGCCGGTGCCGATGGCGAGCAGCACGTCGTGCGCCTCGGCGTCCTCCTTGCGGAGGTAGTGCGCGTCGTTCGTCGCCACCACGCCGAGGCCGAGGTCGTCGGCGAGGGCGAACATCCCCTGCGTGACGAGCCGCTCCTCCGCGATGCCGTGGTCCTGCACCTCGAGCCAGAAGTTCCCCTCGCCGAACACGCGCGCGAACCACTCGGCGCTCTCCCGCGCGCGGTCGTAGCGCGACTGGCGCAGGTGGATCGCCACCTCGCCCGAGAGGCACGCCGCGAGGCAGACGAGCCCCTCGCTGTGCCGCTCGAGCACCTCCTTGTCGATGCGCGGCCGGCGGTAGAACCCCTCGAGGTAGCCGATGCTGGAGAGCCGCACGAGGTTGCGCCAGCCGGCGCGGTCGCGCGCGAGGAGCACGAGGTGGCTGTACACGCCGGGCGCCCAGGACGGCTTCTCGCGGCTCGTGCGGTGGCCGAAGGCGAGGTACGCCTCGAAGCCGAGGATCGGCCGGATCTTCTCGGCCTTCGCGACCTCGTGGAACTGCTGGGCGGCGTGGAGGTTGCCGTGGTCGGTGACGGCGAGGGCGTCCTGGCCGAGCGCCTTGACGTGGCGCACGAGGTCCGGGATGCGGCTGGCGCCGTCGAGGAGGGAATACTCCGAATGCGTGTGCAGATGGACGAACGCCATGATGCCTACTTCATGCGCCGCTCCAGTTCGGCCCAGACGGCGTCGAGCGCGACACCACGGGCCTCGAGCAGCACCACGAGATGGTAGAGGAGGTCCGCCGACTCGGACGCGAGCCGGCCGCCATCCTCCGCATTGGCCGCGACCACGACCTCCACCGCCTCCTCGCCCACCTTCTGCGAGATCTTGGCCACGCCCTTCTGCAGCAGGCGCGCGGTGTAGGAGCCTTCCGGCCGGTCGGTCGCCCGGCTGAGGACGACCGCCGCCAGCCGCTGGAGCAGGTGGCCGCCGGGGTCCTCGCCGTCCTGCAGCGCCCCGTCGGCCGTCACGCGCCGCGCGAAGCACGTCCGGGTGCCCTCATGGCACGCGGGTCCCGCCTGGTGCACCCGGTACAGCACCGTGTCGCCATCGCAGTCGAGCCGCACCTCGGCGACCGCCTGCTCGTGCCCCGAGGTCGCCCCCTTCCGCCACAGCTCCTGCCGGGAGCGGCTCCAGTAGTGCGCGGCCCCCGTCTCGACGGTGCGGACCAGCGCCTCCCGGTTGGCCCAGGCGACCATCAGCACGTCCCCCGTGCGATGCTCCTGCGCCACCACGACGACGAGCCCGTCCGGGCCGAAGCGGACCCGGTCGAGCCAATCGGTCGCTGCCATGCGGGGGAAGCTATCGGAGTGCGGATGGGTTGTCAAAGTTGTTGTGGCGCAATAACTTAGCGCGCTTCATGTCGCCCTCGCCCTCCCGGAGACTCCGCCTCCTCCTGCTCGGCCTCTCGGGCGCGCTCCTCACGGTGCTGCTGGCCTCACGCGACGTGCGCTTCGTGCTCCGCGCCGCGGCGGAGGAGGCGCGCATCCTGTGGCGCCGGCGTCCCATCGCGGACGTGCTCGCGGACCCCGGCCTCTCCGCCGAACGGCGCGGCCTGCTGCGGATCGTGCTCGACGCGCGAGACTTCGCGGCGACGCTCGGCTTCGCCGCTGGCACCACGTACCGCCAGTACACGGACCTCGGGCGCGACACGCTCGTGCTCAACGTCACCGCGGCGCCGCGCGACCGGCTCGAGCCGTACACGTGGTGGTTCCCGGTGGTGGGGCGCGTGCCGTACAAGGGCTTCTTCGACCTCGCGGCGGCGCGCGCCGAGGCGTCGGCGCTCGAGGCGCGCGGCTACGACACGTACCTCTGGCCCGCGGCGGCGTTCTCCACGCTCGGCTGGTTCGAGGACCCGCTCCTCTCGACCGCGCTGGCGCGCGACTCGGTCGAGATGGCGGCGCTCGTCTTCCACGAGCTGGCGCACAACACGCTGTGGGTGCCTGGCGCCGTGCCGTTCAACGAGTCGTTCGCCCAGTACGCGGGCTACGCGGCCGCCGAGGCGTTCTTCCGCGCCCGGGGCGACGGCACGCTCGCGCGCCGCGCCGCCGACCGCTTCCACGACGAGCAGGCGCTCGGTCGCTTCTACGCGCGGCTCGTCGCCCGGCTGGACTCGGCGTACGCCACGCGGCCGACGGGCGAGGCGCTCGAGCGCGTGCGCGCGGAGGCCGGACGCTGGGCGCGCGCGGAGCTGGCGGGGCCGGTCGCCGCGGAGCTGCGGGTGCTCCGCGTGGGGCCGCTGGCCGACCGGCCAGTGAACAATGCGCGCCTGGTGGGCGTGCTCACGTATCGCACGCGGCTCGACGCCTTCGCGGCGTGGCACGCGCGCCATGGCGCCGACGTGCGCGCGTCGGTCGCGGCGCTGCGGGCGGTCGTGGCCGGCGCGCCGGGCGATTCCGCGTTCGCGCGGCTCGACGCTGCCCTGCGCTAACTTCAGGCATGGACCTCGACTTCCCCGTCACCCAGGCCGACCGGCTGGTCGGCGAGCTGTCCGAGTTCCTCCGCATCCCGTCCGTCAGCGCGCTGCCGCAGCACAAGGGCGACTGCTGGCGCGCGGCGGAGTGGCTGTGCCACGAGTTCCACCGCCTCGGCTTCGAGGTCGTGCGGCTCATCGAGGGCGACGGCCACCCGGTGGTGTGGGCCGCGAGCCCGCACCAGCCCGGCAAGCCGACCCTCCTCTGCTACGGCCACTACGACGTGCAGCCGCCCGATCCGCTCGACGAGTGGCTCACGCCGCCGTTCGAGCCGACGGTGCGCGAGGGCCGCCTGTACGGTCGCGGCACCGCGGACGACAAGGGCCAGCTCTACGCCCTGATCAAGGCGTACGAGGCGGTGCGCGGGCCCGACGGCCTGCCGCCGTGCAACGTGCACTTCCTCGTTGAGGGGGAGGAGGAGTGCGGCGGCCACGTGCTGCCGGAGCTCCTCGCGCGCGAGCCGCACCTCGTGCGCGCCGACGCGGCGCTCGTGGCCGACATGAGCTACTGGGCGCCCGGATGGCCGGCCGTCTACACCGCGCTCCGCGGCCTCTGCTACGCCGAGCTGCACGTGCGCACCCTGCAGCGCGACCTGCACTCGGGCACGTACGGTGGCGTCGCCCCCAACGCGCTCGAGACGCTGGTCCGGCTCCTCGGCGACCTCAAGTCGCGGAAGGGAAAGATCCGCATCCCCAAGCTGTACAAGCGGGTGGTGCCGCCGGGCGACGAGGAGCTGGCGGGGTGGGCCGCGCTGCCGTTCGACGAGCAGCGCTTCATCGGCCACGAGATGACCGCGCGCGCGGCGACGGGGCTGGCCGACCGCACGATCCTCGAGCGCACCTGGGCGCTGCCCACGTTCGAGATCCACGGCATCATGGGCGGCTTCACCGGCGCCGGGGCCAAGACCGTCATCCCGGCCACGGCGGCCGCGAAGGTCTCGCTGCGGCTCGTCCCCGGGCTGCCCTACGAGCTCGTGCTGCACATGCTGGAACGGCGCGCGCAGAAGCTGGTGCCGAGCTGGGCGGAGGTGACCGTGAAGCCGCACCACGGCGGCGACCCGGTGCAGGTGGCGGTCGACGCGCCGTGCTTCGCGGTGCTCGACGCGGCCTTCGAGGAGGTCACGGGGCGGAAGGCGGTGCGCGTGCGCGCCGGCGGCTCCATCCCGATCGTGCCCGAGCTCGGGCGCGAGGGCGCGCCCGTGATGCTCACGGGCATCGGCCTGCCGGACGACGGGCTGCACAGCCCCAACGAGAAGCTCGACCTGTCGCAGCTCCACGACGGGATCCGGGTGTTCGGGCGGTTCATGGAGCGGTTCGGGGAGGCGCCGGCCGCGACGATCAGCGACTGACGGCGTCCGGCTCGGCGGCGGCGAGGGAAGCGGGCGGCACGTCGTGGGGCGCGCGGAGGAACGCGCGCCCCAACGCGTTCGTCACTGCATGGTGCGCCGCCTCCCACAGCCGCGGGTCGGCGGTGCCGAGCTCGCGCGCGACGCTCGTCATCGTGACGCCGTCGATGCCGCACGGCACCATCCCGTCGAAGGCGTCGGGCGCGGTGGTGACGTTCAGCGCGAAGCCATGGAGCGTGACCCACCGCTTCACGTGCACGCCGATCGACGCGACCTTCCCGCCCGCCGCCCACACACCCGTCAGCCCCGGCCGCGCCTCCGCGCGCACGCCGAGGGTGCGCAGCGCGTCGATGAGCGCGCGCTCCAAGGTGCGCAGGTACCAGTGCAGGTCCTCGCGATGCTCCGACAGGTGCACGATCGGGTAGCCGACGAGCTGGCCGGGGCCGTGCCACGTGACGTCGCCGCCGCGCTCCACCTCCACGACGTCCACGCCGCGCGCCCGCAGCGCCGCGCCGCCATCCGGGAGGCTGGTGGCGCGGAAGCCGCGCCCGAGCGTCACGACCGGATCGTGCTCGACCAGCAGCAGCAGGTCCTCGGTGCGCAGGCCCTCGACGCGCTCGCGGCAGAGCCGCCGCTGCAGCTCGAGCACGGCGGCGTACGGCTGCCGCCCGAGCGACGCGACGAGCAGCCGGTCGCTCACGATGGCGTCGGTGCGCCCGGCGCGGGCAGGCGCCGCGCCGCCTCGATGGCGCGCCACGCGAGCAGCGCCGCCAGCGCGGCGAGGCCGAGGAGCCCGCCCTGGCCGAGGAACTCGTTCACGGGGACCGCGATCGCCATCGCGATGACGCTGCCGAGCGCCGCCACGAGCGCGAGCGAGCCGCGGCGGCCGATGGTGCCCACGTGCTCGAGGAGGAGCCAGCTGGTGAGGCCGCCGAAGAGCATGGCGCCGAGCGACCCGGCGACCAGCACGGCGAAGGCGAGGAGCGCCGCACGGCTGGCCGTCGCATCGGCGGCCGGGGCGACGGCGGCGGCATCGAGCGATGGGAAGAACCCGGAGCGCAGCACCGCCACGGCGAAGAGCACGACGGCGGCGACCGCGCTGCCGACCAGGATGCCCCCGAGCGTGCCGAAGAACGCCACCACCACCGGATCGCGCCCGTCGGGGAGCGGCGGTGCGTGGGGCAGCACCTCCTCGGGGGGCGCCTCCGGCGGCGGCAGGGACACCGCGCTAGATGTGGATGACGCGGCCGAGCGAGTCGAGCGCCGCCTCGGCGATCGCCTCGCTGAGCGTCGGGTGCGCGTGGATCGCGAGGTCGAGCTCGGCGACGGTGTACTCGTTCTCCTTCGCCACGACCAGCTCGTGGATCATCTCGGAGGCGTGCGCCGCCACCACGTGCGCGCCGAGGATCTCGCCGTACTTCGCGTCGCGGATGATCTTCACGAAGCCGTCGGTCTCGTTGGCGGCGCGCGCGCGGCCGTTGGCGGAGAGCGGGAATCGGCCGATGGTGTAGTCGAGCCCCTGCGCCTTCGCCTGGTCCTCGTTGAGGCCGATCGACGCCACCTCGGGATGGCAGTACGTCACGCTCGGCACGTTCTGGTAGTTGATCGGCCGCGGGTGGTGCCCGGCGATCACCTCCGCCACGTGCACGCCCTCGCGGCTCCCCTTGTGCGCGAGCATCGGCGGGCCGGCGACGTCGCCGATGGCGTAGACGCCCGGCGCCGTCGTCTGCAGCGTCGCGAGGTCGACCTTGATGAAGCCGCGGTCGGTGAGCTGCACGCCGGCCGCCTCGAGGCCGAGGCCCTCGGTGTTCACCGCGCGCCCGGCGGCGACGAGCACCTTCTCGACGGCGACGGTGTGCGACTGGCCCTTCGCCTCGACGGTGAGCGTCACGCCGTCGGCGCGGACCTCGGCGGCGGCGATCTTCGCGCCCTCCAGCACCTGGATCCCGCGCTTCTGGTAGCTCTTGCGCAGGAGCTCGCTGCTCTCCGCGTCCTCGATCGGCAGGATGCGCGGGAGCGCCTCCACGAGGGTCACCTTCGTGCCGAACGCCTCGAAGATGTCGGCGAACTCGCAGCCGACGGCGCCCGCGCCGACGACGCAGAGCGACGCCGGGGCGCGCTCGAGGAAGAGCGCCTCGTCGGAGCTGATGACCACCTTGCCGTCGAGCGGCAGGCCGGCCTGCGGCAGCCCCTTCACGCGCGAGCCGGTGGCGAGGACGACGGCCTTCGCGGCGGTGTACGTCGTGCTCCCCACCTTCACCTGCCGCGCGGGGCCGAGCGTCGCCTGGCCCTTGAGCACGGTGACCTTGTGCTTCTTCATCAGGAACTCGACGCCCTTGCTGTTCTGGTCCGACACGCGGCGGCTGCGCTTCATCGCCACGCCGTAGTCGGTGGTCACCTCGCCGGTGAGCACGCCGAGCTCCTTCGCCTCCTTCTTCACGAGGGTGGCGACGAGCGCGCTGTGCAGGAGCGCCTTGGTGGGGATGCAGCCGATGTTCACGCAGACGCCGCCGAGCTTCTCGCGCTCGGCCACGGCCACCGAGAGGCCGAGCTGGGCGGCGCGGATGGCGCAGACATAGCCGGCGGGGCCGCCGCCGACCACGATGACGTCGAAGGACTCTGCCACGGGGGACTCCTGGGTCAGACCATCGCCAGCGGGTTCTCGAGCATCCCGACGAGCGACTGGAGGAAACGGGCGCCGACCGCGCCGTCGATGACGCGGTGGTCGCAGGACAGCGTGACGCGCATGCGGCGCCGCACGACGACGGCGCCCTCGTGCACGACGGGCTGCTCCGCCACGCGCCCGACGGCCAGGATCGCGGCCTCGGGCGGGTTGATGATCGCCGTGAACTCGTCAATGCCGAGCATGCCGAGGTTGGAGACGGAGCAGGTGGCACCCGTGTACTCGTCGGGCCCGAGCTTGCGGGCCTTCGCGCGCGCGACGAGGTCGGCGCTCTCCGCGGCGATGGCGCGCAGCGACTTCGCGTGTGCGTGGCGGATGACCGGCGTGATCAGGCCGTCGTCCGTCGCGACGGCCATGCCGAGGTGGACGTCCGCCCACTGGCGGATGCGGTCGTCCATCCACCACGCGTTGCAGGCGGGGTGCTGCCGCAGCGCCGTGGCGACCGCCTTGAGCACGATGTCGTTGACCGACACCTTGGCACCGCCCGCGGCGTTGAGCGCCTGCCGCGCCTCCCAGAGGCGCTCGACATCGGCCTCGGCCGTGAGGTAGAAGGTCGGGATCGGGCCGAGCGACTGCACCAGGCGCCGCGCGATCGCCTTCCGCATCTGCGTGAGCGGCACGTCGGCGAAGCCGTCGGAGGCGGGCGCGGGGATGGTGACCGGGGCCGCGGCCACCGCCGGCGTCGCATGGCTCCCCGTGATCACCATCACGTCCTCGGCGCGCAGCGCCGGCATCTCGCTCGTGCGACCGCTCGGCGTCGCGGCCTCGATGTCGCGCAGGACGATGCGGCCGTCGGGGCCCGAGCCGCGCACGCGGTCGAGGTCGATGCCGCGCTCGGCGGCGAGGCGCAGGGCGAGCGGCGACGCCTTGAGGCGGCGGGCGGGGGACGCGGGGGGCTGGGGGCCGGGAGCCGGGGCGCCAGGGGCCTGGGGCCGGGGGCCGGGAGCGGCGGTCGGGGTGGCCGCGGGAGCGGGAGCGGCGGCGGCGGCGCCGGGCACGGCCTCGCCCGCCTCGCCGATCCAGGCGACAGGCTGCGAGACCGGGACCGTCGTGCCGACGGGGACCAGGTGCGTCAGCAGCGTGCCACCTGCGCGCGCCACCAGCTCCATCACCGCCTTGTCCGTCTCCACCTCGGCCAGCACGTCCCCCGCAGCGACGGCATCGCCCGGCTGCTTCTTCCACTCCACGAGGCGGCCCTCCTCCATCGTCGGGGAGAGCGCCTCCATCACCACCCTGGTCGGCATGCGCGTCAGTCGAGGTAGAGGACCCTGCGAGCCGCCGCGACCGTCTTCGCGACGTCGGCCTTCGCCGCCTTCTCGAGATGCTTGTTGTACGGCATGGGGACGTCCGCCCCGGTCACGCGCAGCACGGGCGCGTCGAGCTCGTCGAACGCGTCGCGCTGGATCACGTCGACGACCTGCGCGCCGACGCCGCAGAAGTGCCACCCCTCCTCGACGACGACGCAGCGGTGCGTCTTCGTCACCGAGGCGAGGATCGCCGCCTCGTCGAGCGGGCGGATGGTGCGGAGGTCCAGCACCTCGGCGCCGATCCCCGCCTCGGCGAGCTGCTCGGCGGCCTTGAGCGCGACGCCGACCGTCTTCGAGTGGCACACGAGCGTGACGTCGCCGCCCGCGCGCTTCACGTCGGCGACGCCGATCGGCGCGGTGACGTCGTCCCCCTCGGGCACCTCGCCCTTCGTGTTGTAGAGCATCTCGCCCTCGATGAACACGATCGGGTCGTCGTCGCGGATGGCGCTCTTCAGGAGCGCCTTCGCGTCGGCCGGCGTCGCGGGGGCGACCACCTTGAGGCCGGGGATGTGCGCGTAGAACGACTCGAACGCCTGCGAGTGCTGCGCCGCGAGCTGGAGCGCCGCGCCGCCGGGGCCGCGGAAGACCATCGGCACCGCGCACTGGCCGCCGGACATGTAGCGCATCTTGGCCGCGGCGTTGATCACCTGGTCGATGGCGAGCAGCGCGAAGTTCCACGTCATGAACTCGATGACGGGGCGGAGCCCGGCCATCGCGGCGCCGACGCCGAGGCCGGCGAAGCCGAGCTCGGTGATCGGCGTGTCGACCACGCGGCGCGGGCCGAACTCGTCGAGCAGGCCGCGGCTCACCTTGTAGGCGCCGTTGTACTGGCCGACCTCCTCGCCCATCAGGAAGACGCGGTCGTCCCGGCGCATCTCCTCGCGGAGCGCGTGGTTGAGGGCGTCGCGGTACGTGAGGACGGGCATCAGTGGTCCGCCCGCGGGCCGGCGTACACGTCGGTGAACAGCTCGCCGGCGTCCGGGTCGGGCGCCTCCTCCGCGAAGAGGAAGGCGTCGTCCACCTCGTGGAGCACGCCGGTCTCCAGGCGCTTGAGCTGGTCGCCGTCGAGGAGGCCCCACTGCTCGAGGCGCGCCTGCCAGCCGTGGATGGGGTCGCGCCGCTTCTGCTCCTCGACCTCCTCGCGCGTCCGGTAGTGCCCGTGGATCGGGTCGGACATCGAGTGGCCCATGAAGCGGTACGTGCGGATCTCGAGCAGCGTCGGCTCGTGCCGCGCGCGCGCGCGCTCGACGGCGCGCGTCATCGCCTCGAAGACGGCGAGCACGTCCTGCCCGTCCACGGCCTCCTTGGCCATGTCGTACTGGCGGGCGCGCTCGGAGATGTCGAACACGGCGCTGGCGCGCTCGAGGGCGGTGCCCATGCCGTAGCGGTTGTTCTCGCAGATGTAGATGGCGGGGAGCTTCCAGAGCGCCGCCATGTTGAGCGCCTCGTGGAAGGCGCCGTTGTTCACGGCGGCCTCGCCGAAGTAGCAGACGCCGACCTGGTCGCCGCCGCGGTACTTGGCGGCGAACGCCATGCCGGTGGTGAGCGGGATGTGCCCGCCGACGATGCCGTGCCCGCCGAAGAAGCCGAGCGACGCGTCGAACAGGTGCATCGACCCGCCCTTGCCGCGGGAGCAGCCGGCGGCCTTGCCGAAGAGCTCGGCCATCACGGCGCGCGAGCTCATGCCGCGCGCGAGCGCGTGGCCGTGCTCGCGGTAGCTGGCGGTGATCATGTCGTCGGGGCGGAGCGCGGCGATGGAGCCGACCGCGACGGCCTCCTGCCCGATGTAGAGGTGGCAGAAGCCGCCGATCTTCCCGAGCGAGTAGGCCTCGCCGACCTTCTCCTCGAAGCGGCGGATGAGCACCATCTGCCGCAGCCAGTCGCGCCACCGCTCGGCGGTGGCGGCGTCGACGGCGGGCGGCTGGTCGGCGGCGACGGCGGTGGCCATCAGGCGACCTCCAGGGCGGCGACGGCCCGGTCCACCTGCTCCCATGCGTGGTAGCTCGATCGGGTGAGGGGGCTGGCCTGCACATGCGCGAAGCCGAGGCGGCGGCCGACGGCCGCGAGCTCGGCGAACTCGTCGGGCGTCCACCAGCGTGTGACCGGAAGGTGCGCGGGGCCGGGCCGGAGATACTGGCCGAGGGTCAGGATGTTCACGTCGCTCCGGCGGAGGTCTTCCATGGCCACCACGACCTCGTCCCATTCCTCGCCGAGGCCGAGGATGATGCCGGCCTTGGTGAGGCCGTCCGGCCGGAGCGCGCGGGCGCGGGCCAGCAGGCGGAGCGCGCGATCGTAGCGGCCGCCCGGGCGGGCGAGGCGGTAGAGGCGCTCCACCGTCTCGAGGTTGTGGTTGAGGATGTCGGGTTCCGCGTCGAGCACGAGCGCCAGCGCCGCATCCGAGCCCTTGAAGTCGGGGATGAGCACCTCGACGCTCGTCTCGGGGAGGCGCGAGCGGATCTCGCGGATGCAGGCGGCGAACGCCTCCGCGCCGCCGTTCGGCAGGTCGTCGCGGTCCACCGAGGTGATCACCACGTGCCGCAGCCCGAGCCGCTCCACCGCCTCGGCGAGCCGCACCGGCTCGACGGGGTCGTACGGCGCCGGCGTGCCATGGCCGACCGCGCAGTAGGCGCAGTTCCGCGTGCACGTGTCCCCCAGGATCATGAAGGTGGCGGCCTTGTGCTCCCAGCACTCCCCGATGTTCGGGCAGCGCGCCTCCTCGCAGACCGTGTGCAGCCCGAGTTCCCGCATCAGCCCGCGCACCTCGAGGTACGTCGGCCCGCCGGGGGCAGGCACCATGAGCCACGACGGCTTGCGGGGGACCTGCGTGAGCGGGGGCGGCGCCGGCACGGCGGCCGGGGCGGGGATGGAGCGGGTGAGCTGGACCAGCGGTGAAGCCACGTGTCGGCCTGTCTCCCGGGGCGGTGGCGCCCCTGCGTTCCTGCGGAAGCCGAAAGCTATATGTTTTCGTCCCTGATTCCATTGACCCCCAACGGGGAGATTCCGGGTGACGATGACGATGCGATGGGCGGCGCTGGCCGGGAGCACGCTGCTGGGCGCCTGTGCCTCGGCGACGGGACAGGGGGGGGCGCCGCGCGGCGTGCCGACCCTGATGGGCTCCGCCCCCATGCAGGAGACGGTCCTCTGCCTCAGCGCCGCGCTCGAGAAGCGTGGCTGGAAGGTGCTGCGCAAGGACACGGTCGACGGGCTGGTGGAGGCGGACAAGACGATCGAGACGCCGAATCCCGGTGGCGACATGCGCCTCTACCGCACGGCCGACCGCCTGACCTTCGAGGCGGTCCGTGCGCAGTCGATGCCGCTCGCCATCAAGGTGTTCGTCGCGCGCGAGCTGCGCACCTACGCGGGCCCGCGCACCGAGCTCGACCCGGGCCGCGAGGCGACGCTCGCCCTCGCGCGCGAGGTGGGCGCCGGCTGCGGCGAGGTGCAGTAGGGGCGCCGGGCCCGCGGGGCCGGGAAACGAAAAGGGCGGCGCCGAGGCGCCGCCCTTCGCGTTCCCACCGAGCCGAGGCTCAGTAGAAGAGCATGATGCCGGCCGAGCCCTGGTAGCCCTTCAGGGTCGTGGTGCCAGCCTGGTTCTTGTTGTCGAAGTACGTGCCGTCGAAGACGAACCGGTAGCTCTTCGTCACCTGGTAGGTGATGAGGCCCGTGATGCTGGTGCGCTTCTTCAGCTGGTTCTGGTTGTTCTCGCCCGTCGCGAGGTCCACCTGGTTCGAGCCGTAGCTGATGCCGAACGAGACCTTGCTGTCCTTCGGCTGGTAGCCGACCTGGCCGTAGTAGCCGAACGAGGTGCGGGCGTTGTTGTTGCCGAGGAACGTGCCGCCGACGGCCGGGTCGTTCGCGACGGTCTGGCCGCCGAGGTTGCCCATGAAGAGCGAGCCCATGCCGTTGGCGTAGAAGCCGGCCGCGCCGATCGAGAAGCCGGAGAAGTCGGCCTTGAAGCCGCCGGCGATGCCGGCCGACGTCAGGCTCGTGCCGCCGGAGGCGGCGGTCTTGGCGGTCTGCGCCGCGCCGCTGACGTAGACGTTGTACTTGCCGTTCTCGCCGGCCTTGCCGCCGTACGTCGCCTCGAACTCGACGCGGGGCAGCTGCATCGAGGTGAAGTTGCCGACCGCGATCGGCTCGAAGATGCCGATCGAGAACTGGCCCGGCTTGCCGGCGGCGGTCGAGTACGTGAACTGGCCGCGGAAGTCGGTGTAGAGGTAGCCGTAGCCGATGCGGCCGAGGCCGGTGCCGCGGAAGCCGCCCGTCGGGCCGACGCCGAAGAGCGTCATGTCGTTGACGAGGTTGCCGCGCTGGAAGAGGCCGAGCTCCTTACCGGCCAGGATCGTGCCCCACTCGCCGCCGATCGTCGCGAACACCTGACGCATATCGATCTGGGCGCCGGCGGCCTGCGCACCGAACATCGAGGCGACGTTGTTGCCCGCGGACACCTGCGGCGCGAAGCCGAAGTGCACGCCGAGGTCCGTGTTGCCCTCCTTGCCCTTCGCCGCGAACGTGGCGAACGCGGGCAGCAGGCCGGTGCCCACGCCGCTGTAGTCGGCGTCCACCGTGTTGCCGACCGCGGCGCCCGCCGCGTTCGTCGGCTGCGTCTGCGTGCGGCCGTAGGTGTAGAACGCGTTCACGTTGCCCGCGAACGTGAAGTTCCAGCCGTTCCCCATCTGCATCGTGAGCTGGGCTTCCGCCGACGGCGCGGCCGCCAGGGCCAGCCCCACAAACAGTGCATACCGCTTCATGCCGACTCCTCCTGTGAAGGTGGTGCTACTCGCCACGAAAAAGCCGCCCGGCGCCCGCAAGCGGGACCGAACGGCTGATCGTGTGCCCGGAGCGATGGGCCGGGACCATGCAGTTTCGATTGCGACAACCCACAGGGTTCCAGTGGATCATCCGTGTTCCACTCCATCGCTGTCCGAACGAACCCCGAAGCCCGGGCCGAAGCGCCCGTCTCAGGAATGGTCAGGAAGATGCGGAAACCATCTGTACAGTCAAGGGTACGTGACAATTGGCGTGTCCTGCGCGATCCCTCCGGCCGGCGCTGCACCGGTCGCGCAAGTCCCGCTACTGGAACAGCTTTGCCGCCTTCTGCACCGTCTGCAGCACCCCCCACGCGAGCGGCACGAGCACCACGGCCCAGCAGACGGCGACCAGCGTCCACTCCGCCGTGCCCCGCCCCCGACGCTCCGGCATCAGTGCGCCTCCGAGGGAGCGCCACGCTCGGCGGCGAGGTCGGCGTCGCTCATGTGGAATCGCTCATCCACGCGCCGCACGAGCAGGTTGCAGACGAATCCCGCCACCAGCAGGCCCGCCATCAGGTACATCGTGAGGCCGTAGACGTCGGCCCCGGCGAGCCCGGCGTCGAGCCGTGCCTGGCGCAGCTCGTTCACGAGCACCGGGCCGGCGACGCCGGCGCAGGACCACGCCGTCAGCAGCCGCCCGTGGATGGCGCCGACGTGCTGCGTGCCGAACATGTCGGCGAGGTACGCGGGGATGGTCGCGAAGCCGCCGCCGTACATCGTGAGGATGACGGCGCAGGCGGACACGAAGAGGAGGACGCTGCCCGCGCGCCCCGCGGCGGGGATCGCCGCGTAGAGCAGCGGGCCGATGCCGAAGAAGATGCCGTACGTGAGCTTGCGCCCGAGCTTGTCCGAGAGGGACGACCAGAAGAAGCGCCCGCCCATGTTGAAGAGGGAGAGCAGGCCGACGAAGCCGCTCGCCGCGCCCGCCGTCACGACGCCCGGGAACATCTCCTGGATCATCGGCGCGGCCTGCTCGAGGATGCCGATGCCGGCGGTCACGTTGAGGAAGAGCACGGCCCACAGCAGGTAGAACTGCGGGGTGCGGATCGCCATGTCGGCGTGCACGTTGGCCGTGGTGACCATGGCGCGTGCCTGCTGGGCGGGCGGCGTCCAGCCGGCCGGGCGCCACCCTGCGGGCGGGAGGCGGAAGAGGAACGCGCCGCCGAGCATGAAGACGAAGTAGACGGCGCCCAGCAGCAGGAACGTCTCCTTCACGCCGACGGATGCGGGCGTGGCGAAGCGCTCCATGAGCTGCTGCGAGAGCGGGCTCGCGATCATGGCACCGCCGCCGAAGCCCATGATCGCCATGCCGGTGGCGAGGCCGCGCCGGTCCGGGAACCACTTGATCAGCGTGGAGACCGGGGTGATGTAGCCGAGGCCGAGGCCGCAGCCACCGATGATGCCGTAGCCGAGGTAGAGCAGCCACACATTGTGGACGTGGACGGCGAGGGCCGCCAGCAGGAAGCCGCTGCCCCAGCAGCACGCGGCGATGACGCCGCTCTTTCGCGGGCCGACGCGCTCGAGCCAGCGGCCGCCGAACGCGGCGGAGAGGCCGAGGAAGACGATGGCGAGGGTGAACACCCAGGCGAGCTGCTTCTGCGTCCAGTCGCCCGGGGCGCTCTCTGCGACGCCCAGCACCCTGGTGAGCGGGAGCTTGAAGACCGAGAAGGCGTAGGCCTGGCCGATGCTCAGGTGGATGGCGAGCGCCGCGGGCGGGACGAGCCATCGATTGAAGTCCGGGGCCGCGATGATGCGGTCCCGGTCGAGGAGACCGGCCATGAGGCTCCGGGGACGGGGGCGGGAAACGGGCGAAAGCTAAGGGCGGCGCGGGCGGGCGGCAGGCCCCGCGTCAGCGCTCGGCGAGGAGCCGCTCGACCTCGCGCCGGAACTCCTCGACGAGGCGCGCGTGCGCCGCCCCCGTCGCCGGCCCGTAGAAGCCCGCGTGCACGCGCCGCACCCGTCCGTCGCGGCCGAGGAAGAGCGTCGTGGGGAAGGCGCCGGCGTTGCGGAGCTGCGGCTGCGATGCCTGCACCGCCTCGGTCACGTTCACGCCGGCGAGCAGGAGCGGGAAGTCGAGCGCGAACTTGTCGCGGTAGCGGCGCACGAGCGCGGCATCCTGCGCGGTGTCCCCGCTCACCTCGTAGGCGAGGCCGACCACCTCGAGGCCGCGCGCGCCGTAGCGCCGGCGGAGGTCGGCCAGGACCGGGGCGGCCTCGTGGCAGGTGGGGCACCAGGTGCCGAAGAGGTCGACGAGGACGACCTTGCCGCGGAAGCGCGCGTCGTCCTGCGTCACGAGGCGGCCGTCGAGGTCGCGGAAGGCGAAGCGGAACGGGGCGGTGTCGGCCTGCACGAGCTCGGTGGGCGGCACCAGGTGGCGGGCGCCGGTGCTGCGCGTGGCGCGGAACGGCGTCTGCGTGCGGAGCCCCGCGTGGAAGGTGCCGCGCAGCGTGTCCCCCTCGAGGTGCGCGGTGACGAGGTACACGAAGGCGCCGTCGAAGTGTCCGAACCACACCGAGTCGCCCTGCGCCCCGCCCCAGAAGGTGCCGTAGTCGCCGCTGTTGGTGATCACGGTCCCCTCGACGCCGCGCGGGGTGTCGCGCAGCTCGAACACGCGCGGACTCGGCGCCGTGCCGCCCTCGAGCCATGCGTCCCAGCGGCCGGCGAGGCGCGGCGACGGCCGCTCGACCGGCCAGCGGCCGCGCGCGGCGCGCACCGGGATCACGCGCGGGCCGCGGTTGCCGACGTTGCGGTACAGGCCGGTGAGCGAGTCGCCGCGGATCGCGAGCGCCACCGTGGCGTCGTACTCCTCGTGGCGGAGCAGCAGCGAGTCGCCGACGAGCCGCGCGCTCGTGACGGGCTCGCACGAGCCGCCGTTGCAGAACCGCGCGGCGAGCGTCGCACCGCGCCCCGACAGCTCCAGCGTGAAGCGGAGCGGCGCGCCCGCGAGGTCGAGCTGGGCCCGCCACGGGCCGGCGAGGCGCGTCGGCGGCGGCAGCGCGGGCAGCGACGCCTTGCGCAGCACGTACTGCTCGCCGGCCTCGACGCGCGTCGCGACCCGGTTGCCGCGCCACGGCACCGGGCAGGGGAACGCGCTCGAATACGCGCAGTGCGGGTTGAACGCGCGATTGAGGTCGACGCGCACACGGCCGTCGCCCGCCGGCTCGAGCGCGAGCCAGCGGCCCGCCGGATAGCTCCCCGCGTCGTTCGTGGCGTCCTGGAAGTAGACGAGCAGCTCGCGCTCCTCCGGGTCGTCGCCGGGGAACGCGCGCACGGCGAGCGTGGCGGCGCCACCGCCGATCGCGAGGCGCACCGTGCCCGCCTCCTCGGCGAGCGCCTCGCGGCCGTCGGGGCCCATGAGCCGGAGGCTCGCGCGGGCCGGCGGCGGCACGAGCGGCACCGTGCTCGCGGCGCCCGGCGCGTAGGGCCACCACGCGGGCGCCGGGGCATCGCTCCTCGGGGCGAAGGCGACGACGGTGCGCCCCGCGGCGCCGTCCTCGAGGCGCAGGCGATACGCGCCGACCGCGAGCACGCCGCCGGCGCGCAGCAGGCCGCTGGACGCGCCGCCCTCCAGCCGCGCGCCGCCCGGCGCGGGGACGAGCCGCTGCCGTGCCACGCCGCCGAGCGGCACGTCGGCGTCCGCGGGGCCGAGCGAGAGGCCGGTGCCGAGCGGCGTGCGGCTGATCGCGAAGCGGGGCGACGTCGGGTCCCCGAGCAGCCAGGCGCGGCGCTGTTCGCGGTCGCGCAGCGCGTCGGCCTGCTGCGCGCGGGCGGGGCCGGCGCACGCGAGGCCGACGAGCGCCGCGGCGAGGAGCGTCCGCGCCGTCACCACGCGAAGCACCGCTCGGGCGCCATCGCGCGCCACCCCTCGACGGCCGGCGGTTCCCCGTCCATCAGCTGGCGCAGCACGAGACCGCTGATGCCCGCGAGCAGGATGCCGTTGCGGCCGTGCCCGGTGGCGTACCAGAGCCCGCCACAGCGCGGCTCGGCGCCGAGCAGCGGCAAACCGTCGGCGGTGATGGGACGGAGGCCGGCCCACGTGCGGAGCGGGGGGACGCCGCGGAAGACGGGCGCGATGCGCCCCGCTGCCTCGAGCAGGCGCTCGAGCCCGGCCGACGTCACCTCGGCGTCGAAGCCGGCGTGCTCCATCGTGGAGCCGACGATCGCCTCGCCGGCGCGGTGGACGACGTAGCAGTCGCGATGGTAGACGATGGCGCGCGGCAGGTCGGCGGGCCACGGCAGCGCCGCCATCTGGCCGCGCACCGGGGCGACCGGCAGCGGCCGCCCGAGGCCGGCCACGAGCGGGCTCCAGGCGCCCGCCGCGACCACCACCGCATCGCACGGGTAGCGCTCACGCCCGGCGACGGCGGTGACGCGGCCATGCGCCGTCTCGACCAGCCGCGCCTCGTCGGCGACGAGTACCGCGCCCGCGGCGACGGCGTCGCGGCGCAGCGCCTCCACGAGGCGGTCGGGCTCGAGGCCGCCCTCGTGCGGCGCCCAGAGCGCGCCGGCCGCCGGGCCCGTCCACGGCCAGCGCGCCCGCACCTCGTCGGGGTCGAGCCAGTCGACCATCTGGCCGGCCTGCCGCTGCCACGCCACGCGCTGCCGGAGCACGGTCGCGTCGTCCTCGTCGGCCGCGAGGCGCGCGATGCCGCCGTACCAGACGCCGATGTCGATGCCGGTCGTGCCGAGGAGCTCGCCCTGCAGTGCCCGATACCGCTCGCGGCCGGCGAGGGCGAAGTCGAACAGCAGGTCGTCCTGCCGCGCCTCGATCTGCGGCGCCAGCATCCCCGCGGCGGCGCGCCAGGCTTCGCCGCCGCGCGCGCCCCGCTCGAGCAGGGTGACCCGCCGCCCCGCGCGCGCGAGCTCGCGCGCGCACGCCGCGCCGACCACCCCGCCTCCGATGACCACGACATCCGGCGACTGCGTCATGTTCCGTTCTGAAACTCCGGTGACACGGCGTGCGTAAGCTGTGTCGTCAGCAGGCTGACGGACCCGAAAGGATACCAACCATGCGCACGCTGTTCGGATTCGCCGTGTTCGCGGTCGTGGCGATGCTCGCCTTGCGGATCATCATGGGCGTCCTCGGGGGTCTCCTCGGGATCCTCATCACGGTCGCGGTGTGGGCGTTCTGGGGGTGGCTGATCTATCTGGGGCTGAAGGTGATCGCGCCGGAGACCGCGGCCCGCATCCGCGAGATGGTCTCGGGCAAGGCGTCGGAGACGTCGGTCTGACGGCGGCGCGCGGCGCCGGGCTCAGGGCCCGGCGCGGCGCGGGGTCGAGCTGTGCAGCTGCACGATCCGCCACCCGCCGTCCCGCGCGGGTGCGGCGACGAGGGAGGCCTGGCCCTCGCCGGTCGTCCCTCCCATGCCGGACAGCCACGCGTAGCGCACGGTGGCGAAGCCCACCTCCCCCACCAGCCGCACCTCCACCGCCGCGACCTGCACGCGATCGCCGGGCTGCACGCCGGCGAGGCGCGGGAAGCCGGCGCGCGCGAGTCCGTCGGCGACGACGGACGCGCCCGGCGCATAGAGCGAGTCGGGCGGGTCGGCGCGGGCATCGAACTCGAGGGCCTCGGTGACGAGGTCGGCGATGCGCTGGTCGGCGAGGTCGCGCGGGGTGGGAGCGGGGCTGGGCGACGGTTCGCGGCGCGTGACGGGGCGCGGCGTGGCGGGCGCGGGCGCGCGGGTGCCGCACGCGGTGCCCGCGAGCAGGAGCGCCGCCAGCAGGTGGCGCCTCCCTGGCATCAGGCGGGGGCGGCCTCGGGCGCGC